>NZ_JAHLOS010000022.1 GCF_018917525.1 Enterococcus raffinosus | reverse complement strand
CATCATTTTTAACCCCTCCTTTACTGGACTTCTCTCTTTTAAGTATAACTTGAAAAAAGCAAAAAAAGAGGCACAAATTCGAACTGTTCCGAGTTTGTGCCTCTTTATAAAAATCAAGTGCCTTAAGTTAATGACATTGGTTTGTTTAGAGTCGATTTTTTTCTTTATAAACGAGTACTTTCTTTTTTTATTCCTATCTTTTTTGATGCAAATTGGTCTAAAAACACAAAATGACAGTTTTATATGAAAATGAGGTTCGGTTTTATTTGTAAATGATTAGAGGCTGTTTTGTTAGGTCAAAATACCTCAAACATGTTTTTGATCGAAAAATCGATTTTTTATTGTGATAAAAAAAACTTATTTATTATCAAAGCAACGTGCATTATCAGAGGGTTGTTAAAAATATTTTTTGATAAATCTTATTTATTTGTGAATGAACATACGTTATATATCGGGGATTTTAGCTCATTGAAATTCTTTTGAATTACGATCCAAAAACTAAATATCCAATCATAAAATAAAATTAATTAGAAGAGTTCTAACTTTCATTATAATTCAAGAAATTGTCGAGTGTTAAAGTTGTAAACGTTATCAATCGCCGCTATGCTAAGGATGTAAACAAGGAAAGCGCAAACAAATATATGAGTTGTTTAAAAATTACTGGTTTAAAAATAACAACTTTTATGCGCAAAAACAGGTATGGAGGAGAATCGTTATGAGTTCAAAAGTTCTTGACCAATTTCTTGAAACGAATTTGGAAGATCTAAAAGAAAAAGGATTGTTCAACACGATCGATATTTTAGAAGGAAGCAATGGTCCGATCATTACAGTTAATGATAAAAAGATGATCAACTTAGCATCGAACAACTATTTAGGATTTGCTACTCGCCCTGAATTAATCGAAGCGGATGTAGAAGCAACGAAACATTATGGTGCAGGTGCCGGCGCGGTTCGAACAATCAACGGAACTTTAGACATTCACCAAAAATTAGAAGAAAAAATCGCTGAGTTCAAAGGAACAGAAGCCGCAATTGCTTTCCAATCTGGCTTTAACTGCAACATGGGTGCCATTTCAGCAGTCATGAAAAAAGGCGATGCGATTTTATCAGATGAATTAAACCACGCATCAATCATTGATGGCTGCCGGTTATCGGGTGCGAAAATCATCCGCGTCAACCACCAAGATATGGAAGATTTAGAAGCGAAAGCCAAAGCAGCGACCGAAAGCGGCGAATACAACAAAGTTATGTACATCACCGATGGCGTCTTCTCAATGGACGGCGATGTCGCTAAGATTCCTGAAATCGTAGAAATTTGTGAAAAATACAATGTAATCACTTACGTCGATGATGCTCACGGAACAGGTGTGATGGGTCATGGTCATGGAACGGTAAAACATTTTGACATGCAGGATCATATCGATTTCCAAATGGGCACATTGTCTAAAGGGATCGGTGTTGTTGGCGGATATGTTGCTGGAACGAAACAATTGATCACTTGGTTGAAATCACAGGCGCGTCCATTCCTATTCTCAACCTCTTTAACACCAGGGGCAGCCGGCGCATCCATTAAAGCGATCGACTTGATCGAAGAACATCCTGAATATGTGGAAACACTTTGGGACAATGCCAATTACTTCAAATCAGAATTAAAACGCATCGGCTATGACATTGGTAAATCAGAAACACCAATTACCCCAGTTATCGTCGGGGATGAAAAATTAGCGCAAGAATTTTCTAAGAAGCTGTTAGAAAATGGTGTCTACGTGAAACCAATCGTATTCCCAACTGTACCACTAGGAACCGGTCGTGTACGTAACATGCCAAACGCAGGCCATACCAAAGAAATGTTAGACAATGCAATCAAAGTCTACGAAAAAGTCGGAAAAGAATTAGGCATCATCAAAGAAACTGTTCAATAAAAAAATCAAATTTAACATAAATAGAGAGGAAGTCACATCCATGAAAAAAGTATTGATCACAGGCGCATTAGGACAAATTGGTTCAGAATTAACAGAAAGATTACGCAACGATCTAGGAGTAAAAAATGTCATCTCAACCGATATCCGTACGGTTGAAGGCAGCCCAGTCGTAGAAAACGGCCAATTTGAAGAATTAGATGTAACCGATTACGAAAGCTTCTTAGATGTAGCAAAACGTTATGAAGTAGATACGATCATTCACTTAGCGGCATTGCTTTCTGCTACAGCTGAAAAACGTCCAGCCTTTGCATGGAACTTGAATATGACCGGTCTAATGAATGCCTTAGAAGTAGCTCGTGAAATCGGACCAGAAACAAAATTCTTCGCACCATCATCAATTGCAGCTTATGGACCAGATTGCGAGCCAGACAATACACCGCAGGATACAGTGATGCACCCAACTACCATGTACGGAGTGACCAAAGTAGCGGGCGAATTATTAGAAAATTACTACCATGATAAATACGGTGTGGATACTCGTTCCGTTCGTTTCCCTGGCTTGATCTCATATAAAGTAGAGCCTGGCGGCGGTACCACAGATTACGCGGTAGATATTTATTACGAAGCATTAAAAAACAAATCTTACACCTCCTTTATCGACAAAGGAACCTATATGGATATGATGTATATGGACGATGCGATCGAAGGAATCGTGAAATTGATGAACGCCGATGCCAGCCGTTTAGAGCATCGCAACTCATTTAATATCACTGCAATGTCCTTTGAACCAGAACAAATCGCGGTATCGATTCGCCGTCGTATTCCAGACTTTGAATTGAAGTATGACGTTGATCCAGTTCGTCAAGGAATCGCTAATTCTTGGCCAAATTCAATCGACGACAGTGATGCTCGTAAAGAATGGGACTTCAGTCCAAGCTTTGATTTAGATAAAATGACTGATGAAATGTTAGAAAGATTATCAGAGAAATTTAAGGCAGAAGGCATCGAAACAAAAGTCTCTTTTGATAAAGTTAATTCGTAAAATGGCAGGGATTTCTTAATAGAACATGAGGAGGAACTAAGAAAAAAGGAAATGTTTAAAATAACGTTTCCCTTTTTCTTTCTCCATGTTAAAATAATGTCCGAGCAAATAAGAGAAGTTATTAAATAGCTGTTATATCGCAATTTTTTGTTCTATTTCTTTTATGTAATAACTTCAGCTGTTTGTTTTAAAGATCAAGTTAAGAAGTGAACAAAGATCACTTCAAAAATTAGGAGGAAAAATTATGGCAGTCGACCAACAAGAACTCGTGGGTTCACAACCATCTGGTGAACTAAAGCGAACAATGACGTTCTTCCCAGCTCTTTCGACAGTAATGGGTACTGTAATTGGGGCGGGGGTATTCTTTAAAGCAGCCAGTGTTGCTGCAGTAACTGGATCAACGAGTCTGCACATGTTGTCGTGGTTCCTAGGCGGTCTGATCAGTGTCTGTGCGGGACTAACGGGTGCAGAATTAGCAGCAGCTATTCCGGAAACAGGCGGTATGCTTCGTTACATCGAACGTGCGTATGGAGAATTTTGGAGTTTCTTACTTGGATGGGCACAGGTAGTCATCTACTTCCCAGCTAATGTAGCGGCTTTAGCAATTATTTTTGCCACTCAGTTCAAAAATCTATTTGGTATGAGCGATTCAACGATCATTCCGATCGCAATCGTGGCAGCAGCTTCAATCATGTTGATCAACTTCTTAGGCTCAAAAGCTGGCGGAATGTTCCAATCAATCACGTTAGTTTGTAAGTTAGTGCCTTTAGCATTGATCGTCATTTTCGGTTTGATACGTCAAGGCGATGTGTCTGTCAGCTTATTCCCAGTTCAAGCCGGTCCAGCAGTTGGCGGTTTTGCTCCAGCTTTAGGTGCTGGATTGTTAGCGACAATGTTTGCTTATGATGGCTGGATTCACGTTGGAAACATCGCAGGAGAATTGAAAAAACCAGCACGTGATCTTCCTCGAGCAATTGCAGGCGGGATCTTAGGAATCATGGCTGTTTACTTATTGGTACAATTTGCTTTCTTGCGTACGATTGATATGTCTGCGTTAGCTGGGAACGAAAATGCGGCGATGGACGTTGCTGGAAAAATCTTCGGCGGCATGGGCGGTAAGTTAGTAACGATCGGGATCTTAATCTCAGTATATGGAACAATCAATGGTTATACGATGACAGGGATGCGTCTTCCTTATACGATGGGTCTTGAAAAGCAATTACCTTTCTCAGATAAATTAGTGAAATTAAACAAAAATCACGTACCTTATATCGCTGGGATTCTAGAATTAGTCATCGCTATTGCTATGATGATGGTGGGCGGATTCGATATGCTAACAGACATGTTAGTCTTCGTTATCTGGATCTTCTACACATTAGTTTTTATCGCGGTAATCAAATTGAGAAAAACTGAACCAGATTTGGTTCGTCCTTACAAAGTACCGCTTTACCCAATCATTCCGATTGTTGCGATTATTGGTGGGGTATTTATCTTAGTAATGACGTTGATCAACCAATTCCAATTAGCGATGGTTGGGATTGCCATTACAGCATTAGGTATTCCTTTCTACATTTACTTGAAGAGAAAATATAAATAGAAACGGCTGATTTGACTCAGGACTGTAAACTATTCCGACAAAAAACATCTAAGGCAGATTTTCTGCTTTAGGTGTTTTTTCTATTCTATGTATAGAAGAAAAGCCGTTGCCAAGAAATTACCACAACGATATGGTAATTGTCTGTGTTCTAAATGGAAACGCTATCTTTTATGATGGGGTTAGAAAGAGAAAGGATGGTTGATTTATGACAGGATTTTCAAAAGATTTTTTGTGGGGAGGTGCAGTAGCAGCGCATCAGCTTGAGGGAGCTTGGCAAGAAGGCGGCAAGGGCATCAGCGTAGCGGATGTGATGACTGTCGGTGGTCCTGGTATTCCACGTAGAATCACGGAGGGTGTCCTTGAAGGAGAGTATTACCCAAACCATGAGGGCATTGATTTTTATCATCGGTATAAAGAAGATATCGCACTTTTTGCTGAAATGGGTTTTAAATGTTTCCGAACCTCGATTGCTTGGACAAGGATCTTTCCAAAGGGGGATGAGGATGTTCCAAATGAAGCTGGGTTAAAATTTTATGATGATCTCTTTGATGAATGTTTGAAGTATGGGATTGAGCCTGTGGTGACACTTTCGCATTTTGAACTGCCGTATCATCTAGTTACTGAATATGGTGGATTTGCCAATCGTAAGGTGATTGATTTCTTTGTTAGGTTTGCTGAAGTTTGCTTCAAGCGCTATAAGGACAAAGTCAAGTATTGGATGACCTTTAACGAAATTAACAACCAAGCCAATTACAATGATCAATTTTTCCCGTTTACGAATTCAGGAATTTCCTATAAGGAAGGCGATGATCGCGAGCAAATCATGTATCAAGCGGCTCACTATGAACTCGTTGCCAGTGCAAAGGCGGTTCAAATCGGCAAAGCAATCAATCCAGATTTTGAAATTGGATGTATGATCGCTATGTGTCCCATCTATCCGGCAACGTGTAAGCCGGCGGATGTATTGATGGCCCAAAAGGCGATGGAAAAACGGTACTATTTTACGGATGTTCATGTTCATGGAGCTTATCCGGGGTATATGCTGACATACTTCGCTAGAAAAGGGTATGATTTAGATATCACCTCAGAAGATTTAGCCGAATTGAAAAAAGGAACAGTCGATTATATTGGCTTTAGTTATTACATGTCCTTTGCGATCACGCATAAAGAAGACAATGTGTACTTTGACTATCACGAACAGGAAGATTTTGTCAGAAATGAATACCTCAACGTCACCGCCTGGGGCTGGCAAATTGATCCAGAAGGTCTGCGTTATTCACTGAATTGGTTTACGGATCATTATCGTGTGCCGCTCTTCATTGTCGAAAACGGCTTTGGCGCAATCGACGAAAAAGAAGCCGACGGCAGTGTCCATGATACGTATCGGATCGATTATTTCCGTGATCATATCAAAGAAATGAAGAAGGCTGTAGTGGAAGATGGCGTGGAGTTAATGGGTTATACCCCGTGGGGATGTATTGATTTAGTCTCTGCCAATACTGGCGAAATGAAAAAACGTTATGGGTTTATCTATGTTGATCGAGATAACGAAGGAAATGGTACGTTAGAACGCAGCAAGAAGGATTCATTTGATTGGTTCAAACAAGTCATTGCTTCAAATGGCGAGGATTTAGGATAAAAAAACGAATCCGCTGTCATTCATGCCTACGTTAAAATAAGAGTAGATGAATGTATGGGGATAAGAAATCTATTAAAAATAGGGAGGAAAAAACGATGAAAAAAGCTTTGATTATCTGTGCCGGAGGAATGTCTTCATCCGTTATTGCAAAAAAAACAACCGAGAGTCTGCAAGGAAAAGGAAATGAGATTCAAGTCGACGCGACTTCGCAATCCCAAGGAGCAAATACCATCGCTAAGGATGAATACGATTTGTATCTAGTTAGTCCGCAAACCAAAATGTATTTTGACAGCTTAGAAAAAAGCGCAAAGAAATACAATAAACCGATCGTCAATATTCCGCCACAAGCGTATGTACCAATTCCAATGGGGATTGATAAATTGTCTAACGTGATTCTTGAAAATATTTAGTAAGGGCTGATAACCATGTTGAGCAAGCGCGAGACACAAATCCTAAAATTATTATTTGACCATAAGCATACGTATTTGACGAGTCAAGAAATTGCTTCAGGAATTGATGTTTCCAATCGAACAGCTAGAAAATATCTTCATCTGCTTGAGGATGCATTAAAGCAAGAATCACTTGCTACAATTGAGGCAAAACAAGGAAACGGGTACCAGTTGAAAATTGAGGATGCTAGGCGATTCGACGAATTTTATCTTGAAGAGGTCAAAAGTCAAATGGCTTCTAAAGATATCACAACGATTCAAGAATCAAATGATCGACAATACTATATTTTGAACCGTTTATTTTTTGAACAAAGTGCTGTCTATGTGGATGCCATAGCCGATGAACTGTTTGTATCTCGCTCAACGATATCAAATGATTTAGTAGAAATAAAAAAACTAATCACGCCTTACCAAATCGAGCTTCAAAGCAAAAGTAATAAAGGGATTTTTATTGTCGGAAATGAGCAAAATATCCGTCACTTCATTATGAACTATTTCTTTATGGAGCGGTTGCATGACAATTTATTTGCCTTTTCCATGTACGCGAACTTATTGGAAGGGATCAGTGTTGAAGAAATTGTCATTATTGTTTTAGATGAATGTCGAGAATCACAGTTAAAGCTTTCAGATTTCATCGTTTATAATTTAGTCCTTCATATTGGTTTGGCGATCAAACGAATCCAAAATGGCTTTTTTATGGATATTCAGGCGCCGATATCTTTTGATGAAGATTCGATTGAATATCAAACCGCTTTGAAAATATTAGCCAGAATCGAGCATGCGGTAGGGATTACGTTTTCTTCGGAAGAAGCGGATTTTATTGCTCTTCATTTAAAAAACAAGATTACGGCGAAAACAATTTTCAAAAAAGCGGATGCAACTGAAGAGCAAATCCGAGCACAATTGCTTGAAACATTGAAGGCCATTGATCAGGATACACCATTTGATTTAGAACACGATACGATTTTGATTGATGGATTAATGCTCCATTTTATCCCGCTGTTAACTAGACTGCAAAATAACTCTAGTATCGAAAATCCGCTGCTAGAGGAAATTAAGACGCAATACCCGGATTTGTTTGAATTGACGGTCAACTATTTTTCGAAAATGCCGGTGTTTAAATCATATCAAGTGACTGATGGGGAGTGGGCCTATCTTGCGATCCACATCACAGCGGCGGTGGAACGCTACTTCAATGAACAGAAGACTCATGTATTGGTCATCTGTGCCACCGGGTTAGGCAGCTCGCAAATGATCAAAAATCGGCTGGAACGCGAATTTGGTTCGAGAATTTTGATTGAAAAGGTCATTAGTTACTATGAAATCGCTGAACAGGATTTAAGTCACATTGATTTAGTCATTTCTTCGATTAATTTAGGAAATATTGTCTTAAATGCACCAATCGTCAATGTCAGTGTTTTCTTAGGAAAAGATGACATTCAAAAAATCAATCATGAAATATCTAGTAATAAGGGTAGCCATTTCGTTGCAGGTCGAAAGGAAAGCGATCGAAAAGAATTGGTTGAAGAACAAGTTGAATTAATTGAGCGAAGTTTCAAACCTGATTTATTCTATTTTGTCGGAGAACATTCAACCAAAGATGCTGTTTTAAAAGAATTAATCAGCAAAATTGAAGCTGTTGAAGGAACCGACTTGCAAGAAAACTTTTTAAAACAATTAAAACTGCGTGAATCCTACAGCTCCGTCGTATTTTCTGAATTTATGGCGGTTCCGCATCCCATCGAAGCCTTGACCAAAGAGGGGCATGTGGCCGTTGCGGTAGCACCTGAAGGGATTACTTGGGACAAGGAATATCAAAATATTCAGTTAGTTTTCTTATTATCACCGGATAAATTTGGAAAGTTTGAGATAGACAAGGTTAGTCAAATGCTGGTTGAGATTATGGAGGATGATACCTTCAGGAAAGCCTTAGCCTTCAGTGATACTTTTGATAACTTTATAAAAGCGTTTATTGATCAATTTAAAAAAAGAGAGTAGAAGGAGAAAACAATGGACTCAGAAAAATTACAAGAAGCAGCATTTGAAATTATTTTGAGTAGTGGGGATGCCCGAACACTTGTACATGAAGGCTTCAAAAGTATGCGTGAAGGAAACTATGAAGAAGCAGAGGTACATTTGAACGAAGCAAATGATTCACTAGTCAAAGCGCATAAAGCGCAAACCGAACTCCTGCAGCAATATGCCAGCGGAGAAAAAATTGAAATGGAAATTATCATGGTGCACGCTCAGGATCACCTGATGACCACTATGACCTTACGGGAAGTTGCGATCGAGATGCTGTCGTTATATCGCAAAGTATCGTAAAAAATGATAGTCATTAGTTTGAAATAAAGAGGAGAACAGACGATGGATAAAGAAACTGTTAGTCAATTAAAAAAAGAAACGGCATTGAAGAATTTTCGCTACAATCGTTTCCTTCTACTTAGATACTTATTAGCTGGTTTTTTCTTTACTAATTTATATTGGTTGCTTTCTTTGGCTATGAGCAGAAGTGCTTGGTCATTGCTGCCGCTGGGATTAATTGTGCTTTCAGTCCCTGCCATCGCAGAACATTTGCGGCTTTACGGCTATCCATCAGATGATGTTCGCAATCAGTTAAAATGGCATCGCTTGTATCAAATGACCCAAGGAATCATCAATCTTGTTCTATTGGTATCTGTTTTAACCAATTTTGGGTTCGAACAAGTTTTTCCATTTTTCACAAATAGTGCAACCAGCAAAGGATTTGTCAGTTGCATTTTATTAGTCGGTATGTTGTTGTCAGGAATTATTTTAAAACGCATTCAGAGCATTTATAGTCAGAAAGATAGACACGCCTCATATATTACAGAGTTCAGTAAACTAAATAATAAATAAAGGGTGATTAAAAAATGGACGGATCAAATAACAAAGTCTTTGCTTTTTTAGAGAAAAACCTGATGGGCCCTATGGGGAAAATTGCCTCACTAAAAGTTGTGCGAGCAATCATGGGTGCTGGTATGGGCGCAATTCCATTTACAATTGTCGGTTCCATGTTTTTAGTGTTCAATATTTTACCAATGACCTTTCCGTTTCTAGAAGGGATCTTCAATTCAACCTTCTTTAAATTTGAAAGTCTTTATATGTTAGCAAATAGTACAACGATGGGTATTTTGGCATTATATTTCTGTGTTGGATTAGGCTATGAATATACAAAAATTATTGCTGAAGAAGAAGAATTGAACATGGCGCCGATTACAGGTGCGTTACTATCAATCTTCGCTTTCTTCTTGTCAATTCCGCAATTAATGATGGAAAAAGGCAGCATCGTTCGTTTGACGAACCTTGACGAAGGAATTATCAACGGCTGGGCAATCGGCGGTGATGGGGTCTCTCGTTTAGGAACAGTCGGGATCTTTACTGGAATTATCATGGCAGTGATTGCTGTTCGGCTTTATCGTTTATGTGTGAAGAGAAATTGGGTCATCAAAATGCCAGAACAAGTTCCAGAAGGCGTATCAAGAGCCTTTACCGCATTGATTCCAGCATTTGTGGTTGCTTTTGTTATTTTAATCATTATTGGCATTTTAGTCTTCTTTAATACAGATATTTTCCAATTGATCGCGATTCCGTTTGGTTTCGTAACCAAATTAACCAGTAGCTGGATCGGTGTTATGGTCATCTACTTCTTGATCCATGCGTTGTGGATCGTAGGTATTCATGGTGCCAATATCATTTCTTCATTGATCGCTCCGATTACTTTAGGAAACTTGGCATTGAATGCTGATGGCGCGCATATTCCGTTAGCTGGTGAATTCCAAAATGCCTTCGTAACCATTGGAGGTTCAGGTGCGACGTTGGGCTTGTGTCTCTTCTTAGTTTATATGGCTAAATCAGAACAGTTGAAGGTATTAGGAAAGGCTTCAATCGTTCCATGTCTCTTCAATATCAATGAACCGTTGATCTTTGGTATTCCATTGATCTACAATCCATTCATGGCGATTCCATTCTTCTTGGCGCCAATGGTTTCGGCATCAATTGCTTACTTCGCGATCCAATTTGAATTGATTCGTCCAGTAATTGCTAATATGCCATGGCCTTCACCAGTCGGAGTCGGTGCCTTTATCAGTACTGGCGGTGACTGGAAAGCAGCTTTAGTTGCGATTATCGGTGCAGTAGCAGCATTTGTCATCTATTTACCATTTGCTCGTGCCTACGATAAGAAATTGGTCGATGACGAAGTGGCTAGCACAGAAGAAACTGCTGGAGACAGCGTTTCAGTATAAATACTCAGAGAGAAAATAGCTGCCGGCAATTGTCGGCAGCTATTTTTTAGCATTCCTCTTTCGTTGTTTCGTAATAGTCTAAAAATAATTCGTGTAACGCAGGATGTGTTTTTCGCAATTGCACCAAACGATTGGTTTCATAGGACATAAAGCAGTGTTGGCTCGTTCCCGTCGTGACTAATTTTTCACCATTATAGACACGGTATTCGAAATCCAAACGGGTGCCCGTATATTTTTTAACGACAGGCTGAATCAGGACTTCATCGCCAAAGCGAACCATCTCCTTGTATTCACAGCTGACTCCTAAGACGGGGATCATAATACCGTCTGCTTCGATTTTTTCAAAGGGACAATTCATAAAGTTCAGAGCGTCAACGCGGGCTTCTTCAAACCAGCGAATGTAATTGGAGTGGTGGATGATGCCCATCTTATCGGTTTCATAATAAAAAGGCTTGCGAGAATAGCCGGGATATTTTTCCATGATTAATTCCTTTCGAGGGCGTATTTTTTCATATAGCGAGGAAGCGCCTCACTGATGGTTGTAGGTAAAACTACATAGTTCTCTTCAGCCAGATCATCGCCGATCAAGCTATGAAGATAAACAGCAGCACCGATTGTATCGGTATTTTTTTCAAACTGAGCGAGAAAACCAGTGATCATGCCAGCCAGAGTGTCCCCCATGCCGCCTGTGGCCATCCCAGGATTACCAAGTGGATTTTGATAATAGGCGACCGCCTCATCATAAATCGTTGTGCGATGACTTTTTAGGACGATCTTGGCGCCTAAGAGCGCTTGCTTTGCACGGTTATTTTCATCGGTCTGCTGGATAAAGCTTAAACCACTTAGGTGTGTCCATTCCGCTAAATGCGGGGTAAAAATGGTTTGTTCAGGAAATTTTAGGGATAATTTGTAGTCCTTAAACAGCGTGATCGCTGAGCCGTCAATCACTAACCACTGCTCGGCCTGTTGATTGGTCAAAACCTCTTTTAACAGCATTGCCATTTCCTTTGCCAGTCCTAAACCAGGACCAATCAAAATGACATCGGCCTTTTCTAATACTTGATAAAGCGTCTTCGTCTCATTGAAATCCAATACCATTGCTTCTGGTAAACGAGTATGAAGTGCAGTATGATTTTTTTCAGCAGTGACGACAGTAGTGAGTCCTGCGCCACTTTTGATACATGCTTCGGCGCTCATGATGATCGCACCGCCATATTGGTGATTGCCGCCAATCAATACCACTCGTCCAAAGGTTCCCTTATGAGAATTCTCGGGCCTTTTCGTAATCACTTTATGTAAGATGTCTTTATTTAATTGGACCATCTAGTCACCTGCTTTCATCCTATAAATCGTAGCGAATAAACCGTTCAAGATAAAATTCACTATGGGTATCATTATAAGGGAAAAAGGAGAAATTTTCCTAACAAATATTAAAGAGTTTTCATTTTTATTCTATTGAATAGAGTGCTATCATTAAAGTGGTTTAAATTAAAGAATGTCAGTTGCGAGTTCTACTTCGTATTTCTAATACGTTAGTGGAATCGTATGCCAACGACAATAAGAAAATTTAACTCAAATTTTCACATCTTCATTAGAGTAGGCTCGACATTTCGTATTGTTTATAGTATGCAATCTCGTTATCCACGAGCTCGCCCAGCAGTTGATGAGATATCTAGTTGGATATTTGGCATTCGCATCGAATAAGGAGGAATCTTTCAATGACAATCGATTTTAAGAAAGAAGTCGAAGCACGTAAAGACGATCTATTAGCGGATCTATTCACTTTATTGCGTATCAAGAGTGAACGTGAAGACGACAAAGCAACCAAAGAAGCACCATTCGGACCTGGACCGGTGGAAGCATTAGAAAAAATGCTTGAAATCGCAGAACGCGATGGCTTCACAACAAAAAACGTCGACAATTATGCCGGCCATTTTGATTACGGTGACGGCGATGAAACCTTAGGAATCTTCGGTCACTTAGATGTGGTACCAGCTGGCGACGGTTGGGATTCAGATCCTTACGAACCAGAAATTCGCGACGGCAAATTGTACGCTCGCGGCTCAAGCGATGACAAAGGCCCATCAGTTGCGGCTTATTATGCAGTAAAAATCATCAAAGAATTAGGCTTACCAATCTCTAAAAAAATCCGTTTTGTCTTCGGTACTGACGAAGAAAGCGGCTGGGGAGATATGGACTACTATTTCGAACATGAAGAAAAGCCTGATTTCGGCTTCTCACCAGATGCGTATTTCCCAATCATCAATGGTGAAAAAGGGAACGTAACCATGATCCCTCATTTTGACGGAACAAACGGCACTTCTTATGTTTTAGTAAGCTTCGAAGCAGGCTTGCGTGAAAACATGGTTCCTGGCAATGCTGTGGCAGAAGTAAAAGTTGCCGATGCAGACGCTGCGGAAAAATTAGCCAAAGAATTTGCAGACTATGTAGAGAACAACCCGGTTAGCGGTAAAGCAGATGTTGCTGGTTCAACCGTTACCTTACATTTAGACGGGAAAGCAGCTCATGGTGCCAGCCCTCAATTAGGAACCAACGCTGGTACTTTCTTAGCAGTCTTCTTAAATAACTATGATTTCGACAAAGGTGCTAAGGCCTTCATCGAAAACAGTGCAAAATACATCCATGAAGATGTCTATGGTAAAAAATTAGGCGTTGACTTCAACAATGAAAAAATGGGTGAATTGACAATGAACGCTGGAATCTTCAGCTTCAAAGATGGTCAAGAAAACGATAACCGGATCACGTTGAACTTCCGTTACCCTAAAGGTACAACTAACGATGAGATCAAAGCAAAATTAGAAGAATTATTCGGTTCAGATGTGAAAGTAACAGAAGGCGCACACCATATGCTGCCTCACTATGTACCAGCGGATGATCCTTTGGTTGCTACTTTGCTAGATACTTTCGAAGAACATACAGGCATCAAAGGGGAAGAAAAAGTCATCGGCGGCGGCACATTCGGTCGTTTACTAGAACGCGGTGTGGCTTACGGCGCACAATTCCCAGGTTTTGAAGATACAATGCACCAAGCCAACGAATATATGTCTGTTGAAGACATTTTGAACTCTGCTGTGATCTACGCAGATGCGATTTATCGTTTGGTTAAATAATTGATTATTGAAATGGGCCTCGCAAGTTCTTAATTGCGAGGCCTTTTTGTCAGTCACGCTTTTTGCAGTTTGCAAAGAGTAACTTGTAATTAATAGTTTTCGTTAATACAAAAAACAGACTGTTTAGCGTGATGATATGCGTACGAAGATAAGGTCATTTTTCCCGTTTTTGGGAAAATGACTTTCCTTCAAACTGAGCTAGCTGTCTGCGATTGGCTTAAATACCGATCTTGTTGTATGCTTTTTTGAGAACGTTTAAAGGAGTACCCTATGAAGAGAAAACCAATCATTTTAAGCACCGATCCGGGAATCGATGATGCCGTAGCGATTGTCTTAGCCCTTTTTAGTGAAGAGCTGGAGGTAAAACTGATTTGCCCAACCTTTGGCAATGTCAATTTAGAACATACAAAATCAAATACGGAAAAATTATTAACTCTATTGAAAAAATCCTCTGAAGTTGTTTTGGGAAGTTCACATTCGTTGCTAAGAGAAGCAATCGATGCCAGTGAGATTCATGGAGAGTCGGGGATGGATGGCTATGATTTTCCTGAAGCTACTATTTTTGCGGATGAATCCCAAACCGCTGTTGCAGCGATGCATGAGATCGTGAGCCAAGAAGAGCAGACGATTCTCGTTGGGATCGGCCCCTTAACCGATATCGCGTTGTTCATTCATCTTTATCCCCAAGATTTGCCGAAGCTCGATCGCATCGTTGTGATGGGCGGTAGCTTAGGGCGAGGAAATTATGGTGTGTTGTCTGAATTTAATTTTGCCGCCGATCCGGAAGCGGCAAAGATCGTTTTCAACAGCGGCGTACCGATCCAAGTAGCACCATTAGAAGTTGGGAACCAAGCCAAAATCATGCCAGAAACTACAGATAAGATTCGCAACTTCGGAGAAATCGGTAAGATGATCCATCAATTATTTACGAACTATCGCAGCGGCAGTTTGGTATCAGGACTAAATATGTATGATGCGCTGGCAATCGCTTTGATTCTAAAGCCGAAGATGTTTGAGCTTGTTTCTACTAGAGTTGAGATTGAAACAACTCCATCATTGAGCTATGGTGCATCACTAATTGACCTAGAGAACTATTTGCATTTACCAGCAAATGCGCAAGTGGCGACTAAGGTTGATCCAAAGCAGTTTGAACAATGGTTTGTTGAGACTTTGGCAAAGACAATGAGCTAAAAAAGGAATAAACTATTTATACAGACAGTAAAAGCGTAGGCCGATTTTTTCGACCTACGCTTTAGTCATTAATGATACGATCGATACTTAATACCGCACCGGTTTTAGCATCAGCTTTAAATTCATAAGCGACCAAGTGATCATCTTCTGTCCGAGTGATTCCGCCAGAAAGAATATCCATTGTGATAGCGAATTTTTGCATGTGCTCAGTGTCGAAGGAAATCCAAGAGCCTTCGATTGGTCCTTCTTTCAGAAAAGCAGCTTTGATTTGATCCAGGACCTTGTCTGGGGACATTTTTTGTTTTTTTCGATAATAGTGATTTGCTGCGATGCCTGCAGCTAAACCGATCGTTGAACCGATAGCCAAGCCTTGCGCGAATCTTTTTGTTTTCTCCATAGCATAGACCTCCTTGTTTGTCGTTCATCTATTTTCTAGTCAAATATAGTTTTGTGTGTACGCCTTATTTTACCATTGTTACAAACGAATTTGAAAATTATACGTCATTATTTTAGATAAAAGGGAATGATTATAGGAATGGGAGAGTTCGCTTCTTTCTCAAAAAGAATGAAAAGTGTATAATCAGAGGTAGTAAATGAAAAGGTCGTGACGCTATGATTATCCCTAAAAGTATTGAAGAGTTAGCTGGTTATGCGGAAAAAGGCAAGAATGTGTTTTTCTTTACTGCTGATTGGTGCGGCGATTGCAACTTCATCAAACCGCAGATGCCAGAGATCGAAGCAGCATTTCCGCAGTTTCAATTTATCCAAGTCGATCGGGACGAATATATTGATGTGGCAGCCGAGTGGAATATCTTTGGGATTCCTAGTTTTGTCGTAATCAATGACGGAGAAGAATTAGGTCGATTAGTTAATAAAAATCGCAAAACAAAAGACGAAATCGCTGGCTTTTTGCAACGAGTAGAAGGGTAGGAGATTGTTATGTTTACACAATCATATCAAAACATCTTAGTCGGAATTGACGGCAGCGATCAAGCCATGGAAGCCTTCAAAAAAGCGCTGGCTGTAGCAAAACGCAATCACGGAACCGTTTATGTGGCCAATGTGATCGATCATCAAGTCTATACGTTCATGAGTTATTCGCCTTTAAATGAAAATATCATGGATCAATTAACCGCCGATGCGAAAAATCTGATCAATGAATGCAAAGCCTTTGGCAAAGAATATGGCTACAATAAGATCGAAGGCATTATCGCCTATGGATCAGCCAAAGAAGCGATGGCGAGAACCTTGCCAGAGAAATACGACATTGATTTAGTGATGGTTGGACAATCGGGTTTGAATGCGGTAGAACGCTTCATGACCGGCAGTGTTGCCAGCTATGTGATTAAAGAAGCCTTATGTGACGTGTTGATCGTTCATCCAAGTGCCGAATAAAAGCTGGCTTGACCAGCTTTTTATTTTGAAAAAAAGAGGATCGGGTTGGATTGGCAAACTCGTTAAAATTGCTTTTTAAAGTTTGCTTCTTGCTGATGAAGTTCGTTTGCTGAGCTAGAAATGAAAAAAATCTCATGCAAAAGTCCTGTCAGATTTGTTAAGATACGAGAGGAATACGACTGGAGGTAAAAACGTGATTTTTGCGTATAATAAACAAAATGTCGGCGATACCTTAATGGTCATCGTCAAAAATGATGAAAACAAGGAAAATTCTGTCGAACGAAAGGGCACGGTTGCCCGTGTTCAGACAACCGATGGGAAAACTGTCGCTTGGAACTTTTTCAATGTTTCAGACTACTTAACCATTCATGGCAATGGACAAGTTGAGCTATCAGAAAAAGATATTGAAGTCTTGAATGAACAATTAAAGCAATCCGGTTTTGAAGAACGCTTGGTGGCAGATTTTTCACCAAAATTTGTCGTGGGCTATGTAAAATCGTGTATCGATCACCCAGATTCAGATCATTTGCATATTACCGAAACAGAAATTGACGGTGGAGAAACGTTGCAAATCGTTTGCGGTGCTCCTAATATCGAAGCTGGACAAAAAGTCGTTGTCGCAAAGCCTGGCGCGATGATGCCTGATGGACAAATGATTTGGCCCGGCAGCTTACGCGGCGTAGAAAGCTTTGGCATGATCTGTTCAGCCAGAGAATTGCATTTACCAAATGCGCCTGAGAAGAAGGGCATTTTAGTATTGGCTGAAGATGCTAAAACTGGTGAGAAGTTTGAAGTAGGGAAATAAAAAATCCGTTGAGAAATATTTCTCAACGGATTTTTTATTTAGTTATTTCCTTGTTGCTGTGAGTTCGATTTCAAAGAATTGGCATCAATACTTAATTTAACAGAAACCGTTTCTTTTTTATCCTTGCGATAATAAGTGATTTTCACGGTATCGCCAACTTTGTGTTTGTACAATTCAGATTGCAATTCGACGCCAGTTGAAACGTCTGTGTCATCGATTTTGGTAATCACGTCGTATTTCTTCAGGCCCGCTTGATCCGCTGGTGTAGAAGATTGAACATTGTTAATTACGACCCCTTGGGTAACAGAGCTAGGAACTTTGACAATTTCGCTGACTTGTTCCGTTGATAGATCAGACAGGTTGACCATTGTGATACCTAAAGCTGGGCGAACCACTTTGCCGTCTTTTTCTAATTGGTTGATAACATTCACGACATCGTTACTTGGGATGGCGAAGCCGATTCCTTCCACACTAACATTTGATTCCGTTTGAACAATTTTACTTGAATTGATTCCGATTACTTGTCCAGCCATATTGACTAATGGACCACCGGAGTTCCCAGGATTGATCGCCGCATCTGTTTGGATCGCGTTGATATTCACCGTTTGACCTTCATCATTTTGGTTGACGACTTGACGATTCAAGGAAGAAATAATTCCCGATGTCACGGAATTTGCATATTGAGAGCCTAAAGGAGAACCTAAGGCGATGGCTGGTTCACCAACTTTTAGATTGTCAGAATCACCAAAGGTTGCTGGTTTGATATCTGCCACTTTGTCTGATTCGACTTTTAAGACAGCCAAGTCAGTATAAGAATCGGTTCCCACCAAGGTTGCTTTAACTCTTGAACCGTCTTTCAACAAGACTTCTAAACCATCCTGTTTTTCCACCACGTGATTGTTGGTTACGATGTAGGCTGTTTTACCTTCCAGCTTGTAAATGACACCTGAACCTTCTGAAGTTTCTTCAAGTTGGCCGCTATCATCATCCTGCGATTGCTGATTGTCATTTCCTCCGAAAAAGTCAGAGAACCCGCCTAAACCACTTTGTGACTGTTGTTTTTGCAAGTTGATGACAGATACAACCGCATCTTGTACTTTACTAGCCGCATCAGTAATATCTGAATTTACATCCACCTTCATGTTGCTGACCTTTGTATTACCAGCACTTGGTGAGCCGCTAGCATTTTGGTTATTTGGTGCAAGCAGCGAACCATTCGCTACATAAAAAATTCCAATTGTTAGGACAGCACCAAGAACACCGCCTAATAGGCTAGTCCCAAAGCGTCTAAAAAAACTTGGAGACTTTTTTGGTGTAATATCTTTTCTAATCATATTTACTCCACCTCTACTGTGTTATACGTTATATTAAGTATAGTATTATTTTGTAAGTTAAGTCTACTACAGCGATTTGACTTTTTTATGAAAAAGTTTCGTAGGAAAATATAGATAAATGATGAAAAAACTTGTTTTCCACAAGATTAGTGGAAAACTAAGGAAAAAGTTTGTTAATTGATTGAAAGACTTTATCCACACAAATGTGGATAAAGTGGATAACTCGGTGGAAAACGTATGTTTGTATAGAGGATTCCTTACAAAAAGGGAATCAATATCCAAAAACCTGTGGATAAACCTGTGATTAGTGTGCATAACTACGTGGAAAAAGACAAAGACTTCTGCTTTTGACTGTTTTAACCAGTGGAAAAGTTTAATCAGCAAAAGAAACTATAATGAAAAAGGTGAAATGTTATGAACATCAAAATTATTTCTGTAGGAAAATTAAAAGAAAAATATCTCGTTCAAGGAATTTCAGAATACACGAAGCGTTTATCGAAGTATTGCAAAATCACGTTAGTTGAAGTCCCAGATGAAAAGGCTCCAGAAAAACTCAGCGAGGCCGAAATGATCCAAGTCAAAGAAAAAGAAGGCGAGCGCATCCTCGCGAAGATCAAAGAACAAGAATACGTCTTCGCCCTAGCCATCAACGGCAAAAATCCTAGTAGCGAAGACTTCGCTGCCACACTGGATAAACTACAAACCAGCGGCAAAAGCCAATTCGTCTTCGTCATCGGCGGCTCACTAGGATTAAGTGACCAAGTCCTGAAACGCAGCAATGCACAGATTTCATTTGGTAAGATGACTTATCCACATCAATTGATGCGGTTGATTCTGGTGGAGCAGATTTATCGGGCGTTTAGGATTAATGCGGGGGAGCCGTATCATAAATAGGGATATTTTTTGTGTGAATGACTGTCTTAATTACCAATGTAACACAATCCGATTGTGTCTCCTTCGCTGATGTTGAAACTAATGATTTCACTAAGACATTAAATAGACCAGTAACAAATCGTATAGAGGGAATTAGATAGCTAATTCAGCAGTAATTTTCTACAAATTTAAAGAAAGTACCAATGAGCATCTATAAGTTCAAAGATGATCGTTGGTACTTTTTATTTAATCTGTATTTAGTAATTTAGCGATACTGCTAATTAGCCTTTCTGCGAAGTATTGAAAGACAAAATTTGGAGAAGTATTAAAAGTGTGTGGTCTAGGTAAAGTAATCTTTTTTGAAATTGAACTATTTTTATACTCAGGATTCATAGTCACAAGGAAGATGTCTCCATTGAACTTATCAGATCGTTTCATGAATTCACCTAGATCATTTCCAACAACCGGACCTCTAGCAGAAAAAATGACGATTAATTCATTTTTAGAACTAAAAAAGATTGTATCGTTTAGTTCTGTAGGTTCAATGAAGAAACATTTCAATCCCAGTCTTCTAAGTTTATAAGTGAGAAGGCGACCAACGACCCCGCTTTCAACAATCCCAGTAAAGAATATATTGTCGTATTCGAATAAGGAACTGGCAAAGTCGTCTAGCGAATCTTTTGTCAGCTTTTCTTCAATAAGAGTGACTAGTTGAATAAAATTATTCACCGCATCATCTTTATTAGTTTTTTCTCCCTCCTGATTTCCTTCTCCGAGTACATAAAGATACATTTCTTGTTTGAAATCACTAAATTTTGTATAACCGATTTTTTTACAGAATCGAGTGATACTGGGTTGCGAAACCTTGCACCAATCGGCTAAACCAACAATACCGCTTTGAACGACATAATAAGGATCACTTTTGATTTTTATAAATATTTTTTGCTCTACATCTGAAAATGAATCCTTTACAGCTTCCATTTTAATTAACGGGTTCATATAATCCTCCTCCCATTCAACTGATATTATACATTAAATTACTAAAGAATAAAATATACTAATTTTTAAAATGTTGTTGAATAAAATATTCATAAGTGGTATATTATAGCCAGTAAGTGCTTACAATACACATTGAAGGGTTGGAAGTTATGGAGAAAAAAGTATTCCCTAAAGAATTTCTTTGGGGAGGAGCGTCAGCCGCTAATCAATTTGAAGGTGGGTTTTCCGAAGGTGGGAGAGGTTTATCTACAAATGATTTTGTGACAGCTGGTTCCAAAGAGTCAGGAAGAAAAATTTCCATTCGACTGGAAGATGGAAGTACTCAATTTATTGATGTAGAGAGCTCGATTCCAGATGGAGCGGTTGGAGTAATTGATGATTCGACCTATTACCCAAGTCATGCTGCTACTGACTTTTATCATCACTATAAAGAAGATATTGGTTTATTAGGACAAATGGGATTTAAAGCCTATCGCATGTCTATTAGCTGGGCGAGAATTTTTCCTAATGGTGGGCTTGTTGGAGAGAAACCCAATCAAGAAGGATTAGATTTCTACAAAAAAATTTTTATGGAATGTCAACGTTTTAATATCGAACCAGTCGTAACGCTCTATCATTTCGAGAATCCTGTATATTTAGCTGATCATTACAACGGCTGGGCAGGAAAAGAAACAATCGAATGCTATATACGATATGCTCAAACGGTTATGGAAGAGTATAAAGACTTAGTGAAATATTGGATTCCAATTAATGAAATCAACGTACTACGCGGTTATGCTAGACTCGGTGTGCGTGATACTTCCGCTTCTGTAAGATATCAAGCATTACATCATTTATTTATCGCAAATGCACGAGTAAACAAACTGGGAAAGGAAATCAATTCTGAGTTTAAGATTGGATGTATGTTGGCCTTAAGTGGCATTTATCCGCAAGATTGTAAGCCGGAAAATGTATTTGGTGCTTTGGATTTCAGAAGAAGGGCCTTGTTTTTCTCGGATGTTATGATGCGTGGCTACTATCCCAGCTATGCTGCCAATATGTTAAGCGAATTGGGGGCAACTATTGAAACTACCCAGGAAGAATTAGATCTCATTAGGGATTTTCCCTCTGAATTTCTAGCTTTTAGTTACTACAGAACAACTGTCTATAATACCGATTTACCTCAAAGAGTCGATACCGGCGGGCAATTAGGAGCAGAAAACCCTTATCTTGAAAAATCACCTTGGGGATGGCCGATTGATTCATTAGGTTTGCGTTATGTACTAAACGAATTGTATGATCGCTATCAAAAACCTTTGTTCATTGTAGAAAATGGGTTGGGAATGAATGACGACGTGACGAGCAGAGGTACTATTGAAGATGATTATAGAATCGATTATCTAAATAATCATATTAGAGAATTTATGAAGGCTGTAACCCTTGACGGTGTAGAGTTGCTTGGTTATACGACATGGGGCCCGATTGACTTAATTTCTTCAGGAACCGGAGAAATGGATAAACGCTATGGTTTTGTTTATGTTGATTTGGACAGTCAAGGCAAAGGATCAATGAAACGAATTAAAAAGAAATCCTTTTATTGGTATAAATCAGTCATTGAAACAAACGGGAGTGTCATTAAGTAGTAGGAGGAGAAAAAATGAAAGCACAAGAAAAATTTGTTAACGGATTGACTAAATTCGCTGCAATTATGAACAACAATAAGTATTTTTCAGTATTACGTTCTTCATTCGCACGTTTGTTACCGATCATTCTAATCGGATCATTCGGAACATTGTTCAATACACTTATTTCAAACCCAGAGACAGGTTTGGCTAAATGGCTACCAGTTCTAGAAAAATTAACTCCAGCATTTGCCGCACTATCTTTCGCTACAATTTCATTCATGACAATTCCACTCGTATTCCTGATTGGTTTGTATATGGGTGAAGCAAACGGGGTACCTAAATATCCCTCAGCAATCTTAGCATTAGTTTCATATATTATGGTTGTTCCAAATATTGTTGAAATTATTCCTGAGAATGGCGAAGCATTATCTACAGGAGGACTGTCAACATCAGTCCTAGGAGCAGAAGGACTAATCATTGGGCTGATCATTGGTATTTTATCGATCGAGCTATTTTCAGCATTGATGAAGATTGAAAAACTAAAAATTAAAATGCCGGATAGTGTTCCACCGATGATCGCCACGTCATTTAATACATTGATCCCTTCATTCATTGTTACGTTAGTATTTTCTGTTGGTGGAGAAATCTTCCACATTTTAACTGGTCAATATATTAATCAATTCATTTATTCTGTTGTACAAACGCCTTTGCAAAATGTCATGCAAACAAATTTCGGTATTGTCATTTTAGTTATTATCTCTCAATTGCTTTGGTTTGTTGGTATGCACGGTGGGCAGGCAATCAGCGCTATTAGAAATCCAATTTTTGTCGCTGGTTTAGCTGCGAATATTGATGCAGTCGCTAATGGAATGACACCTGATCAACCACTTACATTCGGTTTTTGGAGATGCTTTGTCGCTGTTGGCGGTGCGGGTTATGTCCTATCGCTTATTGTGGCCATCTTCATTGCTTCAAAACGGGAGGACCACAAAGCAATTGCTAAATTAGGATTATTACCAGCTATACTAGGAATCAGTGAACCTGTAGTGTTTGGTTTGCCTTTGGTAATGAATGTAATCTTTATCATTCCTTTTGTATTGAACTCAGCGATTTCATCCTTAATTGCCATGTTTGCAATGAATATTGGTTTTCTAACACCGAATGCAGTGGATGTTCCATTTGGTATTCCGATCCTCTTCAATGCTTTTGTCAGTTATGGATGGCAAGGAGTAGTGATTCAAGCAATTTGCTTAGTTGTTACTATCCTGACTTGGATACCTTTTGTACTGATTTCAAATAAAGAAAAAGATACTGTCACTGAATAATGGAGGTATAGGAATGAAAAAAATTGTTTTATTATGCGCAGCTGGAATGTCTACAAGTATGTTGGTAAATAAAATGAAAGATTATGCGGAAGAAATTGATTTGGAGGCATCAATTGATGCTTACCCTATTTCAGAAGCTACTGATCATGCCTCTGATGCAGATGCAATTTTATTAGGGCCACAAGTTAGATTTCAAGAAGCAAAGGTAAAAGAAATGTTTCCCAACAAAAATGTATCTACTATTGATATGCGAGATTATGGAACAATGAACGGAAAAGCTGTTTTAGAAGCGACATTGAAAATGATAGGAGAATAAAGGTATGGAAGGCATTGAATTAATTAGTTTTCAAATTATCTCTGCTGTTGGTGCAGCTAGGTCTTGCTATATTGAAGCTATTCAACTAGCTAAGAATAAGGAGTTTGATCTTGCGACTGGAAAAATCAAAGAAGGCGATCAGCTTTTTAATGAAGGTCACCATGCACACGGTTCATTGATACAAAAAGAAGCAGCTGGTGAAAAAACAGAATTTTCAATTATTCTAATGCACGCTGAGGATCAACTGATGAGTGCAGAAGGATTTAGAATAATCTCAGAAGAATTTGTTGAGCTTTATAAATCACTGAATTAAGAAATACTGCACCTATTCAATGCCCTTTATGTTGGGACGAATGGGTGCTTTTAATATTATTAAAAAAATGTTGTCTTTTTTGACCGTGAAGATCGACTAATAGTATAAAATCTCAACGAAATACAAACTGATTGAGTCTACTTCGTTTTGGAAGAGACGTACTCTACTCTGAAGAGATATTATGTCCCATTGGCGAATGTAACACAAACTGATTGTGTTACATTTATTGGAATAGCTCAATCCTTTGTGGCTCTAAGAAAATTATCAAATCTCTAACGCTGTTTGTCATTTTGGTATTTAAATGGCGCTAATTTAGCCTGTTAAATGACCTATAAACAATTGAAAAAATAGCTGTTAATATTGAAACGGAATAAATAATTATAAATGAAATTTGTATACATGAGAATTTTTGATGTAAGGTTTTGAGAATAAAATAAAAAAAACAAATGGACAGAAGTGATTGACAATAAATAGACATTCATCTATATTGTTCATAGATAAACATCTATATATAGGAGAAGATGCTATGAATTATGATGAAATGTCGATAATGCTTAAGGCTCTCGCTGATTCAAAACGTTTAAAAATCATTGATATACTATCTTGTGGGAGCTTGTGTGCCTGCGATATTTTAGACCATTTCGATTTCACTCAGCCAACTCTTTCACATCACATGAAGGTATTAGAAAAGGCTGGAATTGTTGCTGTGACTAAGGATAGAACATGGCATCATTATCAACTAACTGAAAGTTTTGTCGATCAATTTATGGGTTCAATGATGCAATTATTTTCTGCTAAAGATGATTGCATTTGTAATAAACCAAACTGTAATTGCAAAGGGGAAGAACATGATGAAAAAATTAGAACTATTTGAACCAGCAATGTGCTGTTCAACAGGAGTCTGCGGTCCATCCGTTGATGAAGAATTATTAATGGTGACCTCAGTCTTTGAAAATTTCGAAGGAATGGATTCAATTGACGCTTCTCGTCACAATTTGACCAGTGATCCAGACGCATTTATCAACAATCCAACGATTTTGAAAATGCTTCAAGAAAAGGGCAATGACATTTTGCCGATCACTTTATTAGATGGAGAGATCGTAAAAGTGGCTTCTTATCCAACTTTAGAAGAATTCGGAAATTACGGTGAGGTTCGCTTTGTGGTGCAATCAGCTAGTTCTGGTGGCTGCTGCGGCGGAAATAGTGGAAACGAAGGCTGTTGTTAACGGCCTTCTTCCAAAAAACTCAAGGAGGAGATATGATGCTTCAATATATTCCCCAAAAGATGGGATTAACTAAATATCTATTTTTCACAGGTAAAGGTGGCGTTGGTAAAACAACAACTGCTTGTGCGACGGCAACATCTTTGGCGCAAGAGGGTAATAAAGTCATGTTGGTTAGTACTGATCCAGCTTCAAATTTACAAGACGTTTTTCAAACCACTTTGACCAACAAACCAACTTCGATTGATGGCATTGATAACTTAAAAGTAGCGAACTTTGATCCAATTACGGCTGCGGAAGAGTATAAAGAAAGTATTGTCGGTCCATATCGTGGTGTACTTCCAGATAGTGCTCTGATCAATATGGAAGAACAATTATCTGGATCATGTACAGTGGAAATCGCCGCGTTTAATGAGTTTGCTAACTTTTTGACCGATAAGGAAGTCGCAGAACAATATGACTATGTCATCTTTGACACAGCTCCGACTGGTCATACATTAAGAATGTTGCAATTACCTTCTGCATGGAATAATTACCTAGATGAAAACACAACAGGAGTTTCTTGTTTGGGTCAATTATCTGGCTTAGGTGATAAAAAAGATATGTATGAAAAAGCAGTAGAGACACTGACTGATGCAACCCAAACGACTTTAATCTTAGTTACTAGACCACAAAAAGCACCCTTGTTTGAGGCAGAACGTGCTTCTGAGGAATTACTAAAATTAGGGATTAAGAACCAAAAATTAGTTGTAAATGGTCTATTATATAATCCTGATGATGCAATTTCTCAAGTAATCCATTCTGAGCAACAAAATGATCTAAAGGAAATGCCTGAACCATTGAGTAAATTTGAAATATACTATATTCCACTTCGACCATATAATGTAGCGGGTATAGATAAGCTTCAAATTCTATTAAGTGATCAACAACCGATTGTTTACGAACAAGAACAGGAATCAATCGATTTTCCAAACTTAGATTCAATCGTAAGTGATTTTATCCGTACGAATAAAAAGATTATCTTTACGATGGGTAAGGGCGGTGTTGGTAAAACAACAGTTGCAATTCAAATCGCTGAGAAGCTGGCACAATCAGGTAAAAAAGTTCATTTGGCGACAACTGATCCCGCGGATCATCTGAACCTATTTATTTCAAATGACCTACCAATTTCAATCAGCCATATCGACGAAGAAAAAGAACTAGAAGCTTATAAAGAAGAGGTTCTTTCAAAAGCTCGCGAGACGATGGACGCGGATGATGTTGCTTATGTAGAAGAGGATCTGCGTTCACCTTGTACACAGGAAATCGCCGTATTTAGAGCTTTTGCGGAGATCGTAGATAAATCAGAAAATGAGATTGTGGTTATTGACACAGCACCTACGGGACATACGTTACTTCTTTTAGACTCTACTCAAAGCTATGCAAAAGAAGTTGAGAGAAGCTCAGGTGAGGTACCAATGTCGATTCAAAAGCTATTACCAAGATTGCAGAACGGAAATGAAACGGAAGTATTAATGGTCACACTTCCTGAAACAACACCGGTTTACGAGTCGATGCGTTTGGATGAGGATTTGGATCGTGCGAAAATTGCTCATACTTGGTGGTTAGTCAATCAAAGTATGTATGCTACCGATACGTCCAACGAGGTCTTGAAAGCACGTGCTACGAATGAGATTGAATGGATTAACAAAGTGAAAGATCTTTCAGATGGACATTTTGCGGTAGCTGAATGGGTACCGAATTTTGATGCAGAATTGGTTCATTAATTTTTTTGAATTTAATATAGATGAATCTCTATATAGGGGTTCATCTATTAATTTGCAGGTAGCTTTAGTAAAGTAAAAAAAGCTTATCATAACAATGGGTAAGCCATTGCTTGACTATGAAAACAACCTACTAACGAATAATTTTGAGATTATGACTTGTTGTTAGAGGAAATAGAAAATTTTGTTGATGCTGGAGATGGAAAAATTGAATCAAGTAACAAAAAAACTATCTATATTAGATCGATATTTAACATTATGGATATTTATAGCAATGGCAACAGGTATAGGTTTAGGGTATTTTTTTCCCAACATACCTCAAGTAATAAATCATTTAGAAATTGGGACTACATCTATTCCAATTGCAATAGGGTTGATTTTGATGATGTACCCACCGCTCACAAAAGTAAAATATGAAGAAATGTGGCGTGTCTTTAAGGATTGGAAAGTACTTTTGCTTTCACTAGTTCAAAATTGGATTGTTGGCCCAATTATTATGTTTGTTTTAGCAGTAGTTTTTTTGCACAACTATCCAAGCTATATGGTTGGATTAATTATGATCGGGCTTGCTCGATGTATTGCTATGGTGATCGTTTGGAGTGAGCTTGCTCAGGGAGACAACGAGTATACTGCTGGATTAGTAGCATTTAATTCGATTTTCCAAATCATTTTCTATTCAGTGTTTGCATATATCTTTGTTACGGTATTACCAAATTGGCTTGGTTTAGAAACGCATAAAATTACTATTACGATGGGTGAAATTGCGAAAAGTGTCTTTATTTATCTAGGAATTCCATTTATCGCGGGATTTAGTTCACGGTTTGTTTTGATCAGATTAAAAGGGAAAGAATGGTTTGAAACGCGGTTTATTCCTAAAATCAGTCCAATAACCTTGATTGCCTTGCTATTTACAATTATCGTCATGTTTTCAGTGAAGGGTGAAAAAGTGATTGAGTTGCCTTTAGATGTTGTTCGTATCGCTATCCCGTTACTATTCTATTTTGTAATCATGTTTTTTGTTTCGTTTTTACTTTCCAAAAAAATGGGTACAAGTTATCCGATTGCAGCATCATTATCCTTCACTGCCGCAAGCAACAATTTTGAATTGGCAATAGCTGTAGCAGTGGGTGTGTTTGGAATCAACTCAGGGGAAGCATTTGCAGCTGTTATCGGACCCTTGGTAGAAGTTCCAGTTTTGATTGCTTTAGTGAATGTTGCTTTAAAATTTAAACAAAAATATTTTTCGAAAGAAGGCGCAAGCCATTAGGAGGAAATAAATGAGTTCAGAGAATGATAAACAAGGATTAGGTATTTTTGAAAAGTATCTGACGTTATGGGTAATTGTGTGTATGGTTGTTGGGGTGCTAATTGGAAAATTTTTACCGAGCGTTCCTGATACCTTAAGTAAGTTTGAGTATTATCAGGTATCAATACCTACAGCAATTTTAATATGGTTAATGATTTATCCAATGATGTTGAAGATTGATTTTACCAGCATTGTAAGTGCCGCTAAAAAGCCCAAAGGATTAGTTGTTACCTGTGTGACGAATTGGTTGATCAAACCATTTACAATGTATGCTATATCAGCATTTTTCTTCTATGTAGTTTTTAAAAATCTTATTCCGGTTGAGTTAGCGAAAGAGTATGTTGCTGGAGCAGTTATATTAGGGGCTGCACCATGTACAGCTATGGTATTTGTATGGAGCTATTTAACAAAAGGGGACGCAGCATACACTTTGGTACAAGTAGCGATCAATGATTTGATTATTTTGATATTATTTGCACCTATAGTCGCTTTTCTTCTTGGTGTAGACAATGTTGTCGTTCCAATGGGAACATTACTTTTATCAACCGTTCTTTTTGTAGTAGTGCCACTACTTCTAGGTTTCGTTACTAGAGTAATGATAATAAAAAATAAAGGTAAGCACTATTTCGAAGATGTCTTTTTAAAGAAATTTGACTCTGTTACAATCATTGGTTTATTGCTAACCTTGATTATCATTTTTTCTTTTCAAGGAGAAAAAATACTGGCAAATCCAACGCATATTTTATTAATTGCGATTCCACTAACCATTCAAACGCTACTAATTTTCACTATAGCTTATGGATGGTCAAGATTTTGGAAGTTACCTCATGAAATTGCTTCACCAGCGGGAATGATCGGTGCCAGCAATTTCTTTGAATTGGCGGTTGCCGTTGCGATTTCACTTTTTGGCCTACAGTCTGGAGCGACCTTAGCAACAGTTGTAGGAGTATTGGTTGAAGTACCGATCATGTTGCTATTAGTAAAAATTTCCAATAACACAAAGTCTTGGTTTGTGAAGTCTGACGAGACTACGAAAATGGAAAATCTGTATAATTAATTGGAGTGAAACCTATGAAAATTGTAATTATTGGATCTGTTGCAGCTGGAACTAGTGTTGCTGCAAAAGCGAGAAGAAACACGGAAGAAGCGGAAATCGTTCTATATGATAAAGATATCGATATCTCTTATTCTGTGTGTGGAATTCCATATGCTGTCGGAGGAGAAGTTGAAAATTTCGATGAACTGACTCCACGGAATGCTGAGTGGTTCAAAAAGAGATACAACGTAGATATTCATACTTCTCATGAAGTACAACGAATAGACCATGAAAAGAAACGTATTTACGGATTAAATTTGATCACTAGAAAGCCGTTTTCAGATGATTATGATGCATTAGTATTTGCAACAGGTTCAATTTACAATACACCGGCTATATTCTCTAATAGACAATTTGAAAATGTATTTCAAATCAAAAATGTTTCCAGTGGTAAAAATATTCACAATTTTATCAAGACTAATAAAGTGGAAAAAGCTGTTATTGTAGGTGCTGGATATATTGGGTTAGAGATGGCTGAACAATTACAGAGACAAGGAATAGCAGTTTCGGTACTACAACGAGGCAACCATCCAATGTCTCATTTGGATTGGGATATGGCTGTCAGAATAGAGAACGAAGTAGCAAAACAACAGATTGATTTTAGGCCAAAAGAAACGGTTGTTGATTTAGTAGGTGAAGAACAACTAACTGCTGTTAAGACTTCAAAAGGAAATGAATTATCAGCCGATTTATTTGTATTGGCAACAGGAGTAAGACCAAATACAGAATTGGCTCAAACCATAGGAATAGAGTTAGGAAAAACGGGAGCAATTAAAGTAGACAATAGAATGGAAACCAATTTGAAAAATGTCTATGCAGTAGGGGATGTAGCAGAAAGCTACAATCGCATTACTCAACAACCAATCTATCGTCCCTTGGCTTCGACTGCGAACAAGATGGGTAGAATTGCTGGTGATACAATTACTGGTGGCTCTTTACGATTTAAAGGGATATTAGGAACTGGTATTTTGCGCTTTTTTGATTTAGCCATTGCACAAACGGGTCTTACTGAAAAGGAAGCTCTTAAAGAAGGATTGGAAGTTGCCGTTTTATACAACATAAAACCAAATAAACCTGATTACATGAATGGCAAAGAAATGGTCATTAAAGCAATAGCAGATAAAAGCAGCGGTAGAGTTCTGGGTGCCCAAATTATCGGTTATGACGGAGTAGATAAAAGAATCGACGTGCTTGCTACGGCTATTTCCTTTGGAGCATTGGCGGAAGATCTATTTGATTTAGATTTAGCTTATGCACCACCATTTTCAACAACCAAGGATCCCGTTCATTATACTGGAATGGCCTTAGATAATGCGGTGAAGAGAAGAGCGCCTTTGATGTCTCCGATTGAGTTAATCGATCGACAACACAGAAAAGAAAAATTACAGATAGTTGATACAAGGTCCAAAAAGCAATTCGAAAAATCAAGAGTTAAAGGAGCTATTCATATTCCATTATCTGATTTAAGGACACGCTACAATGAGTTAGACAAGAATGTTTTGACCATTACGTACTGTAATAAAGGTGTTACCGGGAATGCTGCACAAAATATACTGTTAAACGAAGGATTCAAACACGTGTACAATCTTTCTGGAGGAAACAAAAATTATCAAGAAATTTATGAGAATATTGATTAAATAGTAAATTGCTGAGGTAATATAATTTATGTCTGAAGAAAAGAGAGCCGTTGCTAGATTATTTGGGATGTCACTGGCATTTATTCTAGCTAAATTACTAAATTATCCAATTAGTATTGGAATATTTATCAACTTTATTACTCTAATTTTGGTATTTTATTTATTGGCCAAAAGGAAAGAAAGAATTAGTAAGAAAAAATAAGGTCATGTGGTCAAGTGACCACATGACCTTTTACAGTAGAAAAGTTAGAGCGACTTCTAATTGAGGAATTGTTTTACGAAAGGAAAAAGTATATGGAATATGCACTTGAAATAACAAATTTGAAAAAAATCTATGGAACAGGTGTTGAGGCATTACGTGGAATTGATCTCCAGGTTGAAAAGGGGGATTTTTATGCCCTTTTAGGGCCCAATGGTGCTGGGAAGTCGACAACGATTGGAATTATCACCTCTCTTGTCAATAAAACATCTGGGAAGGTAAAAGTTTTTGACTACGATCTTGATACTGATTTAGAAAAGGCCAAGCAGCAGATAGGTCTTGTTCCGCAAGAATTCAACTTCAATCCTTTTGAGACTGTTCAACAAATTGTAGTGAATCAGGCAGGGTATTACGGAGTTCCGAGAAAAGAAGCATTGAAGCGCAGTGAGAAGTATTTGAAGCAATCAAATTTATGGGAAAAACGTAACGAACGTGCTCGAATGCTTTCTGGCGGGATGAAGCGCCGGCTTATGATCGCTCGAGCACTAATGCACGAACCAAAGTTATTAATTTTGGATGAACCAACCGCCGGAGTGGATATTGAACTGAGACGTGAAATGTGGTCCTTCTTAAAAGAACTAAACGAAAATGGCACCACCATTATCTTGACTACTCATTATTTGGAAGAAGCTGAAATGCTTTGTCGAAACATAGGGATCATTCAATCAGGAGAATTGATCGAAAATACCAGTATGAAAGAACTTCTATCTAAATTACAGTTTGAAACATTTATTTTAGACCTTGCACCTCATAATAAAGCACCTAAGATAGAAGGATATACATATTCTTTAGAAGATGATCTGACTTTATCGGTGGAAGTTGAACGAAATCAAGGAGTAAATGATATTTTCAATCAGCTCAGCGATCAAGGGATGAAAGTTTTATCGATGCGTAATAAATCTAATCGTTTAGAAGAGCTGTTTTTGAAAATCACAGAAGAAAAAAGTCTTTCGGAGGGAACCAATGCTTAATCTTTATTTTACCGCGTTAAAAAGTCTTGCCGTTAAGGAAACCAATCGTTATTTACGAATCTGGGTACAAACATTAGTACCGCCTGTTATAACGACATCGTTGTATTTTATCATTTTTGGGAAAATGATCGGTGGTCGAATTGGAGACATGGGCGGGTTCACCTATATGGAGTTTATCGTACCAGGATTAATTATGATGTCAGCAATCACTAGTTCTTACGCAAATGTTTCTTCGTCGTTTTTCTCTCAGAAGCTGCAAAAAAATATTGAAGAACTATTAGTTGCGCCAGTACCAACTCACATTATCATTTGGGGATTTGTTATTGGGGGACTAGGAAGAAGCTTACTAGTAGGAACCCTTGTAACGATTGTTTCTTTATTTTTTGTACCACTTAACGTACATTCATGGATTATTGTTATTCTCACATTGTTAATGACGGCGATCTTGTTTTCATTAGCAGGCTTAATAAACGGTGTTTTTGCTCAATCTTACGACGATGTTTCAATCGTTCCAACATTCATTTTACAACCGCTAACGTATCTAGGTGGCGTATTTTATGCGATTTCGATGCTGCCGCCATTTTGGCAAGGTGTTTCAAAAATCAACCCGATTGTTTATATGATATCAGCGTTTAGATACGGGTTTTTAGGGACGACCGATGTACCCATAGCCGTTTCAATCACAATCCTTGTTCTATTCATTTCAGTTCTTTATACTGTTTGTTACTATTTGATTAATACCGGTAGAGGATTAAGAAGTTAAAATGAATTCAAAAAAGCGAGTGGACTCATTAACAGGGGAGTCCACTCGCTTCTGTAATTTACTCAGGATAAGCAAAGTTGAAGTTCAGTATATCAGATTTTTTCGTACAAATAGCGCTACATTACGGAAAATCGATATACAAATATGAATTCTAGTATTGACAATGTGCTAATAATCACATATCATATCCTCACAGACGCATATGAGGATGTGAGAATATGGATTTTGTAAACTACTTTAAAATATTGTCCGATGAAACTAGAATCAGGATATTATTACTTCTATTAAAAAGACCCTTGTGTGTTTGCCAAATACAAGAAATCATGGAAACCCCACAAAGTAAAGTATCAAAGCATTTAAGTAAGCTGCGCGATCAAAAAATTGTGACTTCTTATCAAGATGGAAAATTTGTTAAGTATGAATTGGGCAAAGATAATTTTTTAATTGGGATATTAGAGAAGATTGTTGAGAACCTGGAAGAAAATTCCATTTTTTTTAAAGATGCAGAGAGGATAAATGACTTTGATCATTTACTAGAGGTGCAAAAAAATGTGGCAAACAGTTAGTGATACTTTGTTTAAAATGACTTGGCTTAACGATCTGGCTGGAGTTTTAGTTGAGAAAATTTTTAGATTATCATTAGACAGCAAACTAGGAAGCAGTATCCAGTTTTTCATTTTTGATACTATCAAAATATTTATTCTACTGTCTGTCTTAATTTTCATGATGGGTATCATTCAGACCTTCTTTCCACCAGAAAAGACAAAAAAAGTATTAGGTGGAATTAAAGGTTGGAAAGGAAACACTTTAGGTGCTTTATTAGGAACAGTAACTCCCTTTTGTAGTTGTTCGAGTATTCCTATTTTTATCGGTTTTACATCAGCAGGATTGCCCCTGGGTGTAACATTTTCATTTCTAATCTCTTCACCAATGGTAGATATAGCGTCAATCATACTTTTGATGTCATTTTTTGGTACAAAAGTAGCTATGTTATATGTATTAGTTGGTTTACTGTTAGCAATTTTTGGGGGAAGCTCTATTGATAAACTATCAATGGAAGACCAAATTCAAGATTATATCAGAAACATGGAAGATACGGCTAGTTTTGTTGAAGAACTATCATGGAAAGATCGAGTCCATTTTGGTGTAAGTCAGGTAAAAGAGGTAGCAGGAAAAGTATGGCCTTACGTCTTGATAGGAGTTGGAATCGGGGCTGCTATTCATAATTGGATACCTGAATCATTTATTCAAACGATACTTGGTAAAGATAATCCCTTTGCCGTAGTTATTGCAACACTAGTTGGTGCTCCAATATATGCAGATATTTTTGGAGTATTACCAATTGCTGAAGCTCTTCATGCAAAAGGGGTTCCAATTGGTACTTTGATGGCATTCATGATGTCAGTTACTACTTTATCATTACCTTCGTTGATCATGTTGAGCAAAGTAGTAAAGCCAAAATTATTAGCGACTTTTATTAGTATTTGTTTAGTGGGTATTCTTATTATTGGATTCTTATTCAATATGTTGCCAATATAAAAATGAGAGGATGATAGAAATGATTATTAAAGTCTTAGGACCCGGATGTAAGAACTGTCAAAACCTGGAGGCAAATGCAAGAGAGGCTTTAACGCAATCTGGAAAAACTGCAGATATAGAGAAAGTTACTGATATGATTGAGATTCAAAAATATGGTGTTATGCGTACCCCTGCATTAGTAGTTGATGAAAAAGTAGTAGTTTCTGGAAGAGTACCAAAAGCTAAAGAAATTGGTAAATGGTTATAAAGAGACTGTCATTTTTAATATTTAAATAGCGCATAGTTTGCTTAATAACTAGCGTTCAAAAAAATGAAAATGTATAATAAAAAAGAAGACATGCTTATAAAGATGCCTTCTTTTTTTTGTTGAGCTATTTAACTTTCATCAAACGTAATCCGTTTAATGTTACTAAAAGTGTTGCTCCCATATCTGCCACAATAGCGATCCATAGCGTTAACCAACCTGGTATGACTAGTAGTAGAGCTAATAGTTTTATACCTAATGAGAAGGTGATATTTTGCTTAATTACTTTTAGGGTTTGGCGGCTAAGTCTAACAATAAAGGGTAATTTTTGTAAATCGTCACCCATTAGAGCAACATCAGCAGTTTCGAGAGCCGTATCTGTTCCTGCGCCACCCATTGCAATACCAACCGTTGATGCAGCTAATGCTGGTGCATCATTAATGCCGTCGCCCACCATTGCTACTTTATTATAAGTTGTTCGCAAAGCTTTAATCGAATCTAATTTTTCTTGAGGCATTAGATCTCCTTTTATTTCAGTTACACCTAATTGCTTACCAATAGATTCAGCAGTCTTAACATTATCACCAGTAAGCATAATTGTATGTTCAATAGATAATTTGTGGAGTTCAGAAATAACAGCAGCACTTGAATATCTTACTTCATCCGCAACGGCAATTACTCCTAAGACTTGTTCAGCAGTTCCAAAATACATGGCGGTTTTTCCTTGTTCTTGAAATTGACTGTATTGCATTTTAAGTACGGTTTCTTCAATTACTGATTCAGAAAACAGTTTAGGACTTCCAATATAGTAACGTATGTCTTGATATATCCCTGTAAGCCCCTTACCTGTTATAGATTGGAATTCCTCAATCTTTATTGATTTGTAATCAACATTGGTTTTATCAGCTTCGTTCAAAATAGCTGAAGCTAATGGGTGTTGAGAAAGAGATTCTAATGATGAAATAATTGATAGATAATTTATATCAGTGTCAGAGTTAGTTGTAATGAAATCTGTCACAACAGGTTTTCCTTTAGTTAAAGTCCCAGTTTTATCAAAAGCAATTGCTCTCAAATGACCGATTTCTTCTAGATAAACACCGCCTTTTACTAAAACACCATTTTTAGCTGCATTACCAATGGCGGAAACAATTGAAACAGGTGTAGAGATCACTAATGAACAGGGACACCCGACCACTAAAATGGATAACCCTTGGTAAAGCCATTTATTCCAGTCACCACCAAAGAATAGTGGAGGGACAACAACTATCAATAGAGCCATTATAATTATGAATGGCGTATAGTATTTTGCGAATTTGTCTACAAAAGCCTGTGCGGGAGCACGTTCTCCCTGCGCTTCTTCGACTAAATGAATGATTTTTGCAATCGTTGTATCAGTTACTTTTTTCGTTACTTTGACTTCAAGAACACCTTCTTCATTCAGTGTTCCTGCGAATACTTCATCATCTAATTGTTTTTCAACAGGAACTGATTCGCCTGTAATTGCTGCTTGATTTACTGATGAATGACCGTTGATAACAAGTCCATCCATGGCTATTTTTTGCCCGGGTTTAATGATCATAATATCGTCGATATCAATCTTATCGACACTTATTAATTGCTCTACATTGTTTCTCCTGATAAGGGCTTCTTTTGGAGCTATATCCATAAGAGACCGAATGGATTGTCTTGCTTTATCCATTGAAAAGCGTTCTAAAGCTTCACTAATAGCAAATAGTATTACTACAATAGAACCTTCGGCCCATTCTCCAATAAACGCGGCCCCAATAATCGCAATAGTCATTAAAGATTCCATGGAGAAGTCCAATTTGATCAAATCAGAGAACCCTTCTTTAAATAAATCATATCCACCAATTATTATTGCCAATATATAAAGGGCTTTCGTTAATAAATGACCTTCGCCCAATGAGAGTTGGGAAATTACAGCAACAAGTATAAAACCAAGAGAGATGATTAAAGCGATATTCCGTTTAATAAAAGACTCTTTTGATCTGCCTTGTTCAGCATTTTCTTGATCGTTACGAATGATAAGATTTTCAAAGGCTCCCGCTTCTTCAAGTTCTTCAATACTTGTCTGACCTTCTACTGAAATCTTACTTGCACCAAAGTTTACTGTTGCATTCGTAACTCCTGGTAACTGTTTTACATTTTTTTCAAATTTACCTGCACAATTTGTACAGCTTAACCCTTCTATTCGATAGGTTTTTTCGGTCATTTTCTCACTCATGCTAGCACCTCTTCTTTAAAATTTACGCCAAGCTCCATAAGATTTAAGATTTTGATATTTTTAATAAAATAGTAGACTAACTTTCCATCCTTGTGATTATCAACTACGCCCAATTTTTTTAAGGAGTTCAGGTGGTGTGAAGTAGTTGCGACTGAAGCATCAATGATATTTGCAATATCGCAAACACATAGCTCATCTTCATGAACTAAGGCATGTACAATTTTTAGTCTATTTTCATCTGACAATATTTTAAAGAAACCACTCACTGTCAGAGTGTCAAAGTTGGCTAGCTTAGCTTTGGCACGATTAACCTTGTCTTCATGAATACAAGTTATTTCACAAATTTCATTACTCATAAGCTCATACCTCTACATTCAAATTTATATTTGAATGTATTATATCAGAACACCAATCTATATTCAAATGGTTGTTTGATTGTTCATAAAATGGTCCCTTTCTGTACACTTTTGTTTTTGATTAAAATTTTACCTAAATAGAATTATATCGTGTTCATAAACCCGTATCATAATCTATGTTCAAATACTCCCCTGTTTCTAAAGTTATGGTACAATATTTTCGAGAATGGAGTGATAATTTTGAAAATAGGATACGCCCGGGTCTCTACCGGATTACAAAATTTGGATTTACAAGAAGATAGCTTAAATAAATTTGGATGTGAGAAAATTTTCACTGATCATATGAGTGGTGCAAAAAGTAATCGACCTGGTTTGGAAACGGCCATTGATTTTGTTCGATCTGGAGACACATTAGTTGTTTGGCGTTTGGATCGCTTAGGAAGAAATATGGAAGATCTTATTTCTATTGTAAATAGATTGAATGAACGAGGAGTTGGTTTTCATAGCCTTCAGGAAAATATCACTATGGATAAATCTAGTTCTACTGGTCAATTGATGTTTCACTTGTTTGCAGCATTCGCAGAATTTGAGCGGAATTTGATATTGGAACGTTCGGCAGCTGGTAGAGCTGCTGCAAGAGCTCGCGGTCGATTTGGGGGAAGACCAGAAAAGTTGAACGCTAACGATTTGGATCTAATGAAAATGTTGATCGATAATGGTACGCCAATTAAAACTATTGCGGAAAAATGGAATGTCTCTAGAACAACAATTTACCGGTATCTCGATAAAATGGAGGCCAGAGATAATGAAAAGTCGAAAGGATCAGTTAGTTAGTTATTCCGACAATCAAAGACAAGCAGCAATGAGCAAGTACAAAGTAATCCAACCAAATTTAGCTTATCAGAAATCCTTAGTTGATATATCTGAAGATGAAGGAATCCCACTTCGAACCTTGCAGCGTTGGAAGAAACACTATCAAGAAAATGGATTAATTGGATTGGTTCGTAAAACGAGATCTGATAGCGGTAAAACTCGTTTAGATCCAGAAGTCATTAGTGAAATTGAAAGCTTGTTCTTTACCTATAGAAAAATGAGTATTGCAACCATCCAAAGAAAGCTATGTAAATTTTGTACCGAAAAAAAGTTCATTTCCCCTAGCTATAGTCAGGTCTATAAGGCTATTAAATCTCTTCCCTCTTCTGTTGGTGTACTGGCTCATGAGGGTGAGAAGGTTTATTCAGAAAAGTTCGACCTTATCAAGATTCGAGAGCCCAAACGACCAAATGAAGTGTGGCAAGCGGACCATACTTTATTAGATATCGAGATCATCGATACTAAAGGAGTCCCAAAACGTCCATGGTTAACGATTATTATGGATGATTACAGTCGTGCAATTGCCGGCTATTCTGTATCTTTTGACTCCCCTTCTGCTATTCAAACTGCATTAACATTACACCAGGCTATTTGGACCAAACGAGATTCCAAATGGCCTATTTGTGGTATACCAGAACACTTTTATACAGACCATGGGAGTGACTTCACTTCTGATCACTTGGAACAAGTTGCGATTGATCTGAGAATTAACTTATTATTTTCTAAAGTAGGAGTTCCACGCGGTAGAGGAAAAATTGAACGTTTCTTTCTCACAGTTAATCAGCTTTTCTTAGAGTCTTTACCAGGATATATTGGAAATTCTGATAAAGCTGACAGACTTAATTTTCAAGAATTTCGGAACAAACTTCATCATTTTTTGATCTATGACTATAACTTTAAAGAACATTCTTCAATTAAGATGTGTCCAATTGATAAATGGAATTCAAAATTATTTTTACCGAATCTTCCAGAAAATCTTGAAAAATTAGATTTATTGTTGCTGGAAATTTCTAAGTCGAGAAAGGTACATTCAGATGGTATTCATTTCCAAGGACTACGATATACCAATCCTAACCTCTCGGCTTTTGTAGGAGAATCAGTCCTAATTCGATACAACCCTTCAGACATAGCAGAAATTCGAGTGTTTTATCGCAATCAATTTTTGTGTAATGCAGTCTCTCCTGAAATTTCAAATTATTCGATCGATATCAATGATTTGGTTGCTGCAAGAACAAAACGTAGAAAGATCCTAAAAGAGAAAATCAACTCTCCGAGTTCAGTCGATCTATTGATCACAGAACAAGAGGAAAAAGCTGGACATTCTAATAAGAAAAAAAAAACTACTTTAAAGAGGTATTTCAATGAATAAGTCGAAAACATTTATTGAGACGAAAGAATATAAACGATTTGCGGAATTCTGTGACGCATGCATTAAATACAAATACATTGGAGTCTGTTATGGAATTCCTGGAGTTGGAAAAACTGTATCAGCACGCCATTATGCTAACTGGGATAGTATTTATAAGCAAATTGATTTTAAAGTTAACAAGGAGATCGGAATAGATGCAACTAAAGAAATTCTTTACGCCAATACGATATTTTGCACAGCACCAGCAGAAAGACAAACTAGGATCAGTGGTGATATTCATACATATGGCATGCGGATTGGATTGACTAGAAATATTTATCTAACCGAAAAAGAAGGAAAAGAAGATGGCGGATTATCGACTGACGCATATAAGGGAATTGATTTAATTATTGTTGATGAAATTGATCGATTAAAGCTTCAACATTTTGAGCAGTTAAGAGATATTTATGATCAAAATGATATTGCCATGGTCTTGATCGGCATGCCTGGTATAGAAAAAAGACTAAGCAGGTACCCTCAACTCTATTCAAGAATCGGATTTGCACATGAGTTTGATAACTTAAGCAAAGATGAGACCCATCATATTATTGAATACAAATGGTCGGATCTAGGACTTGATCTGAAATTGGAAGATTTTTCTGACTATGAAGCAATTACTAGCATTATAAAGATCACGAAAGGAAATTTTAGATTACTGCACAGACTATTTGCACAAATCCATCGAATACTGGAAATTAATCAGTTAAATACTATTACTGTCGATGTTGTAGAAGCAGCAAGAGATAGTTTAGTTATTGGGTTATGATCACGCCATTTATTATAGTAAAAACGCGTCATTTAAAAATAAAAGTGACACGCTGTTTTCCATTTAGTATATTTTGAATGTAACAGAATAGTCCTTATTTAGTGACTGAGTTACATTAAGTGAGTCCCGAATTACTTAGTATTATGAAGATAAGCTACTAAGTATTACTTGGATTAGAGACAGTCCAATTTACAAGGATATATTATTACTATGAAGCCTAATCATCTTAATCGGTGATTGGGCTATTTTTGTGCCTTAAAAGGAGGATTAAGCAATGTTCGATACACAAGAAAATCGCTATATTACGAGGGAAGTGAATGAACAAGTACCAAAGGAAATACAGTTACGTTGTTTTCAATTGATTGATGGAAAGGTGAAACAATAGGATGTTCAGTTAGATTACATACAGATATTTGAGTTCAATCGAGATGATCAGAGAGGAACCATTACGATTATCCATCGGCAAGAAGAACCATTCTTTATTGATTATCATGAATGTCGAATAACGAATGATTTAGCAAATTTCCAAATAAAAAAGCTATGGATTATCGACGATCATACGCATCGAAAGATGTTGCTAGAAGAACATTGATAGTGGACCTTAGAGGGACAGTCGTTTGATTCTATTGGAAAAAAGAAAAACCGCAAAGCAACTACCTAAGATTAGTCGTTACTCATACGATTTATACAATGTATTCTGTTAAATTTTCTAAAGGGTGGTTCCCTTTTCTATTAGTTTCGCAGCTACTACATTTTCGTGAGGGATGTACGTATCTAATGAATTCACAGCTATTTCTGCCATCAATGGAATATTTTGGTCTATTGATGTGATGGGGTAAATAGCGTTGTCAGATACTGGGGAATTATCATACCCGATTATTTCTAACTCTTCTGGTATTTTTATCCCTTTTCGTATGCAGTCTCTTTGAAGCATATTTGCAATATCATCGTTTGAGCAGAAAACCCCCATTTTTTTATTTGGATATTTTTCAAGTAAATTATCTAAAACCGCAGACATAGTAGTGGATGCTTCTTCAGAATATGGGTCGGTCAGTTCTTCACGAATGATTGTTTCATGAAGCGTATCCTTCACTGAAAATTCAAAGCCTACAATTCGTTTGAAGGAAGGCCAATCATCATAATATCCATTATTAATATGGATCAATACTTCACATCCGTCAGCCATCAATTTTTCTCCAGCAAGCTTGCCACCAGTATAATTATCGTTATTGATTTGGCAAAAATCCCCGCCAGCACGCTCAATTGAGATGATGGGAACATCCAATTTTTCAATGTCCTCTGAATCCAGAATATGACTTAATAAAATAATCCCTTTTACACGATAGGACTTTAACATGTCGATGACATTTAGTTCTTCCTCTTTCGTATCTCTTGAGGTATAAACAATAAAACTGTAGTCTTTTTCTTCTCCAAACTGAATGAGCTGATTTAGCAATTCTGTATAGAAGCTAAGGTGTAACTGAGGGAAGATGACGCCTACAAGATTAGATTTGCCGGTTACTAATATTCTGGCAACATTATCCTGACTATAATTTAATTCTTGAATCACTGCTTGTATTTTATTTTTTGTTTTTTGTGATAGCAGTTCTGGTTTATTAAAATATCTTGAAACAGTAGTTAGGGAAACACCACTTTTTTCTGCGATCGCCTTTATTCCCACTTTGTCCATATTTGTGCAGCCTCTCTTTGCCTGATGGTTTACGTAACTCAAATGACTGTATTGCTTCGAGTGGAAGCGTTTGTAAATTACTGTCTAGTTATCATACGGTTATCATACAATGTGGAATAGATTATTTCAAGCAATTCATGAAAATATTTTCATTAAAATGCGTCATTTGAATTTCAATATTAAAACACTTTTTTGGGGCTAAGAAAGAGTATGCCTTCGGGAACTGCCTATTTCTAAACTAAAATTCGTTCGTTCCTTTTTTATTTCTAATCCCATTTTGACGAATTAGAGAAAATATTTTTGAAAACGTTTGACATTAATAATTTCATATTTTATACTTACGGCGTAGGGTGTTAGAAAGAGCTTACAAAAATGAAAAGGAGGTAGTGAATCAACTAAGATTAACTCGGTTCCTTTTTAGCACTGTGTATAGATTTGTAATGAAAGCGGTTCATAAAAAAGCCGCCAAGATTAGGTTTGAATGTATTGCTGGAATAATTGATTGTCATTTGCATTTAATTCTTAAATGGTCGAAAAGAAAGGTAGTGGAAAAATGAAAAAGAATAAAAAGAGATTTGGCGTGTTTGCTTTAGCAGCTTTGACACTGGTAAGCACATTAGTACTTTCTGCTTGTGGAAATGGTTCGGAAAGTAAGGAAGCAGGAAAGGACAAGACAATTACAGTCCTTGTAGAAAGTGGAAGTCCTGCTGAGAAGATCGCTAATAGTACTGCTGATGCTTTCAAAAAGGAAACAGGCTATAAGGTAGTGGTTGATTCAGTTCCTTATTCTGGAATGTATGACAAAGTTTCGACAGAAGTGAAATCAAAATCGGCGGCTCATGATGTTGTTTGTCTGGACGTTCTCTGGTTATCCGCTTTTGAGAACGCATTAACACCACTTAATAAATCAGTGGATGACAAGATCACTTCTGATTTTCTTCCGACACTTGAAGATGGTGGGACGTTGAATGATAAGCTGCTAGGACTACCGATGTGGATTAATAGTAAAGTACTCATTTATAGAAAAGATCTCTTTGAAGATGAGAAAAATAAAACAGAATTCAACAAGAAATATGGTCACGATTTAAAAGTCCCTACTACTTGGGAAGAATACAAAGAATGTGCGGAATTCTTTACTAAAGATGATATGTATGGAACCGCCGTTTTCGGGATGGCATCTGGAGATACGGTTTGTAGTTTCCTTGATCAAGCATCACAGGCTGGAGCAAAACCGTTAGTTTTAGGTAAGGACAATGAAGTATTGGTTGATGAAAAACCTTATGTTGATGCGTTGCAATATCTATGTGATCTCTATGAAAAAGGCTACGCACCTGAAGAAACGCTATCTGTCGCATCTACTGAGGCTCAGGAAATGTTTAATAATGGAAAACTTGCGATGCAATTAAACTGGAGCCATCAATATCCGGCCGCTTATGAACTGAATAAGGAAAAAGTTGGTGTAGCACCAATGATTGGCGGCTCTGCTGGTGTAGCCGCTACAACAGGACCATGGTATCAATGTGTGATGAAAAATTCTGAGAATCAAGAGGCAGCAATCGAATATCTGAAATTCATGTATGACAATAACGAGAAATACATGACTGAAGGTTCATTGAAGATCGCAGGGAGAACGTCTGTATATGAAAAATATGAAACACAAGCAGGTGATGAGCATCTAGGGGCTGTATTAGAAACGTTAGATAATGAATACTCTCAAAATAGACCTGCTACTCCTTATTGGACAGAAATTGAAGAAGTGCTAGCGAAAGCTGTTCAGTCGGCGTTATCTGGAAAAGCGACTCCTAAAGATGCTCTTAAAGATGCGAAATCTGAAATTGAGACCATCATAGAGTAAGACAAGAACAAGGAGGAAAAACCATGCAGTTGATATCCAGAAAAACCGTGCTTGCCTTCTTTTTACCAGGCGCATTATTTATGGGAATATTTATGATTTATCCGATTTTCAAAATGGCTTTTGACAGTCTATATAGCTTTGATCCAAATGGTATGAAGGAGTTTGTTGGTTTTGACAATTATATTAAAGCTTTTGGAAATGAAAGCTTTTTACAGCCGTTAAAAAATACGCTTGTCTACATCTTTATTGCTGTTGTTGTCGAACTAATATTAGGAACGATCTTAGCGTTAGTTTTTGAAGAAAACTTTAAAGGAAACAAGGTCATCCGGTCACTCATTTTGACCCCGCTAATGATTGCACCTCTAGTGGCTGGTTTGATTTGGAAGTTAATGCTGAGCGCGCAGTTTGGCATTATCAATCAACTATTAGTAAATGTTGGTCTTCTTGAAAATTCGAACCAGATCCTTTGGCTTGCAGATGAGAAATGGTCGTTATTGGCTTGTTGTTTTGCGGATATTTGGTTAACGACCCCGTTCATGATGCTGATGATTCTTGCCGGTCTTCAAGGACTTGATGGAAGTATGATTGAAGCGGCTACGATTGATGGGGCAAATTGGTGGCAAAAAATTATTAAAATCAAACTACCAAATATTAAACCAGTATTATTAACCGCATTATCCATTCGAATTATTGATGCTGCAAGAACGTTTGATATTGTTTGGGCGATGACGCAGGGTGGGCCGAACAATTCATCAGAACTTATCAGTGTTGTCATCTATAAAACGCTGACCAGATATAACAAAGTCGGGTATGCAAGTGCCATGGCATTAATACTTGTGGTAGTACTCGTTGTGTTCACTCTTGTGTTCATGCAAGGACTATGGAATCCGAAGAAAAAACAATCGGTGTAGGAGGGGATAGCAAGTGGAGAAAAAAAGAAGTATTCAAAGTAAATTACTGATAATTTTAGCGATTGTCTGTGCTGTAGTCTGGTTGTTTCCCTATCTGTACTTGATTAGTTCATCCTTCAAGCCAGGTGCTGAGGTTGTTTCAATTCCTGCTAAATTTTTTCCAACTGTTCTATCTGTGGAAAATTTCACTGGTTTGTTCGAACGGATGCCGGCTTTTCATTACATTTTTAATAGTTTTTTAGTTGCTGTTTGCAGTACTTTGATTGCAGTAATTTTAGGGGCGTTATCTTCTTATGCTATTCAACGTTCAGGAGCTAAGATTGCCACCTTTTTGATTATTGTCGTGTTGTGTTTAAAAATGATTCCGACATCGAGTATTGCTGTACCGATCTATGAGTTGATTACAAATCTTGGTTTGTATGATACGAGAGTTGCCTTAATTATTGTTTATGCAGCGATAAATATGCCTTTTGTTATGTGGGTCATGCTCGGTTTCTATGAAGGGATTCCAACAAGTATTGATGAAGCAGCTTGTATGGATGGGGCTTCAAGTCTCCAGACATTTATTCGAATCATCTTGCCAATCTGTACACCAGGTTTGGCTACAGCCTTTGTATTTACGCTATTTCTATCTTGGAATGAATTTTTATTGTCGTTGTTATTGACTAGTACAGAGGCAAAAACATTTACGGTTGGATTATCTGAATTTTTATCAGCTTACAGTATGGACTTGGGTCCGATGTGTGCGGGAGCTCTAATTTTTAGTTTACCTGTAATGGTTTTATCAATCGTAGCACAGCGATTCATTGTTCAAGGAATAACCGCTGGTTCAGTTAAAAGCTAATCAAAACAAAACGTATTTGAAGGAACAAAAGAGCGATTCTAATTAAAGAATCGCTCATCAGGAGGAGTAATGGTGAGTAAAAATTATTATGATGTAACCCAATGGGCAATAGGAGATCCATTTAACGATATTGGCGAAGTCATTAACAGTATTCTTTTAAACATTAAAAAAAGACAAAAAGAGATTGATGAAAATGATGGAGGGAAACCAGGGGCAGTCATCTATATTCCACCAGGTGATTATCACTTGAAAACACAGGTTGTTATTGATATTAGCTTCTTAAAGATCATGGGTTCTGGACATGGCTTTACTTCTTCTAGTATCCGCTATAATGTGCCGGAGGATGAATGGAGTGATCTACATGAGCTTTGGCCTGGCGGCAGTCGCATTCTTGTTGATCTGTCGGGTTCACCGATAGAAGAGGCTGCTGGCGCGGCATTCTACATTCAGCGTAGCGGTGATCCGCGAATTAGTTCTGTTGAATTTTCAAATTTTTGTATCGACGGCTTACACTTTGTCGATGATGGTTCGGATGAAACGAATCCAGAAAACACTTATACAAATGGGAAAACGGGAATACACGTTGCCAGTGCGAATGATTCGTTTCGAATTACAGGCATGGGATTTGTCTATTTGGAGCATGGAATTATTTCCTATCATGCGGATGCACTTACAATTCATGATAATTTTATCGCGGAATGTGGAAGCTGTATAGAATTACGTGGTTGGGGACAGGCGTCGAAGGTGACAGATAATTTGATTGGTGCAGGTTTCAAGGGCTATTCCATTTATGCAGAGAATTTTGGTGGCCTGCTAGTGACTGCAAATAATGTTTTCCCTAGAGGAGCTAGCTGTATTCATCTTGAAGGAGTTACTCGCTCACTTATTAGCAATAACAGACTTCATGCCTTTTACCCAGGAATGGTTATTTTAGATAAAAATAGCTCCGAAAATTCTATTTCATCCAACCATCTTTTGCATGATCATGAACCTTGGGCACCGTTGCAAGGAAGGAATAACGGTTTAGATGATACCTTCGGACTTTTATCAATCAATGGTAACAGCAACACGGTGATTGGCAACCATTTTTCTGAAATTATTGACAAGGATCAAATTTCACCAAAAGGAGCAACTCCTGTAATTATCCATGTTGTTACTGGTAATGGAAATTATATTTCTAATAATCATATAGTCGCTACAAAATCAGAATTAACATCCAGTGATTCCTGTTTTGCATCACAAGTAGAAGCCTTATTGACCAATGATGCAACTGAGGCTCTTGAGGTCAAGACGGTATTAATTGAAAAACAGTCTTTTGGAAATACGGTGCTCGACTCTGGTTCTGAAGCACAAGTTGAACTGGATAAAAAAGACAATGCCTTTAGAGCAACGCCAATTCCAGCTAAGCATTCTATATTGAACGAATTCAGGTAAGCACTATTAAACTATCTTTAGAGTTTAGCATTGCTTAATAGTAAAAAAGTGAGGGTAAAAAACGATGGGAACACTTTCCATGCAACATATTTATAAAAAATATTCAAATGCGGAGAATTATACCGTAACTGATTTCAATTTAGAAATTGATGAAAAGGAATTTATCGTCTTTGTAGGTCCTTCTGGTTGTGGAAAATCTACAACCCTTCGAATGGTAGCAGGTCTTGAGGATATCACTGAAGGAGAATTGAAAATCGGTGATAGAGTCATCAACAATGTAGCACCAAAGGATCGGGATATCGCAATGGTCTTTCAAAATTATGCGCTCTATCCACATATGACCGTCTTTGACAATATGGCCTTTGGTTTAAAGCTCAGAAAATATCCAACAGATGAGATTAAAAAGAAGGTAGAAGAAGCAGCGGAAATTTTAGGCTTAACTGAGTATCTAAAGAGAAAACCCGCGGCTTTATCTGGCGGACAACGTCAACGTGTTGCTTTAGGTCGTGCAATCGTCCGTGATGCTCAAGTCTTTTTGATGGATGAACCTTTATCTAATTTGGACGCAAAACTACGTGTATCCATGCGTGCTGAAATCGCAAAGTTGCATCAACGTTTAGGAACGACAACTATTTATGTCACTCATGATCAGACAGAAGCGATGACAATGGCGGACCGGATCGTCATTATGAAGGATGGTTTGATTCAACAGATTGGTAGTCCTAAAGAAGTATATGATTTGCCTGAAAATGTCTTTGTTGCAAGTTTCATTGGTTCACCTGCAATGAACTTCTTTCATGTGACTTTAAAAAATGGCTACATCACTAGTGGACGAAATTTCAAGTTAAAAGTGCCAGAAGGTGAGAATAAAGTGCTCGTGGCTAAGGGCTATGAAGGAAAAGACTTGATTTTCGGTATTCGGCCAGAAGATATTAGAAGCGAACAGATCGTCTTGGATTCAGTTATTGAGTCAGCAATAGATGCAACGATTGTCGTGTCAGAGCTTTTAGGATCAGAAACGTTGTTATACAGCAAAATTGATGAAACAGAATTTGTCTCCAAAGTTAATGCTAGAGACTTCCATCGTCCAGGTGAGATCGTTCGCTTAGCGTTAGAAATCTCAAAGGGACATTTCTTTGATCCAAAGACAGAATTGAGAATCAAATGTACGAAGTAATTTTATCGTTGAAAAGTGATCGTTTAAGTTAGGAGGGATTCTCTTGTCCATTGAATTAATGAAAAAAAATATTGTTCGTGCTCAAGCTGAAATAGATAAGAAAAGATCAGAAGTGGCTAAGGGGGCAATGCGTCAAAAGTATCACTTTATGACTGAAGCCGGCTGGCTAAATGATCCGAATGGACTCATTTATTTTAAAGGTAAGTATCATTTCTTCTATCAATATAATCCTTATGACTCCTATTGGGGCTCGATGCACTGGGGACATGCAATCAGTGATGACATGCTGCACTGGGAATACTTACCTCTTGCGTTGGCGCCAAGCGAAACCTATGACAATCATCCCAAAGGTGGCTGTTTTTCTGGAAGTGCAATCGAATATGAGGGGCGCCTCTACCTTTTATACACCGCCTCGACAAACTACGGAGACGAATTTGTTCAAAATCAGTGTATGGCATACAGCGATGATGGTATCCATTTTGTCAAAAGTGAAAATAATCCGGTTATTGCTGCTCCACCAACTGGTTACGATGTGGGTGAGTTTCGAGATCCAAAAGTTTGGAAGCATGAAGATTATTTCTATTTGGTATGTAGTGGGAAAAAGGATGGGCTTGGGCAAGCACTATTGTATCGTTCAAAAAATTTAGAAGATTGGAACTTCTTTAATGTTCTTGCAGAAAGTCGAGGAGAATTTGGCTATATGTGGGAATGTCCCGATTTTTTCTCATTGAAAAATGCCAACGGAGAAAAGTATGTTCTAACGTTTTCTCCAATGGGAGTGAAAGAACGAACGAGTATTTATTTAGTCGGAGATATGAATTATGAAACTGGAAAGTTCAATTACACAACTGTAGGAAATATTGATTGGGGATTTGATTATTATGCGCCGCAATCATTTGTTGATCAATCCGGCAGACGCATTCTTGTTGCGTGGGCGAATGGTTGGGATTGGATGCCGTGGTGGAAGGATTGGGGGCCAACCTTCAAAGAAGGCTGGTGTGGTTCTTTCAACCTTCCGCGAGAAGCAATCCTTGATACGGATAATACAGTGAAGTTTGTACCTATAGAAGAGCTACAATCCATTCGAAAATCAGCTGAAGCGATCCATGAAAAGTCCATTATTGAAAAAGGCGAATTCTTGATTCCCACAGGTAACGGCAATTGTTTTGAACTGAAAATGACCATTGATCTTGCTAATAGTACCACTGATTCCTTTGAGCTTCGCTTGAGGAGCAACGATCATCTAGCTACGATTGCGACATTTGATTTAAGAAAGCAGATTCTGACAGTTTCCCGCGACAACTCAGATGATTGGAGTCAAGGAACTACAAAAAGTAATTTGTTGCTAAAGGATAAAGCAACACTAAAGATACATTTGTTTGTAGATCAATCCTCTATAGAAATTTTCACAGATGACTATAAAACGAATCACAGTCTAAATGTTTTTGCTAAAGAGGATCAAAATAAGAACTATGTTTCTGTTGCTGAGGGTACACTTGTGATCAATCAGCTTGAAACGTGGGAACTAACGAAAACAATGTAGCCAAATGCTCGAAGAAAGTACATATCTTTGAGCATTTGAATATGGAGGATGAAAATGAAAACGATTGATGTAACCGCTCTGGGCGAAATTATAATTGATTTTACTCAAAACGGTCTAAGTGATCAAGGCAATCCATTATTGGAAATGAATCCTGGTGGCGCACCATGTAATGTATTAGCGATGTTAAGAAAATTCGATCGCAATGTAGCGTTCATTGGAAAAGTCGGTGATGATAATTTTGGTTGGTTTTTGAAAGAAAAGGCCGAAAAATTAGGAATTGATATAAGCAATTTGTCCTTTGATAAAGACGTACACACCACCTTAGCCTTTGTGCACAATGGAGAAGACGGGGACAGAGATTTTACTTTTTGTCGTAATCCAGGAGCAGATATGCAATTAACAGAACAGGAAGTAAATGAAGAGGTAATCAAGCAATCAAGGATTTTTCATTTTGGAACACTTTCCATGACCCATGAAGGAGTACGCAATGCAACGAAAAAGGCACTGACTATCGCTAAAAACAGTGATTGCTTGATTTCATTTGATCCCAATATTCGTGAACCATTATGGGAGAATTTAGAAGAGGCTCGAAAACAAGTAGAAGTTGGGCTTAGCTATTGTGATATTCTTAAAATATCAGACAACGAAATTCAATGGCTTACAGGAGAAGAGGATTATTCAAAAGGAGTTAAAAAAATTAGAGATAAATATCCGATTAAATTGATCCTTGTTTCGATGGGGGATAAGGGAAGCCGAGCATATTATGAAGAAGATATGATTGAAGTTCGTGCTTTTAAGAATGAACAGACCATCGAAACTACTGGTGCAGGGGATACTTTTTGTGGGTGCGTACTTCAATATATTCTTAACCATGGACTAAAAGAATTAACGAAAGAACAACTAGCTGAGATGTTGACGTTCGCTAATGCAGCAGCTTCATTGATAACCACAAAGAAAGGTGCACTTTGCTCGATGCCAGAGATTGAGACTATAAATAGATTTCTGGCAATTAGTAAATAAGAATACAATTTGAAAGCATAAATGTGCGCATTTATGCTTTTTTATTTATCGAAATACATAAAAACACTTAAAAAAACTTTTAAACGCTTATGGGAAATGTTACTATATGGATGAAAGCGAGGGGTTGAAATTGTATCAAGAGAAACGTCTCAAAAAAATTATGTTGATGCTGGAGGACAAAGGGGAGGTTAGCACCCAAGAAATCGTAGAGCAGTTTGGCATTTCCAGAGATACCGCTAGAAGAGATATTATCCAATTGGTTGAAAACGGAAAAGTAATCCGTACGCATGGTGGCATCATAATGCCTGAAGAAAAATTACAGGTTTTAAATTACTTTGAGCGATTAAATCAGCTTTCGCAGGAAAAACAAAGGATGGCTCAGCTTGCTGTAAAACAGATTCAACCGAACAGTGTCTGTTTCATCGATGTGTCAACAACACTTTTACAGGTAGCGCAAAATATAAAAGTACCTTGTCAAATTTACACCCACGCACTTGATAATGCATTTGTACTTGCAAATCAGCCCTTAATTAACTTGACCGTTTTAGGTGGAAAATTTGATGATAAGAACCGTTTTTTCTATGGTGAGGAAGCATTGGAACAAATAGGTCAAGTGAAGTTTGATCTAAGTCTAATTGGGGCTGCGAGTCTTGAAGAAGATGGTTTCTATTTTAAGGAAAAGCAGAACGCTAGAATTAAACGCAAAGTAATTCAACGAACGCGCAAGGTTGTTTTGATTTCAGAGCAGCAAAAATTTCAAAAACAGTCAACGTTCAGGGGTGGCGAATATGAAGATATTGACGTATTTATTACCGACCAAGAGCTAAAACCAAATCAATTAGCGTTGTTTGAAAAGAGTACCAATATCTTGTATTAGATGTGAAAATAACGAATCGTGTAGCTTCGGGAAGTCTTTTTAACTGATCAAAAGCATTAGGAGGGATAGTATGAGTACGATTAAGTTAGTTTTTAGTGACATTGATGGGACCTTGCTGGATGAACGACATCAATTGACAGGTGAGACAAAAGAAATCATTCAAAGAATGAACAATGTTGGTATTCCAACAGTTTTAGCATCAGCAAGACCACCACTAGCGATGACGAAAGTAACGAAGGAGTTAGGGCTGAAAACGCCATTAGTTTGCTATAACGGTGCACTAATTGTTCGAGAAGAGAAGAACAAACAATTTGTATCACTGTATAGTTTACCAGTAGAACGCTTAGACGCATTGCTTATTTATAAACTAGTAAAACAGCATTGTGTGGATGTTAGTATTAGTGTTTATTCTGATGAACATTGGTATGTTGAAGCTCTCGATAGGTGGCACTGCCAAGAAGCCACCATCACTGAAATGCGGCCAAAAATAGTGAACTTAAAAGAATTCTTGAAAGACTATCATCCTGTCCATAAATTTTTATTAATGGGAAACCCAGAAACGCTAGAGATAGCAGAAGATAAGCTAAGACAATCTGAACTCTTGGATGTTTCTTTTTATCGGTCGAAAGAAACCTATCTAGAAGTAACTCATCAGCAAGTATCTAAATTGACAGCTATGATTTTGATTGCACAGGCGCTTCACGTTGATTTAAAAGAAATTTTAGCGATCGGTGATAACTATAATGATTTACCGATGCTTGTGAAAGCTGGTGTTGGTGTTGCAATGGGGAATGCGCCTGAAATAGTGAAACATTCATCAGATATAGTAACTAGAGGAAATAATGAGAATGGCTTCTACCACGCATTGGCAACTTTTTTGCATTAGGATATAATGAGAAAAAGTGTATCAATAATTGAGGTGTAGATGGTGAAACGGATCGATAAAGTGTATCAAAAATTGTTAGAAATTTGGCAGAACGCCTCAAAGGATCAGATTCTTTCTGGTGAGGGGAGTTCTGCACAAGAAATCGCTTCTGCTTTGCAATTGACTCGCTCTAATGCAAGTTTAGAACTTAATAAGCTAGTTCGGGCCCAGAAACTGATCAAGGTAAAGACTTATCCAGTGAAATATTTTCCAACTATACTCATTGAAGAACTATTTGAAACGACCATTTCGCAAGAAACAGAAGTGAAAAGCCTACAAGAGTTACTAGCTTTTGATCACAATAATAAATCTGTAAAAGTTCAAAGAATAAAGAAAAATCCTTTTGATCGTGTAATTGGTCATGATGGAAGTTTGAAAAAACCGATTTCGCAAGCCAAGGCGGCGGTATATTACCCTCCTTTTGGCTTACATATGTTGTTATTAGGTCCTACCGGGTCAGGGAAAACTTTTTTTGCGAATCGAATCTTTGAATACGCGAAGTATGAAAATATATTCCCAGAAGAAGCCCCCTTTGAAAGTTTTAATTGTGCTGATTACTATCATAATCCACAATTACTGTTGTCACATCTTTTCGGCTATTGCAAAGGAGCATTTACCGGTGCTGAAGAAGATCATGCAGGTTTAGTTGAACAAGTGGATGGTGGAATTTTGTTACTAGATGAAGTGCATCGTTTACCACCAGAAGGACAGGAAATGCTTTTTTATTTCATCGATAACGGAACCTTTAATCGATTAGGTGAGAATAACGTAAAACGGCATGCTAAGGTATTGATAATCTGTGCAACAACAGAAAATCCTTCTTCAGCTTTATTAGGGACTTTTCTAAGAAGAATTCCAATGACGATTATGATTCCTTCCTTACGGGAGCGCTCAATAAAGGAGCGAGTGGAATTAATCAAGTTCTTATTTGGAAATGAGTCCAAGCGCATACAAAAGACGATGCGAATTAATATTGATGTATTTAGCGCTTTGATTCAAGCTGCGAATTTTGGTAATGTTGGTCAATTGAAATCACATGTACAACTAATTTGTGCACAGGCTTTTCTTAACAATTTACATCAAACTGAGGAGATCGAGATTCGTTTACGCGATTTGCCCGCTGAAATCCAATCTGATTGGGCATCAAGTCGTACCAATCTCGAAAAAGCCAAGGAATTGTCAGGCTTGATCAGTGTGATGACCGTGATCTATCCAGAAGAACAAGCCAGTTTGTCGAATGAAGAGTTCAATGAGTTTAATATCTATGAATCAATTGAAGAGAAAGTCAAGGTATTAATGGACCAAGGAATTGATGAAGAGAAAATTCACCAATATATTTTAACAGACTTGCATCTATATATACGCAATTTTGTAAAAGAAAACAGTGCGAATTATAATTTGTTAAAATTTGTCGATAAAAAGATACCCATGTTTGCTGAAGGTTTGAAAAAAATTGCTGAGAGAGAGTTGGATTGCCATTTTGATCGTCGTTTTATTTACTACATTGGTATGCATATTGATGCGTATCTAAGGCGGGGAAAACAATCCAACATCTTAATTGATAGTGAGATTGAAGAAGTCAAGCGTGAGCACGATAAGGAGTATCAAGTCGCTTTATTATTTAAACAAGAAATCAAGAATGAGTTCAATCTTTTGATTCCTGAAATTGAAGTCATTTATTTAACGATGTTGATTGCATCCATTGAAACACTTGATGAAACCCAAAAGGTGAGTGTTTTAGTCGTAGCTCATGGGAATACTACTGCTACTTCAATGGTAGAAGTGGCTACTGATCTTTTAGGAGCAGCACCAATCGAAGCGTTAAATATGCCTCTGACGCTTTCACCGCAAGAATTATTTGAAGCGATGGTTGAAAAAGTCAAAGCGCTTGACTGCGGAAAAGGGGTCTTGATGTTGGTGGACATGGGATCACCGGCGATGATGGGAGAACGATTGGAACAGACAAGCGGTGTTAAAATTAAAACGATTCCTAACGTAACTACTTCGATTGTGCTTGATGTTGTTCGAAAAATTAACTATATGGATCTTGATTTGAATGCAGTTTATGATTCAGTAAAAAAGGATTTTTTTGCTTCAATCCATTTGCATGATGATAGTCGAGGTAAACCTAAAGCGATTTTGTCAATTTGTACAACTGGTAGTGGAACAGCAAAAAAAATAGAGGGTTTAATTACAAATATCATCTATGATTCAACAGACGATGCTATTCAAGTGTTAACGGTTTCTGCGTTAAAATTGAAAGAAAAAATTCCAGAACTTTTAGAAAAATTTCAAATAATTGCTAGCGTAGGTACGAAAGATCCGAAGATAGACGCACCTCACATTTCTTTGGAGTACTTAATTGAAGGTACTGGAGAAGAGATATTAAAACAGATGATTGGTGTAACAAATCTACCCTTGGATAAAACTGGTCAGAAGAATATCGTAGTCAAGGATCTGTGTGAAGACACACTGAAAACATACCTGGTATATCTGAATCCATACCATGTAACTGATATGCTTTTAGAGTGGGTTTCGGATTTGGGATCAGTATTAGGTGTTTCATTTCCTAATTCACAAATTATTAAGCTAGTTGTTCACACGGCCTTTGTCTTTGAGCGCGTGATTAAACAGACGCCATTGAGTTTTGAGGAGACTGTTTCCAAAGAAGTATCAGAGATACTAGATCATGTGGAAGAGAGCTTACGACGGATTGAGGAAGGATTACAATTGAAAGTTTCAAAAGATGAAAAAATTTTTATAGCAGAAATGTTAATAGATGATAAAAGTGTTTCAGAACTGTAAAAAGTGTTTTAAAACTAGTAAGGGTAAAAAGCAAGCGTTTCAGAAAGTGTTTTATTTTCTGATATACTTGCTTTTTTTTCAATAAAAATGGATTGGTAGAACAATATTTAGAAGGATATATGAATTTTGAAACACTGTTTGGCACACAAATTGCTTTATTAATTGTAGAGAGGAGAGAAGTAGATGACAGCAATTATTGTAAGTGGACATGGCCACTTATCTACCGGATTATTAGATGCTTTTCAAATGATTTTTGGTAAAGATGAAAAGATAGTTGCAATTCCCTTTTTAAAGGGAGAAGGAATTCCGCAGTTACAAGAAAAATTTCAACAACAGTTGGAACAGTTTCCCCCGGAAGAAGAAGTCTTATTCATGGTAGATGTCTTCGGAGGAACCCCGTATAATTCAGCGACACAATTGGTTTTTGACAAAAAAAACATGGATATTGTAACTGGTGTGAATCTACCGGTACTTTTGGAAGCTGGTGCTTTGAAAGAAGCCCTATCCATTTCAGATTTAATAGGTGCATTGAAAACTATCAATCAAGAAAGTTTCAAAGTATTTTCGGAACAGATTAAAGTAATTCAAGAACAAGAAACTGAGGAGGATGATTTACTGTGAACATTGTATTAGCAAGAATTGATGATCGTTTTATTCATGGACAAGTATTAACCAAGTGGGTAAAGTTACGACCTGCTGAAAGAATTATTATTGTATCTGATGGTGTGGCGAATGATGAAATGCGTAAAACATTGGTTTTGTCAGTAGCACCTGCGAATATGAAGGCCAGTGCTGTAACAGTGGACAAGATGATTCGAGCATATCATTCTCCTCGATATGAAAATACAACGGCATTTTTATTATTTGAAAAGCCAGAAGATATTGTTCGATTGGTTGAAGGTGGAGTGGATTTGAAGGAAGTAAATGTTGGTGGAATGCGCTTTGAAAAAGATCGTATACACATTACGAAAGCAGTGAGTGTGGACGAAAACAATATCACGGCATTTAGACAGTTGTCAAATCTCGGAGTAAAACTGGAGATGCGTCAATTACCTGGTGATAATAGCGCTGATTTTTCCAAAGTATTGGAAACCGAGTTAACAAAATAGCAGAAGGAGTGATAAATATGAATGGATTACAAATAATTCTGCTCTTAATCGTAGCGGGAATCTGTGGGATGGGAAGCGTTCTTGACGAAGCGCAAACACATCGTCCATTAGTGGCATGTACGTTGGTAGGACTTGTTTTGGGAGATATAACTACTGGTATTATACTTGGTGGTACATTGGAAATGATGGCGTTAGGTTGGATGAATGTTGGACTTGCTATGGCGCCGGATACAGCGATCGCGTCAGTTATCTCTACTATCTTAGTTATCACAGCTAATCAAGGAATTGGAGAAGGAATCGCAATAGCTGTACCATTAGCAGCTGCTGGTCAAGCACTGACCATTTTTGTCCGGACAATCACAGTTTTCTTTGTCCATAAGGCAGATAACTATGCAGCGGAAGGTAATTTTCGTGGAATAGAAGCGATGCATTTGTTAGCTCTAGCCATGCAGGCCCTTCGAGTAATGATTCCGACGTTGATTATTTCTATGATTAGCGCACAAGCAGTAAGCAACTTCTTAAATAGTATTCCAGAGGTGATTACTGGAGGTTTACAAATCGGTGGAGGCATCATTGTGGTGGTTGGTTATGCTATGGTGATCAATATGATGGATGTTCCAAATCTAAAACCATTCTTCTACATTGGTTTCTTATTCGCTGCCTTTACAAATTTCAATCTTGTTGGATTTGGTGGTCTAGGATTATGCTTCGCTCTATTATTTATTCAGTTGAAATACAACAACAGCAATAAAACAGTAGTTGCGACAGAGCAAGCAGCTATGACCTACGATGATGACGATTTAGATGCATGATAGAGAGGGGAAAAAAGATGGGAAATAAAGCAGTAACAAAAAGAGACTTACACAGCATGTTTTGGCGTTCAAACCTTTTACTCGGATCATTTAACTTTGAGAGGGTTCAAAATATGGGATTCTGTTTCGTGATGATTCCAGCAATAAAAAGACTTTATGCTCCTGGAAAGGAACGGAATGAAGCCTTACAACGTCATTTAGAATGGTTTAATACACAGCCTTGGCTGACGGCTCCAATATTTGGTGTAGTTACCGCGATGGAGGAAGAAAAGTCAAACAAGAAAAACCTTCCTGGAAGTTCAATTGCCGCAATGAAAATTGGATTGATGGGGCCTTTAGCAGGTGTGGGTGATCCAATTTTTTGGGGAACGGCACGACCAGTACTAGCAGCATTAGGTGCGTCATTGGCATTGAGTGGTAGTATGGGAGGTCCGTTGTTATTCTTTGTCGCAATCAATGTTATTCGTTTAGCAACCAAATATTTTGGTTTAACCTTAGGCTATGAAAAGGGTAATGAAATCATTAAAGAGATGGCTGGCGATCGTATCAAGAAATTGACTGAAGGAGCCTCGATCGTTGGGTTGTTCGTAATGGGAGCATTGGTCAATAAGTGGACTACAATTAACATTCCAATTGTTGCAACGAAGATTACTAATGACAGTGGTAAGGTAGTTACACAAACTGTTCAGGATGTTTTAGATAGTATTATGCCAGGATTGTTGGCATTACTTTTGACCTTATTTGTTTCATGGTTATTAAAGAAAAATGTTAGTCCACTGTTAATCATTATTGCAATTTTTATTGTTGGAATACTTGGAAAAGGCTTTGGCTTTTTAGGATAGTTAGTATTTTCTTTGACAAAACCTTAATGCTCATACCTATGGATCGTATCAAACGTGATTTATAGAAAAAGAATTACTTTGTGAGATAAAATAATAGTCAAAGATTAGATAGAAAATCTGTTAGCTATGACATAAGAAAAAAGAGATTTTGCAGCGTATTACTTTTTCAGTTACCGATGATAAGTGTTGTTTTATCTTTAAATACGTTTATACTACCATGAAGCCCAGTCATTTAAGTTTGGTGGGCTACCCGTCAATAGGACAATGAAATAATGAATGATTTTTTTGAACTACTCTTTCATCTTTGGAGAGTAGTTTTTTTATTTTGCCAAGCAGTAACTGACGTACTACCGTTTGGTAGGTCGTGCTTTAGGCTGCTTCATAATATAAATGATGATAGTCCATAGGCGTCAATACATGCAATTTTCGTTGATAGCGGCCATTGTTGTAATAGTCCATATAGTTCTCGATCATTGTGACTAGCTCTGTACGACTCGTGAATTTCTTGCCGTAATACTTTTCTCGTTTAATCATTCCCCAAAAACCTTCCATCGGACCATTATCGATACATTTTCCAACACGAGACATGCTTTGTGTCATTTCAGCTTCAAGGATTCTGTTATAAAAATTCTGATGCGTATATTGGAATCCACGATCGCTATGAAAGAGCGGGTGCGCATCAGGTTCTGCTTCGATTGCTTGATCGAAAGTATCGAAGGCGATATTCAGGTCATTCGTATCACTGATGACGTAAGAAACAATCCGGCGATCATAGAGGTCTAAAATCGCACTTAAATACACTTTGTGGATTTCCGCCCCCTCATAATACTTGAATTCCGTTACATCTGTTAGCCATTTTTGATTTGGCGCTTCGGCAGAAAACTCTCTATCTAAGATGTTTTCAGCAGTGTGGTACGGTTGATCTGCTCGTTTTGTAATACTGTTGGCAGAATGTTTGATTGTCGATTGAATCCCTTCATGCCGACAGATACGCAACACGCGTTTGTCATTGACATGAATATCGTGTTCTCGATTCAAGATATCATTGATACTGCGATACCCTTTTTCAGGAAGCTCATCATGAATATCCCGGATCACTTTTGCTAACGCCATATTTTCTAACGTTCTTTCACTGTAGGGGTGTTTGATCCACCTCAGATACGCAGAACGAGTGACGGTCATGATTTTGCACATCGGAAGAATTGCGTATCCTTTTTCTTCATGAAGTTCTTTGATGGCTTCGTAAGCAACGATCTTTCTGACTTGTCCTAGCGATCCCTTCTTTCTAATTCCTTTACTTTTTTTAATAGATCAATTTCCATCTGTTGGTATTTTACTTGTTCTTCGAGTTGGGCGATTCTGATTTGTGCTTCTTCTTCTGGCGTCCGACTTTCTTGTTTGGCTTTTCTTTGTCCGCGACGATCTTCTAAACCAGCTTTGCCTTTTTCTTCATACCGCTTTACCCAATTGTAGAGATTGGTGTATTTCACTTGATATTTGACGGCAGTTTCACTGTAATCATAGTTGTTGGCAATGCAATAGAGCACCATTTCTACACGATCTTCTAAACTGAATTTTTTTGTTTGACTCACTTTACTTCCACCGCTTTCTGATTTGAAGTCTCCATGAGTATTATATCTTTTAATCCAGTCTCGTAGTTGTGTTCTACTTCTTAATTTATATCTTTTAGCTACTGTTCTTAAACTATCTGTTCCATTCAAATAATCAAGAACAGCTTCAAGTTTCAATTCTTTGGAATAGCACTTGTTCGTTTTTGCAGCGAGTAAGCCCGTCGGTCCTTCATTTTCATAAATAGCGTTCCAATCCAAAATAGTAACCGGGTCAACACCAACTTCTTTAGCTGCTTGCTTTAATCCAATTTCTCTATTAAGAACCTTTTCTACAACCATTACTCGTTCTTCAGCACTGAGCTTCATTCTTCTTTTTCCCATAATAAATACCCCTAACTAGGACTTCATTATTTTTTTGTCCTAGTTAGGGGTAGCGTATCAGTTGATGATTGGGCTTTTTCTTTACAGAAAGTTTCGGTAATGGTTGGAATAAAAGTAATTTATACTTTAAATGCGACGATTTTCATATTATTTGTATTGATTAATAATTTCAATCTCGTTTTCGTAGCGATATTGAAATTATTATCAGATTTATTTATTATGAAAAGAAGATGCGGAGTTTGATTACCGAAGAGGAGGTGAAGAATATGGAAAGGATGAGCTTTAAAGAAATCCAAGCTATTTATCCAGAAGCAATGTTGTTAAAAAAAGGTCCATTCTCCAGTGAAACCATAAACGTTCCAATCTTAGATGGGTATGCATGTTTCTTGAGGGAGGATTTAACTGAACGAGAAGTTCTCTTATTTTCTAGATTAAATCAAAGTCAATCAATCAACAAAAAAAGACATCCTTGGTATGAGATTTTGTTTGAGAACAAACAAAATACAGAGGATGGTGAATACCGGATAATCCAAGTTTATATGAAACATTTAGAAGACTCTCAGAAAGAAAGCATCTTGAAAGAAATACGAGAGATATTTCCGAATTCTGTAGACCTTTTTTTCTACCAACAATTTTTATTAATCGTTGAAAAGAGAGGTCTAGATAATTTATTTGTGAATGACTTAGAGGGGATTTTTCTTGCTTTAGATATGGATTTTGATTTTTCAACAAGGCTTTTTTTAGGATCGTTTCATGTATGGAAACATGATTTTAGCCAATTATTTCGTGAAGAAAAGAAAGCATTCATTGATTCTTTGAAAAAGAATTTTAACGTGAAATGTTTGGAACTATCCGATTGCATCATTTCTGTCTTTTCTAACCAGATTGCTAGTGAGAGTGGACTCTTATTATCATTATATCAAGACTGGTTTGATGATGAAGAAATGAGACGTTTAATTAGAGTATTATGGGAACAACAAGGTAATTTTAGTTCAGCAGCAAAAGAATTGTTTATGCACCGGAACTCGTTACTTTATAAAATTGATAAATTCCAAGAACGAACGATGCTCAATCTAAAAAATAATAATTCTCTTTTTTTATGCTATTTACTCGTCTCGCTTTTTTCTTGAGGGACTTTTCCGTTTGGATATTTTACCTAGTAATCAACTTTTATTTTAGGCAAGTTGACGATGAAATATACAGCGCTTTCATTTATGGTATTTATATCAAATAGAAATGGAGGACTATTGATGACAGAATTATCATTGAAACATATTTATAAAAAATACGAGAACAATGACAATTATTCTGTAACTGATTTCAATCTTGAAATAGCAGATAGGGAATTTATTGTTTTTGTAGGACCATCTGGATGTGGTAAATCTACTACTTTAAGGATGGTTGCAGGTCTCGAGAGTATTTCTGAAGGCGAATTTCTCATTAATGGAGAAAGAATGAACGAGGTTGCGCCAAAGGACCGAGATATAGCGATGGTATTTCAAAACTATGCGCTGTATCCACATATGACAGTTTTTGATAATATGGCTTTTGGCTTAAAGTTACGGAAACTTGATAAAGACGAGATCAAAAAGAGAGTGGAGAATGCGGCAGAAATATTAGGCTTGACCGATTACTTGAATAAAAAGCCAGCCTCATTATCTGGTGGACAAAGACAACGAGTAGCCCTTGGAAGAGCTATCGTTCGTGATGCAAAGGTTTTTCTAATGGATGAACCTTTATCAAATTTAGATGCAAAACTGAGAGTTGCCATGCGCGCAGAAATTGCTAAGCTTCACCAACGTTTAAATACGACTACTATTTATGTTACACATGATCAAACAGAGGCGATGACGATGGCTGATCGTATTGTAATTATGAAAGATGGCATCGTTCAGCAGATTGGATCACCCCAAGAAGTCTACAATAAACCAAAAAATGTTTTTGTAGCTAGTTTTATCGGATCACCAGCCATGAATTTCTTTGATGTTACTCTTGCTAATGGATATATTACAGATGGTAATGATTTGCGCTTGCGTGTTGCAGAAGGGAAATATAAAGTTTTAAAGGCCAAAGGGTATGAAGGTAAGAAGTTGATTTTCGGAATTCGTCCAGAAGATATCCACGCAGAACCGATTGCAATAGAAGTTACTCCAGACTCAACAGTGATTGCAGAAGTTGTTGTTTCTGAATTATTGGGTGCTGAAACAATGCTGTATTCAAAAGTAGGAACAACTGAGTTTGTATCTAAAGTAGATGCACGCGACTTTTTAGAACCAAAGGAGAAAATAAAACTAGCGTTTAATGGTAGTAAGGCTCATTTCTTTGATATAGAAACTGAGGAAGTTATTTCGATTCCTTAAATGTTACTCGTTGATCGTTTTGTTTGAAGGGGAAGGCTCATTTGGTTATTGTGCCTCAGGTTAAGAGCAATTTATTGTTACGACAATATAAGTAAGGTGGAAAAATATGGATACTAAGCGGTTTACTAAATTTCATAGACTTTTTGAATTGGTTTATCAATTAATTGTGTTGAACCTTCTCTTCATCATTGGGGTACTTTTTGGCGGAATTATTTTTGGTATCTTACCTAGCGGATATAACCTTGTTCAAGGAATAGATAGGATAAATAATGGTGAAGAAGTCAGGGTGAAGGATTTTTTTAAGGGATTTAAAGAATCTTTTTTTCCGATAAACACGTCCTGTTTTATGCTGTTGCTCTTGATTATTCTTTGGATTGCTCAGTTTGTGCTACTTGGACAATTTTTCAATAAAGTATACTTCATCATGACGGGAGCAATGTTACTACTTTTGGTGGCTTATGCAATCAACACACCTGTCCATAATAAAAAAAATAATTTTAAAAGACTAGTCGGTATTTTCTTAATCAATCCTAAACTTAATTTCTATTTATTACTATTGAGTTGTATTATTCTGTATGTAAACGACCATATTTCAGGTTTATGGTTATTTCTGAGTTTTTCTTCTTTCCAATATTTTTTTGAAAAGGCAAAAAAGACTTTACTAAGAGTATGAAAGGTAGTAGAATGGAATCGAAATCAAGAAAGCGCTATCTAAAAGATTGTATTTTTTTGGAGTTCCATTTAATCGATTAAATAATTATTTTTTTGCTTTTATATTTAATCGATTAAATAAAATATAAATGCCTATAATACAGTTTTTGTTCACGTTGAATAAAAATATAAAAACTTGATTAAACGATTAAATAGAGGTGGAGAAATTTGAAAAAAGCAACTATCAAAGACGTTGCACGATTAGCCAAAGTTTCTACTGCAACTGTCTCAAACGTCATGAATAATTCACGATTTGTACAGCAGGATACAAGAGAAAAAGTATTGAAATCAATGGAAATATTAAATTACCGACCAAGCAATCTAGCGAAATCAATGAAAGGTGTTGGCTCAAAAGTAATCGGACTGATTATCCCTTCACAAGAACAGGATTCTTCTTCAGAATTATTTTCTACTTTAGCTTCAGGAGTCGAAAGTGAATTACAAAAAGCTGGTTACCAACTAATAATTGCCAATTCTCATGAAAGAGTAACCGAGGAGCAGAGTCGTTTAGAATTGTTCAATTCTAGTATGATCGAATATGTGGATGGGATAATAATTGCCCCCACTTCAGGACTATTAAAGAATATTGATCAAATCGCATCTAATACGACATTGCCAATTGTTTTTGTTGATAGGAAACCAAACGATTTAGAACGATATGATGTTGTTTATACAAATAACTATTCAGTAACACTGGAGTTATTAGAAGGTATTGTGGATCGTGGATATGAAGATATCATTTTTATCTCCGGCCCAACAGACGTTTCATCTACGATTGAACGAAATACGGCATATGAAAAAATTTTCTATAAACTCAATGGAAATAAAGAACCAAAACGGTTTGAAACAATTTCATCTTTTGAAGCGGGATATAGAATAGGAAAGGAGGTAATAGATTCATTTGAAGAAAAAAGATCTGCCATCTTATTTGGAAATAATACGATAGCTATGGGTACTATCAAGTATCTAATTGATCATGGAATTTCAATTCCCGATGACGTGGGGATAGCAGTTTACGATGACTATTCTTGGATGGAAATAGTCCAAACACCTTTGACCGCAATCAGACAACCAGCATTTGAGATGGGAAGAGAATCAGCAAAATTAATTTTGGATAGTATAAACAATCAAGAACATACAACGAAAAGAGTAGAGATACCATCAAAAATTATCGAAAGAAAATCATTATGAGGTGAAAAAAATGAAACGGAAATTGATTAGTATTGGTTTTGCATTAACAGTCCTATTAACTTTAGCAGCATGCGGCAATAAGGGAGGTGGTTCGGCTAAAGAAGATGGTAAAACGACCATTGATTTTGCGATCCATGTTGCTAATCCAGCAGATCAAGAACCAGCTTTTAATGCAGTTGTTGAAGCATTTAAAAAGGAAAATCAGGAGATTGATATCAATTTGGAGGGCAAAGAGCAATCAGAACATGTTAAAAATATGAAAATGCGGTCTCAATCTGATAAGCTTCCAGATATTTTTTGGATGTTACCAGCTTCGGCTAAAGAGCTTCAGGAAGCTGGAGTATTAGCTGATTTATCTGATTTTTTGAAAGATAACAAGGACATTAGGGATTCATTTGATGGGCGTGAGAATATGATCGACCCGTTCAAGGATGGTAAGAATCAATACGGAATGCCTTATCAACCTTTAGTAACAGGTTTGTACTACAATAAGAAAGTTTTATCTGACAATGGATTTGAAAAACCAGAAACTTTTGAAGATTTGATGGAAATAGCGAAAACACTTGATGAAAAGGATATTGTGACAATCTCTAAAGGTGCAAAAGACAGTTACTCGGTTTGGGCTTTTCTCATTATGCTATCACGTTATGGGTATTTAGATAAGGTGGATGATATTTTAGCTGGTAAAGAAAAATACAACAATAAAGATTTCATTCACTATTATGAAAAGATTGCCGAGCTTCGAGATGCGGGAGCATTTCCGAAAAATGTGAGTACACAATCCTATTTTCAAGCGGTTGAACAGTTTACTACTGGAAAATCAGCAATGTTGGATTCCGGCTCTTGGGATGCACAAAAAATTGAATCTAGTGATGTCGGTAACGATGTTGGATTCTGGTGGGGACCTACTTTTAAAGATGGCGTTGGAAATCAACACTTAAGTTCTATCGTTCCATCCGCTCCATTGGTAGTGAGCAAGGCTGCTTTTGAAGATAAGGATAAAAAAGCTGCCATCGAGAAATTTTTAGCATTTTACTATGGTCAAGAAGGTATTCAAATTATGGTTGATAATAAAATTCCTCCAATGACTAACATATCTGTCGAAGTAGATGAAAAGGAATCTCCTGTTTTTGCAGACATTATCAATAATATGGAAGATTCTAAATGGACAAGCCAAGAAAATCAACCTGATTTAGTTGTATCTGAATCAATTGGGAATGCAATGTATGACAGTATTTACGGTGTTATTGTAGGCAACTATACTCCTGAAGAAGCTGCAAAGGTTGTACAGAATAGAATAGACGATACAAAATAAAGTATAGAGGTGATTTGTTATGAAATGGTATAGTTCAACCCGTAATAAAGTCATTCTGATACTGCCTGCATTGTTGCTTTACTTAGCTTATATTATTGCACCGATATTTATTGCTGCATATTATAGTTTTACAAAATTTTCAGGTATAGGTCAGCCTCAATTCGTTGGTATTTCAAATTATTTGAGATTATTTAAAGATCCAATCTTCATTATTGCCTTAAAAAATACAATCATTGTCTTGCTAGTCACCATTTTGATTTTAATTCCGGGAGCCTTTCTGTTATCCCTGCTAATGAATCGAAATATGAAAGGGCTAACACTCGTCCGGGCAATCAACTATGCACCATCGATCATAGCACCTATCATGGTCGGTTTGATCTGGGTCTTCATTTTAGATCCGAAAATTGGGCTTATCAATGTTCTCTTAGACAAAGTTGGTTTGTCCAGTCTTGCATTAGAATGGATTGGAGGAGATAAACTAACACCATTTTCAGTCGCAATCGTTCAGAGTTGGCAGTCATTGGGGTATATAGCAACAATCTTTTTAGCTGGTCTGACTTTAATACCCGAGGAACTATATGAGGCAGCAGATATTGATGGTGCCACAGGGTTTCAGAAAGTAGTAAACATTACAATTCCCATGCTAAATGAGACATTCAAGATGAATTTGATCTTGGTCATTACCTTGGTTTTCAAGATATTCGAGACAGTTCTACAGCTGACCAATGGTGGACCCAATCATTTATCTGAGGTCCTCGTCACTTATATGTACGGAATGACGTTTACATCAGGCGAATATGGATATGGTATGTCTATTGCAGTCATGACGTTATTAGTAACCTTTGCGTGTGCCGGAATGATTTTCGGAATATTTACAATAGTAAAGAGATTTAGAGAAAAGGAGTTGAATAGTAACTAATGGATACCAAGAAAGATAAAAATATTTTTTTAAGTGGTATTACTTATTTGATTACATTAATTATTATGGTTCCATTTCTTTGGATGATATTACTTTCATTTAAGGACAGTTCAGCCATTTTAACAGACACCCTTTCGCTACCTAAATCATTAGATTTATCGAATTTTAATCGAGCATTTGAAACCTTAGATTTCAAGTTGATCTATAAGAATACATTTATTATTGCCGTTGTAGCGATCTTTTTTGAAATGATCATCACGTATATGAGCTCATTTGCTTTAAGCAGATTTGTCTTTAAGAAAAAAAAGATCAGTCAAGCCTTATATCTGTTATTCATAAGTGGACAAGCAATCCCGCCTTTTATTCTATTGTTTCCGGTTTATCGGTTGACGATAGCTGCTGGGATTGAAAATACGTATCTATCTTTGATTTTACCTTATATCGCAACATCAATCGGGTTTAATACGTTACTATTCACTGGTTTTTTGAAGGAGTTTCCAAGTGAGTTGGAAGAAGCTGCGTTGCTGGACGGCTGTAATTTATTTGAGTTATGTTGGAAAGTTGTTTTTCCAGTAGTTAAACCAGTAGTTGTAACTATCTTTATTTTTAATATTCTATACATTTGGAATGAATATCCATTTGCAGCAACTTTAATCAGTGATAGCTCAAAAATGACCATTCCATTAGCAATTTCAGAATTTAAAGGGCGATACAGTATCGATTATGGTGGAATTGTCGCAGCAAGTATTTTACTAATCATCCCACAATTGACTTTCTACGCAATTTTCCAGAAGAAAATTATTAAAGGAATGACTGCTGGAGCAGTTAAAGGATAAAAATTTAAACTAAGCGAGGAATTTATGATGAACAATTATTCAAATGGAAACATGCAAGCTTTAACAAAAACAGCGGAGGTACGATCTGCAAGAGTCTCTAGTTACGATCACAGTGGAAAAAATCAAGATTATTGGATGATTCCTCCAGGTGAATCTATTACATTAGGGGAAATCGATGGTCCAGGATGTATTACTCACATCTGGATGACCTCTTTTTGTAGAAAAATTATGGGTCCAAGTATTGTTGATCCTGTTTTAGGAAGTAATGTTGCTCCAGCAAATGAGATCCATAATGCTTTAGGAATTACATGGGAGGAACAAGACCCATTTTACTATCGAAAAGCCTTGATCAAAATTACTTGGGATGATCAAGATACGCCAAGTGTTTTAGCACCATTAGGTGATTTCTTCTGTGTAGGCCATTCATTGCCAGGTAATTTTGAATCCATGCCTTTTAATGTATCGGTAAAACCTGAAGAGGCTGGGAAGTTTGGCGCTCCATGTGCTTTGAACTGCTTTTTCCCCATGCCATTTAATAAAAAAGCGAAAATCGAAATTATTAATGAAAATGAATTGCCATTTGCATTGTATTTTTATGTTGATTATGAGTTGTATAAAGAAGAGCTTCCAGAAGATACAGTTTATTTTCATGCTAATTGGAAAAGAAATAATCCGAATAACGGCTGGGGAAATGGACTGCAAACCAATAGTCCTGATGTTCAGGCCATTAGTAATTTATCTGGTGAAGATAATTATGTTTTATTGGAAACCGAAGGAAAAGGTCATTATGTAGGGTGTAACTTATCAGTCAACCATTTCCAAGGTAGCTGGTGGGGTGAAGGTGATGACATGATTTTTATTGATGGGGAGGAAATGCCAAGTATTAATGGAACAGGTACAGAAGATTATTTTAGTTTTGCTTGGGGAATGCAGAAGAATCACTTTCTATATAATGGAACGATTATTCATGAAGGAGATATGCCTGGCTATACTGTTGCCTATAGATTCCATATTGCTGATCCAATCCATTTTTCAGAAAAAATAAAAGTAACTATTGAACACGGTCATGCAAATCATTTGTCGGATGACTGGTCTTCTACAGCCTATTGGTATCAAACTATTCCATCACCAACTCTAGATATTTTGCCAGTAGAAGAGCGACTTCCGATTGTCGCAACATTATCAAAACCAGTACAGAAAGAGACTCCAGCATTAACAGTGGAACAAGAACAAGCCTTTGCCGATGCGAAAGCTCGAGAAGACTATTATCGGTCGGAAAAAGAAAAACAAATGAAGTTAAAATATAAAAAGACCCACCAAGCGATGAAGGAGAACTTAGAGGATATTCAACGGGTAAAAAATACACTATAAATAATGAAAGTTTGATAGTTGCTATTTTTGTAGCTATCAAACTTTTTTAGAAACGCAACGAAAGGATGACAGGATGAAAAACGAAAAAACATTAAATCATGAAAATGAGTTAAAAAAAGCAAATGACTATATTAATGAGAACGGAGCAAGTGTACAGGGAAAAAAATCTAGATTGAAAATGCACTTTATGACACCGCTAGGTTGGATGAATGATCCGAATGGTTTAGTTTTCCATCAAGGTGAATATCATTTGTTTTTCCAATTTTATCCTTATGATGTTGAGTGGGGACCGATGCATTGGGGACATTCTAAAAGTAGCGATGGAATTAAATGGGAATATCTTCCGGTTGCTCTTGCTCCATCAGAAGAATACGACTATTCCAGTGTTGAACAAGGGCATGGTTGTTTTTCAGGTAGTGCGATTTCGGTAGAGGATCAACTAGTCTTAATGTATACAGGAAATGTTGATGGTAGAACGCCGCGTCAGACGCAGAATATTGCTTTTTCAAAAGATGGAAGAAGTTTTTCAAAATCTTCAAATAACCCAGTGATCCCTACATTTCCAAAAGAAGCTACCGAAGACTTTCGCGATCCTAAGATATGGAAAAAGGATGAGATGTATTATGCCATCATAGGGACAAAGAAGGATGGAAAAGGAAAGGCTGCAATCTATAGCTCCAAAGATTTGGAAGATTGGGAGTATCGAGGCATCGCGACTGAAAGTAACGGACAGCAAGGAGATATGTGGGAATGCCCAGATCTATTTACACTTGATGAACAAGATATTTTGGTTGTATCTCCGATGTTTGGAACTAAAAACAGTAGTCCGTATTACTTATTGGGAAATTTTGACTACGATACATGTAATTTTGAACAAAAAGATTTCTTCACTTTAGACTATGGCAAGGATTTTTATGCACCACAAACATTTACTGATGGAAAAAACAGAAGGATAATGATTGCTTGGATGAACATCTGGTTTGCTAAAATGCCTGAAAAGAATGATGGTTGGGCCGGAGCGATGACAATTGCACGGGAGTTAACAATTAAGAAGAACAAACTTTACCAATACCCAATCGTAGAATTGAACGATTATCGTGTAGATTCAGAGCTTGTTGAAGATCTTCAAATAGATTCTAAATCAAGTTTCAATACTTCAATAACGAGCGCTTCGGACGTATTACTTACCATCGATATGGAAAAATCTAAGGCAGAAACCTTTGACATTTTTGTAAAATGTTCAAAAGACATGAAAGAAAAAACAAGGATTCATTTTGACTTGAAGCAGATGACGGTTTTGGTAGATAGAGAGTTTTCAGGAGTGGGGAACAAAGATAATTCTGTTGCTCCATTAAGTGTGAATGATGGAAAGCTTCTTGTTCGTCTGATTCTGGATACAAATGCGCTAGAACTATTTATTAATGAAGGGGAATATGTCGTTACAAACCGAATATATCCAACGAATAGCGATGAACTATTTGTTATCAAATCAGAAGATTTATTAGTCATAGAGCAACTAGAAAATTATTCACTCAAAATGGAGGGATAAAAATATGGTTTTTGGTGCAATTGAAGCAGGTGGGACAAAGTTTGTTTGTGCTATTGGAGATGAAAATCTAAACATTGAAAAACGAGCTAGTTTTCCTACAACTACTCCTGAAGAAACGATGAATTTGGTAATCGCCTTTTTTAATGATTATCAAACAGAACTTGAGAGTATCGGTGTTGGCTCTTTTGGGCCAATTGATGTTCAACAAGATTCGTCAACCTATGGCTATATCACCTCTACTCCCAAATCAGGTTGGCAAGATTTTGATTTTGTAGGGAGTTTGAAGAAACACTTTGATGTTCCTATTGCTTGGACTACAGACGTAAATGCTGCAGCATATGGGGAGTATGTTTGCGGAGAAGGGCGAGGAAAAAATAGTGTTGTGTATTATACTATTGGAACTGGTATTGGTGGAGGAGCAATTCAAAAAGGAGAATTTATCGAGGGCTTTAGTCACCCTGAAATGGGGCATATGCTTGTAGTTCCACACGACGAAGATTCTTTCCAAGGAAATTGTCCATTTCACAAAAATTGTTTAGAAGGAATGGCGGCGGGTCCAGCAATTGAAGCAAGAACAGGTCGAAAAGGGCAGGATATTTCTGAGACTGATGCTGTTTGGGAAAGCGAGGCTTTTTACATTGCCCAATGCGTCTACAATACTACACTGATACTCTCTCCTGATGTAATCATATTAGGTGGTGGTGTGATGCAGCAATCTCATATGGTAGAACGAGTTCGTGTAGCCTTTCATTCATTAATGAAGAACTATGTAAGAACTCCAGAAATGAAAAATTATATTGTAACCCCTTTTCTGAAAAACAATGCTGGAGTCATTGGCTGTCTAGCATTAGCAAAAAAAATTTGAAAACTGATTGAGAAATAGACTGTCTATGTGGAATTTAATTGTCACAATACATCCTTTTTCATAATAATTTTGACAGATATATATAGGTAGCCCACTTGTTTAAAACGGAGAGGGAAGAATGAAAAAAAAGGAGAACAGAAAATCTATTGGATTGATTGGAAAAATCTTTAATGATGAAAGAATAATGAACTATTTTAAGAGTATAGGAGAAATTGAAAAAGACCTATTCATTACAAAAGCTTTAATAAACAAACAGGATATAACTAAATGGAATCACAGAGTTACTAAATAATTATTCGTTTTTAATTGTTGAATGTAACAAGGATACCCACCTCACCACAATGATATTTGGAAAGCCAAAAAAATGAAAAAGACAATTATTCATTTTTGATAGAATCAACTAATTTTTCAAATATATATTATTACTATGAAGCCTAATCACCTTAATCGGTGATTGGGCTATTTTTGTGTCTAAAGGAGGATCAAGCAATGTTCGATACACAAGAAAGACGCTATGTCACGAGAGGCGTGAATGAACAAGTACCAAAGGAAATACAGCTACGTTGTTGGCGATTGATTGATGAAAAGGTGAAACAAGCCGAGATTCAGTTGGACTATTTGCAAATCTTTGAATTCAATCGAGATGACCAACTAGGAACGATCACGATTATCCATCGGCAAGAAGAACCATTCTTTATTGATTATCACGAATGCCGAATAACGAATGATTTAGCACATTTCCAAGCAAAAAAGCTGTGGGTGATTGATGATCATACCCATCAGACGATGTTGTTACCGGAAGAGTATTGATTGCACATAGTAAGTACAAGAGTAAGAAATTCCAAAAATTAATCGAAAGAAGGTCTTGACAATGACAAACCAACAAGTGAAATCTGAAACAAAAAAATGTGTAAATATCGTCTCTTTGCAGTTAGTAAAGGAGTCATCAGTATTGTATGCAGGAAGAAAATGCAATAGTCCTCAAGCGTTGTACCAGTTATTTTCTCCCTTTATAGAGCATAAAGATAGAGAATTTTTAGTGATGGCGGGGCTTTCTCAAAAGTTAGAACCAACCATTATCCAGACGATTCACATTGGTACGATTAATCAATCGTTAGCTTCCCCAAGAGATATCTTGAAAGCTGCATTGTTATCTAATAGCGTGTCAATTTGCATCGCACATAATCATCGTGAGACACGTTCGTAATTGAAAAGATTGCGCACGTCCTCTCAAATATAAGAGAGTCGTGAACTCTTTGCTTGATAGGTGAAATGAAGGAGTAACGCCCTGAAGCGCCT
>NZ_JAHLOS010000021.1 GCF_018917525.1 Enterococcus raffinosus | reverse complement strand
GGAGTCAATTCTAGAACATCACACAAGCACCAAGCAACTAAAGTGTTATTAAATTATCAAAGAACAAGAGAATAAAACTGGAGTGATTTATCACTCTAAAAAATATATTACGAGGAGAAGTAAAGTGGAAAAAATCATACAAAAAGATTACAGCGGTGTAGATAGTTTGGAAATCATCCATAGCGAAGAAGAGCGATTGAATCCTATGTCTGTAATGGTTAAGAATAAGTTCGTTCCAGTCTTGCCCTTTGACTGGATGAATGAGTATGGCTTATTAAAAGAAATGAATCCAATTAAATTTCCAGCAGTTATTGGTATCGGATTTGGCGGCGTGGTGGAAAAAGTCGGTTTGCTAAGAAACAGGAATTTAATTGGAAAAAAAGTAATTGGCGTTTTTCCAAAGGGCTCCGCTAGAACATCGATCAATTCGACGGTTCCGCCTCTTCTATTTAGGGTGCCTGATAGTGTCAAACTCAGAGATGCAGCAACGATCATCGGTGGAGCGGACGCTGCGCTCAATGCTGTTCAGTCTCTAAAAATTAAAAGTAAGGATACTGTACTGATTACAGGTGCCTCTGGCGGGGTCGGTATCTATTTGATTCAACTATTGAAACTTGCAGGTGCGCATGTCATCGCTCTATCCAATCCAAAGAACACTCATCTTATTGAAGCTTTAGGTGCAGATGAAATCATCGATTATACAAGTGATTTGTTACCACAATTAGAAAAAATTCGAACGCCTAATAAACTCATTGATACGGTTGGGAAAGAAGTGTTGTTGGCAACAATAAGTAAACAGTTCGGACCATTGAATATTTTTTCTTTATCATTGCCAGAATTCAATGAAAAAAAGGAAAATCAAACGTTTCAATTTAGTCAAAAAGGAATTAGTCGAAAAGGATATAAGAAGTTGCTGAGGCTGATGGAACAGAAAAAAATCAAGGCAGTTATTCAAAGTGAATATCCTTATACCCAGGTGAAGGAGGCTCATTTGGCATCCAAAGAAGGCCATTCTAGCGGCAGAATATTATTGAAATTCAGTTAAACGGAGGGAGAAAAATGAAGAAAGTCATTGCGATAAATGGCAGCCCGCGCAAAAACGGGAACACAGCGCAGTTATTGCACAAAGCATTAGAAGGCGCTAAGAACAACGGAGCAGAAACAGAAATGATTCATCTAGTTGATTTGTCTTATCAGGGATGTGTCAGTTGCTTTGCGTGTAAACGAAAAAATACTAAATTTATCGGAAAATGTGCCTTAAAGGATGATTTATCAGCCATTTTAGCGAAAACAGTCGAAAGTGATGTCGTATTTCTAGGATCACCTATCTATATAGGGGATGTTACCTCTTTGATGCGCGCGTATCTCGAACGATTGATCTTTATGAACATCTCCTATGATGATGAAAAGAGCAGTATTTTTACCGGGAAAATAGATATGGCATTCTTTTATACGATGAATGCTAAAAAAGCGGAATCTCTGTTATTCAGCTATGTTTATAAACTAAACCAAGGGGCTTTAAAAAAATTCAATGGAAAGACCACTCAATTAATCAGCTATGATACATGGCAGTTCAAAGATTACAGCAGATACGATGCCTCTCAGTTCAATGAAGCGAAAAAGCTGAAATCAAGAACGACCAAATTTCCAAAAGACTGCAAAAAGGCTTATGACATAGGCGTCACCTTGACGACTTGATAAGAATGAGGGTGAATCATTGTAAATCTTTAGGTTGCTGACGAATCCAATCGAAAACAGTAAACCTTGAGAAAGCAGAATAATAAATTATAGATTTACTCAGACCCGAACCTGCGATTTACCTCAAGATCGCAGGTTCTTTTTTTATTTTGGGTAGGATAGAACAGGCAAACGATATTATCCTAATTCTCATTCACAATCTTCTGAATCGCCTCCGCCAAATGGCGAATCACATTCGGTGCGCTAGTGCGGAAGTCATCGATAAACGATCCCGACAGACTATCAACGGTACCGACTTGTTTGTTCATGATATCAAAAATAGCGAGGGTTTGATCTTCGGGTTGCCATTTTACTTTCCAATAAGGACCTTCTAGATCGCCATCTAGGATTTGCTGGCTATTATCGAGCACGGCTTGTCGGATGACTTCTTCTTCGGTGATTTTCTCGCCTTTTTCTTTGAAGTAATTTAGTTTTTGTTCGACTTCATACATATTTTCGGGAACTAATGAGTACATGATTGGGACTCCTTTTTCTCGCTTATTTGCGAGGGTTTACTTTCTTTTGTTATATACAACTTCGTCTAAATCTGCAAAGAAAAACCCTTATACCGCGATTTTGGTATAAGGGTTTGGATCGTCTATTCTCGCCAATACTCTGGCCGCATAAATTCATCGCAACACCGCACGGTTCCGGCGTAGTCTTCGATCGGAAAATCAGCCTTCAACGCTTGAACCATCCAGGCGTCTTCTTTGCCTTTCTCTACTGGATAGGGCGCTTGGAAATCTAGTGGCAATGCGGGCTTGAAGCCATGCTTTGGATAATATTCGATATGACCTAAGACAAAGACTAACTCAACGTGCTTTTGTTGCAGCAGGCGCAGTCCTTCTTTGATCAATTCGCCGCCGATTCCTTGCTTTTGATAATCCGGCATAACGGCTAAAGGACCCAAGATCATAACCGAAAGCTGTTCGTGATTCGTGAGTGTTGCCTTCGTAAATAGGATATGTCCGACAGGCGTATCCTCATCAAATGCTAAAAGGGACAAAAGTGGCTGAGCGGTTGGGTCGGCCAACAGCTTCTCAGTCAAATCGGCCTCGTCTAATTCTCCAAATGCGTGTTTTTCGACGTGATAAATCGTTTCGTTGTCTTCTTTGGTTGTTTCTCGAATTGTCAGTTTCATTGTTTTGCTCTCCTCATATAAATGATTTTTTTAGCTGAATGAAGAGCAAATCACCGATAATAAACACAAGTTAGTCAAACAAGAGCCTCCTTTGTTTTGTTAGCTCCATTATAAAAGAGACCGGTTACAACTACAAGTGACGTTAAGAGCTACTGCTTGATTGCCTAGGGAATATTCAAAAATAGCTTGACTCTTCCTTTGGGTAAGCCTTCATAATGAAGTAAGTCATGGAAGGAGATGAACGATGAATAATTTAGTTAAGATCAGAGAGGTATCCAGTAAATACAATATTACTGCGCGTGCGCTGCGTCATTATGAGGATATGGGTATCCTGAACAGTACTCGCAGCGAGGGGTCCACGTATCGGATGTACGACGAAGAAGCCGTTCGACGGATCGAACAGATTCTTATTTTACGCAAATTGAACATCAGCATAAAGGACATCCAGCGGATTTTCAAAGCTTCCGGCTCGGATGTTGTGCTGGAGGTTTTAGGCAGAAAGGTCAATGCGATTGACGATGAGGTTTCTTTGCTAAATGAGCTGAAAAGTATTGTGCTTGATTTTATCGAGGAAATAGAAAAAATGAATTTTTCAGATAATGCCGATATCAAGCAGCTCTACAACAAGGCCAAGGATATTGAGACGCAGATTGTCAATGTAGACTACATTGGCAAGCCGGCGAATATCAATCGTTTGATCGAGATCACAGATAAATTAGATAAGAAGGTTCCCGATGTGATGGTGATCAGAATTCCAGCCTTTAGGGCAGTCACCTCTGGCGAACGCACTTTTGAAGAGATCTTCAAAAAAGGCGGCTACATGTTTCAGCTGTGGCAGCATTTTCCGCTGTATCGTCCAGTAATTTTTGACTGTCTGGACTTTATGCTGGTAAATGAAGACAAAGCCACTATGATATGCGCGGTTAAAGAAGGCGTCAGTGAAGTCGATGTGAGCCCGCTTGAGCTGATTGATTTTCCAGGCGGTCTGTATGCGATGGCCGTCAGTATTGATGAAGACGATGAGAGCATCCAGAAAGTCCAAGACAAAATTTTTCAATGGGTTGAAGGAACAAACTTCGAAGTGGATAAATCCCGCAACTTTATGTTTAATATGCCTTATTTGGACGAAGAAAATGCGTACCAAAAGGACATTGAAAAAGGTTTGGGTTATCGCCAAATGCAGCGCTATGTTCCGATAAAGTTGAAGGACGGGCTGTAGAATCATCCTGTGGCTGCTGATCTGATCCAAATCAATCAAGGACACATTGAATCCAAGCATAGCTAAAAAGCTGCTAAATAGAGAATTCATGAGTATTCCTCCAAATATAGTAGGTAAAAGGTTCATCAAAAATACCGTCGCTTTCTAATATATTTTCACACCCCCTGAGACCGTGATCGCAGGGGGATTGTTTTGCTTCCTACGCATGAATGACAGGATTTAATTGTGAAGGGTTATTCTCGTGGTGTGCTCTCTGGCGCTTCTTTGTTACGAGTTCGATTCTTGATTTTTTGAATCCAGCGAAACAGTCCTTTGCCTTCCTTGATGCTCTGTGCTTGATTGTCGGGAAGGTGCTCTGTATTTACTGCTGCTTCACCGTCAATGATCTGCTTGACCTTGACTGGCGGAAGTGCCTCCGGGTTGATCGTTACAGAGTCCGAGGTATCCACCGTTTCAATGTGTTCATACTGACGTTCACGTGCTTGGCTTAAGACAGGGATGTTAGGTCGCAACAACCTGGTTGGCAGAGTTTCTTTTACTTTCTCGGATTCATCAGTGACTTCAAAGCAGCGAACCTCTTTACAGGTTGGCTCCTTTATTTTTTCTGCTTCAATTTGTGTTTCTTCGGGGTCATGCTCTAAATCAAAAATCATGGTTTCAATCGTGGTGACGAACTTGGCCGATAAGACGGAATCAAATAGTTTTACGCCATCTTTTTCAAAAAGGTCTAGTGTCGTTAATAGTTCGCAAGCTTCTTTGATTTCTTCTGCCGGCAAGCTGGTGTCCACACCTTTGTAGCGCCAGTTGTGCTTGCCACCATTATTCTTCGTAAATAATGCAACTAAATCTGTCGTTTCGGTTCTCATCGAATCCTTCCTTTCTTGTTTTTATGCGTAGGGTGTTTTATCTCATGACTCCGTCGTTTCTTCTGGGCGGACAGCTGAAATGAGTGAACGAACAGCAGAGACGACTTTCTTGCCAAAGTTTCTTAAGGGAAAGACTCTTAAGGTCAGCCGTTTCCACTCAGATTCCATGAAGTAATCTTTGAAATAATAGAAGAAGCGTTTCATCGTACGTGTGGCTTTGGTATTCATAAACAGGTAGCGGACAAGATCCTCCAGAATGTGGGCGAACTCTTGTGCACCAAGCTTGAAGCGTACGCGTAAGGCTAAGATATACTTGATGGTTAAACTACTATTTTGTGTTTCTTGGTAATATTCCATGATGCGTTTTTCTAGTGTTTCTGGTTTTAGTGAAAATGCTTGATTGTATGTCAAAAGCTGTTCATTCATTGGGGTTTCCTCCTCATGGGTGTGTTATATGATCGTTCAGTGTTTTTCTATTTGAGAAAAGGAAGCAGCGTCCTGCATAGCCTTATTATTTTTGTTAACTACAAGATACGAGATTTAGCAAAAAGATGCGAATCGCAAAATAACCGTTACCCCCCTCAATTTGACACCTTTTAGGGTAAAAAGGGGCTTTTTTACCCCGAAAGTGGTTATTTTACGGGGGGAAGTGTCAAATTGCAATTTGAAATGATTTTCAATTTAGAATATAATTAAAAGATTTGTTCAATTAGATAGTAAAGGAATATTTGATCACTACGAGGAGCCTTCCTTGAGTTACAAGAATCTATTTTCGTCCCCTAAGTTGCTTTATCTTTATAATTTATTGATTTTTTCCGACCGGTGATTTCAAGATAGCGGATTTTGAAAAATAATGTGAATCGCAATTTCGAATGTTTAGGTCTTAGAAACATTGAAAGTCTGTTTGAATCACTCGAAGTTTAGGGATGGGGAATTCTAAGTTGTCGTTTGATTTGATTGATCGAAAAGGAGTATAGTCAAGGATTTAGATAAAAGGTGTTTCTATTCATTCGATTAAAACCCCATGAGTCTTTCCTTTGACAGTAATCGCTATCTATGGTAATTTTTTAACTATTCTAAATGGTCTAAATATTTTTGGAGGTATAGTCATGACATTCAGCAAACAGTTCGCAACTGAATCTTGCTGTTGTTGTATGGTGCTAAAAAGCAGCATACCGTTTTGTCATGTCTATTAACTGCCCAATTTTCGATTATTTTGGATACCTGTATACCCGTTGAACGGGGATTGATAGGATCAATATGGTGGAATCTCAAGGTGCTGATTAATAGTCGGCGCCTTTTTTTTGTTATCTAAAATTGAACGATAATATGCGAGAAAAAAATAAATACGAGGAGAGCAATGATGATTATTAATTCTATCCAGGCGGCGATCGGACATACTCCGTTACTGCGATTCACTCACCATCAATTTGAAGAAATTCCCGAAGGTTCAGCGATTTATGCGAAGCTGGAATATTTGAATCCAGGGGGAAGCATTAAAGATCGGCTAGGTGTCTATCTAATTGAGGAGGGTTTCGAACAGGGCAGGATCAAAGAAGGAACGACTATTATTGAACCGACCGCTGGAAATACGGGGATTGGTGTTGCCCTTGCGGCATTGGAAGCAGGCTTACCGACGATTTTTGTAGTTCCGGAAAAGTTTAGTTTAGAGAAGCAGGCGTTGATGCGAGCTTTAGGAGCGGAAATTGTCCATACGCCAACTGCTGAAGGAATCAGCGGTGCGATCAAAGAAGCGAAAAGACTTCATGAGGAACTTGCTGACAGCTATCTGCCTTTACAGTTTGAAAATCCCGCCAATCCAGAAGCGTATTATCATTCGTTAGCACCTGAGTTGGTGGAGGATATTGGAGAAGAGATCACCAGTTTTGTAGCAGGAATTGGTAGTGGTGGAACCTTTAGTGGTGTTGCTCGGTATCTATTGGAACGAAATTCTGAGATTCGCTTGATCGGTGTAGAACCTGAAGGCTCGATCCTGAACGGTGGAAAGGGGCACGGGCATGAGATTGAAGGAATCGGTGTTGAATTTATTCCGACATTTCTAAACGAGTTACCGATCAGCGGCTTTGCTACGATTAGTGATGATGAAGGCTTTGCGATGACCCGAAAGCTAGCGAAAGAGCACGGGGCTTTGATTGGCAGCTCATCGGGAGCCGCGATGGTGGCTGCTTTGGCGGAGGTTGCTAGTTTGCCTGCGGGGAGTCAGGTGGTGACGATTTTTCCTGATGCGGGGGATCGTTACTTGTCAAAGGAGATTTATTTGAGGGAGGTTTATTAAGGATTATCCAGTAGTCTAATTTGCCAAGTCATGGCTATTATGAGTTGGCAAAAATGCGTGAAAACAACAGCGAGAAACTAGCTGCTGGCGCAGGATTACTACACGACAGAAGGTTATTATGCAAAAGAGCAAAAGGCTTTGGAGGTGTGGCGGATAAAGCCTAAAGGTTGAGCGATAGAAATAAAAATAGAGAGAGGTTTACAATATGGGATTGGAATTTATGCCGATCTTTGAAGAGTGGGCAGTGGCTTACGACGATGAGGTGAATGGCGGAAATCCGGAATATCAGGAAGTCTTCGCTAATTATTGGCAGATACTGGATGAAATCACTGCTGCTTCAGGGGAGGTAGTATTAGAGTTCGGTAGTGGAACAGGTAACTTAACGGAAAAACTAATCACTGCTGGCAAGACCGTTTACCCAGTCGAACCATCACCAGAAATGCGAAACATCGCAGCGGAAAAAGCAGCATTACGTGAGACCGCCTTTTTCGCGGGGGACATGGAGAACTTTCCCGTGCCAGCTGAATTAGTAGATACGATCGCTTCAAATCTGGTCTTTCACCATTTGACCACAGAAGAAAAGGCGCGAGCAATTCAACGCTACAGCCAGCTATTGACCACTGGGGGGAAAATCATCTTTGGAGATACGATGTTCCTATCGCAGAAGGCGTATACGGAAATCTTGGCAACAGAAAAAGCAGCGGGACGAGCCAGCTTAGCGGCAGATCTCGAGCGGGAATACTATCCCTTAATGAGTGAGCTGGAAGAACTATTCCGCATAAATGGTTTCCAAACAAGGTATAAACAAATGAATCGCTTTGTTTGGCTAGTCATCGCAGAAAAAATAATGGAGGCAGAATAAATGAAAATGAATGTTGAGAGCTTTAACTTGGATCACACAAAGGTAAAGGCGCCCTATATTCGGGTGGCAGATAAGAAGACTGGAGCGAATGGCGATCTAATCGTCAAATATGACGTTCGTCTAAAACAACCAAATCAAGCCTATATGGATATGGCGGCGCTGCATTCGTTGGAGCATTTGACGGCAGAGCTGATTCGTAACCACGCAGATTATATCGTGGACTGGTCGCCAATGGGCTGCCAAACAGGCTTTTACTTAACCGTTTTGAATCACGACAATATCGATGAAATCATGGACGTAGTAGCGTTGACAATGCAAGACGTATTAACGGCCACCGAAGTTCCCGCAAGCAATCCAGTGCAATGCGGCTGGGCAGCGAACCATACGTTGGAAGGCGCGCAGGACTTAGCGAAAGAATTTCTAAGTAAGCGTGGGGAATGGAGTATTGTGTTCGCGGATTAATAACTGTTTTTGATTAGAAGCTGACTCGTGATGGGTCGGCTTTTTTAGTTTAGGACAAGAAAGGTGCAAATGACCTGTCATCTAGTTTTTCCAACAATTTACCTCAGGCTTTATTTCAAGATGGGTTCTATCTATTTCACGACATTCTGAATCACGGAATAGGATTGTTTGTTATGCTTCATCTAACTACTACCCATACTTGTTCAAAAGGAGTCATTATGTATAAGTTCAATTTAATTAAGCAGCATGACCAAAAAGATTGTGGTGTCGCTTGTTTAGCGATGATTTTAAATTCATATAATTCAACGATCCCATTAAGTAAGCTACGTTTGATGTCTGGAACCAACAATCAGGGAACGTCGGCTTTTGGGCTAGTTACTGCTCTAGAAACGTTAGGTTTTGAAAGTGAATTGTTTCAAACAGATGATTCAATCTGGAACGAATTAGATAGTTCATTTCCTCTCATTGCACATGTTGTCATTGATAAGTCGTTTCTGCATTACGTTGTAGTATATGGATTAAGTAAAGGGAAACTGCTTATTGCCGATCCTGGCAAGGGGAAGATAAAAATGACAATCAAAGAGTTCAGTAATGAATGGACGGAAATTGTGCTGACGGCTCGACCGGCAGAAAAATATAAACCTGTAAAAGAATTAGCCAACAATCTACTTTCGTATACTCCGTTATTGGTTGACAACAAAAGACTTATTGTCAAAATTATCCTCCTTTCAATTTGTTTGACAGGATTTGGAGTCGGTGGTTCATTCTATTTTCAAGTCATTATAGATCGAATTATTCCTACAAAATCGTTTGATTTTTTGACAATCAGTTCTATAAGTTTTTTGTTGGTGTATCTTTTTCAATCGTTGTTCCAATACCTAAAGCAATATTTATCAAATATGTTAGGTCAAAGGTTGAGTGCTTCGATTATGCTAAAGTATTTTCAGCATGTTCTAAACTTACCAATGACCTTTTTTGCGACAAGAAAATCTGGAGAAATTATTTCGCGGTTTTTGGATGCTACTAAAATCATAGACGCACTAGCAAGTGCAACATTGTCTTTGTTTTTAGATGCTGTGATGGTACTCATAATTGGATTAATACTATTTTTACAAAATAAATACTTATTTCTAATCAGTTTGGCTACCCTACCAGTTTATTCGATTATCGTGTTCGCATTCATGAAACCTTATGAAAAAGCAAATGAGGAGCAAATGGAAGTAGGCGCGATAGTCAACTCACAAATTATTGAGAGTCTAAAAGGTATAGAAACAATCAAATCTTTCAATGCAACGAATCAAGTATTTGAAAAAATAGCAGACCAATTTAATGAAATGCTGACTAAATCGCTAAAAACCGCTAATTTAGAGAATCTCCAATCCAACTTAAAATCGGCACTTCAACTAATCTGTTCCACGATACTATTATGGCTTGGCACTTTTCTAGTTCTAAAAGGTCAATTAACGACGGGACAATTGATAACTTATAATGCTTTGATGTTTTTCTTCACTACTCCGTTACAAAATATCATCAATTTACAAGTGAAAATACAAAAGGCGAAAGTAGCGAATGATCGATTGAATGAGGTCTTTTATTTAGAAAAAGAATCTTTTGAGATAGCTAGATACCCAGTATTTGAAGATGTTAAAAGAGATCGGCATATTCCAATTATAGAGTTTTCAAATGTTTCTTTTGCCTATGGATTTGAAGACAATGTCTTGAACGGAATAACTTGTTCAATCCAACAGAATTCAAAAGTAGCTATCGTTGGCATGAGTGGATCGGGTAAGTCCACTTTAGCAAAACTGATGATGAATTTTTATGATATTCATCAAGGAGAAATAGCCATTCGGGGAGATAATATTCAAACAATAGCACGCACTGAGTTAAGAGAATCAATCAGCTATGTATCTCAAGAGGCTTTCTTTTTTAGCGGTAGCATTTATGAGAATCTAACTTTTGGCTTAAAGGAGGAGCCTACATTAGAGGAGGTGACATGGGCATGCGAGATGGCTCAGATAAGAGAATATATAGAAAAGTTGCCCTTCACTTATCAATCTCCAATTGAAGAGGGAGCTAATAATCTATCGGGTGGGCAAAAACAACGTATGGCTATAGCTAGAGCACTTTTAAAACAATCAAGGATTCTTATTCTCGATGAAGCAACAAGCGGACTGGACGCCCGTTCGGAACATATCATCACTAAAAATTTGATGAGTATGAAAAACAAAACAATTCTTTTCATTGTTCATCATTTATCGATTGCAAAAGAGTGTGATCAAATCCTCGTATTAGAAAACGGCAGACTAGTCGAAGCTGGGACCCATCATGAATTGAGAAAGTTTAATGGTACATATGAGAATCTTTGGGAAATGATGGCAATCGCTTAAGTTGCGTTGATGAAAACCAACATATTTGCATGTTTAGCGATAATTCTTGTTATAATAAATCAATTATTATGATAGGAAGTGATCCTTTGGTTGTTTTAGATTCTTTTTCCTATTTTGTGAAAGAATATATCGACTTACTATTATTATTCATTGCTATTGGTCTTTGCACAAAAATTCGAGAAAAAACCTTTTACATCTTGCTCCTTCTGCTCAGTTTTCCGATTACCTTATTGTCAATGACCGATACGCTGGTGACAGGTATTGTTATTACGGTTCTTTTCTTTTTGTTGAGGTATCGTTTATGGAAAATTGAGCTTGATCGAAGCTTGGATGAGGTGATGGGCTTTTTTATTGGACTAGCTAGTTATGCGATCATTCCGCTATTTTCATCAATTATTGTTACAGCTATTTTTAAGACACGATTCAATGTTACAACTGAAAAAGGGTATTTATTTGCTATCGCAGCAATTAGTTTGGATATCCTCTTTTTCATCGCTGTTCTTCTGTTTATCAATAAGAAGGTACCAACACGCTCAATTCCAATGGATGAAAAAAGAGTTTACACGATGCAATTAGGCGTTTTTTTAGCCTTGGTTTATTTGTTTGCTGAGATCTTGATAAAGATGGAAGTGTTAGGTGTTTTCCGTATTATTATGGTCGGCTTTTTAGTGGCTCAATTCTCATTTACCGCATTTCTCACGTATCTTACGCTTAAAAAGAATCGAGAGAAAAATGAAGTTGAAAATTTAAAAAAACAAATGGATATAATGAATTCCTATACGACAGAAGTTGAGAAGAACTACCAAGAAATGCAAAAATTTCGGCATGATTACAAAAATCTGCTTCTTGGACTTAAAGTTGATCGCAAAGAAATCGAGATCAATCAAACCTATTTAGATGAAGTGTTCGATTATTCTCACCAAATGATGGATACTAGTGTGATGCGCTTCTCCGGGATTAGTAATATAAAATTGACGGCGCTGAAATCTCTTATTATTACAAAGCTTTCTCAGGCTGAACAAGCAAATTTAAACGTGAGCTTTGAATGTATTAGTCCAATAAACGAGATCAATTTAGATGAGGTTAAACTAGTGCGTACATTGGGGATCTTGATTGACAATGCGATGGAAGCAGCTGCTGAATCCGAGCAAAGAAAATTGACGCTTCTTTTTATTGATTCTCCAGAATCCATTGAAATCACCATTGAGAATTCTTACTTTGGTAAACTTCCCTCATTTAAATTAATGAGTACCCAAGGATTTAGCAGTAAAGGCACAGGGAGAGGATTGGGATTAGCCAATATCCATGAGATTATTAAAGAACATCCGCAAATGGAGATGGATCATTATGCGGATAACGGACTATTTGTTACCTCATTAAACATACGAAAGGGTGATGGAAAATGACCTTACCGATCGTTCTATGTGATGATGATATTATTCTATTGTCTCATTATCAAAAAATTATTGAGAATTCGATTATGATCAATGACTATGACATGAAATTAGTCTTGGCTACGACTGATTCGGCAGACATCTTTTTATATCTTAAAAATAATAAGCTAACGAATAGTCTCTTTTTTTTGGATATTGATTTAGGTGGTGGAATTGATGGGATAGATGTAGCTCAACATATCAGAAATGAGAATGAGTTTGCTCAGATTGTTTTTATTACTTCACATCAGGAGCTGGCTTTAGAAACATTAAAAAGACAAATATCTCCTTTAGATTATATTGTTAAGGATGATGAAACGGAAAAAAATCAAATAGAAAATATTCTAAAAGGACGTCATGATCAGACTTTCGTAGATAGAAAGTCCAATCAAAGACATCTTTCTTTTATGATTGGATCGAGAAATTTTCGGGTTGATCTCACTTCAATTTATTTTCTAGAAACATCTGTCACACCGCACAAGGTTATTCTTTACGGTGAAAAAATGATGTATGAATTCTATGGGAAAATGAATGATCTGGAAAGAGAAAATCCTGAGCTGTTACGCGTCCATAAATCCTTTCTGATTAATCCAGAACAGGTCGAATCTGTGGATTACAAATTAAGAACGATTCAATTTCCTGAAGAATATTCATGTAGCTTTCCATTAGCAAAAGCCAAACTTTTAAAACGGACTCTGGAAAAGCAGGATTTAAAATTATAACCAATAAAGGAGAATGAAATGTTTTTTCAACGTTTTATTGCTAAACAAAAAAAGAAAAAAGAATGGAGAAGTACAACATTTAGAAGCGTCATTGGGCTACTTACATCCGCGCCATTCTATCTCTGCTTTATAGCCTATTCGATTTATTCAAATCGTGGAATTGATCCCAGGAGTTTAGTGGTTTATTCTTCCTTCTGGATAATGTTCAGCTTATATTTTTCGGCCAAGGAGAAGTGATTACGTAGTACGTATTTATAAAAGAAGATGGATTAATTAAACGGGTTGAACGTATAGTGTGATGCGATGATTCCATAGCCAATATTGAAATCGCGCAACCTTTTCTGATCTAGTTTTTTCAGCTTATCTTGAACATATAGATACAAAAGTCGATTTTCCTTTGGGAGACTCATAGGAATAATATAGTTTTCGTGATAGCTTTTATAGACGGTTACACAGGCATTTAATTCATCAGAGCCATCCACTAGCATTTTGGCACTGTTCAAAAGACTATCCTTATATTGTTGAGGTTGATTGGATAAATCTTCGTTGTATGATTGGTCGATTAATTCAAATAATTGGTTTTCTTCCAAATGACCACATCCTTTCATTTTAGATAATTTCTTTGAACAGTTCATGATTAACGATCTCCTTATTATTCTTATTTGGTACTAAATAATGATAACAGGATCTGTCGCTCATAAAGTCAAACGATCTTGAAATCGCCTATATCTTTCTTAAAATGAGGATTTGGGATTATCTTCTATTTGGTAGATAAAGTGGGAGATAAATTGAATGAGGAAGAGTTAGCGTTTTTCAACAGGATTTAACCTTACAAAAAAGCATGGAATGACGAAAAATCACTTCATCCCATGCTTATTTACTGCGCTATTCATCAGTTTTCTGGATAGATATTCGCTTCAATCTCTTCTCGTTGACCAGCCAAAAACGGTGGCAAAGCCAAGCTTTCGCCTAAGTGTTCCAACGGTTCATCGAGTGTAAAACCAGGAGTTAGTGTTGCGAACTCCATTCGGTTTCCGCCAGGTTCACGAATGTAGAGGCTCTTGAAATACCCACGAGAAACCAGCTTTTCGATCTGCCAGCCTTGTTGTTCTGCTCGTTGATACAACTCGTTTAAGGCTGCATCATCAGCAACCGCAAAGGCGATATGATCAGCGCTGCCTCGTCCCATGTGACTGGGTTTGTCAGTTTCAGTAGGTAAGATCTCAAGAAAATCCGTTGCGTTCAATTGAATTCGCTGCTCAACGGTGGACCAACCAAGAAACGCCTCAAAAAAGTTACTTGTTGCTTGAGGATCGTTAACGTGGAGCTGGCTGGAATTCAAGCCTAAGATTTGTTTGTCTGCTGGAATATCATTGTGGACGTGATGATCCGAAGCCAATGGCGGCAAATCCGTCTCAGTCAAAATGATTTCTACCTGATCAGGATCGAAAAAGCGGATTTGTCGCTCGCGTATAGAATAGTCGATCGAATGATGCTTCAGCCGCTCCTGCCAATAAGCCAAGCTATTTTGCGGAAGCTTCAAGCCAATCGTGGCGATAAAGTTTCGATTCTCATAGCGATGGCCTAGATGCGGGACGATAAAAAAGGTTACGACGCTGCCGGGCGTACCTTGATAATCGCCATAGTAATAATGAAGCATTCGATGATTATCCTGATTGACAGTATTTTTCACAAAACGCATCCCTAGAACTTCCGTGTAAAAGCGGATGTTTTCGTGGCTGTCTTTGGTTAGTAGTGAGATATGATGGAATGCTGACATAGGAACCCCTTCTTTTTACTTATTTTTAATAAGTATAGTGAAAGAGGTAGTGTTGAGCAAGTTAAGCGGCTTGGTGATTTAGAGATAAACTAGCAGAATCAAGTGGAACGCAGCTGTTATCCGCGAAAGACTTGATTCTCTAATCCGTTTCCTAATTTATCGGAATATAAATATCCGTCAAACTTTTATCCTTTGAATTTCTAGGCGGTTCAGTCACGAATAGTTCAAATGGAACGGCATCACGAGCTTTCTGTTCATCCTTAAATAGCCATTCTTGATACATATACTGCCAAGCATCCCCGTATTCCTTCGCGGATAGTTCAAAATGTCCAACACCGAATTTTCCGGAAATACTCGATAAACAAATATTGCCGGTTTCCTGAAGGGTTCGATCGTTTGGAATCGTCATCGCGACGCTGGTTCGTAAATTTTTCGCGTCGGTAATAAATGGATTGTCATCGTAAATGGTTAATACCTTTGTCTCATTTTCGACAATGAGTTCATTCTTTGTCGCAAACTCAAATAGTTCGTTGAACATTTTGCGGCTCTGCTTCCTAAATGCGCCATAGCTTCCTCGGAAACGAATATAAATAATTTTCATGTCTGCTACATTCTCAATAGTGATACTTTTTGGTTCGATCATTTTTGGCTCCCCCTTTATGAATAGCTTCATTATTCCATGCTTTTATGGAAATCTCTTGTCATTTCTTGCTGTTTCCGATAGCTGGAGGGGCTGACACCAAAATGTTTTTTGAATGCTCTGCTGAAGGAACACGCATCATTATAGCCGTAGCTTAAGGCAATATCAGATAATGAAGTAGACGAAGCAACGCATAGAAAAATGGCTGCACGTTCTAACTTAAATCTAGTCACGAATTCCTTCAATGTCTCAGAAGAATATTTTTTAAACACTCGATGGAAATGAAATTCTGAAAAGTGCGCGTTCTTGGCTAGATCACTTAAAGAGATTGGCTCTGCGAGATGTTGTTCGATGTAGTCTTCGGTTTTATTGATTAAGCGCAGGTAGTTTTGTTTCGTTGAGTCCGCCATATCTTCTTGCTCCTTTTATGTCGTAGGTCATTCCGCTGAAACACCTCGGAACTTGACTGGTTTCGTTTCTTTCATTCATTATAGAAGACTGTCTGCTTTTTTACGAATGCTCTAGTAAAGATAAGCATGAAATTTTACTTACTATTAGTAAGGTGATAAGGTTATCTCAAGAAACGAATAACGACACTTGCTGGCGTTGTTCCTTACAGGAGGTTTTACCATGACAGTAATTGTTCCCACATTTCAACTAAGCGCCACCGCACACATTGGCCGCGTGGCATTGAAGGTAGCGAATTTAGAAAAAATGACCCGTTTTTACCAAGAAGTGATTGGGCTACAGGTCTTAGAAAAAAGCGCAATTCAAAGTACTTTAGGCGTTGATAATACGGTACTACTAGAATTGCATAAGGTGCAGAACCCTTTGCCTATAACACCAAAAACCGGTTTGTATCACGTAGCCTTTTTATTACCGACTCGAAAAGATTTAGGAAATGCGCTGCGTCACTATTTGACGATCGAGGCGCCTTTGATCGGAGCTAGTGATCACGGCTATAGCGAAGCTCTTTATTTAAATGATCCCGAGGGCAATGGGATCGAAGTCTACCGTGACAAGCCGCAAAGTGAATGGGATGTTCGTGCTGATGGTGAGATTGTTGGCGTGACTCTCGAGATGGATGCCGAAGCGGTCATCGCTGCGAGCGATGGTGCAGGGGAAGGATTTCCAGCAGGATCGACAGTTGGTCATGTGCATTTAAAGGTAGCGGATTTGATGCAAACAGAAAAATTTTACACAGAAGTTTTAGGACTATCCTTGAAGAATAATTTTGGCAATCAAGCCAAATTCTTTGCGACGGGGGATTATCATCACCATATCGGGTCCAACATCTGGTTAGGAAAAAATGTTCCTGCCGTGACTGAGCAGGATTTAGGATTGGACTATTTTAGCTTCGTCGTATCCGATCAAGCAGAGCTAGATCGCTTGGAAGAGCATTGGAAAAATCAGATCGATTATTCCAAAGACGAAAGCGGCAGTTTAACCATCGTTGATCCAAACGGTATTATCATGAAGTTTGAAAAATAAAAACAGAAGAACGATCGGCGAAGAGTAGGAAGCTGATTTGAAAAAAACAATAATAGGAAGTGGTTGCAGATTCATTTGCGACCACTTTTTTATCTTGTTTTCGAGTTAAGGGTGTGTTTTGATTGTCCTTAACGATATAATTATTATGAAAGTCTTGGGATATTTCAATAGCTGGAAACGTTGATTTAATCACGATGCTTGTCATTCGAGCTTGTCTTTTTCAGAGTGCTTTGGTATCTTGCTTGTAAGTTGTCTTATCAACAGGTAATTTTGATTTAGGGGGATGGAATATTGCTAGGCGAAAAATTAAAAAAACAACGACAATCATTGGGATTGACCCAACAGGAGGTGGCAGATCATCTGCACGTCTCACGACAGACAATCTCCAATTGGGAAGTCGGACGGAATTTTCCAGATATTCCGATGATCATTTCAATTAGCGATTATTACCAAATCTCCTTAGACGAACTGTTGAAAGGTGATGAACAATTAATGGATAAAATGAAGAAAGACGCAGAGCTCATCAAACGAACCAAGCGAAGAAAAATCTTTGACGCGGTCTTTGTGGTAATTTTGCTGCTGACGGTATTTTTTGCTTTTGTGATGAGCCGGATACCGGAGCTTGCGAATCAAAGGATACTGCCAATGCTTGTTGTAGGAATCGTGTTTCTTTTTACGATCCTGCGCTTCTTTCTAATTATTCCGAAAGACGATAAAGTCAGCGGAAAATACGCCCCGATAATCATTTCGAAATCATTTGGTGTCGGCTGGGCGATCAATCCTTATCATCCGTTGGGGTTAGCGCTGTTGATCGGGATACTTATAGCTATCGAGTTGATAATCTTTTTTGGATGAAAAATTAATCAAACTAAACGAGAAATAAGAACCTAAACACTGGATAATTCGGTGTTTAGGTTCTTATTCTTTTATGTGGTCGTTTTCCAATGAGGACCTTGTGCCAATTACTTAGATAACGGACGACCACGTCTATTTTGGACTGGATGGATGTTTTGTTTGCCCTTCACTTTATTTTTAGATAGTTGCTGCGAGTTCTCAAAGGCTTTCTTTTTCTTCTGATGAAGAAAATCCTCCAACTTCGCCTTAGACTGTGTCATGAATGCTCCTCCTTTCAGCAAAAATTGCAGTTAGCAGTCAGCAATTAATTTCATAGAAATCAAATCCTTTCGTTGTTCTATCTTTAGTATAAAGGAGCGATGCATAGACGGAGGAACGAGTTTTTTTATAAAAAAAGAAAGAGCCGGAATTCGCTCTTTCTTAACACTGTTTTTTGATTGTGCGAATGATACGTTGGATACTTTTGATATCCATGTAATATCTGCTAGCGAGCTCACGGGTACTTTTTCCGAGCTGATACTCCTGATAAATCTGTTGATTCCTTTGTCGAAGCATCTCCTTACTAGCAGTCTTGCTGCCCCAAGGCAAGCGATCCTTTGGTTTCTTTGGAATATAAAGGATTGTACCATTAACATATTTTTGGATCTCTTTTACGATCTCCTCTGGTAGAAGTTCGAATGCGTTTTGATAAGCCATCTTTTAGCCTCCTAATTAAAGTAAATTTAGGATTCAGCAAAAGCTCTTCAAGCATTCCTGCCAAGCTTTTGCTAGGCTTTAATAATTACTCCCATTGTAATGCTCCTTTCGGGTACTAGGGTTAGTATAGCATATTGGTTTTGAAGGAAGCATAGTATGCGAAAAAATATATCAGAAGTAAAAGATACTTTCTTATTGAAAAGGTAATCCCCTGATTGAAAAGAAATCAATAAACGGTGTCAAGTTGAATTACAAATATTACCTGATACTCTTTGACTTTTTTGAAAAGTTTTTTAATAACGCTAATTGTTACATGTTACAATTAGCGAGAAAGGAACAAAGCAGTCCAAAAATATTAATCAAAAATACCTATACAGAAGAAGAGACTTTGTTAACAAGAATTATGGAAAGTCTCAATGTAATGCCAGAGAAAGTAATAAAAAAGATTTTCTGAATCTTGCAACAATTTGTCAAATTATGTGTAAACGTTAGATATTTTTGACTCACGGAAGTTTCAATTTGAAATTGCGATGTTAAGGATAAAAGAAGTGTTAATGTATGTTCCAAGACGAAAATCTAATTTGAAGAGGGATAAATATGTTGAAAGAAAAATTTGCCTTCAATCGAAAAATAAGAATACTGGAAGAGATAAAGAATATAGATGAATATTTAGTTCAGTTTTTAGATAATTTGGAAATCCAAATAGTAAATAAGCACTATATAAAAGATAAAAGAATAGAAGAGTTTAGTTTGAATATTAAATATGTAAAGGAGTAAGTACTATGTTTATTGAACACATAGAAGGTGGAGTTAATAGCAAATATTGGGAAGAACTATGTGTACAAGCGTACACTATAAAATATAATGAATTTCATTTTATTGAAGTTCCTGCAAGGAATCAAGGGGATGCAGGAATAGAGGGTTTTACTAAAAAAGGGACAGGAATCGCTATTCAATGCTACTATCCAGAAAGTGATTTTACGTTTCAAGAATTATATACTCACCAAGTCAATAAGATAAGTAAGGACATCAAAAGACTGTTAGATGAGGATAATGCTAATAAAAATCTTAAAAATATGGGGATTTGTCCAATTAAGGAGTGGCATTTTTTAGTTCCAGAATATAGTAATAAGGAACTGATTAAACATGCTGAAAAAAAATCAAAAGAGGTTAGAGAAAAGATAAAAGGAAATAGAGAGTTATATGATTATTTAGATGAAAATTTTACTATACTTTTATGTACAGAAAAACATATAGCGAGTTACTTAACAGATATAATCTTAACTGAAAATGCCGCTATCTCTCTAGATATAAAACTAGTGGATGAGGACAGTATTGACTGGGAATCAACAGACAGCGAAATTAAAAGTAACGTTCGTCGAAAAGTTTCAAAGTTAACGGACGATGATAGTCATAGAGAATTATTGATAGAAATGTTTATGAAAGGGTATGTATCGGGTGTTTCAGAATTGTTAGAGATAAACGAATACTCTACTAAAATATATTCCAAGATAGTAAATCTTATAGAGGAATATACAAAAAAAGTTCAACTTGAATCATTGATGAATAATAGTGGAACTGTACCTTCTGACAAGTACAGAGAATTAAGTTCAGATTTTTTAACAAGAATAGACGGAGAGTTACATTTTTTAAATAGCTCATCAAGAAGCCGACTCAGTCGACAAGTAATGGCTAAATGGTTAGGAGACTGCCCATTAGATTTTTAAAACATGAAGAAAGGAATAAATTATGAATATTGAAGACAATCTGAATTTTGATAAAATCACGTTTAATAGAAAACCAGAAGCAGTGCCGTATAAAAATAGAATTTCATACAAAATAATGTTTGTATCATTACTTATAAAATATACGAGTCCTTCTTCAGGGTGTTCTTTAGAAAAAATGCAAATAATAAGTTCATATTATTTCAACAAAAATGAACAGGATAATTTTTTATATATGCTTAGGAATAATAGACAAAGAATACTATTTAAGGAAGATTTATTCTTAGTTAAAGCAGTTAACTACATGTATTCAGAAAGAATACTGAAACTACAAAAAGATGGTAAATACAGATTAACGGCTAAAGGTAGAAAACTTAATACAATCATTGAAAAGGAAGATGCTTTTTTGAATGAAAAAATTTTTTTCGAGAAAATAGGGATTCATTTTTCAGAAAAAATTATTGAGGAAATGAAAACTAGAATTGTTTAATGTAAGGGGAAAAATCTATGTTAAAGATAAATGAGTTGGCAATTAATATCCAAATGGAAAAGGAGAGTCGTACTTTCCATAATAAATTCTATGATGGAGTAAATGTTATTACTAGTTCAATGAATACTAGCGGGAAAAGTGCCATCATTAATGCTATTGTTTATTGTTTAGGAATGGAAGAATTAATCGGTGGGAGTAAGGGACACAGAGCTTTGAGTACAGCATTTCATAATAAAATATGGGATGAAGCAGGAAAGAGTGATGAACAAAGAAAAACATATAAAGTATTATTTTCTACCATGTATCTTGAAATTTCGAATGGATCAGAAGTGATTACCTTAAAGAGACATGCAAATAATCCTAGTATAGATGACAATTTAATCACGATTTATTTCAGTAGTTATAATAATATCGAAAACTCTAGTACTAGTAGTGAAAGTTATTACGTTAATTTAAAGGGAGCTGCAAAAAACTCTAAAGGATTTTTATTTTTTTTAGAAAGCTTTTTGTCGCTAGATTTACCAATTGTTCCTAGATATAAAGGAGAGCCCACTAAGCTGTATTTGCAAAATATTTTTGGTGCCATGTTTATTGAGCAAAAGCGTGGATGGTCAGATATTTTAGTACGAGTTCCAAATTACGGGATTATTGATGTTAAACAGAGAGTAGTAGAATATTTATTAAAGTTAGAAACTTTAGAAAATGAAAAAAAGAAGTCTGAAATAAAAAAAGAAATCGAAAAAATAAAAGATGAATGGAAAATACTATATACAGAATTTAAAAGTAAGGCTTTTCCATTTTACATTACTGAATTACTACCAGAAGCGATGATTATCGGTGAAGATATACTTCGAAAAAATTTAATTAGACTAGTTGCAGAAGATGAAAACAGAGAAATAATAACAATTGATGAGTATCTAGAAAATAAGATAATTGAAAAAGAAGATTTGGATAATAAGTTATATGTTAAGGGTAATGATATAAACAACTTATCTACTGAGAATGAAAGAATTGAAAATGAATTATCTAAGTTGAACTCACAACGTTTAAAAATAACTACGAAAATTAGTTTGATCAAAACTGAACTTGAAGAATATATAAAAAGTAGCGAAGCTATATCTGAGGATATTCAAAATAATAAAGATTTAAAAAAAATAAAAAATCTAGGCTCAGAAGAAAACATATCAGTACTTGGACACTCATGTCCAGTTTGTCATCAGGAAATAAATGATTCTTTGTTAGATAGTCAGCAGAATATTCAAGTCATGAGTATTGATGAAAATATCACATATTTGACTCAGCAGTTAAAGCTATTTAATAATCTAATAACTCAAAAAAGATATGCAGAAGAAGAAGCAAGAAAGGCTTTAAGGGAGATAACTTCCAAAGAAAAAACATTGTTTAGTTTAATGAGAGCAATAAAGGATGATATTTATAGTGTGTCTGAAGCGTATTCAGAAGTTAATCTCGAAAGGAAAATAAGAATTAAATTAGATATTGATAAAAAAGAAACTCTAAAGATGGAATTTAAAAAAATAATCAAAAAATTCAACTCCTTATCTAACAGACTAAAAAGCGAGTATGTAAAATTAGATGAATTACCAGAAGACCGATTATCAATATTAGATGAAAAAAAATTAAAAAATTTCAGTACATCTTTTGTAAATTACCTTAAAATTTTTGATTACAGAAGTGTCTCTAACTTGAGTGAGGTGAAAATTTCTAGGAACACCTATATGCCTGAAGCAGATGGATTTGACTTGAAAGCAGATTCATCTGCTAGCGACAACATTAGAACAATATGGTCATATACTTTAAGTCTATTAAATATTTCAAATATGTACGATGGTAATCACCTAGGTTTTATTATTTTCGATGAACCAAAGCAACATAGTATACATGAAAAAGATATGATTGAATTTTTTAATCAAGCGATGCTATTTAAAAACAACCAAATTATTATAGGATTCACTCAAGACCAATTAGAAAGTCCTCAAATATTTCTTGATAAATTAAAAGAAGGAGGCTGTAATATTATTGATTTAGGGACAAAAGCTTTTAAATAGAACTAAAAATAAAAGCCTTATCGAAAAAGAAAATTTCGATAGGGCTTTTATTAGAAAATAGTCTCACTTTAAATGAAAATACAGTATTTCAGGAGTTGAAGAACCTTGGTTTATCGGCATTCCCCATTCATATTATGTTGGCTCTTTATTCCCACTCCACAGTAGCAGGTGGCTTAGACGTAATATCATACACGATCCGATTAACATGAGCGACTTCATTCACGATTCGAACAGAAATCTTTTGCAAGACATCCCATGGGATGCGTGCGAAGTCTGCGGTCATACCGTCGATTGAGGTAACAGCGCGGATACCGACTGTGTAGTCATAGGTACGGCCATCGCCCATAACACCGACTGAGCGGATGCCTGGTAGGACAGTGAAGTATTGCCAGATGTCGCGGTCAAGGCCGGCGTTGGCGATTTCTTCTCGGAGAATCGCGTCTGATTCGCGGACGATTTCTAGTTTTTCTTCGGTGATTTCACCAAGGACACGGATACCTAGACCTGGTCCTGGGAATGGTTGGCGCCATACGATTGAGTCTGGCATGCCAAGCTGTGTTCCTAATTCTCGGACTTCGTCTTTGAATAGGGTATTTAATGGTTCGATCAATTCGAACTGCATATCTTCTGGTAATCCACCAACATTATGGTGAGATTTGATTGTTTGTGCTGTTTCGGTACCAGATTCGATCACATCGGTATAAAGCGTACCTTGGGCTAAGAAGGAAATGCCTTCTTGACCAGCAAGTTTAGTTGCTTCGTCGTCGAATAGGTAAACGAATTCGTTTCCGATGATTTTACGTTTTTTCTCTGGATCAGAAACGCCAGCTAGTTTGTCTAGGAAACGGTCTTTGGCATCGACTTTGATGATGTTCAAGCCGAATTTTCCGCCAAGTGCTTCCATGACTTGTTCGCCTTCGTTTTTACGTAATAGACCGTGGTCTACGAAGATCGATGTTAATTGGTCACCGATGGCTTTTTGTAAAAGCACCCCTACGACAGAAGAGTCTACGCCGCCTGATAGGCCTAATAGAACTTTTTTGTCGCCGACTTGTTCGCGAATTTTTGCGATTTGCATGTCGATGAAATTACTCATCGTCCAATCGCCTTTACATTGACAGACATCTAGGGCAAAGTGACGTAATAGTTCGTTGCCGTATTCTGAATGACGCACTTCTGCATGGAATTGAATCCCGTAGATATTGCGTTCGGTATTTTGGATCGCTGCGATTGGGCAGTCTTTGCTGGTGCCGACTTTTTCAAAGCCTTCTGGAACCTTCGTCACTAAATCACCGTGACTCATCAAAACTGTTTGTTCTTTTGGCGTTCCTTCAAATAATACCGCGTGATCAGAAACGACTTCTAAGGTTGCTTGACCGTATTCACGGTTTTTTGCGGGTTCAACTTTTCCGCCTAGGTTATATGTGATCAGCTGCATGCCGTAACAGATTCCTAAGATGGGAATACCTAATTCAAAGATTTTTGGATCGATGGAGAAGGCTCCTTCGTCATAGACACTATTCGGACCACCGGATAAGATGATCCCTTTTGGATTCATGGCTTTGACTTCTTCAGCAGTGATGCGGTGGCTCATAAGTTCTGAGAAGACACCGAATTCACGGATACGACGAGTGATTAATTGGTTGTACTGACTACCGTAGTCGAGTACGATGATTTTTTCTACGTTTGTCATTTCGGCAGAAACGTTTGTCACAATTATTACCCCTTTTCAAGTTTTATTATAAAAGAAAGCAAGCTTTCTTTATAAGCTAGTATTTACGCAAATAGATTTCATCAATGATATGATGCTTTGCCTTGTGCAAGATAATATCAGCTCGACCTCTCGTTGGCAAGATATACTCTTCCAAATTCTTCAAGTTCACATTTTTCCAGACATCCTCAGCCATAGCAATCGCTTCTTTGCGATCCCCAATAGCATAGTCATAATAGTAGTTATCCGGATCTTTAAAGGCAGTATCCAGCAAGGATTCAAAACGCTCGATATACCAGCGCTCCACCATTTTCGGATCAGCGTCGACATAGATCGACAGGTCGAAAAAGTCGCTGACGTAGATTTGCTGATTGGCCGGCAGCTGCAAGGTATTGATCCCTTCCACGATTAAAATATCCGGCGAATCGATCAATTCGTATTCACCTTCTACGATATCGTAGACATCATGGGAATATTTGGGGATAGGAATATTTTCTTTGCCTGATTTCACTTCATTTAAGACATCGATCAGTTTCTCCATGTCATAGCTTTCGGGAAACCCTTTACGATCCATAATTCCGCGTTCTTCTAAGACAGCGTTTGGATATAAAAAGCCGTCAGTGGTGATTAATTGGACCGTTTGATGTTTGAATAGGCGATCTAATAAGGTCTGTAATAAACGAGCGGTGGTACTTTTTCCGACAGCGACGCTTCCAGCGATTCCGATGATAAACGGCGGCATCTTCACATAACGGTGCAGAAACAACCCTTTGCTTAACGTGAGCGACTCAAAATCCTTCATATAAAGATGGATCAGGTGACATAAGGGTACATAAACATCGGCCACATCCTTCATCGAGATTTGGTCGTTCAAGCTTTTGATATTGTCAAGCTCTGCTTGCGTCAACGGTGTGTTTCCCGGTGTGTAGAAATCCTGCCACTGATCGCGGGCGATCCGGAAATAGTTCCCTCTTTCGTTCATAAGAACCTCCTTATTCATACTAAAGTAATCATTTTTCAAAAATCGAAAAATGAGTCTAATATCGTGCCACATTTCAGTCAATTTAAGGTGAAAAGCTGAACTGGCAACTGCGCTTATTCTACCACAAAAATGGTAGAAGAAATTGCTCTGCTTCTAAGAAATCCGAATAATTTCCTGACACAAAACGTTATAAGCCATTTTAGCCGAAAAAAAACCAGAAAAGCTATTAGAAAGATAGGAGTTTCATGTATTTCTTATTTAAGAACGGAAATCTGCTAATTTATTCAGATTTTCGATATTTTGCTACGATTTTTTTAATTGAACTTGTTCAACCTACCGATTGGTAGTAAACTAAAACTACCAATCGGTAGGGAGTGGATAAGATGAATACAAGAGAGAGAATCTTACAGAGTACCTTGGAACTAGCATCGGAGGTTGGGATGGGAAATGTATCTCTGCAAAAGATTGCTGACCGTGTTGGGGTGCGCAAAGCAACATTGTTCAGTCACTATAAATCTAAGGATGAGATTTTTACTGAGTTATATGTATATTTAAGGGAAAATATTTCTCAGAAGCATCAAGCGGAGTCCTTTGATTATACGGAATTCGTTCAAAATAAAACAGCGACAGAGATTTTAACAGAAGTCGTATGCGGCTATAAGCGGATGAATGAAACAGGGTATCTCGCTATCTTCTATAAGTTCATCAGCAGTGAACGGGTACTGAATCCGATGGCAGCTAAAATTATGATTGCAGAAACTGAGACGATGTTAAAAAGAACACGAGAATTGCTGTCAGTCATGCAGGAAAATGAATTGTTAGTTTTTCCGGTTTTTAAGACAGCGGTGACGTCATTCTGCTTGACGATTCATAGTTTATTGGATTTGGCTTTTGATTATACTTCGATTGGTGAATCGGTAAAAGCCGAAGAAATGATCAAGGAGTATATAAAGAATTTCTGTCAGGAATATGCACCGAAGTAAGGATGATTGAGGTGAAGGGAATGATCGTGCTTTTTGGTTTATTAGCAGTATTGTTTTTAATGATGACTCTCACGGCATTTATTAAACTGTCTCCACCTGCCAGTGTATTAATGGTGATGTTGCGGATGCCGTATCAATATGCGGTGAACTACTTTACGCCAGTGTTGGCTATCGGACTTTTGGTCTTTTTGGGATTCAAGTTCTTTAAGGGAACATTGCCTTCTTCTAGTGAATGGATTTTAGCGGGTGTTTTTACGTTCGTACTGATTGGTGGAGTCATTTATCAGTTTCGGATAATGACCGTAAAAGCTCAGAAACAAGGGATGAACTATCGAGAAGTTGCAAGTGATCAATCCTATGAATCTGATACGGAAGATGTTTCTGAAGATGCAAAGATGCAGCAGCTATTTGTGACGACTCCGAGGAAGTCTTCTTTATCAAAAGTGTGCGTTGTTTATGTGAATTATGGCGGTTGGAAAAGGCAAGATGTTTCTGCGGGAAACGGTCTTAGAGACATGAGTGTTTCACAGGGCTATAGTTTTGCGCAACTTGCTGGGATGGATGCCGGTGATGGCGATATTATCGATACCGTGAATGATGTAAATCGAGGAGTAGCATGGCTCAAGGATCGATTTCAATATGAACAAATTTTCCTAATAGGCGGTTCGGCTGGCGCAACGATCGCTTTACTTTGCGCTTTTGCAGCTGGTGATGAAGTATATGACGTACCGAAAGTTACGGTTGATGGCGTTATTGCTCTGTACCCAATAAGCAGTCCCAAAGGAGCCTATGAGTATTTCGTCTTAGAGAACCCAGCTTCGAATGTCTTTGACTACTTAGGTGATAAGCTGTATTGCAATACCTTCAAAGGGAAAACCGGTAGTCTGGCTGGTGAGACGAAAGTATCAATGGCGCCATTTTTTGGCGAGTACGGCACGCAAAATCATTATGGTCATACGGAAATTAAGCAGCTCATTGGCAATCAGGATATACCGATATTAATGATCCAAGGAGAACTGGATAGTATGGTCGTTATGGAGGATAATCGCGACTTGTTTCAGTCTTTGATTAAAAGGCAAAAGACGATTTCTTACTTAGAGTTGCCTGGAGTGGATCATGCCTTTGATAGTGTTAGAAAATCAATTCCTAATAAACGGGCACAAAAAGAAATGATCAGTTGGCTCAATCATTTAGTAGCTCCAAATGCAGACAAAAAGTACTATGAATAAAAGAAGTAACTTTCAAGAGAGCAGGTGCTGAAATGAAAAAACTGGAAGAAATGACGCTGGCGGAATTGTGGGAACTATTTCCAATTATTCTGAAGGAACATCGTTCGGAATACAAAAGATGGTACGAGGAAGAAAAGCAGCAGTTAACGGAGTTGTTCGCAGATTTTACGTTTCAACGAATCAATCACATCGGTAGTACCTCAGTCGAGGGCTTGATCGCTAAGCCAATCGTGGATATATTGCTGGAACTTCCTGACGTGTATGATATGGAAGAAGCTTCAGCGAGGCTGCAAAAATCCGGCTGGATCTTGATGATTGAAGATAGGGAAAAACAAACATTAGATTTGAATAAAGGCTATACACCGGCTGGGTTTGCGGAAAAGGTGTATCATCTGCATGTTCGTGCTATAGGTGATTGGGATGAGCTTTATTTTCGTGATTATCTGAGGAAGTATCCAGAAGTTGCGCGGCAATATGAAGAATTAAAGCTTGCGTTAAAGGAAAAGTATGAGCACAATCGTGATGCCTATACGGATGAGAAATCAGAATTCGTGCAGAAATACAGTCAAAAGGCTCGGGAGGAATTTGGTTCGCGCTATTTGCCTAAATAATTTTCGCATTTCGTGCTATGATAAGGAAGAAAATGGTAAGAGGGAGTGCGTAGGATGAAAAAAATCGTTTTATTCGGAGACAGTTTATTGGCTGGTGTGATGAATGGTGAAACCAGTGATATTTTAGATAAGTATATTCTTGATGAGCTGACGGAGATGGGCTTTCCTGGCTACACTTTAGTTAAGTTGGGCAATCGCGGCGAGACTTCAGCTGATGGCTTGGCTCGTGTAGAAGAAGCTGTGGATGCTGAAGGTGACTTTGTGATCATTTCATTTGGCACCAACGATTCGCTGAAACATGCGGATTCATTAGATACCTTCGGCGAAAATATGAAAGAAATCATCGAATCCTTTGATGCGTCAAAAGTGATTTTATTGACGACGGGGTATATCAATACAGAGATTTATCCAAAGGGTGACAATGAACGGCAGCAGCTTTTCGCCCAAAAAGCGAAGATGGTGGCAGCAGAATCGGGCGTTAATGTGATTGATCTGTACCAGCACATGACGGTGTATCCAAAACCAAATGAGTTCGTGCAAACATTCGACGGTATTCATCCTTCAGATGAAGGCTATCATTTCCTAGGAGCTTTAATTGCACGGGATATCAAAGAAATTTTATTAGCAGAAGGGTAAGAACATGGCAAATCATTATTATTCGGAAAATCCTGAGACGGCGCACGATCTGCATCAATGGTCGTTTGAATTAGCAGGAAAGAATTTTCAATTTATGACTGACAGCGGGGTCTTTTCTCGTGACACCGTTGATTATGGCTCACGTGCATTGATCGAACATTTCGATGCGGAAGAATTACCGGAAGGAACATTGTTAGATGTTGGCTGCGGCTACGGGCCAATCGGCATGGCTTTGGCGTATCAAACGGGGCACCCTGTTGAAATGATCGATGTGAATAACCGAGCAGTGGAACTAGCGCAAGGTAATGCGAAGCGCAACGGGATCGAAGCAGATATTCATCAATCGAACATCTATGAAACCTTGCATCAGAAAGAGTATGCGGCGATTATCAGTAACCCCCCGATCCGTGCAGGGAAAAAAGTCGTGCACCAGATTTTAAGTGAAGCAGAACCGCTACTAAAAGTTGGCGGTACGTTGACGATCGTGATCCAGAAGAAACAAGGAGCACCTAGTGCAAAAAGTAAAATGGAAGAAGTTTTTGGCAACGCTGAAATTGTTGCGAAGGACAAAGGCTATTACATTATTCGCAGTGTGAAGGAATAAAGTTGATCCCGTCTGTTCAGATTTTGAGCGGATGGGATTTTTACGTTTAGGGAAAAGGCTTGCAAGTACAGTCAAAGAAAGGGTACAATCACATTGACTCATGTTTTTCACAAATGTGATAAGGAGGCAAGGTTATGCAAAAAGAAGAAGATAAATTATTGGTCCGCATTGCTGAAATGTATTACCAAGAAGATAAAAACCAGAGCCAGATTTCTAAAGAACTGAATATTCACCGCAGCACGATTAGTCGTTTATTGAAGCGTTCGCGCAACGAAGGGATCGTGAATATTTCGATCAATTATGATAAGGCTGGAACCTATAGTATCGAAAAGGAATTGCAGGAAAAATTCGATTTGGAGAAGGCGATCATTGTACAGGCGGGGACAGATCTGAGTCGTACGCAAAAGGACAAGTTGTTAGCCCAGGGGGTCGGTGAATACCTGACAGAAATTATCAAAGACGATATGATCTTCGGCTTTTCTTGGGGCGAAACCATGTCGGCGATTCCTGAGGGGTTGACGGATTATGCTGTAGAAAACATTCTCTGTGTACCAATGATCGGCGGTCCTTCTGGGCGTTTGATCAGTGATTATCACGTCAACACGATCACTTATGAAGCATCGAAGAAACTGAATGGTCGGGCGTTATTGATCGATTCGCCGGCCTTTCCCGAAACGGTTGCGTTGAAAAAAGCCTTGATGGAAAATGACTTTAATCAGGAATTGATCGATTATTGGCGCAAAATTGATATTGCCATTTTAGGGATCGGCTCGCCAACCTTGAAGGCAAGTGAAAGCTGGAAGCAGTTCTATGGCGAAGACGTACTGGCTTATTTAGAAGGGAAAAAAGTAGTGGGAGATGTGGTGTCACGCTTTTATAACATTGAGGGCGAGCATATTGATAACACCTTAGATGATCGGTTGATCGGTATCGATATCGCTGACTTGAAGCGAACACCGTATCGAATCGGTGTAGCAGAAGCAGTCGATAAAGCTGACGCGATCGCTAGCGCACTAAAAGGCCGTTATATTAATGTATTAGTGACGACAGAAGAAACCGCACGAGAAGTATTGAAAAGATAGGTGAGTCCTATCTTTTTCTATTTAAGGAGGAGCCATGCAAGTTATTCGTTTGCTTCAAACAACCTTAATTTTATTGAGCCGCAAGCAAGTCACCGCAAAGGAATTGGCGGAGCGGTTCCAAGTATCAGTTCGGACGATCTATCGTGATGTCGATGCGCTAAGTTTAGCGGGAGTTCCGGTCTATGCCAATAAAGGGCGAAATGGCGGGGTTTTTTTGGATGATTCCTATCATGTTAGTAATGCCTTGATCGATAAGACGGAGCAGGATGATCTGTTTTTAGCCCTGCACTTATTGCAATCCGTGGGGTTAGCTGATACAGAAGACTTGCTGAAGAAAATGGGCACGGTCTATGATTGGAGCGAATGGCTGGAGGTCGATTTGAGTCAGACAGAGATTACCAGCCAAACCTTTGAGCAAATCAAAGAGGCGTTATTCAATCATTGTGAGATTGACTGTGTCTATCACACTGAATATGGACAAACCCGACTCTTGTCTTTAGCACCAAAACGAGTAATGTACAAGTATCAAACGTGGTATTTGCTGGCGTGGGAATTAAGCAAGCGAGAATGGGAATTATTTCCCTTAAAACAAATCAGAAGCGTTGTTTTAAAAGAGCCGATCGACTATCCGTTTCCAGAGGAAGTGTTGATATTTCCTCAGCTATCTGTTCACCTGCGTTTCAGCAAACGGATCGCTTATAAAAAATATGCCGAGTTCGCGGATTTTGCTTGGACGGACAATCCTGACAGTAGCTTTGATGCGACTTTGACCTTCACGGAATTTGATGATCTTTATCGCTTTTTAATTCCGCTCGGCAAGAATGTTGAAATTCTTGGTCCGTATTGGATTCGCGAGAAGGTTTTAAATTACGTTGGGGCATTCTATGAAAATCATTTTTAATATGACATGTTCTGGCACTTTTATTCGTTACACTTAAGAAAAAGGAGGCGACATCAATGAAATTTGAACAAATTGTTAAACCAGATCAATGGATTCTTTCTCAAACCTTTACGGTGAAGGTCGAAGAAATTCCTCAAGTCATTGGACCAACCTTTATGAAGCTGGGCGGTTTCATCCAAGAGCAGGGCATCCAAATTTTAAGCACGCCGTTTGTATCCTACAAAAACATGGATGAAAATGGCGGACTAGATGAAACAGCCATCGAAATGGAGGTAGGCTTTCCTGTGGCAGAGGAAGTCAAAAATGCTGCGGAGATCGAAAGCGACAGCTATTTTCTTCCGTCCTATAAAGCTTTGTCAGCACTTTATGTCGGGCGCTATGATGATATGACTGAGCCCTATTTCGCCATGATGGATGAGATTAAACGAATCGGAGGGAAATTCAGCGGGATTTCCTATGAGTATTATTTAAGTGATGAGGAGATACCTGAAGAACTGCAGGAAACAATTATGGAATTGGTGTATGAATAATTAGCTATTGGGACGAGTTGAAGGACTCGTCTTTTTTTTACGCCTTTTTGCACTTTTGTGATTCACTTTTAAAAAAGTTGCAAAAAGTTATTGACAACGTTTTCCTCTGCGGTTACTATAAAGGTGCAACAAATGTTAAAAAGAAATCACAAATGTTAAAAGGGGCGTTTACAATGGATTGGTTAGATGTAGAAGGAAAGACGGTCATTGTTACGGGAGGCTCATCAGGAATTGGTGCGGCCATTGTTAAAGAATTATGCGAATTAGGGATCAATGTTGTTAACGCGGATTTACGCGAAGGATCATTTACACACGAGAAGCTATTTTTCAGTCAAACGGATGTTACTTCACCTGAATCGGTAGAACGAACGGTAGAAGCAGCGGTGGCGAAGTATCAATCGATCGATGCGGTAGTGAATAATGCCGGCATTAACATTCCAGCTTTGCTGGTCGATGAAAAAATGACCGAAGACGGGAAGTTCCAAATCAACGAACAGATTTTTAATAAGATGATCGCGATTAATCAAAAGGGTGTCTACTTAATGGGGCAATCAGTTGGTCGTGTAATGGTTGAACAAGGCTATGGTGTCATCATCAATATGTCTTCGGAATGTGGATTAGAAGGTTCGGAAGGCCAAAGCGTCTATGCGGCGACGAAGGCCGCGGTGAACAGCTTCACTCGTTCATGGGCTAAAGAGTTAGGAAAAAAAGGCGTCCGCGTTGTTGGGATCGCTCCTGGGATTATGGAAGAAACAGGGTTACGTACGATCGAGTATGAAACAGCCTTAGCCTATACACGGGGGATTTCAGTTGAACAATTACGCGCTGGCTACACCAATACCAAGACAATTCCTTTAGGCCGCGACGGAAAATTAAGTGAAGTGGCAGATTTGGTGGCTTATTTTATTTCTGGTCGTTCAAGCTATGTGGATGGCGTTACCGTCAACGTCGCTGGCGGCAAAACACGAGGGTAATTTTTGATTCTGCTGATTGTGGGAAATGTGCGGTCGGCAGAATTATCAATCAATACAGAACTGGGAGGGACTTATGAACAAAGTAATTTTAGTAGCTCATGGCAAGCTGGCTCATGAGATGAAGAATTCCGCGGAAATGATTTTTGGCGCACTGCCTGATTTTGAATCAGTGGAATTTTTGAAGGAAGAGGGCTTGGACACGATCCAAGAAAAGATTTCTGCGGCAATGTGTGAAGAGAAGGCGTCTTATCTGGTGTTAACGGACTTATTTTGCGGAACACCTTACAATGCCAGCTGTGCAGTAGCAATGAAAAATCCTGGCCGAGAGATCGAGGTCGTATCAGGAATGTCGCTGCCGATCGTCTTGGAAGTAGCCAGTATGTTGGGTAAAAGTCTGCAGGATATTGTGAATCATGCTACAAGTATTCCCTGCGATACAGTGAAAGCGTTTAAACAACAGGTGATTGAAGAAGAGGAGGAGTTTTAAGATGAAAATCAATTTAGCACGGATTGATGATCGGTTGATTCACGGTCAGGTCGCAACGGTTTGGGCGAAGGAAGCGGGCGCGAAACGAATTATTGTCGTTAGCAAAGAAGTCGCCAATGACGAAATTCGTAAAACATTGGTGAAACAAGCGGCACCGCCAGGAATCAAGGTGAATATCGTTGATCCAGAAAAAGCGGTGAAGGTCTACAACAATCCGAAGTATGCAGATGAAACAGTCTTCTATTTATTTACGAATCCGATGGAGGTTTTGGAAATGGTGGAAATGCAGATTCCGATCAGCTCCATTAATATCGGTGGGATGCAATTCAAAACAGGCCGGACGCAAATCACTAAGGCTGTTTCAGTGGATCAGACAGAAGCAGAAGCGTTTCGTAAGTTAGAAGCAGCAGGCGTGGAGCTGGATCTTCGGGTTGTCGCGACTGATCCAAAGGGAAATTTTGAAGAAAAACTGAAAGAAGCAGGTTTCTAAGCAGCTATATAACGAGGAGGACACAAAAATGGAATTATCAGTAGTACAAATTGTCTTTATTTTTCTTTTTTCTTGTGTATGTGGAATGGGTAGTGTGTTGGATGAGTTCCAGACGCATCGACCGTTGATTGCTTGTACGGTGGTTGGATTGATCTTAGGCGATGTGCAGACCGGAATTATCTTAGGTGGAACGTTGGAGCTGATCGCTCTGGGCTGGATGAATATTGGTGCGGCGCAATCACCGGATTCGGCGTTGGCGAGTGTCATTTCGACGATTTTAGTTGTGGTTGGTCAACAGGATATTCAATCAGGAATCGCGATTGCTTTGCCTGTTGCGGCGGCTGGTCAGGTATTGACGGTTATCGCGCGAACAATTACGGTGGCTTTCCAGCATGCAGCAGATCGTGAAGCGGAAAAAGCCAATTTCAATAAAATTATCTTTCTACATTTTAGTGCCCTATTTATTCAGGCGTTACGTGTCGCTATTCCTGCAACCATCGTAGCAGCATTCGTTAGTGCAGAAATGGTGACGAACATGTTGAACATGATTCCCGATGTGATTACTGGTGGATTGGCGGTAGCCGGCGGCTTTATCGTTGTGGTCGGGTATGCGATGGTGCTGAACATGATGAGTGTCGCTTACCTGATGCCATTCTTCTATCTTGGGTTCGTTATGGGCGGCTACTTAGAGTTCAGCTTATTGGCCTTCGGGATTATTGGCTTGATCACTGCCTTAATCTATGTGCAGCTGAATCCGAATTTTAAGAAAAATGAAGTTCAGGGCAATCAAGTGGCGGCGGTCGTTGCTGGCGAGTTAGCTGATGATGAGTTAGAAGATTAGGAGGAATTCTAAAATGGAAAATACTTCAATAGCAGAAACAAAAAAAGATATTTATGCGCAATCACAATTAACCAAAAAAGATTTGATGACGACGTTCGTCTTTTCAAATTTTCAGCAGGCATCCTTTAACTTTGAACGGATTCACGCGTTGGCTTTCTGTGTAGACATGATTCCAACGATCCGCCGTGTGTATAAAACAAAAGAAGAACAAGCGGAAGCTTTGAAACGCCATCTGACCTTCTTCAATACAACACCAGCCGTTTGTGGGCCGGTTATCGGCGTAACGATGGCGATGGAGGAAGCGCGGGCAAGCGGCGCGGATATTGATGATGGAACAATCAATAGTTTGAAGGTCGGCTTGATGGGACCGTTAGCTGGTGTCGGTGATCCGTTGGTTTGGGGAACCTTGCGGCCGATCACCGCAGCATTAGGTGCTTCCTTGGCTTTATCTGGAAATGTGATGGGACCAATCTTGTTCTTTGTGGCCTTTAATGCGATTCGTTTGGCGATGAAGTGGTTTGGTTTAACTTACGGTTTCAGTAAAGGAATGGACATTGTTAAAGATCTATCTGGTAATTTATTACAAAAATTGACTGAAGGCGCGACAATTTTAGGATTGTTCATCATGGGGGTCTTGGTAACGAAATGGACGACTGTCAATATTCCATTAGTTGTATCGGAAACACCAGGTGCGGATGGCAAAACAGTTATCACAACGGTGCAAAATGTCTTGGATGACTTGGTACCGGGATTGCCAGCGTTAGGCTTAACACTATTGATGATGTATTTATTGAAGAAAAAGGTCAGTCCGATTGTTTTAATCTTTGTTTTATTCGCAGTCGGAATCATCGGGTATTGGTTAGGTATTTTAGCTTAGCATTATTAATAGAAGAAACTAGGGGGAACAGCAGTGAAAACGAAAGCAGTGCGTTTATACGGTAAGAAGGATTTACGTTTGGAGGAATTTGAATTACCAGAAATCAAAGAAAATGAAATCTTGGCTTCGGTCATCACTGACAGCATTTGTATGTCGACATGGAAATTAGCCAATCAAGGGGCAGATCATAAAAAAGCACCCAATGATTTAGCAGATAATCCGATTATCATCGGTCATGAATTTTGCGGCGAACTGCTTGAAGTTGGTGGGAAATGGGCGCATAAGTATAAAAAAGGGGAGCGCTATGTTTTACAGGCGAACCTGCAATTACCAGATCGGCCAGATTGTCCCGGCTATTCGTATCCTTATACTGGCGGCGATGCGACCTATATTGTGATCTCGGAAGATGTCATGAATCAGGACTGCTTGATTCCCTACAAAGGCGATACGTATTTTGAAGGCTCATTGATTGAACCGCTGTCTTGTGTGATCGGTGCTTTTGAAGCCAATTATCACTTAAAAGAAGGTTCTTATGAACACAAGATGGGGATTAAGGCCGATGGTAATTTATTGATTATGGGTGGTACGGGTCCGATGGGGTTACTAGCGATCGATTATGCCCTGCATGGTCCGATTAAACCCAAGAAACTAGTAGTAACCGATCGCGACGCAGAAAAATTAGCACGTGCGGCAAAGCTTTATCCAAGTCAAGGTGGGATCGAGGTTTCTTATGTGAATGTCGCGGATGTTGACGATCAAGTTAGTCTGTTAAAGGAAACGGTTGGCGGCGGCTTCGACGATATCTTCGTAATGATCCCAGTCGCAGCGGTCGTGACAGAGGCTGCAGCAATGTTGAATCCGGATGGTTGCCTAAACTTCTTTGCTGGTCCGCAGGATAAAGAATTTTCAGCACCAGTAAATTTCTATGACGTACATTATTCCTTTACACACTTTGTAGGAACCTCTGGCGGGAATACTGAGGACATGCGTAAAGCCGTTAAGTTAATTGAAGAAAAACAGGTCAAAGTGGCCAATGTCGTGACCCACATCTTAGGTTTGGATGCAGTAGGAGAAACCACGTTGAATCAACCAGCGATCGGCGGTGGAAAAAAATTGGTATACACCCACAAGCAATCAGAATTGAAAAAAATCTCGGAGATTGCTGAGGATTCAGAATTAGGCGCGATTCTGGCTGAAACCGACGGTATATGGAGTCAAAAGGCCGAAAACTATGTTCTGAAAAATTATCCAAATATTTAAAATTAAATTAAGTAAATGAATTAATTGGTTGTTTTCAGTATTTCAGCTTTTTTAATGTTCGTATTTTAGAGTTGAATTAACCTAAATATAAAAAGAGAACTACCGCAGAAAAGAACTGTTTCTGCGGTAGTTCATTTTATAGATTCTCTTTTAGAAACTGCACGGTTGCTTGATAGGCGATATCTGAGTAGCCCTCACCATGAACCGTTCCAGTGATCAATTTTGCTTCACTGGGAATGCCTTTTTCAGCCAGAGCGCTTTGTAATTTATAAACGCCAGACAAAGGAACTAATTCATTCAGTGAGTTGGCAATGAAAATTGGCCCACTGTTATTTGAAACGCGGGATAAAGGATCTGCTTGTTTTAAAAGCTCCAGATCCTGATTCACGTAATTCAAGATAAACCATTTGTAAAAGGCATCGTTCGTGCCGTCCTGATCGATTTTTCCACTAGCTTGTTTGTCAAAATCAGGTTTTTGATTCATCGCAGGTACGACTTCGGGATGTTGCTCCACCCAATCATAAAGATCGATAATGCCTGACCAAGAAGCGGCAGGAATGCCCTTTTGCAAAGCTAATTCAATTGCTAGATTGCCGCCAGCTGAAGAACCAAGGGTAGTGATCTTTCCTTTTACTGGATACGTGCTATTTGCTAGCCAGTCATAGACCTTCAGCAGGTCGTCCATAGCAGCGGGGAAGATATGCTCTGGAGCTAAGCGATAATTGGGCGCGACAACGAGGAAGCCATCCGTCATCAGTCTTTCTGCTAAAGCTGTTTCTTTGGCTTTATCACCGCGAAACCAACCGCCGCCATGAATTAAAATGATCGCGGCTTTGATAGTCTCTGGCTCATAAATGTCTAAAGTTAGTTGGTGTTCTTCATCGTATATATAATCTTTGATCATCGTATCTCACTTCTTTTACTGTATTTAAATCAAATTGTTTTCTGCGGTTACCTGAGGCTGTTGCTGCAATAATTCATCTAAGATAACTAATAACCTTTGCTGAGCTTCGTCATAGGCCTCGATTTGGTTGCCGAATTGCTGGTTGAAGCCTTCCAGTCCGCCTTTCACGAATTCATATTCGTATTGATAGACTGCATCATAGGCTTTTGTAAAACGTTGCAGCAATGTCGTTTGCTTGTCTAGCTGCAGCGCCATTTGGATCACGCGAAAATCAGTATAAGCGAGTTCAAATTGAACTGCCCAGATACGCATAAATTCGTGTTGATTTTTGATGTGCAGAAAATGATGCTCTGTTGTCCAGCGTAGATTGTTGATTGCTCCTAAAACGTCTAACATTTTCTCACCTGCCTTCTGATTTATTACAGTCTTTAATTTACGCTCTTTTTTTTACAGGGCAAGTAAGAAGTCTTGTGTTTTGATGAAAAAGGCTTTCTTTCTATTTTTTCCTTTGCTACACTTAAAAAAAACGCAGAGAGAAGGACCATGATGAAGATCACCATAAAAGAAATCGCTGAGATGGCAGGCGTTTCCGTAACGACTGTTTCGCAGATTTTAAATAATAAGGGCAGTCGCTTCAGCGAACAGACGCGCAAAAAAGTATTAGCGATCGTTGAAGAATATCAATATAAACCGGATTTTTTTGCGGCGAATTTGATTAATCGTCATTCGAAAACGATTGGAATGATTGTGCCCGATGTAACGGACTTTTTTTTCTCAAAAGTGATTGAAGGGGTAGAGAGTTATTTAAACCCTTTAGGCTATATGATTATTTTGTGTAATTCCCGCCATGACATTGAACAAGAAAAACGTTATTTAAATGAATTGTCGCATCGATCAGTAGACGGAATCTTGTTGGCGACACCGAATCAACTAGAGGGTGAACACAAGCTGGGCAGTGATTTCTACCGTAAACACCCGATTGTTTTGATTGACCGAGGCTTGAATGATCGCGATTGGGGTCAGCTACTAGTCGAAGAATACGCTGGAGCACAAGAAGTCCTGCGGATGTTGGTAGATAAAGGGCATCGTCATATTGGTATGTTAAAAGAAAGCCAAGGTTATTACCAATTGACCGAGCGGGTGAAGGCCTATCGACAGGTGGTTTTTGAATATCAATTGCCATTTGAAGAAAGCTATATTTGTTCTGGACAATTAACAATCTCTGGCGGTTATCATGCGGCAAGAGAAGTATTAAAGAATAAGGAAATTACGGCGATATTTTGCGGAAATGATGAAATGGCTCTGGGCTGCTATCAAGCGATTTATGAGGCGGGATTAAAAATTCCTGAGGACATTTCGGTCGTGGGATTTGACGGCTTAGAGGTCAGTGAATACATGGTTCCACCTTTGACAACAGTCTTCCAGCCGAGTAGCGAGATCGGCTTTTCAGCAGCTAAATTTTTAGTTGACGCGATTAATTTCCCTTCTCAGCGAATTCCGAATAAAATCTTCCAAACTAAATTAATTATTCGTGAGAGTGTGAAAGAAGTAGATCAGGGTTGACAACGGGGCGAGTACCCGTTATAGTAACGATGGCAGCGCTAACAGAAAGCGCTTCTGTATTTAGTAAACTGTTTTACTAAAGTGGTTTACCTTTCGCCATTTTATTGTATAATATCTTTTGAAGCTTGGAGGAAAACCTATGAGAATGGTAGATTTGATCGAAAAAAAAAGAGATGGTAAAGCCCTATCAAAAGAAGAACTCGACTTCATTATTGATGGCTATACAGACGGAAGTATTCCAGATTATCAGATGAGCGCTTTGTTAATGGCGATCTTTTATCAGGACATGACGGATGAGGAAATTTCTCATTTAACTTTAGCTATGGCAAACTCAGGTGATATCATTGACTTGTCATCCATTGAGGGTGTGAAGGTGGATAAGCATTCCACTGGCGGTGTTGGTGACACGACAACCTTGGTTCTAGCACCACTTGTAGCGAGTGTCGGTGTCCCTGTAGCAAAAATGTCTGGACGCGGTCTTGGGTTTACCGGCGGTACCTTAGATAAATTCGAATCAATCCCTGGCTTTAAAATCGAATTGTCGGATCAAGAATTTGTTGATATCGTGAACAAGAGCAAAGTAGCCGTGATTGGTCAGTCAGGAAATCTGGCTCCGGCGGATAAAAAGCTGTATGCGTTGCGGGATGTAACGGCAACTGTGGATTCAATCCCTTTGATTGCCAGCTCGATTATGAGTAAAAAAATCGCGGCGGGTGCAGATGCGATCGTTTTAGATGTGACTACTGGTGAAGGGGCCTTCATGAAGAACATTGAGGATGCCAAGCGCTTAGCGAAAACCATGGTTCGCATTGGGAAGCTTGCTGGACGTCAAACGATGGCTGTGATTTCGGATATGTCTGAGCCGCTAGGTGAAGCAATTGGAAATAGTTTGGAAATCGTTGAAGCGATTGATACCTTGAAGGGCAATGGGCCAGCAGATCTCACGGAGATGTGCTATGTGCTGGGGAGTCAAATGGTTGTTCTGGCAGGTAAAGCAGCGACGTTGGAAGAAGCCAGAGTGATGTTGGAAGAAGCGCTTCATTCAGGTAAGGCGCTCGAAAAATTCCGTGAGATGGTTAAGGATCAGGGCGGAGATGTAACAGTAATTGATCAAACAGATAAGATTTTAACCGCTAAATATGAAATTGAGTTACCAGCTAAAAGTTCGGGTTATGTCACTGAATTAGTAGCTAATGAAATTGGGATTGCCGCAATGCTATTAGGCGCGGGTCGCAAAACAAAAGAAGAAGATATCGATCATGCTGTTGGTATCAAGCTGCATAAAAAAATTGGCGACAAAGTTGCTGAAGGTGAATCGCTATTAACAATCTACGCGAACTCCAATGAAATTGACGAAGTGAAAAAATTACTTTATCAAAATATTTCGATTGGTGAAGCGCCAAAAGAGCCTATTTTAATCCACGATATTATTACAGAATAAGTATTTAAAACTTTTTTGTAACAATAAAAAGTATATTATAATGAAAGAAGCGAGGGTCAGAAATGGAAATAAATCGAATGATCGACCACACAATTTTAAAAGCAGATGCTAGCAAAGAAGAGGTTATGAAGATTATTGAAGAAGCAAAGAAATACCGCTTCTATTCTGTCTGCATTAATCCAACTTGGGTATCACTTGCAGCCAAAGAACTGCAAGGTGAACCTGTTGCGGTTTGTACGGTGATCGGATTCCCATTGGGCGCAAATACTACCGAAACAAAGGCATTCGAAGCAGCAAATGCGATTCAAAATGGTGCGGATGAAGTAGATATGGTTATCAACATTGGCGAATTGAAGGACGGCAACGACGAAAAAGTTCAAAAAGATATCGAAGCAGTCGTAGCAGCCGCAAAGGATAAAGCTTTAGTCAAAGTGATCATCGAAACTTCTCTATTAACGAATGAAGAAAAAGTCAAAGCCTGCGAATTAGCGAAAGCAGCTGGAGCAGATTTTGTTAAAACTTCTACTGGCTTCTCAACTGGTGGCGCAACGGTCGAAGATGTACGTTTGATGCGTGAAACGGTTGGACCAGAAATGGGTGTTAAGGCTTCCGGCGGTATCCACAACGCGAAAGAAGCAGCAGCAATGATCGAAGCAGGAGCAACACGTTTAGGTGCCAGCTCAGGTGTTGCTATTATGAACGGCCTATCTGGTACGGGGTACTAAGAGCGGAGGCAGTATACATGAGTAAACAAGAATGGATCGATATCGCAGTTGAAGCACTCGACAAAGCGTACGTCCCATATTCAAAATTTCCTGTTGGCGCGTGTCTCGTGACAAAAGAAGGAAAAACCTATCAAGGAATCAATATTGAAAATGCTTCTTACGGCTTAACGAATTGCGCGGAACGAACAGCCATTTTTAAAGCTGTTTCGGAAGGCGAAAGAGCCTTTAGTCATCTTGTGGTCGCTGGTCACACACCAGAACCGATTTCTCCATGTGGCGCTTGTCGTCAAGTTATGGCGGAATTTTGCGATCCAGCGATGCCAGTAACCTTAGTCGGTGACAACGGTGTAACAAAAGAAATGACCGTTGGAGAGTTACTGCCGTATACCTTTACTGACAAAGATTTATAAACCATGTTCATTCAGTCGCAGGACTGTTGAAAAAAACATATTTAGGGGGCTTTACAGAAATGAAAAAAGCAAAATTATTTGGCCTAGGTACCGTGGCAATGGCAGCATTGCTGACTCTAGGAGCTTGCGGCGGCGGTAATGGCGGCGGTTCAACTGATTCTTCAGGCGGAGCGGCCAAAGACGATGCAAAACACAGTGTAGCAATCGTAACAGACATTGGTGGGGTGGACGACCGTTCATTTAACCAAAGTGCTTGGGAAGGTCTTCAAGCATGGGGAAAAGAACACGATATCAAAAAAGGTACTGGCGGATATAACTATATCCAATCAAACGATGCTTCTGAATATGAACAAAATATTTCACAAGCTGTTACTAACGGTTTCAAAACAGTCTTCGGGATTGGTTACTTACTAGCTGATCCAATCTCAGCAGCAGCAGATCAAAACCCAGATACAAACTTCGTTATCATTGACTCAGTGATTGAAGACAAAGATAACGTTGCATCAGCAACATTTAAAGACCAAGAAGCAGCTTACCTAGCAGGTGTAGCAGCAGCTGAAACAACAAAATCAAATAAATTAGGTTTTGTCGGTGGTGAAGAAGGTGCCGTAATCGACCGCTTTGAAGCTGGTTTCGTTCAAGGGGTAAAAGATACTGCTAAAAAATTAGACAAAGACATTTCTGTAGACGTACAATATGCGGCTTCATTTGGTGATCCTTCTAAAGGGAAAGCTTTGGCAGCGAATATGTACAATGCTGGCGTAGACATCATTTATCATGCTTCAGGCGGTACTGGTCAAGGGGTCTTCTCAGAAGCGAAAGCACGTAACGAAAAAGCTGACGAAGCTGACAAAGTTTGGGTTATCGGTGTCGATAGCGACCAACAAAACGATGGCAAATACAAATCTAAAGACGGTAAAGAAAGCAACTTCTGCTTGACTTCAACACTTAAAGGCGTTGGCGCAGCGGTTCAATCAATCTCTACGGATGCATTGAATGACAAATTCCCTGGCGGCAAACACTTATCATTTGGTTTAAAAGACGGCGGTGTTGATTTAACAGACGGCTATCTTTCAGACGATGCGAAAGCAGCTGTTAAAGAAGCAAAAGAAAAAGTTTCTGCTGGCGACATCAAAGTTCCAGAAACTCCTGAGAAATAATTATTCAGGTGACCATAGTCTCCAACGCGTGAGGCTATGGTCCTCTTTTAAAAAAAGTTTTCTTCTTTTAGACAAGTCACAGCCTGTGCTTGATTTGTCTAAGGGAAGAACGCCCTTAGCGTTGCAATGTTTTGTCAGGTTTTAAAAAGCGATAGGATGTGAAAAGAAAGTGACAGAAGAACAAAATGTCATTGAGATGCGCAATATCACCAAGCAATTTGGTACGTTTAAAGCAAATGACAACATCAATCTTCAGATTCGAAAGGGCGAGATTCACGCGCTTCTAGGTGAAAATGGCGCTGGAAAATCAACATTGATGAATGTCTTGTCTGGGCTATTACAGCCAACTTCTGGTGAGATTCTAATGGATGGTCAACCCGTCGATATCTCAAGCCCAACGAAAGCCAATCAATTAGGGATCGGAATGGTCCATCAGCATTTCATGTTAGTGGATGCCTTTACCGTCACAGAGAACATTATTTTAGGCAGCGAGCCGAAGAAAAACGGCATGCTGGACAAAAAGAAAGCTAAGGCCGAAATCGTTCGTCTATCAGAAGAATATGGATTGAAGGTTGATCCGGATGCGTATATTCGCGATATTTCAGTTGGGATGCAGCAACGGGTTGAAATTTTGAAAACCTTGTATCGTGGCGCGAATATTCTAATTTTTGATGAACCAACGGCAGTATTAACACCGCAAGAAATTGATGAGCTGATTACGATTATGGAAGGCCTTATCAATGAGGGCAAATCCATTATTCTAATTACTCATAAGTTAGATGAAATTAAAAAAGTTGCGGATCGCTGTTCAGTCATTCGTCGGGGACAATACATAGGAACGGTCGACGTCAAAGATGTCAGCTCGCAACAATTAGCCGATATGATGGTGGGGCGCTCTGTTTCATTCAAAACAGATAAGGTACCAGCAACGCCGGGCGAAGTCGTTCTTTCAATCAAGGATCTTGTTGTAAAAGAAAGTCGCGGCTTAGAAGCAGTGAAGAATCTTTCACTGGATGTCCATCGCGGCGAAGTTGTCGGGATTGCCGGAATCGACGGCAATGGTCAGACAGAGCTGATTCAAGCGTTAACTGGTTTGCGCAAAGTCGAAAGCGGAACTGTCACAATTAGCGGAAAAGACGTCACAGGAAAAGCACCGCGTCATATTACTGAAACGGGTGTCGGACATGTGCCGGAAGACCGTCATAAATATGGTTTGATTCTACCGTTGCCGTTATCAGAAAATATTGCACTGCAATCGTATTATCATGAACCATTCAGTAAGACAGGTATCTTGAACTATGGGGAAATCGACCGTTACGCAAAACGCTTGATTGAAGAATACGATGTACGAACGACTAGTGAAAAAGCACCAGCTGCTTCACTATCAGGCGGGAATCAGCAAAAAGCGATTATTGCGCGGGAAGTGGATCGTGATCCAGATCTATTGATCGTATCACAGCCAACTCGTGGACTGGATGTTGGGGCGATCGAATATATCCACAAACGTTTGGTTGAACAGCGCGACAAGCAAAAAGGCGTACTGTTAGTAAGTTTTGAGTTAGATGAAATTTTGAATGTCTCTGACCGTATCGCGGTTATTCATGCAGGGGAGATCGTTGGTATCGTAGATCCGAAAGAAACTTCTGAAAACGAGCTTGGGCTATTGATGGCCGGCTATAGTTTAGAAGAAGCGCGAGCAGAATTAGCAAAGGCTGGTGAGACAAATGAATGATCGCTCAGAAAGAATTAGAAATATTTTAGTACCGATTATTTCAGTTATTTTAGGATTTGTTCTTGGTGCTGTTTTAATGTTAGTGTTTGGATTTAATCCGATTGAAGGCTATAACGCGATGTTCAGTTCCGCGTTCCAAAGCAAAATGTCGATTGGAGAAATTTTGGTGGGTGCAGGTCCGTTGATCTTTACCGCTCTTGGGTTCTCCGTTGCCAACTCGGCAGGATTCTTTAACGTCGGGTTATCTGGGCAAGCTTTATGCGGCTGGGTCGCAAGTATCTGGGTTGCCTTAAGTATGCCGGATTCACCGAAATTCGTTGTTTTACCATTAGCGATCATCGCTGGTGCTTTGGCCGGAGCTGCGGCTGCAGCGATTCCTGGAGTGTTGCGAGCATTCTTTGGAACCAGTGAAGTTATCGTAACGATCATGATGAACTATGTGATCCTGTACGTAGCGAATCATATTGTTAACCATGTAATGTCACCAGATATCATTTCAAACAAAGGTGTAACCAAAGGTGTCGGCTTGAATGCGTCATTACGCGAACCTTGGTTAACAAACTTATTTGGCGGTTCACGGGTCAACATGGGGATTATTTTAGCAGTAGTTTTCTTAGTGCTTGTATGGTTCTTAATGAAACGAACAACGCTAGGTTTTGAAATTCGTTCTGTTGGTTTGAATCCTTTTGCCTCTGAATATGCTGGGATGAGCAGTAAACGCACGATCGTAATCTCAATGATCATTTCAGGTACCTTAGCAGGTCTTGGTGGTGTGGTTTATGGACTAGGAACGTTTATGAATTACTTTGTTCAAGGAACATCTGTCAGCATCGGGTTTGACGGAATGGCTGTTTCGCTGTTAGGAAATGGAAGCTCAGTGGGAATTTTACTTTCCGCATTGCTGTTCAGTATCTTGAAGCTCGGCGGACAAGGGATGCAGTTTTCAGGTATTCCAAGTGAATTGGCCAATAGTGTAATTCCGTTGATCATCTTCTTCGTAGCCATCAACTACATCGTACGTGTTGGTTTAGCTAAAGTCATGGGCGGTAAAAAAGAAGTCGCAACTGTCCAAGAAATAGAAAGTGCTCCGAATGAAGAATCTGAAAAAGGGGGCAAAGTCTGATGAATATGGATTTAGTAGCTTCAATTATTGCTCAGACACTTGTGTATTCAGCACCGTTGATTTTAACGGCTTTAGGTGGGGTCTTTTCTGAACGCAGCGGGATCGTTAACGTTGGTTTGGAAGGAATCATGGTTGCAGGGGCATTTAGTTCAGTAGTCTTTAACTTAGCTTTTGCCGATCAATTTGGCGCAATGACTCCTTGGTTGGGTGTTTTAGTCGGCGGCTTAGCAGGAATGGCATTTTCGTTACTGCATGCGGTAGCGACAGTCAGCTTCCGTGCGGATCATATTATCAGTGGTACTGTAATGAATCTATTGGCACCGCCATTAGCGATTTTCCTAATTAAGGTTATTTATGGAAAAGGCCAAACAGATACGATCCAACAGCAATTTGGTTACTTTGATTTTCCTGTATTAAGCAAGATTCCTGTACTTGGTGATCTTTTCTTTAAAAATACAAGTTTGCCAGCGTATTTTGCGATTTTGGTCGCGGTAATTTCTTGGTTCATAATTTTTAAAACACGTTTTGGCTTACGATTACGTTCTGTCGGTGAAAACCCACAGGCAGCTGATACTTTGGGAATCAATGTTTACGCCTTGCGTTACTCGGGTGTCTTGATTTCTGGTTTCCTTGGTGGAATGGGTGGAGCAGTCTTTGCACAATCCATCGCTGGACGTTTTGCGCAAACAACCATCGCTGGTCAAGGGTTCATTTCACTAGCAGCGATGATCTTTGGTAAATGGAATCCGTTAGGTGCGATGGGGGCTGCGATCTTCTTCGGATTCGCACAAAACTTGAGTATCGCAGGATCAAACTTACCGATCATTTCACAAATTCCAGACGTGTATCTACAATCAGCACCATACGTCTTAACCATCGTGGTACTGGTCATTTTCCTAGGAAAAGCAGCAGCACCAAAAGCAGACGGTGTCAATTACATCAAATCAAAATAATTCTTTCGTTATTAAAGGGTGGGGCTATGGGACAATGTTCTTAGTCACGCCCTTTTTACGAGTTCCACTTCGCGCTTCAGCGCGATTAGTGGAATCGTATGCGTACGATGATAGAATCATTTTTCGCGGTTCTTGAAAAATGAATTCCGCTAAACTGAGCTAGCTGCCAGTCCAACTTTCGCAGTTGCTCAAGGTTGGACTAGCAAAAATAAAATTTTTAAATCACACATAAATACGCGAGGTTTAGTTGGATGGTATGCGTTATGAGGATCAAACTAACTTTTTCGCTTTTGAAAAAGTTAATACCATAAATCGAATTAGCTGCCAGTCCCACAGTTCTAGCACAGAATAGCTTTTATTTTACGGAACAGTAAGAACCCAATATACTGGAGCTGTGTCAGTCAGTTTAGCAGTACAATGGTTTTGTTAAATATATAAGTAGGTTTCGCCTTACTTATTTTGATATAAATAAATAGAAAGAGGGAATAGAAATGTTTAAGCGCATTCACTTAGTCGTAATGGATTCAGTCGGTATCGGAGAAGCACCGGATGCTGAAAAATTTGGAGATGTCGGTTCAGATACTTTAGGTCATATTGCAGAAGAAGCTGGATTGAACATTCCGCATTTGGAACAGCTTGGTCTTGGAACGATTCGTCCACTAAAAGGTGTGAAGGATGTTGCCGATCATGATGGCTATGCGACAAAATTAGAAGAAATCTCTGTCGGCAAAGATACCATGACGGGTCATTGGGAAATTGCTGGATTGAATATCCAAACCCCTTTCCGTGTCTTTCCTGAAGGCTTCCCGCAAGAGTTGCTTGATCAAATCTCTGAATTTTCTGGTCGCGGAATTATTATGGGGGCCAATAAGCCTTATAGCGGAACTGAAGTTATCAAGGACTTTGGCGAAGAACAAATGAAGACCGGTGATTTGATTATCTACACGTCTGCTGACCCTGTATTGCAGATTGCAGCCCATGAAGAAATCATTCCGTTAGAAGAATTGTACAAAATTTGTCAATATGTTCGTGATATTACGAAGGATGATCCTTACATGATTGGTCGAATTATTGCACGTCCTTATGTTGGTGAACCTGGTAACTTTACTCGAACAAGCAATCGTCACGACTATGCCCTTGATCCATTCGGTAAAACCGTGTTGGATTCATTAAAGGAAAATGGTAAAGATGTAATTGCGGTTGGTAAAATCAACGACATTTTCAATGGCCAAGGAATTACGGATGCTGTTCGCACAAAGAGCAACATGGATGGCGTTGACAAGTTGCTAGATGTAATGAAGAATGATTTCACTGGTTTGAGTTTTACCAACTTAGTAGATTTTGATGCCTTATTCGGTCATCGTCGTGATGTTGTCGGCTATGCTCATGCCATCGAAGAATTTGATTTACGAATTCCAGAAATTTTAGACGCGATGCAAGAGGATGACCTGTTGATGATCACGGCCGATCATGGAAATGACCCAACCTTTACTGGAACCGATCATACGCGTGAATATGTACCTTTCTTGGTTTACAGCAAAAAAATGGCAGCACAAGGAAAATTACCGCAAGGCTATTATTCAGATATCGCTGCAACGATCGCCGAAAACTTTGATGTCCCAGCGACAGAAAATGGCGAAAGCTTCTTAAAATTATTGAAATAAAAAATATTCTATATAAGGAGACCTTTATGACAGACTTACAAGATAAAATTCAGCAGACGGCAAGCTATATTCAAGAAAAAGGAGTAGCAGATGTTGCATTTGGATTGATCCTAGGTTCAGGACTAGGTGAATTAGCAGAAGAAATCGAAAATCCTGTAGTGATTCCGTACAACGAGATTCCACATTTCCCTGTTTCCACAGTGGTTGGTCATGCTGGACAATTAGTTTATGGAAAATTGTCAGGAAAAAATGTATTAGCGATGCAAGGTCGTTTCCATTATTATGAAGGAAATCCAATGGATACTGTGACTTATCCTGTTCGTGTCATGGCTGCTTTAGGCATTCATTCAGTGGTTGTGACAAATGCTGCGGGCGGTGTGAACGAAGGCTTCCAACCAGGGAATTTGATGCTGATTACCGATCATATCAATTTCATGGGCACCAATCCGTTAATCGGACCAAATGATGAGAACATGGGTCCACGCTTCCCAGATATGAGTGCAGCTTATACGAAGGAATACCAAGAAAAAGCACGTGAAGTCGCAAATAAATTGGCTATCGATTTGCAAGAAGGAGTCTACATGGGCTTCACTGGACCAACCTATGAAACGCCAGCGGAAATTCGCATGGCTCGTACAATCGGCGCGGATGCTGTTGGAATGTCAACCGTACCGGAAGTCATCGTGGCGGCTCACAGTGGTCTAAAGGTTCTAGGTGTCTCTTGTATTACCAACTTAGCGGCGGGCATGCAGGCGAATTTAAACCATGCTGAAGTTGTTGAAACAACTGAGCGTGTCAAAGAGGACTTTAAGAAATTAATCAAAGAAACCTTAGCGGTGTTATAATCGTATAGAAGTAAGTATATTGTTGGGAGGAATACAATGAGCGTTCATATTGAGGCAAAACAAGGTGAGATCGCAGATAAAATTTTACTGCCGGGAGATCCGTTACGGGCGAAATTTATCGCGGAGAATTTTTTAGAGGATGCGAAATGCTATAACAATGTGCGAGGCATGTTAGGCTACACTGGAACTTATAAGGGTGAACGTGTGTCCGTACAAGGTACTGGGATGGGCATGCCGTCTGCTGGTATTTACGCACAAGAATTGATTCAATCTTATGGCGTGAAAAAATTGATTCGCGTGGGAACCTGCGGTGCGTTGTCTAAAGATGTCCACGTTCGTGATTTGATCATTGCTCAAGGAGCGGTGACAAGTTCTTCAATGGTGAAAAAACATTTTCCAGATTTCCACTTTGCACCGATTGCTGATTTTGATTTAATGATGAAATCATATAAAGTGGCGATGGAAAAAGGCTTTACTACTCATGTTGGAAATGTGCTGTCAGAAGATACTTTCTATAAAGATGATTTAGCACCAACCTTCAAATTAGCTGAATATGGTGTTTTAGGTGTTGAGATGGAAGCTGCGATCTTGTACTATTTGGGCGCGAAATTCCATGTTCAAGCATTAGGAATCATGACCGTCAGCGACCACATGGTGACGGGTGAAGAAACCACTTCAGAAGAACGTCAAAATACCTTTAAAGATATGATGTATGTTGGATTGGAAACATTGATTGCAAAATAAGATCTTAATCGCTCTTCATTCGTGAAGGGCGGTTTTTCGTGTATTTTAAGAATACTAGGTATAATAGAAGAAATGCTTAGTAGGAGGGCAATATGAAAGTAGTTGTACGTAAACGCACAGTAGGAAATATTCCATTGCTTGAAGTCGTCGCAGAAGACAAAATTTATGAACCGCTGCCGCTGGTCATCTATTACCATGGCTGGCAAACGGCGAAGGAATTGGTGTTGACGCAAGGGCGAAAATTAGCAGCGAAGAATTTTCGGGTATTGCTGCCAGATGCTGCAAATCATGGTGAACGTAAGACGAAAACTTCGGAGATTCCTTCCCTGACTTTTTGGGATAGTATCCAAACAAATTTGTACGAGTTCGGTTTTTTGGTGGATTATTTTGAAAATCTTGGATTAGTCATGGGGAAAATTGGCGTTGGCGGGATTTCGATGGGTGGAATTACCACCTGCATGCTATTAACTCAACATCCGGAAATCAATGTAGCTGCTTGTGTAATGGGTTCACCGGCTCCGATCAAGTATCGTGAACGAATCGCTATGCATGCTGGCGAATTAGGATTTTATTTACCGAAGGATTATCGGCAACTGACTTCGTGGTTAGAAGCGTATGATTTATCTTTAGCACCGGAAAAAATTTCGGGGCGTCCTTTATTCTTTTGGCATGGGACAGAAGATGAAAAGGTGCCTTATCAGCATACCGCTGATTTTATTAAAGCGAATCCGCAAGACAATATTACATTTGTCAGCGCGGAGGAACGGCACTTTGTTCAGATTGCCACGATGGATCAGATTACGGAATTTTTTGCGGATAACTTAGGTATATCTGAGCGAACTTAGTTCCATTCTGGAAAACTTTGGTTTATGCTTATTGGATAGAAGTGAACAGTAGGAGGAAAGTTAAATGGAGAATTTTGATTTTCATGTAACGACGGATATTCGTTTTGGTAAGGATCGCTTGGCTGAATTGCCGGAAGTATTAAACCAATACGGCAAAAGAGTGTTGATCGTATACGGCGGAGGCAGCATTAAAAAGATCGGTTTATACGATAAGGTGATGGAACAGCTGAAGGCGAACGGCAACGAAGTCTTTGAATTAGCCGGTGTTGAACCAAATCCACGTGTAGAAACTGTGCGTCGTGGTGCAGAGATCTGTCGGAAGGAAAAGGTTGATGTGATTTTAGCAGTCGGCGGCGGGTCAACGATCGACTGTGCGAAGGTCGTCGCGGCGGCGACTAAATTTGAAGGAGATGCTTGGGATTTAGTCTTGCAGCGTCGCAAATATCAAGGCGGGGCGTTGCCATTAGTGACGATTCTGACTTTAGCCGCAACCGGTAGTGAAATGAACAGCGGGGCAGTAATCTCTAATCTTGCCACTCATCAAAAATTAGGAACTGGAAGCAAAGCAATGCTTCCAAAGGTTTCTTTCTTAGATCCGCAAAATACTTTTAGTGTGAACAAGTATCAAACAGCGGCTGGTTCTGCCGATATCATGAGTCACTTGATCGAAAATTATTTCAAACGGACAGAAGGAACCGATGTCCAAGATTCGGTTTCTGAAGGCTTGATGCGGTCAGTGATCAAAAATTGTCCGATTGCGTTGAAGTATCCTGATGACTATGATGCGCGTGCAAACCTGATGTGGGCAAGTACTTTGGCTTTGAATGGCTTAACTGGCAACGGCAAGCCTGGTGCTTGGTCATGTCATCCAATGGAACACGAGTTGAGCGCCTTTTATGATATTACTCATGGCGTTGGTCTAGCAATCTTAACACCACGTTGGATGGAATATGCCCTGAATGATGAAACGGTCGATAAATTTGCTAGCTTTGCGTGGAATGTTTGGGACGTAGAAGAAAGAGTGCCAATGATGGCGGCGCGCATCGGGATTCAAAAATTATATGATTACTTCAAGGCTTGCGGTATTCCAATGACCTTACCAGAAGTTGGTATTAATGAAGAAAAATTTGATGAAATGGCAAAACAAGCGGTGGCTCACAGTACGATTAAGACGGATGCTTTTGTGCCATTGGACGAAGCAGCAGTGAAGGAAATCTTTACAGCATGCTTAACAGAAAGCAGTTTTGAATAAGTGCATTAGACTGAAAAACGGCAACTCATGACGAGTCGCCGTTTTTATTCGGCATGATAAAATGTAGAATCCGCGAAAGTGTTTTTCGCAGTATTTCTGTCACTTTAGGATGAGACAACAGGTAAGTGATAAAGCCGCTGCCGGCCACTAAGAGAATTAAATGAAGGACAGGATTATCTTCAAATTGGGTAAATTCTACTAATGGCGCCACTAGGTAAACATGGAGTAAGTAAATGGCCAAAGTTCGTTGTCCCCATGCTGTGAAAAAGTGTGGTTTATTATTGACGAGGGCTAAAAAGACGAAAATAAAGGCAAAGCCAATTCCGTATAAAAAGACGATCGTCAGTAAATTTTGTAGTAAAGGAACAGGAAAGAATGCATACGCACGATCTCGCCATAAAAGCTCTGGCGGTAAATTATTTTTTGTCCAAAGATAGGCGTTAATGATCCCAAAAATAATAATCCCAAAACTGATTACCTTCCTGAAAGGAATCTTACGGATTCGAGCGACATGTTCGGGGGTCGTATAATACCCAGCTAAAAAATAGGGCAGAAAGCCCAATGTCCGCGCCATTGCCATATAGGTTCCGAATTCGGTCAAAAAACCGGAGAAAATTCCGATAATAAAACTTAAAATTAAGATTCTTCGTACTTTCACGAGGTCTGGTAGCAATAAACGCCAGATAAACATACAATATAAATACCAAAGGGTCCAGCCCGGACTCAAGATCATGAATTGATCAATCTTGCCGATGGCCAGCATGATCAGGGTCAAAATTAAATTTAATAGCAGATAAGGGACAAGAAAGGTTTCCACTGCTGTGGAGCGACCCTTTTTTAGATTTTTTGAGAAATAACCGGAAATAAAGATAAAAACCGGCATATGGAACAGGTAGATGAAGACGTAGAGAAACTCACCGACCTTGTTATCTAAACGAAAATATTCCAACGCGTGTCCTAAGACCACGAGCAAAATCAGGATGCCGCGAATATTATCGTAAAGGTATTCGCGATTTTGTTTTGTGATTGTGGACACCTCCTTCAGATTCCGTTATGCTTAAGAAGCAGACTGCGATAGTCCACCGTGTCTATTGTAGCATGAAACGTCGAGTTCTATGCGATTATGTGGGAATTATTTGGAGGATAAAGCGATGCGCTATTCAGCAAAATTTGTAAAGAATGTTTTTAAAGTGATCAATATGAAAAAGCTTGTGGGAGCGACAATGGTAGATCCGCCAAAACGTCGGCGTCTGATCAGTCGTCAACTTTCGCAAACGGATATCCCACAAAAAATCGCTGAAATCGATGGGCATCAATTAATCACGTTATTTCCAGGGCATCCTACGAGACGTCATGTATTTTATCTACATGGCGGAGGCTATGCGCTAGAGGCATCGCCATTTCATAAAGAAATTCAAGAGCGTTTTGTGAAGCGCTATAATTTAAAAGTAAGCTATTTCGATTATCCCCTAGCACCTGAGAATACGGCAGAAAAGACAGTACCGCTAACGGAGATGGCCTTTCGCCAGTTGGCGTACTTATATCCAGATGACTGCTTTTTCCTATTTGGCGATTCTGCTGGCGGCGGATTAGCGATGAGTCTGGCACAGCACTTACGGAATATTGATCTGCCGAAGCGACCAAAGAAAATCGCTTTAGCCTCACCGTGGCTGGATGCGTCACTAAGCGATCCACGTTCTCAGGAATTGCAGAAAAAGGACGTCCTGTTAGAAAAGGACTTGCTGGCGGAAGCTGGTGAAAATTATGCAGGGGAATTACCGTTGACCGATCCAATGGTTTCGCCGATTTATGGCAATTTTGATCAACTTGGAGAACTACTGGTCGTTGCTGGCACGGATGAAATCTTATATCCTGATGTCCTGCGTTTGCAGGACCGAATCAAGCGCAGTCAAGGAACCACGATGCGCTTGGAGGTTGTGGAAGGCATGATGCATGATTTTGTCGTTTACCCATTAAAAGAATCACTCCCATACGTTGATCAAATTGGTGAATTTTATCAATAATGAGCTATAAAGCAACTTAACCAGACAAAGGAGGGGAAGGATGGCACAAAAAACAAAACAGCGCGCTCCCTGGCAGCAGAAAGTTATTCAAGTGGCGCCAGCCATTGGCCTAGCTGCCTTTATTATTATATTGATCTACATTAGACATTCTGGAATTTTTAGTTCTGTCGCTGATTTGCAGCACTTTATCAAGAATTTTGGTAATTTTGCTATCGTAGCTTTCATCGTTGTGCAGGCCATCCAGCCGATTGTTCCTTTCTTACCTGGCGGATTTGCTACGATTGTTGGAATGTTAATGTTTGGTAATATTCCAGGAGTTTTGTATAGTTATATAGGATTGGTGATTGGCGAAGTCGGATTGTTTTTATTGGTTCGCCGTTTTGGTTCGAGATTTGCTCGGCTCGTCCTGTCTGAGAAAAATTTTGAGAAATTTGAGACGACGTTGCAAGACCATACTCAAGACATCAAAAAGTTATTGATTGTTTGTTTTATCTTTCCCTTCCTGCCAGATGACCTCACCTGTTTGGTAGCGGGAATGACGGATCTCTCTTTTCGTGAGTATCTGAAGATCGTATTGATTTTCAAGATTTGGTCAGTGGCTTCCTACGGCTATTTCTGTTTATTCGTCTTAAATAAAACATTCGCTGGTCTTTAAAATTAGAATCGAAACAAACAAGGGACTGATTTTATCGAATCAGTTCCTTCATTATTGCTTTAAAATGAATAGGAGAGAAAATGAAATGATTCGTTACGGTATTTTAAGTACAGCTCAAGTCGTTCCGCGTTTCGTGGCGGGAGTGAAGGAAAGTAAAGGTGGTACAGTAACGGCCATTGCGTCTCGTGGGATCGAAAAGGCCCAGAAAATGGCTCAAGAGTTAGACATTCCACAAGCTTACGGAAGTTATGAAGAGCTTTGTCAAAGTGACGATGTAGATATCGTTTATGTAGCGGTCTACAATAAGGGGCACTACGATGCCGCAAAATTAGCTTTGTTGAATCATAAGCATGTTCTACTAGAAAAGCCTTTTACTATGACGTTGGCTCAGGCGGAGGAATTATTTGCATTGGCTAAAGAACGTAATTTGTTTTTAATGGAAGCGCAAAAGGCGCTGTTCTTGCCAATTACCAAGCAAATTCAGCAGGTGATCCAAAAAGGAAAAATCGGACCGTTGCGCTGGTTAGATTCAGTAACGGCTTACCCCAATATTGATCATATTTCGTGGTTCCGTGATTTGAGTGCGGGCGGCGGTGTTTTCCGAGGAGCCGGAACGTATCCGTTAGAATACATGCAGCATTTATTAGGGGCTTCACCTGAGGAGTTCAAAGGTACACTGACTTTTCCAGAGGGACAATCTGACGCGCAAGCGCAAGTAACTTTGAATTTCCCAAACGGTGTGATTGGCACGATCTTTTTGACTGTTGATCTAAACCTAACAAAACGAATGATTATTTATGGAGAAAAGGGAAAAATTATTGTTCCTGATTTTTGGAAAACAGATAAAGCCGAAATTCATTATAATGATGGGCAAAAAGAAACGCTCAGCAGTAATCAACACAGTGAGTTTGTTTTTGAAGTTGATCATGTGAATGCTTGTCTGGAGCAAGGATTACTGGAAAGTCCAATCGTTACCAAGGAATTAACCTTAAAAACAGTAGCGATTACGGAAGCAATTTATAAGAACTATCAAAAATGATTGTCAAAGACTAAGCTGATGTGCTATAGTGTGTCACATGCGACGAGTCGAGTGGATCTGAAAGATTGATCCTTCGATCCAGAGGCACACGACGCAAGTCACCTGTCGGATTTCAGGGTGTCGGAAAGAAGCTTAGTGGACGAAGAACCTTTCTATCAATTATTTGGTACTGGGAGAACCCCTCTTAGAATTTTATTCTAAGAGGGGTTTTTTGCGAGTTACGCTTTTCGCAGTTTAATAAGAAAAGAGCATTGATCTCAGATTTTGAACAAATAAATAGTAGTGGTGTTTAGCGGAATCGTATGCGTGGCGAGAATAAAACTCATTTTCCTGGTTTTTAGGAAAATGAATACATTATGACTGAGCTAGTTGTCAGTTATGCTTTTCGCAGTTTGTCAATTGATGAAATGTATCTATGTTTTCTAGCATGAATAGTAGACAAGCTGTTTAGCATAATGATATGCGAAACGAGAATAGATTCATTTTACCGGTTTTTGGGAAAATGATTTCCTAGTTCTGAGATAGCTGCGAGTTCCACTTTTCGCAGTTTAATAGAAAAATAAATACAATATAATTGAGTTAGCTGTCAAAACGATATACCAAATTTACGATGAAAGAAATTCTTGACCTTTACGTTACGTCAAGGTGTAAGATAGTTCTTGTCAGGAGGTGCAGAATGAATTATACAGTGAAACAAATGGCGGAAATTTCAGGCGTCAGTGCACGGACGCTGCGATTTTATGATGAGCGCTCATTACTGAAGCCTGCTTTTTTAAGTGAGGCAGGCTACCGCATGTATACTGAAAAGGAAATTGATCGACTGCAACAGATTCTTTTGTACCGCTCAATGGGTATTCCGTTGAAAACAATCAAGGAATTAGTGGACCGTCCTGACGAAAAAATCGCGGATACGTTGATCCAGCAAAAAATCCAATTGGAGCAAAAGCGCCAAGAACTAGATCAGCTGCTGGAAACAATTGACAAGACCTTGCGTTACTATAAGGGAGAATTAAAAATGACAAATAAAGAAAAATTTGAAGCGTTTAAACAAGAAAAGCTCACGGAGAATGAAGCAAAGTATGGAAAAGAGGTCCGTGAAAAATATGGAGAAGAAACGGTCGAAGCCTCGAATCAAAAATGGCAGAATATGAGTGAGGCCGATTATCAAAGAATGCAGACAATAGAAGCCACGCTAACTGAGAAATTGAGGAGCTATTTGACAGAAGAGTCACCGTCCTTGGCTGAAGAAATTTATCAGCTGCATAAAGAGTGGCTGAGTTTCAGCTGGAAGGCATACTCCGGTGAGGCTCATAAAGGATTGGCTGAGATGTATTTAGCCGATGAGCGTTTCACTCAGTATTATGATGAAAAGAGCGGTGCGGGAGCGACAGAAGCGTTGGTCCAAATCATCCAAACATATGCGTAAAAAAATCGAGCCTCGGCTCGATTTTTTTATTGTTTCATTAAACGTCGTATCTGGGCTTATATTGATCAGCTAAGAGACAAAGTATATTTATTTTGATAAAAAACAAAAACAGATTTTTAAAAGCTGCCGATCTATCTTTTAGGTTTTTTTAAATAACGAAAATGAATTTATTCGAAAAAATAAAGTACATTCTTTTGGATAACGCTCTTTTTATAAATTATTTTCAAATGCCTTAAGACTGCAAGTGTGAAGCCAGGGTAAATTAAAAAGTTATTTCGATAGTGGGAAAGGAATCATCACGCGATTTATTCGTGTATTTTACTAGATTTTTCAAAAAATATCCAACTTTATATGTCTAATATACTTAATCGATATTCAACTAAATGAATGTTTGAAATTTTAATGAAAAGTAAAATAAAGTGATTTAATAACTACTTGTTTGTGCTTTTTTCAAAAAAATCAAACTGAAAACTCGAGTTTATGACATCTATAAATAACTTAAATATAATTATTTCCGAATTTGCGGAACTTTTTCTTGTTTTATAAAATAATAGCGAAGGAATGACTCTTGGGATAAAGGGGGTAAGAGTATGCTAGGGAAAAGAAAGAAGTTTCTCATTTTAATTGGGGGAATTTTTTTAAGTTTAATAGGTTTAATGACTGTGAGCACTCGGACATTTGCAGAAAAAAATGAAGAGATATTAATAGAAGAATCCTTTTTGACTGTTTCGTATAGTACAGAATTGGCAGACAAGGAGAATATTTTTCATATCAAACTAAGTCGTGAGGGGAAAAATGAGCAACAGCAAAACCGCTTAAAACTAAAATTATTAACAGAAAAGGAGAAAATCATTGATTACCCTGCGGTTGATGGGATGGAAGAAAAAGATGGGTGGTTGATTGAACAAGAATTCACTCATTCGGGTGAGCGTGAACTTAAAATTGCGGTTCCTAAGAAATATGAAAAACTTCAAATGTATGTAGAGCTAAATGAGCAGACTACAAAAAAATCTCAGAATGAACAAGACACTACGGAATCTGACACCGATATATTAGGAATAAATGAACCTCTTTGGTTGAAAGTAGAAAAAAAAGCTACCAAGAAGGATTCTAAAAACTCAGTAACTGACAACGGCGAAAATAGTTTTTCGCTTTATTCAGATCAAAAGATTTTTTCAAAGCCAGCTGAAGTACCATCGGTGGCGAATGCTAGAAGTGTAGTTCATAGCAATTCGTATACCAATAAAGAGCCAATCTACAAGACGGACAACGGGAAATACCCGGAATTCTCTTGGCAGCCAATCGGTCAGACTAATGTGATCAATCATCAAGGCGGTAAGGATAATACAGCTGCGAATGTTTGGGATGGGCTTCAAAGCTGGGACACTTTTACAGACAACTATAAAAATTCTTATATTTATTACGGAGTTGGCGCGAAGGAAAAAGGTGACATCGCCCTAAGAAAATACGCAACCGAAACAGATAAACCAGATGAGTTCAATATCAAATTGAATGTTCGAGGAGATTCACTTACGAAACCAGGTGTTGATGTCATGTTTGTGTTGGATAACTCTGCATCGATGACTTACACCGATACTCAATACAAAATTGGCGGAAGATTGAGAAAAGATGTTTCAATAGATTCTTTAAGTCATTTAATTACTCAGTTTAAAAACAATGTTCCTGATAATGTAGGTTATTTAAGACTTGGGGGTGTCGTATTTGGCTCGGATGTAATCAGCACTTCCAATTTATCATCACGGTACAGCGATTGGGATCAGCTAGTAACAAAATATCGCAACGCTAGTACGCAAAGCCAGCAAACCTATACACAAGGGGGATTGATAGAAGCGCAAAAAAGACTGTTAGCAGATAATAATGGACGAAGAAAAGTCCTCTTTCTTCTAACGGATGGGGCGCCAAATAGAAGTAGGGATCCGCTAGCAGGCAAAAGTGATACGACAATCTTTCCTTCTAAGGTAAGAATCACGCAATATAAACCACTGACTACAGGGCAAACAGATGGAAATGCTGGAGTGACCTTTAATTCAAATGGATCAACGTCACTTTATGTGTTGAACTCTGGATGGAATCCCGTGGATAATAGATTTCGGATCACTAATATAGAAAATCCTAATGCTCCGCTGTTGATCGAATCTCATTTAGATATGGCAAATTCTCAAGCGGCAGATTTAAGAGACAAGGGCATTGAAATTCAAGCAATCGCCATGGGAGCTTATGGGGGGCCTGGAGAATTCCATAGCTCAGAAGTGTTGGTAAAGGGACTTTACAAAATGACCACTCAAAGAGCGAATACTACAGGTAACTCAGAAAGAGATTACTATTTCTATCAAGCACAAAATTTAAGTGATTTTGAGAAATCCTTCCAAGAATGGTTTGAATCAACGCTTACAACGGTTGAACGTGGTGTGATTGAAGATCCGCTGGGAGATATGGTGGAACTAGTTGGGACGCCAGTTGTATCGGATATTTCATTAAGAAATGGTTTGGGAACAAAAGCAATCAAGTCAGAAAGGATGGCAGTAGTCGATAGTTCGAACCCAAGAAAAATAAGAGTAACGAATATCAATCTTTACGGCAATCAGGAAATTGAAATCACTTATAAAGTACGTTTAAAAACGGAAGAGTCTAGTTTTGCTTCGGGAAGATGGTACCCAGCCAATGGAAAGACAATATTACACTCTTCACCTGACCGTACCGAGGACAAGTTAGATTTCGGTGTTCCATCAGTTCGAGCATTCAATGAAGATTTTGTTATTCCAGTAAAAAAAATCTGGTCGGATGATGAAAATAATCGCTGGCAGAAGCGACAAGAGGTAATTGCTGTTTTGCAAAAGAAAGATGGGAATCGATGGATTGATTTACATGAAGTTGATCTGAATACAGAAAATCATTGGGTTAACCGCTTTCCTGCAGTTTCTGGGAATCCCACTATCGAGTATCGAGTTATTGAGAAAATTGGAAATCTGAATAGAGTACCTGGTTATGCCAAGCCGGTATATAGTCAGGAAAGTTTTACCTCTAGTAATTTAGATTCAATTGGAATTACCATCACGAATCGATTGCTGACTACTGATTATTCATTTAAGAAGGTGATGAAAAACGGACAACCGTTTACTGATTCAAATGAGAAAAGACCCAAATTTACTTTAACAGAAACGATAAAAAATATGGTAGTAGTAAGAGATGTTGCGCCTGACAATGGAGGCGTCGTTAATTTTACTGATCTGCCTGCAGGTATTTATCATGTAAGCGAAACGTTTGTTCCAGAAGGATTCAAAAAGTGTGACGATTTCATCTTTACAGTGACAGAGAGAACTGATGGTACGGCGGTTATCGCTGATTCATCGAATAAAACAGTCACTAATGAACTAAATAAGTTCAAATTAACAGTTGTTAAGACTGATGAACAAGGAAATGAAATCGTGGGTGCTGCGTTTCGTTTGAGAAATTCCTCTGGAACATACAACAAAACGCTCACTTCTGGATCAACCTTCGTTTTTACAGATATAGATTCGGGTGTCTACTATCTCAAAGAACTGACTGCTCCAAATAGCTATATTGGTTTAGATGGAGAAATTACCATTGATATTTTTGACAACGGTCTGGTGTCATTTGATGATAATCCATGGGTAGCTAATACAGTTGAACTAGGTAAAGATGAGAATCAGGTGACGATAAAAGTAAAAAATCGTAGTCGAACAGGAACACTACCGAGAACGGGGAGTTTTGCTAATCGGTCTTTCATTCTATTGTCTGCTATGTGTTTTATGACCGGTGTTGGGTTAGTCGTAGTCTATCTGTATATCCATAGAAGGAGAGGATGATTGAGGAAATTATCCAGCTATCTCTGAACAAATTAGCGGTGAGTCATACGCAGAAGTTCATGAATAAAAAAACAGGATCAAAATCAGCTATCTGATTTTGATCCTGTTTTTTTGATAGTCTCTAGAAATTGACACAGAAAGAAGAACACGCAGCTAACTCCTATTAAGGAAGAACTTTTTCAAAAAGCGAAAAAGTTGATTTGAATTTCGTACGCATACGATTCTACTAACCTACTAAAGTAGGAAGAAGAACACGCAGCTAACTCCTATTAAGGAAGAACTTTTTTAAAAAGCAAAAAAGTTGATTTGAATTTCGTACGCATACGATTCTACTAACCTGCTGAAAGCAGGAAGTAGAACTCGCAAAGACGATCGAATATGTCGGTCGATCGTCTTCTTTTGTTAGTTTTATTTTGGAAAGAGAAACTAACTGTGGGTAGTATAGCACAGAATAATTCTTTTGCATTGAGACACTTTGATAGGTGCGTACTTTATAAGATGAGGATTTTCTAAAAAAAGCGAAAAAGTCAGATTTATGTTTAAAAAGTGTGCGTAATTCTATTTTGTTTGCAGCAGTTTATTTTTCTCCATCATGATTTTCCGAACCATTGATTGGACATTTTTCAGGTCTTCGTATTTGTCTTTGCATTCTAGAAACAGGATGGGTTTATTATGGACGTTCTTGATTGGGAAAAATTTATTGGTGCTGATAATTAGATCAACGGATTCATCGGCTAATAAAAAGCGATTTGGGTCGACAAAGTTCAATTTGACCAATCCGTTGGTGCTTTTCATAAAGAATTTTTTTAACCAAATAGAGTTAAACTCGCCTTTTGAATCATCAATAAAAATAGATAATTCGTATTCTGTCATAAATTCATTGGCAATACTTAAAGCGGCGTAAAGAAAAATGGCGTAATCAAGCTGTGAATAGATTAGGCTATTGCGGGGACAGATGTTTTCAAAACGAACCCGCAGATTTTCTTGTACGATCGCCATATCATCGGGATAAAGATTGTGATGTTCGCCAATCGGTACATAGTTATAAAAGCTTTTGAACAATAAACGCGTGTGAATGACGTAAAGCTCTTTTTCCAGCTCGTCATAATCAAATTCAAATTGATTAAAAAGCAGGCCGATGTTTTGGAAAAAGAACTGATTGGCCTGATAAATATTTGAATCAATTTCTTGGTGATACTTCTTTATTTCACGGAAGAAGCTGGTGTTACGATAAAAGACCATTTTTGATTGTAGGAATAATAGCATAAAATAAAGTTCGTCTTTAAAATTCGCGTAAGCCGAGACGTTTTCTTCCGTAATAAAATGGAAATGCTGAACAAATTTATTTCCAATCAGGATAGACTCCACCGGCAGTTCATTGTTTTCAATCGGATGATTGGATAGATAGCGGATCAGCGTAATATCTACTAGATAATCGTATTGAATTTTAGTGATCGGATCGATTTGATCTGAAAGTAAAAAGCTGAGTTTCTCAAAAATAAAATTCTTTTCAGTCGAATTTTCGATATTGAAGGGATGACCGTAGCCGCCATATAACTGCCAAAAGAAGCTCAAGAAGAAGAGACGAATCGTTGGTTCTAAGCCGGATAATACGATCTCGCCATTTCTAATATGAAGATCGATATTGGCTTCTTTGAGGAAATCCCGCACTTCGTACACATCTTTTTTCAAGGTAGAATAACTCAGGCTGTATTTATTCGTCAGCGAATCCATCGTATTTTCTTTATTTAGCAGTAGCCCCTCCAGCAAGTCAATCTTAATCGAGATGTGATAGATGGCTAAGCTCAATTCCTTATTTTCCACGTAATTTTGTTGAATGATTTGGTAGTTTCGGTCCGAGATAGTTAGCGGATTGGTTCCAATACGTTCCTTTACCTCGTTAGAAAGCATCGCTAAACGCTCCAAATATTTCAACGTTGTTCGTTTCTCAAACCCAATTTGTTCTGAAATTTCATTGATATCGTGAAAGCCGGGATTTTCTTTTAAATAAGTAAAAATGGCGAAAAGCGCCTGACTCTCAAAATCTAATAGTAGATCGATGCTCATGAATTAACACTCCTTCAAGGTCACTAGTATAATCCGCAATGATTAAAGGAAGGGTAAGCACTATGTGAAAGTTGATTTAAAGATAACTGCGAGGATTCTTTTTTGTGTCCGCTTTTTTTGTGAGAACTATCATTTGATGCAAAAGATTAATATCGAGTTTCTAAAAGTTTGCGTCTTTTTTTTGCACAATTCGAACCTTTTCTTTTTTTTCTTAAAAACCTTTTTTATTTACTACTAGAATTAATACAAAAGGGTGATTATTAAAGGATTTCTTCCATTGTGGTGATAGCATGTATTTTAATATTTTTTCTAATTTGCTGTGTTTAGCGTAGTTTGACTTTGAGTTTGTAAAGACTATGATGATGGCTGTAGTTCGAAAGGTGCGCACTTCGATTGCAATGAATTTAAAGGATGTGTCACAAATGAATAACGAAGAGAAGAACGCCTCTATTAGCGATCATAATCAGCTCACAGGTGTTCAACTATTCTCAATGACTACTTCAATGGTCATGACTGTCTACGGTTTTGCAGCCTTCGCTAAACAAGGACCAACAGCTTTGTTCTTCCTATTCTTAGCAGGGATTCTATGGTTCATTCCTGTTACTCGTTCCGCTGGAGAAATGGCCTCAGTTGATGGTTGGAGTAAAGGCGGAATCTTTACTTGGGGACGTCATATGCTAGGCGAACGCCTAGGGTGGTCTGCACTATTTTACCAATGGATCCACATCACTGTTGGTATGTGTACCATGATGTATTTCATCATTGGCTGTTTATCGATCACTTTTAATGTTCCAGTTATTAATACAAATCCATTGTTCAAATTCATCATCATGATGGTTATCTTGTGGGGCTTGATCTTCGCGCAACAACGAGGAACAAAAATCACAGGGAAAATTGCTCAATGGAGCTTTACAATTGGTGTTATTATTCCAGTCTTTCTATTGTTGTTCTTAACGATTACTTATCTAGTAAAGGGCAATCCAATGTTGATCAAAATCAATCCACACACGATTTTGCCATCAAGCTGGAGCGGTAATGTGTTAGTCGGATTTGTTCCATTTATTTTAGCCTTTGCAGGTGCTGAAGGTTCAGCTACTCACGTTAAAGACTTAAAGAAACCATCTATCTATCCAAAAGTTATGATGGCTTTGGCCATTTGTGCGATTGCTTCTGATATTATCGGAACAATTTCAATCGGTGCAACAATTCCCAATGCCAAAATTCAATTAAGTACTGGTATTGTTTATGCTTATGGCGCTTTAGTTCAACAATTTCCATGGATCAATGTAGTCTTTATTGAACGGTTGATTGGTTTACTACTAGCAATTGGGATCATTGGTGAAATCAGCAGCTGGGTCGTTGGTCCAAATGCTGGAATGTACGAAGCAGCGAAAGAAGGCTACTTGCCAGAACGCTTTGCTAAAACAAATCCTTATGGTGTCGAAACAAACGTCATGATCTTGCAAGGTGTGATCGTTTCAATCATGGCTGCGTTATTAACCTTTGGTGCCGGCGGAGACAAATCGAACCTTTCATTCCAAACAGCGATGAGTTTAACTGTTGCTCTGTATACCTTAATGTATATGCTGATGTTTGTTACTTATTTAGTTTTAGTGTTCAAACACGACGATTTGCATCGGACATTCCGTGCAGCAAAATCAAAAGTAATGCGTGTCATCATGGGTGTTCTAGGTTTAGTTTTATCAGCTTTCGGGTTTGTCGTAACATTCTTCCCACCAGCTGCTTACAACATGCAACAAAAACATACGTACCTAACATTATTATTAACAGCTTTTATTATCGTTTTCTTTATTCCGTTTATCATGTATTTGTTCCATGGAAATTGGACCTTGCATCATCATGATAAATCAGGAAAAGATTTGCACCATCAAGTTCATTAGAAAATATAAGAAAGTACAAATAAGGATGTCAGTTCCACTTTTCGCAGTTTGTCTTTTGATAGAACAAAATAAAGAAATTTATTTGAGACATGGCTAGAAAGGTTTAGCGGAATGATATACGGCAAGAGAATCGACCTCATTTTTCCCTGGAAAAATGATTACTTTAATACGAATAAGGAGATCTTTTAAATGCATACAGATTATTTAGAAAGTTCATTTTTAGGAAGCAGAGAAGCAGCACGCAGCATGCCTAAACAAGTATTACCTGATGAGGGTATGAACCCTGACACAGCCGAGACGCTCGTCAATCATATTCGATTGAATGAAGCGAAAGCAGATCAAAATTTGGCTACATTCTGTACCACTCAAATGGAACCACAAGCGGATCGCTTGATGCTTGGTTCACTTGAAACGAATGCGATTGACAAATCAGAATATCCAAAAACCACAGCAATGGAAAACTATTCAATTAGTATGATTGCACATATGTGGAATATTGGTGAAGGCAAAGAATTATATAAAGACTTCATCGGAACTTCAACAGTAGGTTCTTCAGAAGGTTGTATGCTAGGCGGATTAGCGTTATTGCACAGCTGGAAACACCGTGCAAAAGCAGCCGGATTAGATATCGACAACTTACATGAACACAAACCTAACTTAGTTATCATGTCTGCATTCCAAGTAGTATGGGAAAAATTCTGTACGTACTGGAATGTCGAGATGCGGGAAATTCCAATGGATGAAAACCATATGTCATTAAATACTGACATCGTTATGGATTACGTAGATGAAAATACGATTGGGGTCGTAGGTATCCAAGGGATCACTTACACTGGCCAAGTAGATGATATTCAAAAATTAGATGAACTTGTTTCTGAATACAACAAAACAGCTAAATTACCAATCAAAATCCACGTAGACGCAGCCTTTGGCGGTTTCTTTGCACCATTTGTTGATGGGTTCAAACCATGGGATTTCCGTTTGAAAAATGTAGCATCAATCAATGTTTCAGGACATAAATACGGGATGGTCTATCCTGGGATTGGTTGGATTGTTTGGCGTGAAAATACGGAAGAATATTTACCATCAGAAATGCGTTTCGCTGTACCTTATCTTGGAAGCAGCGTAGATTCGATCGCTATTAACTTCTCACATAGTGGGGCACATATTGTAGCACAATACTACAACTTGATTCGTTTTGGTCGTGAAGGATTCACAGCGATTATGAACAATGTAAGAGAAGTATCTAAACGAATCAATACAGAATTAAAAGCGCTAGGTATTTTTGATATCATCAATGACGGATCAAAATTACCAATCAACTGTTGGAAAATTGCGGATAATATCGAATTAACTTGGAACCTATATGATTTAGAAGACAAGCTAAAAGAATACGGCTGGCAAGTGCCTGCTTATCCACTTCCAAAAGATCTTGATGATGTAACTATCAGCCGAATCGTCGTTCGTCCAGCTATGACCATGGCTATCTGTGATGACTTCATTGATGATTTACATCGTGCAATTGACGATCTAAATCGTAATCATTTGATTCATCACGCATCTTAACCTATAATAGCATCTGTTATTAAAGTCCTAATAATCTCATCATTTATTAGGGCTTTTAAACTGGAGGGAATCAAATTGAAAAAAGACAAAGTAGAAGTTACCGGCGACGTACGAGTGAGATACGCACCAAGTCCAACAGGTTTTTTACATTTAGGGAATGCGCAGTCGGCGTTATTCAACTATCTGTTTGCCAAACATTATAAGGGTACTTGGGTTTTGCGAATCGAGGATACTGACTTGAAAAGAAATGTTCCACATGGTGAAGAAAGCCAGATGGAAAATCTTCATTGGTTAGGTATCGACTGGGACGAAGGTCCGGATAAACCGAAAGTTGAATTTGCCCCTTACCACCAAAAAGATCGTGTGAATTTGTATCACAAATATGTACAACAATTATTAGACGCTGGTTTAGCCTATAAAGACTATGCCACTGAAGAAGAATTAAAAGAATTACATGAACAACAAATCGAAGCCAAAATCGCGCCTCATTATGATGGTCGCTGGTATGGTGCAACAGAAGAACAAATCAAACAAGCCGAAGCAGAAGGCCGCAAACCGACCGTTCGCCTTCATTTACCAGAAGACCACGTTTATGGCTGGGACGATATGATTAAAGGCCGAGTGGAATTCAATTCTGATAATATCGGCGGAGATTTCATTATTGAAAAAAGTAATGGGATGGCAACGTACAATTTTGCCGTAGTTATTGACGACTATTTAATGAAGATGACCCACGTTTTACGCGGGGATGACCATATTGCAAATACACCAAAACAAATCGCTGTATACGAAGCACTAGGTATCCCACAACCACTATTTGGTCATATCACACTGATCTATAGCTTGGATACTCATAAAAAATTGAGTAAACGGGATAAAAATACCCTGCAATTCATCAGTCAATATCGTAAATACGGTTACTTGAATGAAGCATTGTTGAACTTTATCGCCTTCCTTGGCTGGTCACCAGTCGGAGAAAAAGAATTGTTCACCCGCGAAGAATTGATCGAAGCTTACGATATCAATCGGATGTCCGCTTCGCCTGCTTATTTTGATCAAAAGAAACTTGACTGGACCAATGCGGAATACATTAAAAAGACCTCTGTGGACGAATTGACCAGACGGATTATGCTACTCGTTGACGCTGCTGAAACAGACGTAGCGGAACAATTAAAAGCAATTGGCATCGAAAAGGATCTTGATTTTGTTAAAAAAGTCGTGGATATCTATCACACAGAAGCCAAGACCTTAATGACATTCATGGAAAAAATCTTGTTTATCAAAAATGCCAACCAAGTGACCTTCACTTATACCGACTTGGCAGAATTTGATAGCGAAGGCGTTAAACAAATTTTGACTGCGATGTCAGGAAAATTAAAGGATGATTCAGAACCAGTGGATTATCCTGCCATCTTGTCAGCTGTTCAAGCAGAAACAGGACAAAAAGGACGTAAGCTGTACATGCCATTGAACGTCGTCTTTACCGACAGTAAATCTGCTCCTCAAATCACGGATATCATGTCGGTTATGCCGAAAGAAACGGTTCAGCATTTGATTGACAATGCATTGGCGTTTCTAACTAAATAAATGAAAAACTGCGATTCTCGATGAGAGTCGCAGTTTTTTAGTTAATCATTGTGCTTGGTCTTTTAAAATTTCAGATGCATTTGTTTCTGTTTAAAGATTTTTCCAATTAGAACTGAATAGTTCTCTTCATCAATTCGATAAAAGATTGCATAACTTTGACCAATTAAGATTTGATAAGTCGGAATGTCAAAACCATATAATGGAGAAACATCTTCATGCTTTTTAGAAAATAGTTTTAATAATTCTAGTGAGCGATAAATTAATTGAACGAAGTGTTTGATTTTTTCTTCTGAAAGAAAAAGTTCGTTCTCCCATTCCGATATAAGCTGGATCAGGCTATTTCTAAAAGAGACGGAATAAATGAGCTGATAAGATTTCATTACTCACCCCAACCATATTTGCTAAAGAGCGTAGTCATTTCTTCTTCAGAAACAGTCTGATTCGTTTCAAACTCTGCAAAACTCTCTTCGATTAAATCACGATCTTTCTTTTTTGCGACTTCTTGGGCATCTAATATGAAGTAATTTCCTTCTTTTTTAACCTCCAAGATATCTCCCTCGTGTAATCCCCATTCTTTAGGGAATATTCCCCCAACGGAATTACCAATCTTCCGTACTTTGATTTGTCCCATTCAAATCCCCTCTTTTTTATAGAATTATAACATGTTATAACCATCTAGGAAAGTTATGAATATCTAGTAGCAACTAAAAAAGTCTTGATATGATGATAGAATTGAGTCATTAATAGGAATGAAGATCAATCAATTTTAACCAAAATTGAATCATTACTATGAATGAGGTGAGGGAATGATCGATCAAAAGGCGTTGTTTTTGTATCCGCAGAATCAACGGATTATTTTTCGGAATCAAGAGTGTATGTATGTGAGGCCACATGCGGCATTGTTGCCTTATATTTCGAATTATACATTGACTTTTCCGACGAAACAGGCGATTTCTGAGAATTATACGGTCATTCCTCATGGCTGTGGGACATTGGTATGCGGGATTAAGGACCATCAAATTGAAAATCAGCTGCTTGGCCCAATGACTGTGGCTGCCAATGTAGGTGAGCAGGCCGCGACTTTCAATCAGATATTCATCGTGGAATTTCAACCGGCTGGACTTCATGCGTTTCTAGGTCTTAAACAAAATGAATTAGCGGATCAGCATTTTTCTTTTCAATTGCTTCATGCCAAATTGAATCAGGTGCTGATGGAATTGTTGGAGGCAGCGGAAAGTGTGGAAGAGCTGCTGGCTGGAGTTGATCATTTATTTGTTCGTGCACTCTTAAAGGGCTGTCCGCCAGAGTTGGCAACTTCGAGAAAAACGATCGTTCAACAATCAGGAAATATCTCCTTAAAGAAGTTGTCTAATGAGGTATTTTATAGTGAACATCATCTTACGCGACTGTTTAATGAATATCTAGGAATGAGTACCAAAACGTTTGCTCGTTTAGTCCGAGTCAATCAAGCGATTCGCTTACTGACTCATTCGCAGAGTATTACGGAAATAGTTGAAGCAGCTGGTTATTACGATTTCTCTCATTTTAATCGTGATTTTAAGCAGGTGACGGGCATTACACCGCAAGCTTATCAGCGGAAGATGTCCGATTTTTACAGTGAAATCGCCAAATTCTAAGGGTATAGTTGGTAAAAAAGGAAGGGGAGTCGAGTAGCGGCTCTGATGGGGATAAAAATGAATTTTGGCGGCGTATTATTGGCAGTGAAGGATATGACGAAGGCGAAACAGTTTTATGTAGAGGTTATGGAACAAAAAATAGAAATGGATCTGGATAATATCCATGTTGCTTTTGAGAGCGGCTTTTCATTACAGGCCGATTATGCAGGATTGCTGGGAGTTCCATTGAATCCAAAGGAGCAGTCGGATAATTTTCAACTGTATTTTGAGGTTGAGGATTTGGATAAATGGGAAGACAAGCTTTCAAAGGTCGAAGGAATCGACTTTCTGCATCACAGCAAGGAATATCCTTGGGGCCAGCGTGTGCTGCGTTTTTATGACTATGATAAATTTATCGTGGAGGTCTCAGAAAGTATGGCCAGTGTGGCGAAACGCTATTTAGCTCAGGGAATGTCAGTGGAGGAGACGGCTGAGAAAACAATGTTTCCGGTTGAGTTTGTTGAAGGATTGGTTTAAATAGAAGGAAAAGCTAGAGTGGCTATTCTTTTTTGATTGAATCGATACGTGATGGAACTGTAAATAGTATGCAACAGCTTTTTAGAATTTCATAGATTGTTGATCAAAAAAACTGCCGCAAAAATAAATTGCGGCAGTTTCGTGTTTTTAGATAAACAATGCTTTATATAATGCGATTGCTACGATTGAAGCGATGATTGGGGCAAGTACGGGTACCCAAGAATAACTCCATTGTGAATCGCCTTTGTGTTTCAGTGGTAAGATGGCGTGCATGATACGAGGACCTAGGTCACGAGCCGGGTTTAAACCTGGGCCAGTTGGTCCGCCGAAGGATGCAACTAATGTCCAAACTAAGAAACCTAATGCTAAGTGAGCTGTTCCTAAATTGTTTTGGAAGAATGGCGCTTTGGTAATCCCCAGTGCACCAAAGAATAAAATGAATGATCCGAAGAATTCATTCACGAATCCATTAAATTTAGAACCGACACTATTGATCGTTGAGAAGGTACCTAACACATGTAGTTTGTCCTCTGTTTGATCGTAATAAGGTTTGTAGCTGGCTACTACGACTAATTGTCCGACCATCGCGCCAAGGATTTGGACAACGATGTAAGGAAGAACTTCCGCCCAAGGGAACATGCCGCTAACAGCTAAACCAATTGTAAACGCTGGGTTGATGTGATTACCGCTGATACCGCCGAAAATCATTGCAGGAATCATAACCCCGCAGCCATAACCTACCGCAATCAACATCCAGTCACTTCCGTAACCTTTTGTCCCTCTTAAATCAACATTGGCAACTGCACCGTTTCCTAGCATTACTAGCAAAGCAGTTCCCAAGAACTCAGCTGCTAACCGAGTAGTCAGTGAATAATCCATAAAGACCTCCTATAAAATAATTGAAATGAAAATGTAAATGAAAATTTCATTTTATATCTTAATCCCATTCTTTGTAATTAGCAAATGTTAACCTCAGAAAAACGAGAAATTTCTATAGGATATGACAACAAACGTTATGAAAGCGAAGAACGGCTGCTTTTTAGCTCCAAAAATTGCTTTCTATAAAAAAAATCTCGCTCAATTGAACGAGATTATGTCAGTTTATTAAAACTAGGTGACGAAAGTTTGGATTGTTTTCGATCAGTTTGTGGGCTCCGTAGAAATTTTTATCGGAAAAGCCGTTCAGCTGTGCGGTCAAAATAGATGTTAGTTGATTCTTTTCCCATAAATAGACCAAAAGCTCCATGACCTTGCGGGAATACTCGATACCCTCATCGGTAGTAAAGGAGGATTCCAAGAAATCTTCACAATAGAAGTTGAGGTAGTCCGGATCAAAGTTTTTATTTTTCTTATTTATGAAATGCAAAAGCAACACTTTGGCCGTGTCCTTGAATTCAGACAGGTGATCGAAGTTTTTTTCCTTTTCAGTATCCAAATTGATCACATAATCAACCGGTGTCATTTCCGCGTTCGTCAATTCCTTTGATAGCTGGGTGGATTGAGAGACGACAACATCCGCCCCCATGTTTTTGATCCAGATCTCTGAATTGTTTTTATCAATCGTAGCGGCAACCTTTAAGCCGGCCCACTTCGCTAATTGGATAATGGTCGCACCTAGCCCATCAGAAGTATTTAGGATCAATAAGTTTCCCTGATTTTTTTTTGGCTTAGGTGTCAATTGCAGCTGGGTGAACAATACTTCGAAGGCCAAAAAGAAGCTATAGGAAAAAGCGGCGGCTTCGTCGGTGGGAAAAGAGTCTGGTAGCTTGACGATGGAACGGACATCAGCGATTTGAAAGTTGCTATAGCTGCCGTATTTTCCGACCTTATTGACATAGAGAACACGGTCACCAACATTTAAGTATTGATTGCTGCTGCCTAGACGGGTGATAATGCCGACACCGCCAAAGCCTAAAATATAAGGTTTCTTCGCTCCTTTGATCGTTTGTCGAATCTGCGTATCTAAGGTACTGATCGAGATAGCGGAAATCTTTATCATCACATCATTTTCCCGTAGTTTCGGAAGCATGATCTTGTATTGTTCAAATTTTTTGTCTTCTTTTAAACGAAATTTTTTCTCGAAGCCAATTGCGTCTGAAATCATTCGTTTTACCCTCCTCAGAAATAAATTTCTGAATCTCCAATAATAAAATGGCTACTTATAATATACTTGATTTCACAAAGAGAAGGAAATATTTTCTTTAAAATAGCAAAAGAATCAGCGAGTTTTATCAAAATTTTGAAACGATGTTTGTTCGAAGGGAAAATCACTACGAATTTTTTATCAACATGGGTAGTTGATAACTTGTGACTCAGCGATAAGATAGGTAGAATTACGATAGTAGGAATAAGGGGGAGTAACATGTTCACTGAAAAGAGTTTTGATGTTTTTGATATCGACGGCTTGGATGAACGAATGGCAGCGATTCGCCAGGAAGTTCAACCAACTTTTCAACAGTTAGATGAAGTTTTTCAACAGGAGTTAGAGCCGCTGCTAGACGAAAAGCTATTTATCCACATTGCCCAGCATCGACGCAGGACGACCTATCCGCCTGAAAATACCTGGTCAGCCTTGAGTCGGCAAAAGCGCGGATACAAAATGGAGCCCCATTTTCAGCTGGGAATTTGGCCGGAGTATGTTTTTATGTGGTTATCATGTATTGATCAGCCGAAGGAAGAAAAAGCGATTGCGCAAATTTTTCTAGATCATCCAGAAGTATTTGAGAACTTATCCTCAGATTTTGTTCTATCCGGCGATCACACAAAACCAAAAGTGGAAGAGTTATCACCAGAACGCACAGAAAAGCTGTTGATAAGATTTCGCGATGTGAAAAAAGGCGAATTTCAAATTGGTCGAATCATCAAAAGAGACGATCCAATTTGGGAAAATCCCGAAGCCGCTCAAGCATTTATGGTAGAAACTTATAAACAATTGGTACCAATCTATCAATTAGCGAATCAAACAAGTTTTGCACAGGTGGAAAACTAAAACATAGTTCTATTCAAAAGAGTGTGAAAATAAAATTCTTTTGTTAGGAATAATTGGCTAGATGGTCAGACAGCGATTTTTTCGCTGTTTTTTTTAACATTAAAGGAAGTATAACATTTTAAGCGGTCAAAGGATTGATACATCAATCTTTTGACCGCTTTTCATCTGGTCTTTTTCCTATTAAACTAGAGAGATGAAACCCAATAT
>NZ_JAHLOS010000020.1 GCF_018917525.1 Enterococcus raffinosus | reverse complement strand
ATGTATCCAGAATATTATAAGAACGTACTTGGATACGAATTTAGAATCAGTGATCGACAATAAAATGATTCATCTAAACAAAAAGTCCTCAGGAGCGGTTTTCTCCTGAGGTTTTCTTAGTCCATTCAAGAAAAATCGAGGGAGGTGAGGGAATTGGTCAATCTGAAGCATTTTTAAGGGAAATAAAATTTTTCCCTTTTTCTGAGGAACTGGTTATTTTCAGCAATAATTTAAATTAGTTATTGAAAGCGTTTTATGTAAATGTCCATTTCAATGGACACAAGAAAAAATGTACGCGAATAAAAAAAGGCTATATTAATGACAAGGAGGTTGACAACATGCAGCTAAGTAAACGTGAAACACAATTGATCGAACTGTTTATCAAACATGGGATGACACTTACCGCTCAAGAGTTAGCTGAATTTGCCAATGTTTCCACGAAAACAATTTACCGCACGATTAAAAAAATCAATGAAGCCTCCGATGTCAGTGAGCTGATTTCGGCAGAAGTCGGAAAAGGATTTCGTTTAGATTATGACAATTATTTAAAAGAAAGTGTCCGCAAACGAGGTAATGATACTGTACAAGGACCATCAGAAAGAAGGAATACGATTCTTCTTGCTTTGTTATTCAAATCACCCAAAAAGGTATTGATTAATGATTTATTTGATGAATATTATGTCAGCAATACCGTGATTACAAATGATTTGGTACGGATGAATGAATTTTTGCTAAAGTACCAATTATCTTTGATTCGTAAGGGCCAGCGAGTATCGATTGAAGGAACAGAAAAACACATTCGTAAAGCGGTCAATCATTTAATTAGTGCGAATCGTGTTTGGGAGGAAGACTTTTCCACACAACAGGAAAAAATCAGTTCCTATGATATCAACTTTATTACTTCGTTATTAGAGTACATCGAAAGAAAATTGCAAAATGGGATCGCTTATCCCTATAACAGCAATATCTTTTCTCATATTTACATTTTAATCAAACGGGTGAGAGAAGGGGAGATTCACGCAGATACCTGTGCAGAACTGTTAGACCCTGATGAAGAAGAGCTGATCACGCAATATGATCAGTTGTACCAGCTTTCCAAGATGGTGATCACGAAGCTGAATCATTATCTGAATATTGTTCTACCGGAAAGTGAGACGTTTTATCTATTCCAATATCTGATTTCTTCACGAATGGAAAAGGAACCGATTAAGCTGAATCGAAAATCGAAGGAAGCTTTAGCGATTACTGATTTTTTTGCAACTGAAATGAGTCGCTTGATGGGGATGAAGGTCGATCATCAACCGAATCGCCAAGATCTTTATGAACACATTGATCCATTATTGTATCGTTTGAAAAACGAGATCATCGTTAAAAATGATTTATTAGGAGATATCAAGCTGGAGTATCCAGAGGTTTTTCAACAAGTCCAACAGGTCAGTCAAGCGGCCGAAGAAAAATTTCAATTAAATGAGATTTCTGAAGATGAGATCGGCTTTTTGACTTTGTATTTTGTGAAGTATAAAGAAATAATCCATTCGAAAAAACGTGTACTAATCATGTGCAGCAGCGGGGTAGGAACCTCGGAACTGTTGAAGGTGAAGGTCCGTAAAGCTTTTCCTGAGTTAGAAATTGTCGATGTCCTATCGGCACGGAAGTTTTCTAAGGCACCAGAAAAATATCAGAACATTGATCTGATTTTAACCACTGTCAATTTGACGATTGACATGATGATCCCGACAATTCTGGTGAATTCAGTATTTACAAAACAAGACGAAAAACGAGTCAAAGAGATGTTAGGAGAGATATGAGATGACAGCAGAGCAAATGATGGACGATTTTAGTATTGCGGATGTGATTACCGAAGATTTAATCCAATTAGAAATGAAAGCGACAACAAAGAAAGAAGCTATCCATGAATTAACACGATTGCTAATGGCAAATGGAGACATTGTTGACGAGGACGACTTTATGGCAGATGTGTTCGAACGTGAAGCAGAGGGCATGACCGGGATCGGTAATAGTATTGCGATTCCTCATGGAAAATCTGATAGCGTGATCAAGACCTCGTTAGTTGTCGGCAAAGCCGCCACACCGATCCCATGGGAATCCTTGGACGAAGAACCGGTACGGGTGATTATTCTATTCGCGGTGAAAAATACGGATGCCAATACGATGCATATCAAGCTATTACAAAAAGTCGCGATGCTTTTAGCAGACGAAGACTTTATCGAAAACATGGTCAATGCCGAAACAAAAGCAGAAATGATGGAATTATTATCACGGGATCTAATGGAAGAAGATTAAAAAAGAAAATGGAGGAATAGATGATGAAAATTGTTGGAATCGCTGCATGTACATCGGGCATCGCTCATACGTACATCGCCAAACAAAAGCTGGAAAAAGCCGCGAAGGCACTGGGGCACACGTGCCATATCGAGACCCAAGGCACGATCGGGACGGAAGATGAGTTAAGCATGGAAGAGATCCAGGCAGCCGATGTGGTGATCATTGCCGCAGATATCAAAGTCGGCGGAAAAGATCGCTTTGAAGGAAAAAAGGTGGTGGAAATCCCGACTAGCATGGTAATCAAAGCACCAAAAGGGTTGATCAATAAGATCGAAGAGGAAATCGTAAAGGCGTAGGAAATTATTTCTTTAACTTTAATATGAAAAAGGATGCCAGTTCCACTCTTCACAGTTTAATCAGTGAAGAAAACACAGTATAGAATTAGTCCACTGCATAAGAATAGAAATCCTAGTGGAATGGTATACGGCTTGAAAATCGAACTAATTTTTCCTTGGAAAAATTAATTCTTTAATATGAAAAAGGAGATGAACTAAATGTTTAAGCAGCTTCAATTGAAAAAGCATGCTCTGACGGCAATTTCGTACATGTTACCGGTTGTTGTTACGGCAGGGTTGTTGATCGCGATTGGGAATTTGACAGGTGGCGGAGTGATTGAGGATTATAAGGCAGCCTATTCGGTACCAGATGCGTTAGTCTCATTGGGTGTTTTGGGGATGGGATTATTGGCACCAGTTATCGCCGGAGCCATCGCGTATTCAATTGCTGACCGTCCAGGTATCGGACCTGGTTTGTTTATGGGGTTGATCGCGAATGCCATCGGTGCTGGTTTCTTAGGCGGGATGCTTGGTGGTTACTTGGTTGGTTTCTTCGTACTATTCCTAGTAAAAAATCTAAAGGTTCCAAAATGGGCGCAAGGCTTGATGCCGATGATGATCGTACCGCTTTTATCTACATTGATCATTGGATTATTGATGTTCTTTGTCATCGGTTTGCCGATTGTGTGGGCAACAGAAGCCTTAACTGAATTCTTGGAAGGCTTACAGGGCACTGGCAACTTCTTGTTCGGCTCGATTGTTGGCGGAATGGCTGCCTTTGACTTTGGCGGTCCAGTTAATAAAGTAGCGTCACTATTTGCTGATGGCTTGCTACTAGAGGGTGTGCAGGGGCCAGAAGCGGTGAAGGTATTGGCTTCCATGGTACCGCCGTTCGGTGTCACGATCTCTTGGGTATTATCTAAAATTGTCCGCAAACGCAAATATTCTAAAGAAGAGGAAGACAATATCAAGATCGCTTTCCCAATGGGACTTTGTATGATTACAGAGGGTGTTATCCCAATTGCGGCAGTTGATCCGTTGCGAGTAATCTTTTCTTGTACAGTTGGTGCAGCAATCGGTGGCGGCTTGAGTATGTCATGGGGCGTTGGTTCACCGGTTCCGTCAGGTGGGGTCTTCATTATTCCAGCGATGACTGATCCATTGAAGTTTACATTAGCGTTATTGATCGGTTCAGCGATTACCGGAATTTTGTTGTTCGTTCTGAAGAAAGAGCCAGTTGAAAATGACATCAAGGACGATGATGAAGAGGAAGAAGTCGATTTTTCTTCCATCAAGATCTCGTAGGAAGGGATTTTTAGACATGTATGTTTCGATGAAAGAAATGCTGCAAAAGGCCAATCGTGAGTACTATGCCGTAATGGCGATCAATTGCTTCAATTTGGAAACAGCCAAAGCCGTGATCGAAGCGGCGGAGGAAATGCGCTCGCCGATCATTGTCGATTTATTGCAGGATCATTTAAAAGAGCATTTGGATATTCGCTATTTAACGCAGCCGATCATTCGGATGGCAAACAATGCCAAAGTCGAAGTTGCGATCAATCTGGATCATGGACAGGATGTCGCGTTTGTAAAGCAGTGTCTGCATGAAGGCTTCTCCAGTGTCATGATGGATGCCTCGATGTATTCGTTGGAAGAAAATATTCGAATCACGAAGGCAATGGTGGAACTGGCGCAAGTTTACAATGCCAGTGTTGAAGCTGAAGTCGGAGACATGGGTGCCGTAGCCGGCGATCATTTTACCAATGATGAGATGTACACCAATCCCGATGATGCAATTCGTTTTATCAATGAGACAGGTGTGGATTGTTTGGCGCTGTCCTATGGTTCTAGTCATGGGGATTATCCAGAAGGCTATGTACCGGATTTCCGGTTTGATATCGTCGAAAAAATCAAAACGGCGACGAAGCTCCCGTTAGTGTTACATGGCGGATCAGGCGCGGGTGAGAAAAATATCCTGCGTTCGATCGAATTAGGGATCAATAAAATTAACGTAGGTTCCGATTTTATGAAGGCGCAAAAAGCCGAAGTCCAAAAGCAATTAGCAGAAAATCCTGAGGTGGATTATCCGACGCTTGTTCATCAAACGATGGCAGCCGGAAAAGAAGTTGTGAAAAGGTATATCGAACTTTCGGGTTCAAAAAATAAATCTTAAAATGAGAATGGAGACAAAGTCAAATGTTAATCAATATGAAGCAAATGCTAGAAGTCGCAAAGGAAAATAAATTCGCTGTAGGAGCCTTCAACGTTGCAGACAGTAATTTCTTACGGGTAGTCATTGAAGCGGCAGAAGAAAATGATGCGCCAGCGATCATCGCGGTTCATCCAACCGAATTGGATTTTACCAAAGATGAATTTTTCCAATATGCGGTATCTCGTGCAAAAAATAGTTCGGTTCCATTTGTTATCCATATGGATCATGGGGATAACTTGGCTAGCATCATGCGCGCTGTCCACTGTGGATTCAGTTCAGTGATGATCGACGGTTCATTACTACCGTTTGAAGAAAATATCGCCATCACGAAGGAAGTCGTGGATGTTTGTCATAAGATCGGTATTTCTGTGGAAGGTGAATTAGGCACAATCGGCAATACGGGAACTTCTGTTGAAGGCGGCGTATCCGAGGTTATCTACACAAAACCAGAGGATGCCGAAGAATTTATCGAAAAAACCGGAATCGATACCTTGGCAGTGGCAATCGGTACGGCTCATGGAATTTATCCAAAGGACATCAAGCCGGAATTGAAGATGGATGTATTAGAAGACATCAAGAGCAGAGTCGATATTCCATTGGTGCTTCATGGCGGATCAGCCAATCCAGATGAAGAAATCGCCAAAGCGGTACAAATCGGGATTCAAAAGGTCAATATCTCATCTGACTACAAATATGCTTTCTATAAGAAATGTCGTGAGATTCTTTCAACCACTGAATTATGGGATCCGAATGCGATCTATCCAGAATGTATCGATGCAGCTAAAGCAGTCGTTAAGCAAAAAATGGAATTGTTTAATTCGATTGGGCAAGCGGCCGTTTATCGTAAGGATAATGTGCAGCCTTGGAGACAAGAGCAAAATTAAATCAAAAAATGACCGCACCCTCCTGTTGAAGGATGGGCGCGGTTCTTTCTCGTATTTAGACTTTCGTGAGTACCTTGTGGCTGATGTACGCTTGAATCTCGTCAACCGCCTTTTTATAACCGCCGGCATCGAGGAAAGACTGCTTAATGGCTTTCAAATTGTCTAAATATTCAGGTTCGACTTGGACTTTTTCCACAGCAGCTTTCAATTCATCACTATCCACATGTTGATAATCTAAACGGATGCCTGCGTTCAACTCGACTAAACGATCAGCAAGAGCCGGCTGATCGGAGCCCATTGGTAATGAGACAAAGGGCACTTCATTTAGGATCAAATCGTTCATGCTGTTCAATCCGTTGTGAGTGATCGCCACATCGGCGTATTTCAAGACTTCATTTTGCGGAATATAATCCTGCACGATGAAATTATCAGGGACAGTCAGATTTTCCAGACCAACGTGATGAGCGGCCATTACCACTAGATAATCGGAATTTCCGAAGGCATCAAACATCTTTTGATAAATGTCCTTCGCATAATCACCAAAGATCGTACCAAAGGAAATGTATAAGACATTTTTGGCATTCTGCAAACGTTCGATTGGAAAGTCTGCGGTATCTTCCAGACGTTGATAGACATCGGCGCCGACTAAAAGGTATTTGTCATCAAAGAGTTCACGATCACCTTCTGGCAAGAAATAGTCAGAGGTAAAAACGATATTCAACGGTTCAATATTAAAAATCAAATCAAAAAAGCGTGAGGGCATCTGAACAGACAGGGTGGCCTCGATTTTTTTTGCTTCCAACAAATACTTATCATTCAAGGCTTTGAATTTTCCGGCTAAAGGGGTTTTGTTGGGCTGCATAAAATCCTTCATGCCCATAAAGACAGCCAGCATTGAAATCGCCGGCAGGTGTAAATAGTCCGCAATCTGTTTACTGAAGGGCATGGCGATGGAGTGGATCACGGCATCAAATTTTTCGCCTTCGATCTGTCGCAGGATGTCCTGCATGATATCTAATCCGTGGTCCAATAAAACATCGAATCCGTTTTTAAAGATATTTAAATCATAATGATAAGGACGATAGACAGCTCCCGCCGCTTCGATTTTTTCACGGAATTCTTCATTTGAAAAATAAACGATCTCCACGCCGCGATGGCTTAATTCATTGACTAAACCTAGGGAAGGATTTACATGTCCGTGGGTAGTCACATTTAAAAATAAAACTTTTGTCATAAGTGTTCGCTTCTTTCATAACTTTTATTAAGGGCACCTTACGATTCGATATAATACGGTACCCTGATTAATAAGTCAAGAAAAAAAGTTTCCAGAATTGGAAACTTAACGATACACCAGTTTAGTAAAGGGTAGCCTTCTACCAAGCAAGACCCCTAGATATCCAGCTGCGACCGCTTTGATCGCGCCTGGCAGAATAAAGGGAATCATTCCGGCAGAAAAAGCGGCATCCCATGGTAAACTTCCGCTAAATTTCAGCCAAAGCGAACCGAAGAACAGGGTAATAAAAGCTCCGACTAAATTAGCGGCGATTGACCAAAAATAATTGAAGGTTAATTTTTCTAAAATCAGACCAGTAACATAGGCTTGAAAAATAAATCCAACTAAAAAGCCCCCGGTCGGCCCAAAATAATGAGCGATCCCCGCTGATCCGCCAGCTAACACAGGTAAACCAATCATACCCATCAATAGATAGATCGCGACGGCGATAGTCCCGGTTTTTTTCCCTAAAATAGTTACCACAAACCCAACAGCAAAGGTTTGCAAGGTTAATGGGATCGGACCAAAGGGAATGGTGAATTGGGCTAAAATACTAATTACTGCTGCAAATAATCCGGCTAAAACAATTTCTCGACTACTTAATTTCATACACTCACTCTTTCGTTAACTTAATATTTTATTTTGGTTAACGAAAGTATAATAGAGGATTAACAAGATGTAAAGGAAAATTTTTAGTACTTAGTAGAACAAAGTAGTTGACAAAACAGCTACTTAGTTTTACATTATAGCTGTACTTAATATTACAAAGTACTGAATAATGATTAAGGAGTGAGTAGAATGCAGGAAGCAATTAATGTTGTTGATTTGGAAAAATCTTTTTCTGATCACAAGGTATTAGATAAAATTAGTTTTCATGTGCCGACAGGAAGTATTTTTGCTTTATTAGGAACAAATGGTTCTGGAAAAACAACAACAGTCAAAATGATGACCACTTTGCTGAAGCCGGATAATGGCTACATTATGATCGATGGAATGAACGTGTTGGAGCAGTCGTTAAAAGTCCAAAAGGAATTTAGCTTAACCGGACAATTCGCTGCGGTCGATGAGGTATTAACGGGACGGGAAAATTTAGTTTTGATCGCAAAGCTTCGTCATATGAAAAATTATACGGAAAAGGTCGATGAGCTGTTAAAGGAATTTGATCTGCAAGAAGCGGCGGACCGACCGACGCAAACGTATTCTGGCGGGATGCGGCGGAAACTGGATTTGGCGATGAGCTTGATCGATCCGCCAAGAATTCTTTTCTTGGATGAACCAACGACCGGATTAGATCCGCAGGCGCGGGCTGCTCTATGGCAAATGATTCGTTCGCTGAAAAAAGCGGGGGTGACGATCTTCTTAACTACCCAATATTTGGAGGAAGCGGAGCAATTGGCAGATACCGTGGCGATTTTGAATCGCGGGAAAATCGCGTTGCAGGGAAGCATCGCTGAAGTGAAGAAGCATTTGCCGAAAGAAACGTTGGAATTGACCTTTGCGGACGAGGAAACACTGGAAGCTGCTGAACAGCTTGTGGGCGGAAAAATGAACAAGGAATTGTTAGCGTTGAATGTTGTGACGGATAATCAAGTTGAACGAATCACGACGATTTTGAATCAATTGCAAGCAGCGAAGATTGAGATTTTAACCTTTACCCAAAAACAATCTTCGTTGGATGATGTCTTCTTTATGATTGTCGAAAACCGAGGGGAGAGAGAGAAATGAACGTATTCGCAGATACGATGGTATTGACCGGCCGGATGATGAAACATATGACCCGCAGTGTTGATACGATCATGACCGTAGTACTGATGCCGATCATGTTGATGCTGGCATTTATCTATATTTTTGGCGGGGCGATGACGATCCCGCAAGAAACGTATAAAGGCTTTATCGTGCCGGCAATTTTATTGTTTACTGTTGCCAGCGGCGTTGGTTATACCGCTTTTCGTTTAAACACGGATGTCCAAAATGGTATTTTTGAACGGTTCCATTCGATGCCGATCGCGAAATCGGCGATCTTGAATAGTCACGTGATGACCAGTGTCATTTTCAATTTTATTTCAGCGCTGCTTGTTCTGATCAGCAGTATTTTGATCGGATTTCGACCAAAAGCGGATGTATTGGATTGGGCCGTGGGGCTGTTGCTTTTATTGGTTGCGACATACGCACTTTCTTGGATCGCTGTCCTCTTTGGATTGATCGCGAAGAATAATGAAACGGCGATCGCTTTTTCTTATTTGCTGATTGGCCTGCTATTTATCAGCTCAGGTTTTGTGCCAACCGAGACGCTGCCAAAGGTTTTGCGAGGATTTGCGGATTATCAGCCAATGACTCCGATCATTAATTCGTTACGTTCGATCTTGACCGACGGCAGAATTCCCTCAGATATCTGGGTGGCATTCGCATGGAGTATTGGCGCAATCGTGATTTTCCAAGTATTATCTATATATGTCTATCGGAAAAAATTACGTTAGCGCAGCAACTGGGAAGGGTGATAACATGAACGGGATTACAGGGATGCTGAAGGGCGTGCTTGAAGGCATGATCTTGGAGATCATCAATCAACACGAGACTTATGGCTATGAGATCACGAGTAATTTACAAAAATATGGTTTTGAAGATATTGTTGAGGGAACGGTTTATACAGTTTTACTGAGATTGGAAAAGAAAGAATTAGTGACCGTTACCAAGAAAAAATCCTCACTTGGCCCGATGCGGAAATTTTATTCATTGAATGAAGCAGGAGAAAAGGAATTGGCGTTGTTTTGGCAGCGCTGGGAATTTATTTCTGGACAGATCGATAGACTAAAGGAGAGTCAGGACAATGAGTGATAAAAATGTATTTAGCTACTTCAAAAGGGTTTATACGGACAAAGCAGAATATAGGGAGCAGATGGCAGGACTAAAAAAATTGCCTCGTGACTATCAAGTTGTTTATAAAGAAATTCAAAATTTTTTATGGGAATTTACAGCAGGAGACGGTATGGATATGTTAACACCAATGTGTGAATTGTTGGCCTTCTTTGAAGAAGGTGCCAGCAATCATGTTCCAGTATTGGAATTAGTAGGCGAAGACGTCGGCGAATTCGCGGAAAACATGCTGCATGAGATCCAAGCGAAAACGCGAATCAATGAGTTAAAACGCAAAATGAATGAACGGGTCGCCAAAGAGATCAATAAGGGAAAATAAATTCAAGCATCGTTGGAAGGGATTCTGATGATGCTTTTTTATATGAATGGAAACCTTTAATGTCAACCAAAGCTTCGCTATAAGATATAAGAATTCCCATCCATTAAAAAAACAAATGTTCTTCGGTCTAAAGTCCTATTTAGATTTTGTACTTTCGTTGGAAGTAGCAGCCAGAACTTTCCTCTAAAATTTAAAGAGTAATTAACATGTGTACGAATTTTGGAATGGAAGGAATGGAGTAAAAAATGAAAAAATGGATCATTGGTATTGGAGTGTTAGTGGTGGCGGGGGCTGGTTTTTTTCTCTATCAAAACACCCAAGCAAATGCAAAAGATGATACCTCAGTGGAGATGTATCAAGTCAGCAAGCAAACACCGTTGCATTTAAAAGGTCAGGTACAATCGACGAAGAAACAAACGGTTCTAGTCAATTCAGAAAAAGGACCGGTTCAAACGATTCATGTAAGTGAAGGCGATCATGTGACGAAAGATCAGATTTTGGTGACGTATCGCTGGGGTGAAGTGATTCGCGCGGCGAATGATTCGGTGGTAACAGCTTTAAATGAAGATGCAAAAAATGACCCGCAGCAGGCGTTAATGGTCTTGAAAAGCGAAGAGTCTGCGATCAAAGGAACAGTGACCGAATATGATCGTTCGAAGGTTACCTTGAACGAACCAATCGAGATTAAGTACGCCAACAATGAAAAAAATGTCAAAGGCAAGGTCACATCGTTAGCGGAAATGAACAATGAGCCAACGAAAGAAGACACGAATAGTTTAGTGACCTATAACTTTACGGCGGTTCCTGACGAAGCGATTCCTGTCGGTTACTCGGTCGAATTATTGATCCCGCGTAATGAGATTCATTTACCCCTTAAGAGCGTAGTGGAAAAAGATGGAGAATATGTTGCTTACACGGTTTCTAAGGGTAAAGCCGAGAAGCAGACTGTCTCTGTTGAAAAAGGCAATGGCTATTATATTTTACGTGAAGGCTTGAATGAAAATGACAAAATTATCAAAGATGCAAAAGGCATCAAGGATGGGATGGATGTGACCGTTGAATGATCGTGATGGAAAATATCAACAAGCTATACACGGCCGATCAGGAACGCATCCATGTTTTAAAGGATATTAGTCTGACGATCGAAGAGCATGAATTTGTTGCGGTGATGGGACCATCTGGTTCAGGGAAGTCTACATTGATCAATACGATCAGCTTTTTAGATGGTGATTTTGAAGGCAGTTATCGTTTTGAAGGGGAAGATGCGTACCGCTTCAACGATGAGAAGCTCTCGGCTTTGCGAAATAAATCAGTGGGCTTTGTATTTCAATCCTTCCAACTGATTGATAATAATACGGTGATGGAAAATGTGGCGTTGCCGCTGTTATATGGCGGGATGAAGCAAAAACAAACCAAGCCGTTGGTGATGGAGGCTTTGCGAAAAGTCGGGATCGCGGATAAATATAATAAACTACCGAAGCAGCTTTCCGGTGGTCAGCAGCAGCGGGTGGCGATCGCTCGTGCCATCGTTGGCAATCCGAAATTTATCGTGGCGGATGAACCAACGGGCGCATTAGACAGTCATACTTCTGAAGAGATTATGCAATTATTTAAACGGTTGAACGAAGAGGAGAAGGTCACAATTTTGATGGTGACTCATGATCCAGATGCCGCTGCTTATTGTCAGCGGATCATTACGGTGAAGGATGGCGAAATTCTGGAAGAAGGTGTTGCACATGCGGTTTAGTGAAGTATGGAAAACCTCTTTCAGGGCTATTGGCAAAAATAAACGGCGGAGTTTTTTGACGATGATTGGGCTGATTATCGGGGTTTCCGCGGTAATCACCGTCTTTTCAATTGGGCGTGCTTTTGAAAATTACGCGTCTGAATTTATTGGTTTGGATCAATTTGACGGCAGTGTCGGCTATACCTATACGCCAAAAAATGGGGACTTCTATGAAAATGGCTTAGATGCGTTTACTGAAGAGGATATCAGTAAGATCGAAAGTATCCCTGGCGTTCAGTCGGTGAGCTATTATGACAATTCCCGCAATGGCATCAAGTACGCGGACCAAACCTTTGATGATGTTGGAAATGATGGTCGCTGGAATTGTTTTAAATTATTGAAGAATAAAGGCAGTGATGTTTTGTATGGCCGTCCTCTTCAATCCAGTGATTATTACAATGAAAATCCAGTTGCTGTGATTGATCAAACAGCGGCTAAAGCGATTCAAAAGGAAGAACCGGCTTCATTAGTGGGGCAAAGTGTTAAGATCGGCGGTCATTTGTTTGAAGTGGTCGGGATCATGGCAGATCGCAACGCGGGCTCGATCGTTTCAACGCAGGAAGATTATGTAGTGGCAGAGGTGCCTGAAAATGTCTTCGAAAACTATTTCAATTCAGAAGATCGCAGCATGATTCAAGTAAAAATGAAGCAAACAGCTAATGTAAAAAGTGTTTCGAAGGAAGCCGAAGAAACCTTAAAAAAATATGGGACTTGGAAAGAACTAGGTAGTTATAAGACAGAGGATCTGGCTGGACAGGTCGATCAATTACGGATGCTGTTGACAAGTATTACCTTGTTAATCTCAGTGATTGGCGGCATCTCGCTCTTCATCTCAGGTATTGGGGTCATGAACATGATCTATATTTCTGTCTCAGAACGTACTAAGGAAATCGGCGTCCGCCGAGCAATGGGCGGCACGAAGGGCAACATCATGATGCAATTCCTGCTAGAAGGGATCTCGTTGACTTTAGTCGGCGGAACGATCGGGTATTTGATTGCGATGCTGCTGGGATTTGCCATCAGCATGTTCACACCGTTATCCGTTCGACCTGATCTGTTCACGGTGACGTTAGCCTTTGGGTTATCGGTCGTGATTGGAATTGTCTTTAGCTGGCTGCCAGCGAAAAGTGCGTCGAAGAAGGATATTGTTTCGTTGTTGCGTTAATAAATAATAAAAAAATTGCCTGTAAACATTTGTCTACGGGCAATTTTTTTTATTCTTTTTACAAATACATATGCATTGGATACGTCATATAATCTGGTCCAGCTACTTTTTCCGCCGTCACAAATCCAGCAGGAGCTTTGATCACAGATGGAATTCGATTCACCATCGTCGCACAGGTATGAGCGACAGTATCTGGTTTATTTAATGAGAAGACCATATCTGGTTCGCCGGTGATTTCCCAATCACACATGTCGCCATCGGTTTCACGATAGACTTTTCCAATACATTCAACTTCTAGCTCGATTCCTTGGTGAGTCATAATGGTTGTTACTGCGGACATACCGATCGCATCGCCTGCTTTGATGGTAGCGCCCAATGTTTCGGAATAAACATCTTCATCCAAGGTGAAGGGCACACTCTTTTGCGAAATGCTTTGGATCGTCCAATTCATCTTTGAACAAATCGCTTCGCCAGCATTCCACATGTAGGATGGCAGACTTTCAGCTTGAGCAATTTCTTTATCAAAACGTTCCAGATCATAGCCAGCACCATGAGCTTCGGCCAAAGCCAGTCCATAATCTTCGACGTTGTAGCTAACGGCACCTTTTACCTTCTTGATATCGTTCATTCCTGCCATCATCAGGCTAGGCATGTTGATCCAATAGATGTCCTGCATCCCAGCACCCATGATCGTTACATCATTGTCTTTTGCGAGTTTATCCAGCTTGTTGGTTTCCGCTGGTGAGGTATTCCATGGATAGATCGCTTCTTCACAAGTTGTAATCACATTGACCTTATTCTTCAAACACATCTCATAAAATTCGTACATTTCTGGCATATAACTAAAGATCGTCACTAAGGCAATATCCGCATCGCAATTGTCAAAAACTTCCTGTGCATTGTCCGAAATCTTGATTCCTGTAGCATACCCCAACTCCGCAAATTCACCAATGTCTTTTCCTACAACCTCAGGGTTTGTATCAATTGCACCAACAATTTCAGCCCCATGCTTGTACAGATAATTAATGATTACCTTTGCCATCTTGCCGCACCCGTACTGAACTACCTTGATCTTTTGTAAACCCATTGAAATGCCCCCAATCCTTTATTGTGTTGTATTTCACAATAATAGTATAATGTCTATAGTAACTATAGAGTCAAGGGAGAGTTTAGAAAATGTTTTCAAAAATGAAGATTGGTCATTTTGCGCAATACAACAATCTTTCTGTTCAAACCCTGCGTTATTATGAGCAGATTGATTTGCTGCATCCAGCTTATATCGATACCGAAAGTAATTATCGCTATTACCATATCAATCAGTCCGCAGCCGTTGATAACATCCAGTTTTTGAAGCAGTTCAATTTTTCACTGGAAGAGATCAAGCATATTATGAATGACACGGAGGGCTTAGCAGAACTGAGCCAGACGGTTGAAAAGAAGAAAGAAGAGCTCTTAGAACAGCGAGCGGCACTCGACCAGCAATTAGAAGACATCGATTCCTTTCAGGCAGGTGCGTTGATTTTTCAAGAGAAGCAGAAGCAAACGGAAATAGAAGTGGAGCATTTTCCACCGCGACCGATTTTGACTTACACGATCGATAAGAACATTTATGAGATGACAGAGGTGGAGTATGAGTTCTATTTAAGAGAGTTTAAAAACCATGTAGGTCAATTAAATATGCCAATTGGCCGTTTTAATCGAGTAGGAACGATCATGCCGCGACAGGATTTTTTAGCAGAAAATTTTGTGTCCAAGGAGCTGTTTATTTTTACACCTAATCATTTTAAGCAGTCGAAAACGTTGAGGGGCGGGCTATATGCTACTTTTTATTGTCATTCCTTTAAGGAAGAGCTGCCTGCATTGAGCAAATTCAGAGCGGCGCTTCAGCAGCAAAATTATCAAATCGTCGGTGATTATGTTTGTGAAGTTGTCTATGAAAAGAACAAAACCGATGCTATGAATCGAACCATGTTTATCCGGATGCAGATTCCGGTAAAAAAACGATCAGAGAATTTATGGCAGTAAGTAAAATGAGAAGCTGTTTTTGTCGTTATTTATTAAGGGTTTAGCGATAAGTTAGGCCTGCATTTCCACTTAAAAAAACGTAATGTATTCATTTCTATTAAAAAAATTAAAGAAGTCCAATACCTAAAAAAACTGAAAAGGGTGGCGTTTTTGATGGTTTAGGTATATTTTTTATATATAACAGTTAACCGATGAAATGTAAGCGTATTATTCACCGAATAAATTACGGACAATTATTAGGGAGTGGACGATCATGCAAACACAACGACTAGGAAGTAGACAGCTATTCAATATGCTTAGGGGCAACCTGGAAAAGAGAATCATCAAGTTTTATAGCGAGACGCGTGACGCCTCTGCTGTGGTTGAATATGCAGTGGCCGTTCTTGTGCGTCATTGTATCAGTTCCGATGATTTTTCATTTATCTGCCGAGAGTTAATTAGAGAATTATTCCTAACCGCAGCGCCTAATCCTACGTTGCGGCGTTTTAGTGTGTTTTTTGAGAACTACTTTACTCCCAATGAGTGGAAAACGGTTATCGCTCGCTTGTATCGTCATAAGAAGGAGTATCATTCAGTTACCGAGGAAGCTCGTTCATATAAAGAATATTTGAAGGATAAAGATACGGCTAGAACCGATGAATTAGCCAACCATCAATTTGTTATTCGTTCTGTTTTCAAAGGAGCGAATGGACGGAAACATACATGGACATTAAAAAATGGGCATCCCACAAAGACCCGGGAAGAGCTTGCGGGGGCGGTGAAAATTCTTACGCTATTGTCGATTTTTGAGACGAGTGGTGTACGAAAATTCACAGAGTTTGTCGATGTTTACCGTGATGCCTGGATAGCTGATTTTCCTTGTGAAGAAGACCAGAAGGAGCCTGTTGAGAAAAATAAAGCTGAAAAGAAGGCTTCACATAAAGAAGATAAAAAACAAAAGAAAGTGACTCCGATTGAAAATCACAAGGAGCCTAAAAAGGTACCAGTGAAAGAATTAAGTGATGGGCAATTAGCAAAAGTAAGTCTTTTGGGTAAAGAAGCACTGAAGAAAGAGGAGCCAAAGCAGCCCGTACTTGAGACTCTGGCGAAGAAGGCAAAGACGCTGGAGCAATCACCATCTACTAATAAGCCCAATCTGTCAGGTGCAGGAAACGTAACATATGATAAGATCGATATTGGCAAAATCGAGGAACAAATCAAAGCGGAACAATCGAGTATGGGGTTTAGAAAAAGAGTCGCACAGTTTTTAGGCAGGGGGAGTTAACAGCAAAGGCGCCGAGTGAAACCATAATTTTACCTGCAATCCAATGATTGGTTGTAAAAGGATAAAGCGTTTTATATACTTTTACTAAGGGGCAAAAATCGAGAATGTAGGGAGGGAGTATTTTGAATTTTCATCAGTGATCAGGTATGACACTTTGCCTTAGAGTCTCTAAGAATGTGAATGTAAAAATCTCCTCCCTAACGAACCTTCGTATACCATTAGTGTAATCCATTCACTAAAAGAAGTCGTTTGGGAACATATGGGGGTATGTTTCCTTTTGTCAGTTTTGCTTTTTGCAGTTTATTTAGTTCAAAGACTATGCTTAGATTTATAGCAAATTTGTGGTTAAACTGTTTAGCAAAATGATAGGCGAAGCGAAAATCGGAATCATTTTTCTGATTTTTAGAAAAATGAATTCATTAAATGGAGCTAGCTGTCAGTTTTGCTTTTTGCAGTTTAGTTAGTTTAAGGACTACGCCTAAATTTATAGCGGATTTATGGTCGAACTGTTTAGCAAAATAACTTTATCAGACAAAAGGATGGAGATTCCTGTGCTTCGGCAGGAATGTCGGAGCAACAAAACGACAATGAATGGAGAAAAAGATGAAAAAAACAATGATTGGGCTGTTGGCGTTAGTTTCTTTAGGATTAACAGGTTGCGGCGGTGGTGACGAGAAAGCGGACACTTCTAAATCAGCCGAAAAAGAAACAACGGCTTTTACTGGTGAGTATATTGTGGATGCACAGTACGTCAAAAAAAATCTGGATGACCTCATTTTAGTTGATGCGCGGGGTGAAGAAGAGGCCAACAAAGGGACGATCAAAGGAGCGACTGTAATTGGCTGGCAAAATTTGGCTTCAGTCGAAGAAGGAGCTTCCGGCGATGAGAAATGGGGCTTGGTGCTTGAACCGGCAGAGTTAGGTAAGCGATTAGGTGAAAAAGGGATCGCGAAGGACAAGGAAGTGGTCCTGTTTGCTGGTGCGCAAAAAGGCTGGGGCGATGATGGACGGATTGCTTGGGAATTATTAGCAGCCGGCTATCAGGATGTCAAAATGGTCGACGGCGGCTTTGCGGCTTTGAAAAAAACGGGTCTTAAAATAGCGTATGAGAGTACGAAGCTAAATCCAGTTGATGTGACGATTGATTCGATTGATCAAACGCATATGATTCGGACCGATGAATTGAAAAAGGATTATGCTGACTACAAGGTTGTCGACGTTCGTGAGGACAAAGAATACAAAGGCGAGGTCTTGTACGGCGAGGCCAAAGGTGGTCATTTGCCTGACGCTATTCATCTGCGCTTCACGGAGCTGTTCCAGAAAAACGGCAAGCTAAAGAGTAAAGAAGACTTAACGAAATTGTTTGAAGATGCCGGTTTGGCTAAAAAGGATCAGATCGTCACTTATTGTACGGCCGGGATTCGCTCAGCCTACATGGAGTTAGTGATGGAGATGTGCGGCTTCAAACAGGTGAAAAATTATGATGGCTCATATTATCGATGGGCAAAAGTTGAGGAAGTAGAAAAATAATGTCTAAAATGAACAAGCGAACTTTCGCTCGAATCTTATTGATTCTTGTGATCGTGCTGGCGGTCATCGGTTTTTACTTTATTCCGGGGATTCGCTCGAAGGTTACACAAGTGCTGATGCTCTTTCGTTCCATGAGTGTAGAGAGTATCGTGGGTTATTTGCGATCTTTTGGGGTTTGGGCAGTCGTGATCTCATTTCTGCTGATGATGTTTCAATCAATCATCGCGCCATTGCCGGCCTTTTTGATTACGTTTGCGAATGCTGCGGTTTTTGGCTGGTGGCAAGGAGCTTTGCTTTCATGGACGAGTGCGATGGCGGGAGCTTTGGTCTGCTTTTATATCGCACGAATTGCGGGGCGAGATATCGTTGAACGGTTGAACAAGAACTTTTCGCTGGAGAAGTTAGACGCGTATTTTGATCGTTATGGGAAACACACGATCTTGATCTGTCGTCTGCTGCCATTTATCTCTTTTGACTTTATCAGCTATGCTGCGGGATTAACGGCGATTAAGCCGATTCCCTTCTTAATCGCAACAGGGATCGGGCAGCTTCCGGCAACGGTGGTTTACTCGTATGTCGGCAGCAATTTGACCGGCAGCACGAAAACTATTCTGTTTGGTCTGTTAAGCATGTTTGCATTATTTATCGCGATCTATGTCTTTAAGCAGATTTATCAAAGCAGACAGGCGAGAACGAATAAATAAAAAAACGTCAGCTAAAAAATTTAGCTGACGTTTTTTCTATGCTTCGACTTCTTTGTTTTGTTCGATGTAATGGTCATAAAGTCGGTCTAAAAATTGAATCTCTGTTACATTCTGGTAAGGCATCACATAAAAATTCGTGAGCTGGAAGATCGCTGTGAGATTCCAGAAGAAGAAAGAAAAACGCAGGATCAAAAATTCTAGTTTATAGCCATGCATAATCTGACGACTTAATAAGATGGCATCTGCTGCACTCAAGTTGTCCTCTTTTTCCAATAAGTAATTCGTCATGGCGTATGCGGCACTTTTTACGATACCCGGGATAACGAACAACAGCGACCAAAAGAAGGTATAAATGGCGATTAAGACATTTGCTTTTAATACACGATTTTTTTGTGCCTTGATGAAATACGCAAAAATTTGTAAACCATCTGCTCGGTTGCCTCTTAACGTATGGATCGCACACCATTGCAGGACAGCGGTCGATAAAGCAGCGATCAAAAAGATCAGAATAAAGGCCGCCACCATGATTAGGAACCAAGCAAATAGGGAAAGCCGCGATGTATACGGCTGGATATAGTCATAATTATAGCCGTAGTCATAGCTATCGTAATAGTAGTCATAAGGACTAAGCATTCTTAAAAGTCCATTGGAAAAAAAACGGACATAGGCAATTTGAAAAATAAAACTTGCAACAAAGTTTGCACCGATTAGCAAAATGATCGTTTTGCACCATTCACCATATCTGCCGGATAATTTTTCTTGCGCCTCTTTTTTGATTTCGGCACGAGTAATATTCAAGCCGTCTGCTTTTTCCAGCTCAAGCTTCAGCGGCTCTTCGATCTTTGGTTGATAAAAGGGTACGTTGTTTTCTGGATCTTTTTGCGGACCAACGGCTGGTCTCGTTTGTTCTAAGTTATAGCCGCAGGCCGGACAAAAATTTGCTGCTGAGCGTACCTCAGTACCGCAATTAGGACAGTATTTCATTTTTTCACTCTTTTCCTTTTCATTCAATGTCATCTAACAATTATCATTGATCAGGAGGGTCTCGTCAACATGACCTTTGAAAATAACGTTTTCAATAAGTGCTATACTAATAACATCAGAAAAAAGAAAGAGGAGCTGGAGAAATTGGCAAATATCCGTACTAGTGACGAACTACTTGAAGTCACACATGTTGCTGAGCTGAGACAAAAAGTTAAAGAGCAGAAGGAAGAGTTTATTGTCAAAGGAGATTTTCGTAAATTAATGAAGGACATCAAGCAAAGTCAAGTATCTGAAGCGGCAGAAATAGGCTTTGAGTTAGGTTCTGGAGGATTAGGAACACTGATAGCTCAAGGTGTTCTGCGTATAATCAATTTTTTTGCTGAAGATACGAAATTGGAAAATTTAAAGCAGGATATCGGTCGCTTATATACGATTGATTTTATCAATGAGAATGAAGTGAAACTAAGATTGAAGCAACTAGATTATTGATTTATTGAATAGAAAGAGACCTATTAATCCGCATATATTCTGCAATGTACTTACTTAAAAAAGCTCCTCAAATAAAGTACCACAAGAAAAAAGAAGTAACTGTGGACCTTATAGATGATATGTTAGGTAAAAAGATGTTGTCGGATAATTAAAGCCATAGTCAGGATCAATTTAGTGCTACACAAATCTTGGTGAAACTCGTTTAAATTTTGTGGGTTCATTTTTGTCGTATCTGATTTTTATCGTATCACCAACTTGATAACCTAGAGGAACGGTAATACTTTTCTTTGAGACGTGCTTGAATCCATCAACAACGTAGGAAACAATAGCGAATTTCGCATTTCCCAGTACTACTTTTTCAGGTGCCACGGTAACGATTTCCTCGATTGTCGCGAGCGTTTCAATAGTTTCTGATTTTTTCATTTCATTTCCTCCGTTATTAGTTAGGATAGTACTAATTATACTATTAGTAATCCGCTTAGGTTAGTGACTTGTGAATGTTGGTTCGTATAATTACACAAACACCCAAATCTTGGTATCAAGAAAATGAGTGTTCGAAAAATCGCTTATGTTTAATTATAAAATTTTGAGTAGTCGTTTATTCAATGGCGATATCCAGCAAAAAGTAGCTAAAAAAGCATTTCGATCTGTTAATTAAGAAGAATCCGTTTATACCTTTTCTAGAAAAGTCATTAACGGAAAGCGAGATCCGATTATCCAATTGGAAACAGCTGATCCAACGTAACGAGTACCCCGTCTTCATCGTTTGAGGGACAGACATAATCCGCGACTTCCTTCACATTATCTGGAGCATTTTCCATCGCGTAGCCGAAACCACAATATTCTAGCATCTCAAGATCATTTCCACCGTCGCCAAAAGCAGCGCATTGTTCAGGCGTGATTCCCCAACGCTCAACGAGCTTCTTCAAGCCGGATGCTTTATGACAATTCGGAATGATTAAATCCACTGAACCGTGACCGCTGCTGGTAGGAACTAATCGCCCTTTTAATTTCTCTTTAAATAGGTCACAATAATAGGCTGTTTTCTCCACTGGAACCGTTGGTGCGAACTTTAAAATTTGATCCTCTACCTGTCCAAAATCCTCTACCCATTGCAACTTATGATAATAGATATTGGTTAATGCGAAAAATTCTTCACTTACGTTTCCCCGTTGACAATAGGCGCTATTCAATCCACACATGACATTTTGTATTTCCGGATGCTGTTTACATAAAGCTAAAACAGACGCAATCGCCTCTTTAAGAAATATTTGCTGAAAAGACCAGCTCTTCCTTGTCTTTTACAAAAGCCCCGTTTTCGGCAATAAAGCTGAGCTCATGGTGATACCCGGGGAAATGAGAACGCAATTGATAATACTGATTTCCGCTCGCTACAACAAATTGACACCCCACATTTTTCATTCTCGCTAAAGCTGCCTTAAATCTCGGGATATCATAGGTATAATCACTTCGAGCAAAAGTTCCATCCATATCTACTGCAACCAACTTAATATTATGGGGATTCAGATTCATGAAAATCGCTCCAATCGAATGTATTTTCCTTATTCTAGGCCTTATTTATGGGGTCAGCAAACTCTCAAAGTAAGGAGCATATTTTTTAATTTAGCGATTTCTAATGCAAAAAGAACCAGCATCGGTTTTTCCAATCTTTTTCGTCGGTATACCTGCCGACAAGTAGCCAAAACACCCAACAAGGAAACGAAATTCCGTGTGTTTTATAAAATTTCTATCATTTTTTTATTGAGTACATAGCATAACCGTTAATTTCCGTTGAATCTATCATTGACATTAGAAAGCGGTTAACAGAAAATTGAAGCAACAAAGGATTCGTTTTTGGTTGTTGGTAAAAGTCGAATAGTCTATAGAGGGTGCCTAAGTGAAAAAGTTTAGATTAAAAAAATGGATGATTGTCGTGGTAATTTTGGTTATGGCAATCATTTTAGTTACGCTGGTGAATCGATGGAAGAAAAATGATGCAGATACCGCGATGAGTGATCCGCTGTCTGTCGTTGGGAACATTATTGCTGCACCTGGGCGTTGGATTGGGAGTATCGATTCCATTTCTAGCCTAACAAATACCTATCAAGAAAATGAAAAACTAAGAGGCGAAATCGAGCAATACGATGATTTGAAACAGAAAGTGAAGAATCAAGCACAAGAAATCGAACGTCTCAAGGTCGAAGAGGAATTAAACAAAACATTGACTGATTATGAGAAGGTTTCGGCCACGGTTATCAACCGGACTCCAGACACGTGGCAGGATATACTCACCGTTGATAAAGGGAGTAGCGATGGCGTTACGGAAAATATGGCCGTCATGTCTCAAAAAGGAGTGATTTGTCGGGTGACGAAGGTAAAAAAACAATCATCAGAAATTGAATTGTTAGCCTCCGACAATCAAAACAGTAACCACTTTCCGATAAAAATAGGTACAAAAAATGGGGATTCTTTTGGGATTTTAAACAAGTATGAAGAAAAAGCCCAGCAATTGATCGCCTCGCAGGTTACTAAGGAAAAGGAAATTAAAGAAGGAGACATTGTTCGAACTTCTGGTTTAGGGGGGAATTCGCCAGCGGATCTGGTTATCGGCACTGTGGTTAAGGTTAAGCCTAGCAGCAATGGTATTGATTTTGAAGTCTACATTAAACCTTATGCACAAATGTACGATATTTCTTTTGTGACAATTATCAAAGGAATGGCAGAGTAATGAATTAGATGAAGACAATAAGTTTGCTTCTTCGTAGTTTTAAAAAAGAAATCGTAGGCAGGTTTGAAATAGAAGAAAGAAAACACCCGCATCCTCAATGAAAAGGATGCGGGTGTCGTTGTCTGTAAGAAGTCTTACATTAATTTGTTGTAGAATTTTCTCGCACGTTTTATGTAGTGTCAAAACATGGGGAAAAGCTGATATAACAACGTTTATAGTCATTTGATAAATTAATGGACATCAACAAATATCAAACGAAACTAAGTCAAAAACTAAGTCAAACTTAAAAATGTGGGGCACATAGGAAAGGATAATTATGAAGAAATAATTCAATAGACTTTATTTAGAAACAAGCGAATTCTTTTCACTTTTCCTTGATATACTTAAAGTAAATAACTAACGAGTAGGTGGAAAAATGAAAGTTTTGATTGTGGAAGATAATAAACAAATAATTGATGTACTAAATCGCTTTTTAAAAGAAGCGAATCATGAAACAGCCGTTGTTTATGACGGAGGAAAAGCACTCGCTTCTTTTGATTCGTTCAAGCCGGATTTTATTTTGCTAGACATCATGCTGCCAAATGTCGATGGTTTTGAAATTTGTCGTAGGATTCGTGAAAAATCTACTGTGCCGATCATTATGATTACTGCAAAGTCAGAAGATGCTGATCGAATATTGGGATTAGAGGTTGGTGCGGATGATTACATCGTTAAGCCATTTTCTCCAGAGGAAGTATTGTCGCGGATCAACGCTATTTTACGCCGTATCCATTTTGAAAATGATCATCCACAAAAAGTCATCAAACTTGGCGAAATCGAATTACATTTGGGGAATCGCAAAGCATTTTATGAATCAAAGGAGATTGTATTAACTAAAAAAGAGTTCGAAATCTTGGCTTTGTTCGCCAAGTATCCGAATAAAGTGTTCAATCGCAACAATCTTTTGGATGCAGTATGGGGCTACGATTATTATGGAGATAGCCGAACTGTGGATAGTCATATCAAACGCCTGCGGGCAAAGATTAAAAAAGCCGGTATCGACAATGATAGTATTGAAACGGTCTGGGGCGAGGGCTATCGCTGGGGTAGAGAAGAATGAGAAAAATTTTTAATCGGCTCATCACACAATCAGTTATTCTATTACTTTTTTTCTCTGTGATCATAGCTTTAGTGTTTGGGGTATTATTTGCCAAGCAAACAGAGGATATGCATCAAGAAGAGATGATCAATCGCGCCGAACTCATCAGTAAGACGATGGAAGATTTTTTCAAATTGGAAACAAAGGATTCACAAGATCGCGGTGGCAAAAGCGGAGGTATGGGTGGCTATGGAGCCTTCATTCGTTTTCTAAATCAAATCGCCGGTGAAGAGGTTTGGGTCTTGAATAAACAAATGGAGCCAATTATCGAGGATCATCACAAAGACATAACGCGAAAAGACCCACCGGCAGGAACGCAAACGCTACTCACAAAAACCTATCAAACAAAGCAAACGCAGATCGAGAAAAAAAGGGCCTTCGTCCAATTGCAGGATTTGACAGTAACCACGCCGATCAAATCTGATGGAGTGGTCAAAGGAGTCGTTGTTATGCACTCGAAAGTGACAGCGATCCACAAAAATCAATTATCAGGTTATTTGATGCTGGTCATTAGCTTACTGGCAGCGGTAGTCATTGCCAGCCTATTGGCGTGGCGCTTGGCCAAACGATTTGTTCAGCCGATCTATACGATGAAGAGTTATGTGGATGATCTTGCAAATGAAAAATTTGACACAGAATTGAAACTGAATACTCATGACGAACTTGAAGAGTTGGGGAATCAGCTTTCTATATTAAGTCAACGGTTATTGACTGCACGACAAGAACAAGAAAAGAAAAAACAAGCAGAGAAAGATTTTCTCTCTCAAATATCACATGAACTGCGAACACCGGTAATGGTCATCAAAAGCTCTTTGGCAACAATCAAAGCGGGGTATGTAGATAACGATGATGAGAAAAAGTATTTAGATCAGTTAATAGTAGAAGCGAATGGTTTAGAGAGGTTAGTTACTGATTTATTAGAACTAAGTAGATTAGAGTCAACAGAGTTTCAATTGCAAAAAGAACCGATTGATCTACTAGACTGCATAGAGGATGCGATGCGAAGTTATCGCGTAGCAATCAAAGACAAGCAACAAACTACTGAATTTGAAAATAGTTTGACTGAGAGACGACTAATTGAAGGGGACTATTTCAGAATGACTCAGTTATTTAAAATACTTTTAGATAACGCAAATAAGTACGCTCCGGCTAAATCTTTAATCACAATTTCTGTAAAAGAAAAGGGAAGAGATTTAGAAATATCTGTCACAAATTCGCAAACGGTCGCAAATGTCGACACGGAGAAATTTTTTGATTCTTTTCAGCGAGGGAAGCAACTAACAGAAGACGGAACAGGTTTAGGATTGGCAATTGCCAAGCAGGTGGTTGTCCGACATAACGGTCAGATTCACGCAGAATCAATAGACAAAAAATTTATTATAAAAATTATTTTGCCTTGTTTATCATGACACACTTTTGCCATATTCTCTTTCTAACATATAAGAAAGAGGAGGAATGCAACATGAAAAAAATGATCGCAACAGCATTAGTAGGGGCGGCTTGTCTAATGAGCCTATCAGCGCTCACTGCAGAAGCTGCTCAGGTAAACGCAGGTAGAGGAGCAGGAGTGAACAACCTTGGTTATTGTTTGGTTACTGGCGAAGAACGTGTCCCTCGAGCAGATTGTCCGATTGGTCAGAATAAGTTTTTACCAACCAAAAACAAAACATTGACGTCAAATCAGAGCTTCTTGTTGGCTGCGGCTCGCCAGCGTCCGCAAGACGGAACAGGCTATAAAAATGGCCGTAATGTAGGAACTGGTCAAAATGCCGGAAACGGCAAACAAGATGGAACAGGACCAGGCTGTTCGGATGGTCCGCGTGTCGCGGATTGTCCATATTGGGAAGAAAAACAAGCGAATGGTACGAATTCGACAGCTGGTGATACGTCACAAAATTCTTCGCAATCAAGCACGGCACAATCAAACGCACCCGCAGCAAGCACTTCAGACACACAAACGGCTTATGGTCAGCAGCCACAGGATGGCACCGGGAATCAATATGGCAATGCGGCAGCAAATCAAGCACCGGCTGCTACTAAGAGTAACCCCGGAAATAGCAATAGCGGACAAGCAGGAAATTCAACAGGGAATCAAGCCGGAAATCAAACAGGTTCAGCGAATAGCGGGTATGGTAACGGAGTCCGTGACGGCAGCGGTGGTGGCACTGGTAGAAATGCAGGGAACGGTTTACGTGATGGTAGTGGCGCAGGCGGGCAAAGGGGTCGCAATGCAGGAACTTGCGTTAACTAGATAATGAACAAGAGCAGAACTTGCTGCTCTTGTTTTTTTGTACTTAAAGGGAGTATGAAAATTTCACATGCGCAAAGCCTTTCTTAGTGGTTTTACAAATGAATTTCTAATTTTCAATCGTTCATGGAATAAGTAATAAAAGAAATGATTGATTTTAGATAGATAATCATCTATATTTTAAACATAGATGAAATTCTATGTATAGGGAGGAATAGCAGATGGATTATGATGAACTATCCCAAATGTTGAAAGCGCTCGCTGATCCGAAACGCTTGAAAATCATCGACCTTTTGTCCTGTGGCAGTTTATGTGCTTGTAAGATTTTAGATCACTTCGATTTCACACAACCAACACTCTCACACCATATGAAAGTACTGGAAAATGCTGGTGTGGTTCTTGTCACAAAAGAAGGGACTTGGCACCATTATCAGTTAGCTGAACGTTTTGTCGATTACTTTATTGGTTCCATGATGCACTTGTTTTCGGACAAAGAGGATTGTATTTGCAAAATGAAGAAGGAAGAAGCAGCGACAGGATCAATAAAGAGTAATATTGAATAAAAACGGGGATGGAAACGTTTTTCGCAAACGACAAATTTTTACTGCGGTCAAATAAAGGAGGCCTCTATGTGGGAGTTACTATCTGATCAAGTGTTTAAAATGTTGTGGCTTAACGAAATTGCGGGGAGATTCGTTGAACTGGTTGGTTTGTCTTTAAAGAGTAAAGCAGGAAACAGTCTTCAGTTTTTTATTTTTGATACAATCAAGATATTTATCCTGTTATCTGTATTAATCTTTACTATGGGAATCATTCAATCCTTTTTCCCCCCGGAGAAGACAAAAGTCATGTTAGGTGGTTTGAAGGGGTGGAAGGGGAATGTTTTAGGCGCTTTGTTGGGAACAGTTACCCCTTTTTGCAGTTGCTCCAGCATCCCTATTTTTATCGGCTTTACGACAGCGGGCCTGCCATTGGGTGTGACCTTTTCTTTTTTGATCTCTTCTCCAATGGTTGATATCGCTTCGATCATTCTGCTGATGTCCTTTTTTGGGACGGAGGTCGCCATTCTTTATGTTGTTGTCGGTTTGATTTTAGCCGTTCTCGGCGGATCAACCATCGATAATTTAAAGATGGAAAATGAGATTCAAGACTACATTCGTCAAATGGAGGAGGGCGTGACTTTCATCGAAGAGCTGACTTGGAAAGATCGAGTTCGCTTCGGAGTAGACCAAGTGAAAGAAGTGGCTGGGAAGGTGTGGCCCTATGTCCTGATTGGCGTTGGTGTCGGTGCTGTGATCCACAATTGGATACCAGAAACGTTCATTCAATCAATATTGGGGGAAGATAATCCACTTGCTGTGGTTTTGGCAACACTTGTTGGGGCCCCTATTTATGCGGATATTTTTGGTGTATTGCCGATTGCCGAAGCACTCTACAGTAAAGGTGTTCCGATTGGTACACTGGTAGCGTTCATGATGTCTGTAACAACACTTTCGCTCCCATCCTTGATTATGCTGAGCAAAGTTGTAAAACCGAAACTATTAGCAACTTTTATTGGAATTTGTATTGTTGGTATTTTAATTATTGGATTCACATTTAATGTTTTACCAATGTAAATTTGAAAGGGAGGAATAAAATGGTCATTAAAGTATTGGGATCAGGCTGTAAAAATTGTCAGACTCTGGAGAAAAATGTTCATGAAGCGCTTGAACATTTAGGAAAAGAGGCAGAGGTGCTCAAAGTCACAGATATGATTGAGATCCAAAAATATGGAGTAATGAGGACCCCCGGGTTAGTCGTCGATGAAAAAGTCGTTGTTTCTGGAAGAGTACCAAAAGCAAAGGAAATCCAAAAAATATTATCCTGATCGAAATAAAAATCTTAGCTGATAAGTAAAACAATACCCACATTCTGTTTGATGAGAATGTGGGTATTGTTGCAAGAAGTTTTTTCATTACTTATTGTTGAATAAAGCTGTAAAGTCTAAGCACAATCATACGATCTGGCCATTTTACTCCAGTTCCTTCAAATAAGTATATTGAGTGCGTTTCTGTACGCTCCACGCTAAAATAGGTGTATGAAATAGGAAGTGGAGGAACAATATGGAGGAACAGGAATATACAGTGGAGAAATTTCGCGAAAAAATCCTCTCAGATATCGAGATCAAGACCAGCGACTCGGTCATTTTGATGTGTGCGATCTTGATCGCCTCGATTGGCCTAAATATGAATTCGATCCCTGTGATCATTGGAGCGATGCTGATTTCACCGATCATGTCGCCTTTGTTGGGCGTCGGCTACGGCTTGTCCGTCTTTGATTTTTCAGTGGTAAAAAAGGCCGCGAAGCTACTCTTGGTGGAGGTAGCGGTCAGCTTAACAGTAGCGACCATTTATTTTTCCATTTCACCGATCACCTATGCCAGCAGTGAAATTATCGCCCGCACTTCACCCACTATCTGGGATGTGATCATCGCGTTTGCCGGAGGACTCGCGGGAATTATCGGCGCCAGGAAGAAGGGGAGTAATAATATCGTTCCCGGGGTGGCTATTGCGACGGCGTTGATGCCGCCAGCTTGTACGATCGGCTATTCGATCGCAACGAGAAATATGGCTTATTTTATCGGCTCATCGTATCTTTTCATTATTAACTGCGGGTTCATCGTGATTGCGACGTTCATTGGGATACGTTTCATGCGTTTTCCTGTGATGGCCCGATTGACGAACAAGGACATGCGTAAGATTAATACCTATCTTATTCTGGTTTCCTTGCTGATTGTGATTCCCAGCATCTTTTCTGCTTCCACTTTGGTGAGAGAAAGTATCCGAAAGTCCGCCATCAATCAGCTGCTGAATGAAAAATTTTCCGATTACGTTGTGTTAAATCAGGACTACGACAAAGAGAAGAGCAAGCTCATAGTGACTGTTTCCGGTGATCGGATACCAAAGGCCCGTATTCAGGAATTACAAAAGGAGTTGCCGGATTATGGCTTAGCCAATGTTTCGTTAGAAATTGATCAAGTTCCCAATCTCTCGGAGCTTGATAGTAACCAAATGTCGAAGTACTTGGATCAATATTTCAAGAGCCGACTAGACAAGGAAAAGGATAAAAATGTCGAAGCCAAGAAAGAACAGGAAACAACGGATTCCGGAGATTGGCAGTAAAGATAGCTCGGATCGCACCATGATTCATCTGGAAAGCTTCTCCATTACGAGAAGTTTTTTTCTTTGAGCAAGCTTCCCGGAAAAGTGAATCTTTTAGCCGATAATCGCGCAAGATGTGCCGATCGAATTAGTTTCCAAGCTAGTCCTTTTTCGATATCCTTATCAAGTATGTGCAAATCAAGAAAGGATGAAAAAATATGGAATTTATAGGTGTCTTATGTCTGATTTTGGTCAGTACGACGATCGCTGGTCATTTCTCAAGACGCGTTGGGATACCAGCTGTGATTGGACAGCTATTGGTCGGCATCCTTTTAGGAAGCGCGGGATTGAAGATCGTACATCCTGATATTCTGGTGGAGGATTTTTCTGAGATTGGGGTTATTTTACTGATGTTCTTAGCTGGAATCGAAAGTGATCTTTCATTGCTGCGAAAGTACTTCCGACCCGGGATGTATGTCGCTGTTCTGGGGATTTTATTTCCGGTCCTATTAGGAACCTTAGGGGGCAATCTTTTTCATATCGCGATGAATGAGTCCTTTTTCTTGGGACTGATTTTGGCGGCAACCTCTGTCAGTATCTCGGTGGAGGTTCTGAAGGAACTGAACGTGGTCAATACGAAAGAAGGGTCAACGATACTCGGCGCTTCAGTCGTCGATGATATCCTCGTCGTCCTGATTGTGAGCCTGAGCATGTCCTTTCTAGGGGCTTCAAGTGGGAATGATCAGCCCTTGAGTATCATGCTGATTGATCAAGTATTGTTCTTTGTTGGCATCTTTTTATTGATCCGCTGGGGTGCGCCCTATCTAATGCGACTCAGTAAAAAACTATTGGCGGAATCTTCTGTGATCATTGTCTCACTCATTTTATGTCTGAGCATGTCCTATTTAGCAGACTTTATCGGGTTAAGCTCGGTAATCGGCGCCTTCTTCACTGGTGTGGCGATTGGACAAACCAATGTTTGGAAGGAAGTTCAGTACAATGTGGAGGCAATCGGATATGCGGTCTTCATCCCAGTCTTTTTTGTCAGTATCGGCTTGGAGATTACATTTAACGGCATTGGACAACAGCTGCTATTGATCCTTGTGTTGACGATCTTTGCGATTAGCTCCAAGCTAGCTGGCGGCTACCTTGGCGGCAAGCTGGCTGGATTCGATAATCACAGCAGCTTGATGGTCGGCTCAGGGATGATCTCGCGCGGCGAGATGGCGCTGATTATCGTTCAGTTAGGCTTTCAGGCACATCTGGTGAGCAAGGAATACTATTCAGCCTTCATTCTGGTGATCTTGTTTACGACCTTGTCATCACCATTCCTACTGAAATACTTTACAAGAAAAATCTACTCGTAGGAAAATTATTATTTTAGAGGACAAATGTAAAAACTGTCATCGAGGGATCAATCTGATCGAAAACGATTAAGTGAATATTTCACAGGAATATCGTCAAATGATTTGGTCCAAAATGGCTTAGAAATGGAAAATCACAGATAGCACCTTATTCAGAGAAATCTCATTGAATCAGCTTGCTGACATCATTCAGCTATTAAAAGAAGACAAGCACCTTGGTCGCACAATCGTAGCGATCAACAATTAGTAGAAATAGTTAAGTGGACATGGAAATTCAGAGAAAAGCGGTAATTAAAACATTTTTAACCATCTAAAACGTAAGCAATTAACTCATTTGTTCATTCGCAGCGATTTTTAAGAGGATTAAAAATACTGGCAACAAAGTGTATAAGTTTTTTCTATACACTTTGTTTTTTCCTATTATAGATAATGACAAAAAATACCTTTTTTTATGTGTGCGACTCCAATTTTTTAATTTGTTGCGGAGAAAGTTCTGTTGCAGAGATCAATTCCATAATTTTTTTCGTTCCGTTCTCTTGATCAATCAAAAGCAACATTTTCAAAGTAGGCGCTACTTGTTTCTTTAACCATGCCATCGTGCGGGTGATGTCATAGGGTTGTGGTTCTGAAGTCAGTTTCAATTTTTCTCTAGTAGTTCCAAGAAATTGATTCCACATTGGATCAATTTGCCAACTTTTTTTCGGGTTATTTTTGATCGGTTTTAAAAAGATAATATAGGTATTGATGATCCCAAAAATCGTTCGTTCATAATCTCCATAGGTTAATAAATCTTGAATCGCATAATACGCGCGCTCGTTTTTCAAACGAATCTCGTACCGATTCTTGAAAGTAGAATTTTCCAGTGAGATGTTTCGTTTGACCATCTGTTCATAATTTTTCTGATAGAAACAAAAATAAATCTCGCTTTTTAGCGAACCTAAATAAAGTGTCTCTCCCAATGAGGTATCTTCTTGGTCCTCTTCAAAATTTCCAGAACGAAGAAAGCGAAAGGAACGGAACTTTGAACGTAGTTCGCCTTTTTTGCATTTCTCAGCGAGATAAGAGATCGGGATGACCCCAACTTGATCATTGATTGCCAGATCGATTCGTTTATAGTGGACCTTTTCCTTTTCACAGTCCCGAAAGAAATCGAACCATGAACGTTTTTGAGCGCGTAACAAACTTCCAAATTCTCGACATCCTTGTCCTTTCAATTCGATCAATATCCCTCGTTCATCCTCTTCTGGTGAGATCATGACCTGTATCTCACTAAACCAGTATTTAGCGATATAGCCGTAAAAGGCGAAATCATCATAGAGCATAAATTTCATTTTGATACGAAGAATATCTTCACAGATGTGTCGGACATCATGACTTTCAAAGCGCAACCGGACATAATCAAAAACCAATTCAAAATCATTCTCCGGATTCATTTTCTCCAAACACTTGATTAAAGAAGCTTTCATTTTTTCCGAAGGTACCTCTTTGCCTTGCTCAACTCGATTGATATGTTCTCTTGAATAGCCGCTTAGTGTAGATAATTTCGTTTGTGAGACACCGTATCTTAATCGCATTTCCCTCAGTTCTGTTTCAAAATCCATTCCATTCTCCTTGTGTGAAAAAATGTGAAGTAATGATTTTTACCTCACAGCTCGAAAAGTTTATTGAAAGATTGATATATCAAGTGTTTGGGCGATTATTTTGCTATAAATGTTGTATTTAGTACCCCCCTAGTTAGATACTGGGGGTTAATCGCTTTGCGGCGCGCATAGCGCGCCACAAAGACGAGCGGACCAGCTCGCTCGCTTGCACTGGGGTGCAGCGGCGGCTGGGTCTCGCCAGTGTAGTTCCTTTATGTGCCCCGATAAAAACTATTGCTGATACGCTAAAAGCCATTCTCTAACGGCCTTTTTACTGTATAAGACCATTCCCGAATCCAGACGAATTTCTGGACAACCATGAGCGACCCAATCCTTTAACGTGTTGACACTCACATCGAAATGAGCCGCGCAGTATTTCTGTTTCAAGATATCTCGATCTTCTTTTGCGTTTTCCAGTGCCTCTTTCATCATGAAATAGGCATGATGATAATTCTCTTTCTGCCAATCCATCAGCGTCTCTTCCATCGTCAAACAAATCACCTCCTAAAATCATTTTGATAAAATTTAAAAGACTATTTAGTAAACTTATAAGCCTTGTAAGAACATATTAAATCAGGTCTTTTTGGTTGTCAACTAAAATTTATAATAAAATAATGTAAACTTTTATGACTATTTTTCTTGATTTTTTTGTTTAGTGAGTTTACACTATAGGCAAGAGGTGAAGAGGATGATAGAAAATTTTGGCGGTAATGTCGCAAGATTACGAAAAGATCACGGACTTTCTCAAGAGGAATTAGCAGATAAAATCGGATTGAATAAACAAACGATCTCAAATATTGAGCGCGGCGTTCGCTATCCAACATTTGAAACGTTAGAAAAAATTACGAAAGTGTTCAAAGCGACACCGATTCAATTGTTTGGAACAGTCAAAGAGATCGCTATTTCTGATACGGAAGCAGTGGTGGATAGAATCGATGATTATGAAGATCGGGTTCAAACGATGATGCGCTTTGCGAAGGTATTTGACGAACAATACATGAAGGATATTGACGAAGCGTTTCATAAAGCAGAATACATTCACCAATTGTTTACTTCACAACCTGTGCACAACGAGGATGGTGAAATTGAGATCGATGGAAAAGGAAAACCACAAATGAAACCTGACTTTTTCTCAACGATCCCATTTGATGAGATTGACGACCTTGTAAAGAAAATCGAGTATATCAAAGCCAACAAAGAGTTACTTTAATTTCCTTTCCTATGTGCCCCACACATAAAAGGAGATAGCATTTAATGAAATTGGAAAAAAAAATCAAAGAGTATACAACGAAAAAAGGAGAGAAGCGGTATATATCGAAGAATACATATATCGGGACTTACAAAGATGGCTCTCAGAAGATCACCGATATTAGAGGTAAAACAAAATCTGAAGTTAGAAATAAATATTTGAGATTTGTTTATGAGTTTGATCCAAATTACACAAAAGATGAAGTCAAGGTAGTCACTTTCAAAGATCTATATGAACTTTGGCTGCCACAGTATAAAAAGGGTGTGAAACCTTCAACTTATCGAGGTACAAGGATTAGAATCGAAAAGTATGTATTAGCTGATCTTGGAGAAAAAAATATTGAAGAATTGAACGTTCTTACTCTTCAAAAATATTATGATGGGTTCATGAAAGAGAACGGGACAAAGTATTACCATCAAATTTTGCAGTTAATCTCAATCATTATCAGATACGGAGTCAGTGTAGGACTGTTAAAATCTGATCCTACTAAATATGTGATCAAACCCAAAATTGAAAAGAAGAAAAAGGAACGTCAATTCTTGTCAAAAGAAGAACTGAAATGTTTATATCAGCATTTGGATTCTTTAGATAGTCGATATATCAATGAGGTCCAAAAGATTCTTTTTCGAGTCTTAGCTCAATCTGGAATGAGAATCTCTGAGTGTTGCGCATTAACTTGGGATGATATTGATTTTGCGAATTGTTCTATATCGGTGACCAAAACATTTTCTTTTACGGAAGAAGGATGGATATTGGGCACTCCAAAAAATATGGCTTCCAATCGAATGATTACACTTGATCGAGAAACCGTAAGAAGATTACTTGTGTTCAAGGAAAAGCAGGACGAGTATTTTGAGATCGTAGAGAAGCAAGATGATGATTTCATTTTCTTATCTCGAAATGGGAATGTACTACACACTGCAAGTATCTATGACATGTTGAAACGAATCGTGAAGAAAATCAACTTGCCAGATATAAATCTTCATAGTTTGAGACACACTCACGCAACGTTACTTTTTGAAAGTGGGGCGACTCCAAAAGAAGTGCAATCAAGATTGGGGCATTCGAGTGTCAAAACCACAATGGATACCTATACTCATGTTGGTGAAGACATGAGTCAAAAAACAGTCGATACTTTCATGAACTACCTAAATGATTAGTAACTAAGTCAAAAACTAAGTCAAATTGATTTCAAGTGATTCTTGACAAACAAAAAACGCTCAAACCCTTGTAGCACAAGGATTTGAGCGTCTGTAAGAAATCTTACATTAATTTGTTGTAGAATTCAACGACTAATGATTCGTCGATTTCTGGGTTGATTTCATCACGTTCTGGTAAACGAGATAATGAACCTTCTAATTTTTCATCGTCAAAGCTTACGAAAGCTGGACGACCAACAGCTGATTCAACTGCTTCTTTTACTGTAACCATGTTTTTAGATTTTTCACGGATACCGATAACTTGGCCAACTTCAACTTCATAAGAAGCGATGTCAACACGTTTGCCATCGACAGTTACGTGACCGTGGTTTACTAATTGACGAGCTTGGCGACGAGTTGAAGCCAAACCTAAACGGTAAACAACGTTATCTAGACGACGTTCTAGTAAGATCATGAAGTTAACACCGTGTTTACCTTCTTTGATTTTGCTAGCGCGTACGAATAAGTTACGGAATTGACGTTCGTTTAATCCGTAGATGAAACGTAATTTTTGTTTTTCTGACATTTGCAAGCCGTATTCAGATTTCTTTCCACGGCTGTTTGGCCCATGTTGACCTGGAGCGTATGGACGACGTGCTAATTCTTTCCCTGTTCCTGATAATGAGATACCAAGACGACGAGATTGTTTCCATGATGGTCCTGTATAACGTGACATTAAAAATTCCTCCAATAAATTGTTTTGGAGTAAAATAATCCGTTGAAAAATTCATATCCGTGTAGTTCGTTCTTCAATCTTCACCTTCGCAGCCGCGGTTACACAATTGAACCAATACTGGCAACGAACTGGGGACGGGCTATTATTCTTCTGCTGCATTATTTTACACAAATGTCAGTATAACGGAAAAGGGCAAGCAGAGTCAAGTTCAGGTATTGCTTTTTTGAAAAAAATGTGTTAATTGTTGGGTGTTGGCGAAAAACGATTACTTTTTTTCAAAGACAGCGAAAAGATTGAAGGGGAATTGCGTAAGAAGCTTTTGCAAATTCTCTGAAACTTCTCTACAATGAAGGAGGCTATGGATGGACACGTTGGTTTTTCCGAATCAACCAGAGCTTGCGGAACCGATGGCTCGGTACATGAAGGATCTTTTTCCCTTTTGCGGGGTCAAAAAGCCGCAGCGAGCACTATTAGAACGGCCCTTTTTAAAAGAAAGTACCACCTTGCCAATGGAAGAGCTGATACAAGAGATTTTCCGCAACTATCGTAAGAAAGAGCGAGAGTATCAGTATTATGCGATTGATTTGGCACAAAAGAACATCACGCGTTTTTCATTGGAGGATCTAAAGGCATTGCTTCCTTTATTAGGTGAAAAAACTTGGTGGGATAGTATTGATGCGTGGCGCAAAGTATTTTCTACGTGGGTACTAGCGCATCCAGCAGAGTTGGAGCAGGTGTATCATTTTTTCTATCAGCACGAGAATTTTTGGTACCGGCGGGTGGCGATTAATTTGCAGCTGATGTTTAAAGAACAAACGGATACAAAATTGTTGACGCAAGCGATCTTGGCGGATCTCACGACGGATGAGTTTTTCATCCAGAAGGCGATCGGCTGGTCATTGCGTGATTATAGTAAGGTGAATCCTGATTGGGTAAGAGAGTTTATGCAGCAGCATTCATTAAGTAAGTTAGCCCTACGTGAGGGCAGCAAATACATATAAATGGAGAGAGATATTTTGGAAAGAAAATTAATCGCACTAGACATTGACGGTACCTTGTTGAGCAGCCAAAGAAAACCTTTAGACAGCACAATGAAGGCGTTGAAGGTTTTGCGTGAGGCTGGACATTTAGTGACTATTGCGACGGGACGGTCCCGCTTGTTGGCTGGCGATGTGATTCATCAATTGGGTTGTACGAATTACATTATTTGTAATGGTTCTGCTGGATTCTTAGATCATGAGCAGGTTTACAAGCATACGCTTGACCGTGAAGCGTTAACACGGATGATCGATTTTGCCACTGAACGAAAAGTCGACATTATGCTCTTTGGGTTAGATTCCTTCGGCCGTGTGACCGACTTTGATGGTGAGAAAGTCCGCAATGCGATGTCTTCTTTCGGTCAGCAAGCACCAGAGTATGAACCAGATTATTTCTCTCAACATGAAGTATACCAAGGCTGTGCCTTTTATGACCAGTCGATGGATGCCGAGTTTGAAGCAGCCTTTCCAGAATTTCGTTTGGTTCGCTGGCATGAAAACAGCGTTGATATCATTCCGAATCCTGGTTCTAAGGCGCAAACGATTTTAGCTTTAGCGAAAAAAGTCGGGATCAAGCCAGAAAATATCGTGACCTTTGGTGATGGCAACAACGATATCGAAATGCTGAACTTGGCGGGAACTGGTGTGGCAATGGGAAATGCCGCCAACCATGTTAAGGATGCTGCCAATCTTGTGACAGACACCAATGATCAAGATGGTATTTATAAAGCACTACGCCAATTAGAATTGGTTCATTAATAATAAACTGCTCTAAAGAATCGGGAGATGTCTCTCGATTCTTTTTCTTTTTATAGAAATCAAAGTGAAGCGTCAAAAAACACATGGCATTTATCATTTTTCTAAATTGTTTCCTTATTATTGAGTTAACAGATCATTGCATAAATAAGTGGCGGAAGTTGAATCGGTTTGTTACTTGAGAAGATAGAAAGTAAAAATCACAAATTAAATAGATATAAATATTATAAGATCTTTTTTTAACATTTCTTCCATTAATTTTATTTGTTTTTTTAATATTCTCGGATGTCTTGTTAATTTCTTTAACCGTGTTGACGAAGAGGGATATTTCCGTTTATCATATATATGATACGTGTTTTTTTATTCATCAAAAACAAAACAAATAGGAGGAAAAAAGCATGAAAAAGGTTAGGGTATTTAGCGGGTTGATTTTATTGAGTAGTTTGTTAGTAACATTGACTGCCTGCTCCGGCGGTGGCGACGCCAAAAAGGAAAATGAGAAGGAGAATACGGCCCAAACATCAAGAGTTGAAATGAGTGTTGAAGGAGGCAGCTACATCATTCCTGATGGGGAAAAGGTGGATGATGAAACAGGCTTTCTGGCACTAGATATTAAAGTCAAAAATAAATCTAAGGACAAATTGGATGTTTCTTCCAATGATTTTGCTTTGTATGATGAAGAGGGAAAAAAGGTTTCTTCAGAGCATGTGTATGATTCCAATGATAACTTTAAAGTAATGAGCAGTGAAAGCTTGTCAGAGGATAAGAGCTTTACGGAACCATTGGTGTTTGAAGTTAAGAAGGATGCGGAATATGAACTACATTATAAGCCAACCTATTATTCTGAAGACGAGAAGGATGAAGGCATTGAGTTGAAGCTGGACACGTCTAAATACAGCGATGATACTAAAGCTGTGGAGGCATTAGTGGGTCAATATGTGACAAACGTCTTTTATGGTTCTGATGAAGTGAAAGAAGAGGACAAGAAGGCGGCGGGGAAACTTGAACTAGCTAATGATCTAGAAGCGGAACGCAAAACCTTTAAAGAGGACAGTATCAATAGCTTGAAGGATGAATTCTCAAATTATGAGCCCTCAACGGCTGAGCTGGAAAAAGTGATCACTCAGCTTCAACAGACGAATGCTGAAAAGGGCAAAGTGACCTACAGCTTCAAAGAATTCTTCCCAGAATCAGCAGTCATCTATGTCCGTCCAGAAATGGTCTTTTTAGATGATGTTGACACTGAATCAATCACAGATAAATTTGTAGAGGAAAACAAGGGGAAATACACAGATTACACCAGTGTTCGTCGGGATGCTGAGAAATATCTATTACAGGAATTGCCTGGGAAAATCAATGAAGCACCGATTAATACGGATGACAATATGAATGGTGAAGGCTATCAAGTGAAGCTGGAGAAAAAAGATGACAAATGGGAAATCAACTCCACTAATGAAAGTCGAAATTACTATTTCAAATCCTTGAAAGCGGCTTTCAGAGGCGGACTCAATGACTAGAAAAACTGGAATACTGACAACGCTCGTATTAGTCGTAGTGATTATTTTCGGCTTTGTCAGCTATTCTAGGTACAAAAACAGCGTGGATGCCACAGTAGATCGTTTGGCATCTGCGCTGCTTGAAAATGATGAGACCTTGATCAAGCGCTATATGCCCAGCTACTCAAACAAGAAAAAAATTAGCAAAGAGGCACGAACTCTTTTTCAACAGCAGGTAAAGAAGCTGAAAAAAAAGCAGATTACTAAGCTTTTAAAACAGGGTGAACATTTTTCAATTGAGGAAGGTGCTTCCTTTTTAAAACCAGCTGAAATTTATCCAAATGCACGATTTCTTGTCGTAGAATTGCCTAAAGGTACCGATCTTCGAACCACAGTTCAAGCGCAGGAGGTTTCTGGAGATTTCGTTGAGGAGTGGAATAAATACACCTATGGTCCTTTTTTACCAGGAACATACAACGTGACCTATGAAATGGTACATCCGAAATTTGGCTCAAAAAAGGTGGAAGAACGGGTTGATCTCGAAGCGGAGGATCAGCGGCTGACAGTGAAAGAGAATAGCCTGTATGAGAACAATCAACAATTTCAAAAGCATCTACTAGCATCAGTCGTCAATTATTTTGATTCCTTCAATCAGGGGGTTCGCGATGGTTTGAATGTTTCGCAGCTAATCGCTTCTAAATCACATAAGGAAAAGCTACAATTGAGTTTTGCCGAACTGAAGCCCTATTTAAAGAGCTTTGATCAGCAATTTCAGTCAATCAAGCTCAATTGCGATTCAATTTCGGTGAATGCCGGACAAACAAAAGCTCAATTCGATGTCTATGTCGATCTCAAGCGTTCGATGCAATTAGTTGAGGAAGTTGGGATCGATGAGGCACTAACAACGGATGCGCAAAACGCAATCGCGAGTCTTGTTTATGATGAGGAACAGAAAAAATGGTTGGTAGATGAATTGGATTTCAGTACCTACCAACAGGACCCTGAGAACTGGGAGCATGTTCAAAGCCATCGTGCAAAAAGCGAGCAAAAGGCACATTGGGATAAAGACGATACAGCTGAGGTTGTTTAATAATGAAAAACTGCGGGTGCTTTGCTGCTCGTAGTTTTTTTATTTTTAAATTGCTTACAGTAAGTCGAATGGAATCTTTTATTTTCAAGCAAAAACAACTATAATAAGACAAGATGCTTAACTAGAGAAGGGGAAAAAAAGTGCGCTTACTATTCATTGGGGATGTTGTTGGTTCATTAGGTCGGCAGATGTTGAGTGACTATTTACCGCGTTTAAAGAAAAAATACCATCCACAGTTGACGATCGTCAACGGTGAAAATGCGGCAGCGGGTCGCGGAATTACAGAAAAAATCTATAAGAAATTTTTGCAAGATGGGGTCGATGTGGTTACCATGGGGAACCACACGTGGGATAATAAAGCGATTTTTGACTTTATCGCTGACGCGAAAAAAATGATCCGACCAGCAAACTTTCCAGCAGGCGTACCAGGTAAAGGCCATTTGTTTGTAAAGGTGAATGAGTTGGAGCTAGCGATCATCAACTTGCAGGCGCGTTCATTTATGACAGATTTGGATGATCCTTTTCGCATCGCTGATCAGTTGATTACGGAAGCGCAAAAACGCACACCGTATATCTTTGTTGATTTTCATGGCGAAACTACCAGCGAAAAACAAGCGATGGGCTGGTTCGCAGATGGTCGTGTCTCAGCGGTAGTGGGAACACACACCCATGTCCAAACCAATGATGGTCGTATTTTGCCAAAGGGCACCGCTTATTTGACCGATGTTGGAATGACTGGGCCGTATGACGGGATTTTAGGCATGAAAAAAGAACCGATCATTGAAAAGTTTTTAACGGCACTGCCACAACGGTTTGAAGTGATTGAAGAAGGTCGCACGGTGTTATCCGCTTGTGTGATCGACATTGACAAAAATGGCCACGGACAAAAAATTGAAACGATCCTAATCAATGAGGATCGTCCATTTAGAGAATAGAAGCAGAGGGATAAAATGAATCTAGCAAATGAAGCCGCCGTCGAAGCGGCTTTATCTCATTTAACAGCATTATTAGGTGAAAATGAAGTGATCACACGTTTCCAGCAGCTTCAAAAGCGCGTGGATGAAAACGACACACTTCAGCAACTAGAAGAAGGCATCAAAGCTGCGCAAAAAGACGCGGTCCAGTTTGCCCATTACGGCAAGCCAGAAGCAGAACGTGAAGCACTGAAAGAAGCGGATCGCCTCACCAAGGAATTCGATCAGCATCCATTAGTGGTCGATTATCGTGAACAGCTTTATGAAGCCAATGACCTGCTTCAGCATCTGACCACAATGATTCAAAAGGAAGTCAATGCCGCCTTAGAAGCAGATGAAGTTACAGGGGAGGGAGCGCAATAATGCCTCAAAAAACGAAAAATACGCCAATGATGGAACAATACTTGGCGATCAAGGAACAATATAAAGATGCCTTTTTATTTTACCGATTAGGGGACTTTTACGAGCTCTTCAACGAAGATGCCATCAAGGTATCGCAATTATTAGAATTGACATTGACCAGTCGCAATCGGAATGCAGAGGAGCCGATCCCAATGTGCGGTGTGCCGCATCATTCCGCCCAAGGCTATATCGATACGTTGGTGGAGCAGGGCTATAAGGTCGCTATTTGCGAACAAATGGAAGACCCGAAATTGGCTAAAGGGATGGTCAAACGGGAAGTTGTCCAATTGATCACACCGGGCACTTTAATGGAAGGCAAGGGCATCGAAGCCAAAGCCAATAACTTTTTGACTGCTGTCACTCAAGTCAAAGACAAATTCGGTTTCGCCTATGTTGATCTTTCAACTGGTGAATTAAAAACAGCGCTACTGCATGATGAAGAAGCCGTAATGAATGAAGCAACGGCGCTACAAACCAAAGAAATCGTTCTTGGCAGTGAGATTCCAGAAGGCTTGCAGAAAAACTTAGCTGAACGTCTTGGTTTGGTTTTTTCTAATCAAGAAACCATCGAGGACAACGCAGAATTCAGCTTCTTGACCGCCGATATCACAGATGAATTAGAAAAAGAAGCGACTGGCAAACTACTGACGTATTTATCTGTCACACAAAAACGCAGCTTAGGCCATATCCAAAAGGCCGAAGAATATCAGCCAGAGCATTTCTTGAAGCTGGATTATTTCTCAAAAACCAACTTGGAGTTGACTCGTTCGATTCGAACTGGCAAAAAACAAGGCACACTTTTATGGTTACTGGATGAAACGAAAACCGCGATGGGCGGACGATTATTGAAACAATGGATCGATCGTCCATTGATCCAGAAGCGTCAAATCAATGCCCGTCAAGCGATGGTTTCTTCCTTATTGAATGCTTATTTTGAACGGATGGACCTGAACGAAACATTGACAAAGGTTTATGACCTAGAACGCTTAGCTGGGCGTGTGGCTTTTGGCAATGTCAATGGCCGTGATCTGATCCAATTGAAAACATCCCTGATGCAGGTGCCTCAGATCCGTCAATTATTGACTGGCATCAACCAAGGAGAGTGGAACGATCTATTGGTTGACATGGAACCTATGGATGATCTGGTGGAGCTGATTGAAAAAGCGATCAAGGATGAAGCGCCGTTGCAAATCACTGAAGGCAATGTCATTAAAGACGGCTACAGTGAACAGCTGGATCAATACCGTGAAGCGATGACCAATGGGAAGACGTGGCTGGCGGAGCTTGAAGCCCGCGAGCGTGAAGCGACTGGAATCAAGACACTGAAGGTCGGCTACAATCGCGTGTTCGGCTACTACATCGAGATCACCAAATCAAACCTTGCCAACTTAGAAGAGGGCAAGTACGAACGGAAACAGACGTTAACCAATGCGGAACGCTTTATTACGCCAGAATTGAAGAAATTAGAGACCTTGATTTTAGAAGCGGAAGAAAAATCAGTCGCGCTAGAATACAACCTCTTCTTAGAAGTCCGAAACGAAGTTAAAAAAGCCATCACGCGTCTGCAAAAACTAGCGAAAAGCTTGAGTGCGACAGACGTGTTGCAAAGCTTCGCGACTGTCAGTGAACGTTATCAGTATGTACAGCCAACGATGGAGGTTGGGACACATAACCTGCAAATCAAAGAAGGTCGCCATCCGGTCGTGGAAAAGGTTCTGGGACATCAAGAATACATTCCTAATAGTGTCCACATGAGTCCTGATGAGATGCTGCTGCTGATTACTGGACCGAATATGTCTGGTAAAAGTACTTACATGCGTCAGCTCGCTTTGACGGTGATCATGGCGCAGATGGGTTGTTTTGTCCCAGCGGAAAGTGCCGAACTGCCGATCTTTGATCAAATCTTTACCCGAATCGGTGCCAGCGATGATTTGATCGCCGGCCAATCAACCTTCATGGTGGAAATGATGGAGGCCAATCAAGCCTTGCGTCATGCGACACCAAACAGCTTGATTCTCTTTGATGAGTTAGGTCGCGGAACAGCGACGTATGATGGAATGGCGTTAGCACAAGCGATTATTGAGTACATCCACAAAAATGTGAAGGCTAAGACGCTATTTTCAACCCACTATCATGAGCTGACTGTTTTAGAAGAAAGTCTGCCACAATTGAAAAACGTCCACGTTGGTGCGGTCGAGCAAAACGGCGAAGTCGTCTTCCTGCACAAGCTGATGGATGGACCCGCAGATAAAAGCTATGGGATTCATGTTGCGAAAATCGCTGGGATGCCAACCGATCTGCTTTCCCGCGCAGCGACGATTCTATCTGCTTTAGAATCTGATGCGCCTGTGCAAAAAAATGTGGAGATCGTTGAGGAAACCGAGCAGCTTTCGTTATTTAGCGAAGTGTCAACTGCTGAACTTGGTGTAGTCGATAGTATCAAGAAAGCCAATCTACTTGAAATGAACCCGATGGAAGCATTAAACTTCCTATACGAGTTACAAAAACGGATATAAACAAGGGGGAATTCGATGGGAAAGATCCAAGAATTATCCGAACGCTTAGCCAATCAGATCGCTGCCGGGGAAGTCGTTGAACGTCCAGCCTCGGTCGTCAAAGAACTGGTTGAGAACGCGATTGATGCGAAAGCCACACAAATTGATATTTTAATCGAAGAAGCGGGTTTGAAAAAGATCCAGATTGTGGATAACGGCGAAGGCATCAGTCAAGACGATGTCGAGAATGCCTTTAAGCGTCATGCGACTAGTAAAATCCATAACCGCGATGATTTATTTCGCATTCGGACATTAGGTTTCCGTGGTGAAGCCTTGCCGTCGATCGCCTCTGTTTCTGAGATGACTTTAGAGACGGCGACTGCCGATGAAACACAGGGTTCCTACCTTTTCTTAAAAGGCGGAAAAATCGAAGAACACCGTCCAGCTTCCTTACGGACAGGAACAAAAATCACCGTCGAAAACCTGTTTTTCAATACACCTGCGCGTTTAAAATATGTGAAGTCACTGCAAACGGAATTGTCCAATATTGGGGATATCGTCAATCGAATGGCCTTGAGCCATCCAAATGTCGCCTTTCGTCTCGTTCATGACGGTCACAAGATGCTGAGCACCAGCGGCACAGGGGATTTGAAGCAAACCTTGGCTGGAATTTATGGCGTGGCCACGGCGAAAAAAATGCTGAAGGTCGAAGCGAAAGACTTGGATTTCACGTTGAATGGCTATGTGTCATTACCAGAAGTCACGCGGGCCAGCCGCAATTATTTGTCTGTGATCATCAATGGCCGCTACATCAAAAACTTTGCGCTGAACAAAGCGATCATTAACGGCTACCAGTCCAAATTGATGGTAGGCCGTTACCCAATTGCGGTACTTGAGATTACGATGGACCCGCTGCTAGTCGATGTAAATGTGCATCCAACGAAACAGGAAGTTCGTTTATCCAAAGAAAAAGAATTGATGGAGCTGATCAGCCGTGGAATTGTTGAAAGTCTGCGCCAGATCAATTTGATTCCTGATGTCGGTGAAAATCCCAGCTTCAAACGCAAGGTTGAAAAAATCCACACGGAACAATTGGACCTGCCCTTAGAGGAGCAGCCGAAGAAAAAGAGTGATTTGAACTATGATCCTAAAACGGGGATTTTTTACGTTGAACCTAAACCATCAGAGACAGTTGAAACCCCGGTTCCGCTAAAGGAAGAAATCGTTGAAAAAACGATGGCTGTTCCACTTGAAACCGAACAAGAGAAAGCGGCGATCGTGGAAGAAACCCCTGAACCGCTGATTGAAGAAGAAGTCTCAGCAGAAGAGCAAGTTTATGAAGAAGTCGCTAATGCCGATCATCCTGAATTTGATCTAAGTACCCAATCGGGTGAAAAGGTGATTGAACAGGCGATAACAAAGCTGGAGAACGAGCATCCCAAAGAACGATTCCCGATGCTGGAATATTTCGGTCAAATGCATGGGACCTATTTGTTTGCCCAGAGTAAAGACGGCTTATATATTATCGATCAGCACGCGGCACAAGAACGGATCAAATACGAATATTTCCGCGAAAAAATTGGCGACGTTTCTGATGATCTGCAGGAGTTGCTGGTGCCATTTGTTTTGGATTATCCCAACAACGATGCTATCAAGCTGAAAGAGAAAACCGAATTATTGCAGGAAGTCGGTATTTATTTAGAAGAGTTTGGCCCCAACAGCTTCATCGTACGGGCCCATCCGACGTGGTATCCAGCCGGACAAGAGGAAAGCATCATTCGCGAAATGATCGATATGCTTTTAGTTACTGGTTCTGTCAGTGTCAAAAAATTCCGTGAAGCGACCGCCATCATGATGAGCTGCAAACGCTCGATCAAAGCCAACCATCACTTGAACGAAGCACAAGCGCGGGTCTTGTTGACGGATTTGGCTCAATGCGAGAATCCTTTCAACTGCCCCCATGGTCGTCCAGTCTTGATTCATTTCAGCAACAGCGATATGGAGCATATGTTCAAACGAATTCAAGACCCACACTAGTCTAAAGAGGAGCAGATTTATGACCGTTATTTTAGCTTCACAATCACCAAGAAGACAAGAATTACTCCACTGGCTGATGGCTGATTTCAACATTCAGCCTGCTGATATTAATGAAGAAGTTAAAGATCAGTATGCACCAAAGGATTACGTGATGGAGATGGCGCGGCAAAAGGCGGCCGTGGTTGCTGCTGAGCACCCAGAAGCATTAGTAATCGCCAGTGATACTGTTGTTGTACTAGACGAACAGATCTTAGGCAAACCCAAAAGTCGGGAAGAAGCCTTTGGTATGCTGAAAAGTATGAGCGGCGGCAGCCACTTGGTTTATACTTCTGTAGTGATCCGGCAAGGACAGCAACTAGAGGAAAAGTTAACTTCCGCTATCGTGACCTTTTATCCTTTGACCGATACGGAAATTAATCGCTATCTCGATAGTGATGATTACAAGGATAAATCTGGTGCGTATGGTATCCAAAACGGCGCCGGCGTCTTCGTTGAAAAAATCGAAGGCGACTATTACAGCATTGTCGGTTTTCCCGTTGGTGCGGTGAATCAAATGTTGAAGAAGTTTGATTATTAGAGAGAATGACGAGAAACGCTGGATTACGATTCGGCGTTTTTTATCTTTTTGTAGTAAATAGAACAGGTCATGAGCATATTCTTCGAAACTTTTTCTCATCGGGTGTATGCTCAGCGTGTTCCAAGTAAGCTTGAAAGAGGGGAAGAACCATGGAGCAAGAAGAATTGAAAAAGAAACTCTCACCAATGGAATACGCAGTGACGCAGGAAAATGCGACCGAGCGTCCATTTTCTGGAAAGTATGATGACTTCTATCAAAAAGGGATCTATGTAGATGTTGTCAGCGGTGAACCGTTGTTTTCTTCTAGTGACAAATACGACGCCGGATGTGGTTGGCCAGCCTTTAGCCGTCCAATCGAAAAGCGTGGGGTAGCTGAGAAGGCGGATTTTTCTCACGGCATGCACCGAGTAGAGGTTCGCAGCAAGGAAGCCGATTCCCATTTAGGCCATGTCTTTAACGATGGTCCTCAAGATCAAGGCGGCTTGCGCTATTGTATCAACTCCGCAGCATTGCGCTTTATTCCAGTCGAAGAGATGGAAGCAGCCGGCTACGGTCAATATAAAGAGCTTGTGAAATAAAATGCGCCGATAGATCGGCGTATTTTTTTTAGTGATTGCCTTTTGGAATTCAGTCGCTAGCGACAATCCCTTTTCAGAAAATGTATGAAATCGCAACAAAACTTGGAGAGCGAGGCGTTCTTTTTTCGCTATACTAGAACTATCTTATTTTAGAAAAGGCGATATTTGTGAAACTATTTAAAGAATTAAGTTTATTATTCCTCTATTCTATTATTGGCGAAGGACTGCGGATGTTTCTTCATTTGCCGGTTCCAGGAAGTATCATCGGTATTGTGCTCCTCTTTCTTTCCTTCCAAACCAAACTATTAAAACCATCGGCAATTGAGGATACAGCGAACTTTCTGTTGAATCATTTGACGATTTTATTTGTACCAGCCGGTGTCGGTTTGATGCAATATTACGGAGCCATTAAATATACCTGGCCGATTCTGTTAGGCGCCGTTGTTTTGTGCTCTCTTGTCTCACTTGTGGCTGTCGGAAAAACAGCAGAATTTGTTGAAAAAATCAGTATGAAGGGCAACGAAGAAAAAGCGCGGCTGGCTGAAAAGGTTGAAAAATTGCGAGGTGAAGCGGATGATTTCAGCGCTGGCAAGTAACCCGCTTTTTGGCCTAGCACTTACCTTGCTTATCTACCTAGCAATGGAAAAATTGTTGAGCAAGGTGAACATTCCCTTCATCAATCCTTTGATCGCGAGTGTAGTCATTATCATTATTTTGTTGAAACTCAGCGGAATCAGCTATCAGGAGTACAACACTGGCGGGAACTTATTTACCATGATGATTACACCAGCGACAGTGGCGTTAGCTTTGCCGCTTTACCAAAATTTCGATAAGCTTAAGAAATATTTCTTGCCGGTGATTTTAGGAACACTGGTGGGCGTGGTGCTTAACTGTTTACTAAGTGTTGGGATCGGCCGCTTGTTCTCATTGAAGCAGGGGATTGTCGTTTCGTTATTGCCAAAATCAGTGACGACAGCGATCTCGGTTGATCTTTCTAGTCAGATGGGCGGCATTTCGCCAGTGACATTGGCGATCGTTGTTTCAACTGGAATCTTTGGCGCCTTAGTTGGAACGAAGGTTTTCCAACTTTTCAATATTCAAAGTCCCGTGGCAAAAGGCATCGCTTTAGGCAGCACCTCTCATGCGATCGGTACCGGCCGAGCGATCGAACTCGGTGAACTAGAAGGCATTCTCGCTGGTTTGTGTATTTGTGTCAACGGGTTAGTGACAGTGGCGTTGCTGCCAATTTTATTTCGGCTATTCGAAGGTCTTTAGTATCAACTCCTTGCGCTCTTTTGCTAAAATGTAGCGTGAAGGAGTTTTTTTATGTATATCAAAGCGCTGGAATTACAACATTACGAAAAAGACGTGTATCTTAGCGTCCGAGTATTGGAATTGATGGATGATGGACAACTATATAAAAAAAGCGAGTTAGCTGAACTGCTTAAACTAGATGTTCGCAGTGTGCAGCGTCTGCTGTCGGAATTGAGCAAGCAATATCAACGATTCACGGAAACAGATTTGCCATTATTCGAAAAAAAAGGGAACAGTTATCGTCTGATAATTGCAGCTCAGACAATGGAAGAAAATCAGTTTCTGGTCGATTTGATTTGTCATTCATTAGCCTATCGCCTGCTTAATCTGTTAATTATTGAAAATGTGCGAACAATCAAGGAACTAAGCGATAAATTATACCGCAGTGAGTCTACAATCCGCCGCAAATTAAAGGAGTTACGTAAAGAATTGTCGCCGCTAAAATTGACAATTCAGCGGGGAGAGGTACTTTTCCAAGCGCCAGAATCGGTTGTGCGAATGTATTTATCAGTCTATTATTGGCGCTTGTTTCGTGGGAAAAGTTGGCCCTTTACGTTATTGCAGCATGAACCGATCAAAAAAATCAGCCGTGAGATTCAGCAGTTTTTTCAAGTTGAATTGAATCCTATTAAAGCACAGCGGTTGGACTATTTAGTAGCGGCCCACTTGCTGCGAGAGGTTCAGCAACACGGATTAAAAAAGGCTTCGAACACTCAGAGTGCCTTGAACGATGATCCACTTTTTAATGATTTTGCTCGTCAATTGAGACCAATCATGCCTGTTTATTTTCGTAAGCAAGCTCCACTAGGAAATCTTTTCTTACATTTATTAACACGAGAGGAATACTATCGTGTACCCACTATCGCAGAGAAAATCCATAGCTTATTGGCAAAGGCACCCTTTTTCGTCATCCACGAGATCGAGGCGATGTATCAGGTATTAGAAAAGAAAATCAACAATAGCGCCACATGGAGAAATTTTCAAGCTTTGCATGCTGAGAATTATTTGATCAGCGGACATTTGTATCATCATTTATTCCCTATGATTCGTTTTAATATTAATGGAAAAGCTTTTTGGACAAAGGTCACGCAGCAACAGCCAAAGCTTGCGGCATTTGTTTCTGAGCTTTTAGCGGATCAAGGTGGCAGTGAATCAATTTTATTCGGACGTTATTTATCAGTTTTGCGTCGTTTGCCGGAATTAACGGTTCAGCCCGTGTTGAGGATTTTTCTTCAGACTGATCTTCCGGAGTTTGAAGAGACCCTTTTGAAGGAGGATTTGCACCGGTTTCTAGCAAATGATTTCCAGATTGTCTTTACTGAATCAATGACTGTCAGTGACGTTTGCCTAACTACCAGCCTGCTTTATGAGGATGAAGAAGTACCGACTTTGACAATCACGCAAGAATTGCGGATGACGGATTATTTTGCCTTATTAAGGTTATTACAAGGATTCGGCGGTAAGAGTTTTTAACCGTCGAATTTTGTGCTAGAATAATGAGAACATATGTGCAGTTTGTCGGTCGCCTATCAATAGGCAAAAAGGACTGGAAACTAGCGGCAGCTAGCCTGCCGAAAATCAATTTTCTTACCCAAAGAAAGGAACAATTATGTACGAGTATATTACAGGTCGTTTGACCTTCATCAGTCCCGGCTATGTGGTACTGGATGTAAATGGGATCGGCTATCAAATCGCCACGGGCAATCCTTATCGTTACAGCAGTAAAATGGAGCAGTCTGTGACGATTTATGTCCAGCAAATCATTCGCGAGGATGCTCATTTACTATATGGCTTTGAAACCTTAGCCGAAAAAGAATTGTTTTTACGCCTGCTTTCGGTGTCTGGCATCGGACCGAAAAGCGGCTTAGCAATCATGGCGAATGACGATCATCAAGGCTTGATTCAAGCAATTGAAGCCGGAGATGTGACCTATTTGACGAAATTCCCAGGCGTCGGCAAGAAAACGGCACAGCAGATGGTCTTGGATCTCAAAGGCAAATTGACCGAATTAGTCGAAGACCCAATGTCGCTATTTTATGAGGGCAACGACGATACAGCACTTGCTGAAGCGATGGAAGCCTTGCAAGCGTTGGGCTACAGTCCAAAAGAAATCAAGAAGGTCGAAAAGGTGCTGGAAAAAGAAAGTCTGCAGAATACCGACGATTATTTACGAGCAGCCTTGAAATTAATGATGAAGAAGTAGGAGGACGACTTAGATGGATGAAGAACGTTTGCTTTCACCGGATGCAGATGAGAGTGATAAAAGTTTAGAAAAATCATTGCGTCCTCGTTATCTTGCACAATACATCGGTCAGGATAAGGTCAAGCAAGAGCTGTCAATCTATATTGAAGCAGCGAAAAACCGTCAAGAAGCACTGGATCACGTGCTGCTGTATGGACCGCCTGGTTTAGGGAAAACGACGATGGCGATGGTGATTGCCAATGAAATGGACGTGCAGATTCGCTCTACCAGCGGACCAGCGATCGAACGACCGGGTGATTTAGTCGCTATTTTGAATGAATTAGAACCTGGTGATGTGCTGTTTATCGATGAGATCCATCGTTTGCCGCGAGTAGCCGAAGAAACCTTGTATTCAGCAATGGAGGATTATTATGTCGATATCATGGTAGGGCAAGGGCCAACGGCGCATCCGGTACATTTCCCATTGCCGCCGTTTACTTTAGTCGGTGCGACGACACGTGCCGGGATGCTGTCGGCGCCATTACGCGATCGTTTTGGCATCATTTCTCATATGGAATATTATGAAGAAGAGGATTTGCGAGAGATTGTGCTGCGTTCAGCCGATATTTTTCAAACGGAGATCGTGGAGGAAGGTGCGGTCGAGATCGCACGCCGTTCACGAGGGACACCGCGGATCGCCAATCGTTTGCTGAAACGGATTCGCGATTTCGCGCAGGTTCAATCCGATGGAGTGATTGATCGAACAGTTGCGGATCAGGCATTGGGACTGCTGCAGGTTGATGGAGCGGGATTAGATTATGTCGATCAGAAATTATTGAAGACGATGATTGAGCTATACCATGGCGGACCGATCGGGTTAAGTACATTAGCAGTTAATATCGGCGAAGAGCGTGAGACTGTGGAGGATATGTACGAACCTTATTTGATTCAAAAGGGATTTATTAAGCGTACACCGCGGGGACGCATGGCGACACCGTTAGCGTATGAACATTTCAATTACCCTTATCAAGCATAGAAGGTGGAAAAATGGCGGAAGGAAAAGCGACCAAAGCAACATTTGTTCAGGCACTAGTTACTGCGTGCCAAGAAAAAAGCTATGATAAAATCACCGTTCAAGACATCAGTCAAAAGGCCAGCTTGAACCGCCAAACATTTTATTATCACTTCAAAGACAAGGATGATCTGCTCCATTACGCTTATTATCAGCGTGGGTTGCAGTATTTAGTCTCCCATGAGCTGGCATTAACCAATTGGGAAGAATCCGTTCTTAAAATGTTGAAAGAGATGCAGCTTTGTCATCAATTCTATTTGAATACCGTGCAGGCGAAGCCCGAAGTGTTGACAAAAGAGTTCAATGAACTGGCTCAGCGTCTATTTGTTCGACTATTTGATGAAGTCGATCAAGAAGGAGAGCTCTCTCAGACCGACAAAGAATTTTATGCGCGCTTTTTAGCTCATGGCTGCGGCGGTATTTTAACTGACTGGTTATTAGCCGGTGCGAATCAGCCGCCTATTACTATTGCGGCACAATTGTTTCGCTTTGCGAAGGATATCGAATTTTTCGCCTATCGGTTATATGAAAAAGACTGGAACGAGCGTTAAGCTCAATCCAGTCCATTAACGATGTGTTTGATGGTTTCATGTTTTTCGATTGCGATCGCGTTTTTTGCGACAATCTCAGCCATCTGCTCGCGAGCTTCTACACTGGCGTTGCCGATGTGCGGAGTTAGGATGACATTCGATAACTCTTTTAAGCCTTCAGTGACTTGCGGTTCGAATTCGTAGACATCTAAAGCAGCACCAGCGATTTGTCCGGTTTTTAAGGCTTGAAGCAGCGCGGCTTCGTCAATCAGTGGGCCACGAGCGGCGTTGATCAGGAAAGCACTGTCCTTCATTTGTTTAAATGTTTCGCTTGTCAGCAGATGATGTGTTTCTGCTGTTAGCGGTGCATGGAGAGTTAAGATATCCGCTTGCTGGATCAATTCTTCCTGAGAGCAATAGGTTACCTGTAATTTTTTCTCAAGTTCAGTACTTAAGGCATGGCGTTTATGATAGAGAATCTTCATTCCAAAGGCGTTCATCATTTGAGCTAAGGCTTGACCAATCTGTTCCATGCCGATGATGCCTAACGTTTTATCCTTTAATTCATGGCCTAAGAAAAAGAGCGGCGCCCAGCCGTCAAAGCCTTGATCGTGCATCAAGCGGTCTCCTTCGACGATTCGGCGAGATAGGCTGATGATCAACCCAGCCGTCAACTCGGCAGTCGCATTGGTAGAGACTACCGGTGTATTCGTTACATAGATTTTTTTCTCTTTAGCATAAGCACTGTCGATATTGTTGAAGCCAGCACCGAAATTGGCGATCAGCTTTAAGTTCGGCGCAGCATCAATGACTTCACGGTCGACTTGTGTTGATAGGGGACAAATCAATACTTCACAATCGGTGACGGCTTCAATCAATTCTTTTTTGGAGATTAAACCGTCGCCTTCATAGACCTGATAATCAAGTCCGGTTTCATCTAATAATTTAGTGCCAAGCTCTGGCAGTTTGGCGGAAAGATAAATTTTACTCATTTACAATCCCTCGTTTCATTTCGATAAATTGACTATAGCACAGGAGGAATGACATGAAAAAGATTCTATTCGTTTGTATGGGAAATATTTGCCGCTCGCCTATGGCAGAGGCGATTTTTCGCGATGCCTTTGAGAAGAAACAGGAGAACAATTTTGATGTTGATTCAGCAGCGACGAGTCGCTGGGAGGTGGGCAATCCACCCCATCGCGGCACGCAAAAAATATTAGCGGAGCACCATATCTCAGCAAAAGGCATGTGGGCTCGTCAAGTGACGACTGAAGATTTCTATGAGGCTGATTACATCATCGGAATGGACCAAGAAAATGTCAGTGATCTTCAAGCGATAGCGCCAAAAGGAACAGAAAACAAGATTTATCTTTACTTGGATCGTGTCTCTGGACATGTAGGTGAGGGAATTCCCGACCCTTGGTATACCGGAGATTTTGAGGAAACTTATGAATTAATTCAGAAAGGTTTAAACGAATGGTTAACTTTTTTTGAAATGGACTAGATTCCTTGTTTTTTTGTTTGAATTTAAGTAAAATCAAACTACGTAACCATGCTCTTGATAGGAGGAAGCTGAATGACTAAAAACGAGAAGCCCAAGAAGAATTTAATCAAGCTGTTTTCGAATTCGTCGTATCGTTTCATCTCGGATTTTTTGAATGATTCTGCTGAAAAACGCGCTCAAGAGCAGGCAAATGAGAATATCTTTCTCAAGCTGAAGATGGCGTCTCTACAGAATAGTTTAGTAGTCATTCAAGTTCAGGATGAAAACAACGAAGAAAAATTTCAAACAATCTCCGGCTGGCTGCCTAAAGTGGTGACCAATGATTCTATCGTTATCCGTACTCAGGACAATCAATTGGTGATGTTGACGATTGATCGGATCAAAAAGGTGACGACTTTATCACCAAGCGGGGATCAGGAAAGTATTTCACGATAAAAGTATTTTATACATTTACGAGCAAACAGACATCTGTTATACTCTGGATGTACTAGAAAATAGAATAATACTGTCGCAAAGGGGAGCCCTCGGGCTGAGATTGAGATTACTCTAAACCCTAGTACCTGTTTCGGTTATTCGAGCGTAGGAATTGTGATGAAGTAAAGATATTTACTTCTCCTTTGTGGACTGTATGTTCAAAAGGAGGAGTTTTTTTATGTATAAGACAAAAATTTTAGTAGAAGGAACGGTCGTAGCGGCCTTAGCGTTGGTGCTGTCATTTATCCCAACGACTATTGGCAGCAGCTTTACGATTTCACTGGGAATGATCCCGTTAACATTGTTCGCTTTGCGTCGAGGATTAAAGCCAGCACTAATGTCAGCATTCATTTGGGGAATCTTGCATTTTCCAGCGAGTCAGGTTGTTTATCTCAGCGTCATTCAAGTATTGATCGAGTATCCAATCGCGTTTACCTTTGCAGGCTTTGCTGGTCTGTATGCGAAAAAGGTGCAAAAGGCTTTGAGTGAGCAAGATATGCGAAGCGTTCGAAAGAACATTGTTTTCGGGACATTTATCGGAACAGGCGCAAGATTCTTCTGGCATTTTATCGCAGGGGTCGTTTTCTGGGGAAGTTACGCTTTATGGGGAATGAATCCATGGATCTTCTCACTTGTTATGAACGGTGTCAGCGGACTTGCGACTGCGATTGTGACTGCCATTGTCGCGATTATAGTTGCAGAAAAGGCGCCGCAATTGTACTTACCGAAGGACGCCAATTTGATTCACAAACAAAGTCATCAATAAACCAAAAAAAAGCATTTGTCCTAAGTTGACAAATGCTTTTCTTAACTATGAAGAAAGTATAAAATTTTCACATGAATAAATCGTTTTACAGCAGGCATATCCATGTCCGGCTTCACGAACTAGCTTTTTCGGCAATAAGCAAAAATATTTCGAAATTTGAGAAGCAATTTAGAAATATTTTGGTCTTATTGCTCAAAAGCTGAGCGAGTTCGCGAAGCCTTTCTTATCGGAAGGAGAAGACCGGATCATCATTTTCGACATCCAGCGACCAAAGTTGCTTGGCAGTATCGTAAGTGATTTCTGCGATCTGTTGTTCCTTTTTGTAATTTTTTGGACTGCGGCGCCAACCTTTTTCATCAGATAAGAATATCGGAATGCTGTAAACGCGATTTTTCAATTCAGACTGACTGAGACAAAAAATTGCACCTTCCTGTAAGATCGGATATAATTCCTTCAATAACTCGCCATCCAAGGGAGCGACCGATGAGCCTTTGCGGAAAAAGGATCGGCGATCGTTGACTTTTTCCAAGACGATTCGAGTTAACTTGCTAGCTAGGATACGATAGAATTCGTCTAAGTAACGATAATACACACGCATCGTTTCATTTCCTAGATTGAAGTAAACAAAATTGTTTTGTAATTTATAAAAAAAAGGCGAATGTAGATGTGTTCGCATGTGTCCAAAGTAGAGTAATTCAGAAATTTCTAATGGAGTTAGTTCTTTTAGCATCGCGTAATCATTAAAATCAATCCACTTGATTCCTTTTGAATGTGTAAAGACCTTATTGTTAAAAAATTGTTGGACTTGATCGGGACTATTAACGATTTTCAAACCTGTATGAGGCTCGTATTCTCCAGCTTCTGCGACTGGATCTAGCAATAACAAATGTTTCGGCTGATGGACGATCCCATCAACAAAATCGCTGGGTGAAAAACCTTTTGAGAGCACAGCATTACTTGTGGAATCAATATAAGCAAATAACGTTTCCGGCACAAATTTTCACCCTTTCTAATAGTCGTCACAATCATTTTAACTCAATAATAAAAAAAAAGCTCGTATCTTTTATTTTAAAATTTGATTACAAATCCCTTAATAACTGCAACATTGAAGCACCTTTTTAACATTTAAAATCATTTTAATAAATAACGACTTTGCCATCTATTTATTTCTTTTTTTTAATTTTTTTCTATTAAGTGAAAGTAGTGTCACGAGATTTAATAGAGTATGATATGATTAGCGCAAGAATGCAGGAGGCTTGAGATGAAGAAAAAAAGAAATTGGCTAATAAATATTTTTCTTTTCTTATTGTTGTTAGTAGGTTTAGCTTTGATCTTTAACAATCAAATCAAATATTTTTTGATGCAATATAATGGTGAACGTTATGCCGTAGCGAAAATGGATCGAGCAGAGATCGATAAAAACATGGAAAAAGAGGCATCATTTGATTTTGATGCGGTAGAGCCGGCAAGTACCGAAGCGGTTTTGCAGGCACAATTAAGCAATAAACGCTTACCAGTAATTGGCGGTATTGCCATCCCTTCAGTAGAGATTAACCTGCCGATTTTCAAGGGCTTATCCAACGAGGTGCTGCTTTACGGAGCAGGGACATTATCTCCAGATCAAAAACTTGGCGAAGGTAACTATGCATTGGCAAGTCACCGGGCAGATCGACCTGGATTGTTATTTACACCACTCGAAAGTGTTAAAGAAGGCGATTTGATCTATTTGACTGATTTGCACAATATCTACACATATAAGACAACGTTGAAGGTTCGCGTACAGCCGACAGAAGTGAAGTATTTGGACGTACAGCCAGATAAACAGCAGGTAACCTTGATTACCTGTGGCGAAATTGAAGGTGTAACCCGAATCATCGTTCAAGGCGATCTTATTGCTATGACTCCTGTCAACAACGCTACTGATCCGATGCGCAAAGCATTTGAGATGGAACAGCGTACTTATTAAACACCCGAAATGGTTAATTTTTGAAATAACCCTTTATCAGAAAGCTTCAAGGCGCGCCTTGAAGTTTTTTGTTGCGAGAAAATTTCTGCTATACTGAAATAAATATGCGGAATTAACGTATGGTAAAAAATTAGGGGAGGAAGCGATGGAGCTAAAGCGGATTTACATATCGGATGTCGTAGCATTTTGGGGAAAATTCCAACAGACGCAACTGCTTTTTCCCTTCTATGCCTCTCATAGTCAAGGTCGGTCGGCCTTTTTAACAGCTGTAAAACACGGCGAAGGCTATTGGATACAACACAAGTCCCAATGGCTGCTAGTAGATAAAACCGACGAAGGCGATCTATGGAAAATCAATAATGTATTAATATCAACGGCACTTAACTGGCAAACAGCTTTTGTGATGCTGGAAAATGCTGCTCGTCAAAAGTTTAAACAGGCGCTGAAACTTACCATTGAAGCGAATCCTATTTTGCAACAGTGGTTGACTACTCAAGGCTATCAATTCGTTAATGGTGTTTGGCAAAAGGAACTAGTCTATCATACTGGCCTAGTACTGGGCGGGGGCGGTGCCCGAGGCGCCTATCAAATTGGTGTTTGGAAGGCATTGCTAGAAAAGAATATTCAATTTGAAGTGATTGCAGGCACCTCAGTCGGGGGCTTGAATGGTGCACTAATCGCTCAAAGAGATTACAATCAAGCGTTAGCGTTGTGGGAGGAGATCGAGACTGATAAGGTTTTGGATATCACCTTTAAGGAAGTTGAGGAGCTGGATTTTTCGGCACAGGTAGATCAACTACGGACGTTTGTCCGCACCTCTTTACGTCAGCGCGGTGTGTCTTCTGCACCTCTCAGGCGCCTGCTGGAAGAACATTTGGATGGCGAGAGGGTTCAGGGCGGCTGTCCATTTTATGTTGTCACAACGAAGGTTCCTGCCTTTCAAGAAGTGATCATTTCACTTAATGAATGTCACGAAGAGGAGATCATTGACTGGCTGCTGGCGTCAGCGTCCTTTTTTCCTATGATGGCAATGGCGAGGATCAAGAATGAGCTGTATGTGGATGGCGGCTATCGCAATAATTTGCCGGTCGATATCGCTTTGCAAAAACCAATTACGGAAGTGATCATTGTCGATGTTCATGGTCCTGGAATAGACAAAAAGTATCGATTACCGGATAATGTTGCTGGACTGGTTCTTGCAACCCCGTGGAGTTTAGGGGATCTTCTGCTGTTTCAGAGTGCTCGTTCCTCGGAAAATATTGATTTGGGCTATTTGGAGACGAAACGGGCCTTGGGTATGCTGCAAGGTTATCGCTACTTTTTCAGTTGTAAAGTTGATTTTGAAGCAATAACGCGGAAGTTTCTACGGTATCTTAAAACCGAAATTTCAATTGATTTGGGTTCTCTCTATCTAGAGCTGAAAAAGTTTTTCCGTCAAGACATACCGATAGAACTGCTAAGTTTAGCATTCATGGAATTTTTTGCCTATTGGGTAAATGTTTCGCCAGTACGTGTTTTTACACCGCAGGAATTTATTGAAACGATCCTACGGCAATTTGAGATGCCAATCAAGTTGAATGGAAATTATTCAGTCCAGGAGCAAATTGAAGATTTTATTGAGAATCACAATATTTTTTCTGATTACTATCAGGTTTTACAGATTTATCAGCTGGAGGGTTCTTTGGAGACGATGTACCGTCGTTGGCCGATACCGACCATGCTGGCACTCTTTTTTAAATACATGCGAAACGGCTATCTCATTAATGACCTGTATAATGAGAAGTAGCTGATAGTTATATACTAGGAGGAACAAGAATGGCAGAGTTTAATTATGAAATCGTAGAAGAAATCGCAGTTTTATCGGAAAATCCGAAGGGCTGGCGTAAGGAACTGAATTTAGTGAGCTGGAATGAACGTCCGCCAAAATTTGATTTACGGGATTGGGCCCCGAACCATGAGAAGATGGGAAAAGGTGTAACTTTGAGCAACGAAGAATTTGCGGTATTGAAGGAAACGTTAAGCAAGATGTAGTTTGTACAGAAGGGATCAGATAAAATGAAGAGTATGACTGGTTACGGGCAAGCGGCACAAGCTAATGATGCCTATGAGTTGAATATTGAACTAAAGAGTGTCAATAATCGCTTTTTAGATTTACAAATTCGGATGCCCAAAGAATTAAACCCTTTTGAGTCCTTGATTCGCAAGATCGCGAAGGAAAAAATCCAGCGGGGACGGGTAGATGTTTTTATTAACTTAACACCGATAAAAAGCGGTAATAAACAGGTTTCAGTTGATTGGCCGCTGTTACAGCAATTGGTTACTGAGCTGCAGAATGGCGGAAAAGAACATTTTGGTATCGTTGATTTTCCAGTGGAGCAAGTCTTGGTCAAGGCGATGGAACAAAGTGATTTTGTGACGCTGATTGATCAACCCACAGAAGAAGAGACGCTAGAGGAATTAGTCCAAGCAGCAGCTAATGAAGCATTTACTCAATTAGCAGCTAGTCGTGAATCCGAAGGGGCAGGGATTCGAAAAGTTTTAGTAGACTACGGCAGCAAAGTCCAAGCTTTAGTAACTCAGTTAAATGGTTTCGTAACTGAGTATGAAGCAGATTTTCAACAACGGTATCAAGCAAAACTAGAAGAATATTTAGGAAATACTGTCGACCAAGACCGCTTATTAACGGAACTGGCGATTTTGTTGGAACGGGGAGACATCCATGAAGAACTCGATCGCTTAACTATCCATTTGGAAAAATTAGCAAAACTTTTGGAAAGCACCGAGCCAGTCGGCCGTGAGCTGGATTTCTTGTTGCAAGAAATGAATCGAGAAGTCAATACGATTGGGTCAAAATCCAGTCCGATCCAGATTAAGGACATTGTAGTTCAACTAAAAACAATTTTAGAAAAAATTCGCGAACAGATCCAAAATGTTGAATAGTTTTGAGCGATTCCATAAGAAATATGGGGCAGCTTAACGATGCCTCTTGAAATTTTCACAAAAAAAGTGCACAATAGGCGTTAGCGAAAAAGAGCATGAAAGGGCGTTAGTATGTCTGAACGAGGACTGTTGATTGTATTGTCGGGACCTTCCGGAGTTGGAAAAGGAACGGTCAGGAAAGCCATTTTTGAAAGAGACGATAATGAGTTCCAATACTCCGTCTCAATGACCACCCGTCCGATGCGGGAAGGGGAAGTAGATGGTGTCGATTATTATTTCCGCACGAAAGAAGAATTTGAAGCGATGATCGAAGCGGGCGAGATGCTGGAATATGCTGAATATGTCGGAAATTATTATGGTACGCCGCTAACTTATGTGAACAAAACATTGGATGAAGGCAAAGATGTCTTTTTAGAGATCGAAGTCCAAGGTGCCCAGCAAGTAAAAGAAAAAGTACCAGATGGTGTCTTTATTTTCTTAACACCACCAGATCTTGCCGAACTAAAGGCACGGATCGTTGGAAGAGGTACTGATAGCCCTGAAGTGATCGAAGAACGGATGCGTGTAGCACGCCAAGAAATCGAAATGATGGCCCTTTATGATTATGCTGTTGTTAATGATCAAGTACCAAAAGCTGTCGATCGAATCAAAGATATCATCGTCAGTGAACATTACCGAGTTGACCGAGTAATTGGTAAATATATTAAAATGTTAAAGGAGATATAAGCTTATGATGTTAAAACCTTCAATTGATACGTTATTAGACCATGTGAATTCGAAATATTCTTTAGTTATCTTAGCTAGTAAACGCGCGCATGAATTAGATTCAGGGGCACAACCAACCTTAGATTCGTTTGAATCAGTGAAGAGTGTGGGACAAGCACTAGAAGAAATTGATGCTGGAACAGTCATCAATGATCCGCATCCAGAAATCAAACGGGAACGTTTAAAAATGGAAGAGGAAGAACGCCATTTGCAACGTGAACGTGATCAACGTGACCTAGAAGCACGGATTCGCAACGAACAAAACTAGGCAAAACATTTTTTTGCTGATGAAGCGTAAATGGGATTGTACCAATAATTTGGCGCAGTCCCTTCTTTTTTGTGCCAAAGTTTTCCTTACATAGTTTCATTAATTTAGGTGTTTATAGCAAAAATCGAGTACAATATTTAAGAATGGAGGCGGAAAAGAATGAAATTAGCACAAGTGATCGTGGATGTTCCGGCGATGCAGACAGATCAACCATTTAGCTACTTGATACCGCCTCAATTGGCGGTTGAAGTTGGGATGCGAGTAGAGGTCGGTTTCGGTCCGCGGCACGTCCAAGGCTTCGTGGTTGGTTTTGAAACTGCGCCTGAACCGTTGCCAGATAATTTGAAACCGATTATTCGGGTGCTGGATTTAACCCCCGTTTTGAACAAAGAATTATTGGCATTGGCGGATTATATGAAAGAGACGACCTTTGCTTTCAAAGTGACCTGCTTGCAAACAATGCTGCCTAGCGTAATGAAGGCAGATTATCAAAAGCGCTTGTATCTTGTTACGGAGAATGCGTCCGTTCAAGCAAAGTATTTCGGCAACTCCGATTCACTAACGTGGGAAGAAGCGGAAGCACAGGGCTGGCTAAAAGAACTAGCCGAATTGCGTGAACAAGGCATTGTTGAATTACGCTATGAGGTTCATACAAAGAATAAAGTAAAAACAGAACGCTACATTAAGCGACGTTTTGCGCTGGAAAATCTGAAGAAATTAAAAGCAGAGTTACGTAAAAATTCCTACAAGCAAGAACAACTACTGGATTATTTAGCAGCGTTGAATGAGGAAGAACTGATCGCGGTGAAACAAATGAAGGCAGAGGATTTTTCATTAGCTAATCTGAACCAAGCAGAGAAAAAGGGCTGGCTAGTATTTGTAGCGGTTGAGAAATATCGTGATCCTTATGCCGAAAGAGAGATTAGCCAAACATCAGCACTAGATTTGAATGACGAACAAAGAGTCGCTTATGAGACAATTAGTCAAAAAAGTGCTGATCATGAACATCAGGTTTTCTTATTAGAGGGTGTAACTGGCAGCGGCAAGACAGAGGTCTACTTGCAGGTCATTCAAGATGTGCTGGCAAATGGTCAGACAGCTATGATGCTGGTACCGGAAATTTCATTGACGCCGCAAATGGCAACACGCTTTAAGGCACGGTTCGGCAGTGAAGTAGCTGTTTTACATAGTGGTTTATCACAGGGGGAAAAATACGATGAATGGCGTAAATTAGAACGTGGAGAAGCTCATGTGGTTGTAGGAGCTCGTTCAGCCATTTTTGCTCCATTAGAAAATTTAGGTGTGATCATCATTGATGAAGAACACGAAACTAGCTACAAACAAGATGAATCTCCTCGTTATCATGCGCGTGATTTAGCGATTTGGCGTGGGAAATACCACGATTGTCCAGTTGTTTTAGGGAGTGCAACTCCTTCTTTAGAATCTCGGGCGCGAGGACAGAAGGGTGTTTACCAGTTATTAAAGCTTAATGAACGTGCAAATGCACAAGCATCATTACCAACCGTCGAAATTGTTGACATGCGTGAAGAAATGCAGCGCCGATTAAACTCCTCCTTTTCTGAAAAACTGGAAGAAAAATTGCGCGATCGTTTAGCCAAAGGTGAACAAAGTGTATTACTATTGAATCGTCGCGGGTACTCTTCATTTGTGATGTGCCGCGATTGCGGATTTGTGTTGCCTTGTCCCAATTGCGATATTTCTTTGACCTTGCATATGGATACGAAGACAATGCGTTGCCATTACTGTGGGCACGAGGAGGGGATTCCCCGCCGTTGTCCAGAATGCGGCAAGGATAAGATTCGTTATTTTGGAACCGGAACAGAAAAAGTTCAAGAAGAACTAGCGGAATTAATTCCAGAGGCCCGTGTGTTACGGATGGATGTCGATACGACCCGGCGTAAAGGCGCCCACGAAAAGATCTTAACGGCTTTCGGAGATCGAGAAGCGGATATTTTACTAGGTACGCAGATGATCGCAAAAGGGTTAGATTTTCCAAATGTGACTCTGGTTGGCGTGTTGAATGCCGATACGGCATTGAATCTGCCAGATTTCCGCTCTAGTGAACGAACCTTTCAATTGCTGACGCAGGTCAGCGGCAGAGCAGGGCGTGGAGAAAAAGCCGGTGAGGTTGTTATTCAAACCTTCAATCCAGAGCACTACACGATCAAGCTAGCACAGCATCATGATTACGAAAGCTTTTTCCAACAAGAAATGCGAATTCGTCATCAGACGGATTACCCGCCTTATTATTACACGGTCAAGGTGACAGTTTCTCATCAAGAAGAAATGCGGGCGGCTCAAAAAGCGTTTCAATTAGCTGAACAACTACGCAATCAGCTAAGTCCCCAAAGTATTCTGTTAGGTCCGACACCGGGGGCGATCTTGCGGATCAAAAATCGTTATTACTACCAATTGATTATCAAATATAAAAATGAACCGAAGCTACAAGCAACTTTAGAAGATATTTTACAAGTAAGTCAAAAAGATCAACGCCAAGGCTTATTGATCGCTATTGACAACGAACCGATGTATTTTATCTAAAAAATCTCATCAATGGAGGAATGACATGCGTTACCCTATTATTATTCACCCTGACGAACGCTTAAATAAAAAGACCGAGCCAATCGAATACATCACTGACGAGATTATTACGCTGTTAGACGATATGTATGAAACAATGGTGGCTCACGATGGCATTGGGCTTGCAGCCCCGCAAATTGGTAAGAATTTGCGTATCGCGGTCGTTGAAGTGGAAGAAGGCGATCGCTTTGATTTTATCAACCCTGAAATTATCGAGCGCAAAGGAACTAACATCGATGTCGAGGGATGTCTTTCGATTCCAGAAACCTACGGAACCGTTGAACGCGCTGATGAAGTAACGGTCCGTTATTATGACCGTGAAGGCTCAGAAATGGAAGTCACTGCCTACGGTTATTTAGCTCGAGCGTTTCAACATGAGATCGATCACTTAGAGGGGAAATTGTTTATCGACCAAGTGATCGAAATAATTAAACCAGAAGAATTAGAACGTTATATGGAGGAACATGCCGATGACTAAAATTATATTTATGGGAACACCCGCTTTTTCTGTACCTATTTTAGAGAGCTTGATCGAAGCTGGTTATGAAGTAGCGGCGGTAGTCACACAACCTGACCGCCCCGTTGGACGGAAAAAAATCATCACCCCTACGCCAGTAAAGGAAGCTGCGTTGAAGCATGATTTATTAGTTCTGCAGCCAGAAAAAATCAGCGGTTCACCGGAAATGGAAAAGATCAAAGAATTGTCACCTGATCTACTGATCACAGCTGCTTTCGGACAATTTTTACCTGAGAAGCTATTACAAGTTCCTAGACTAGGAGCAATCAATGTCCATGCGTCATTATTGCCGAAATATCGCGGTGGTGCCCCAGTGCATTATGCGATCATGGAAGGCGAGGCCGAAACCGGTGTAACCATCATGGAAATGATCAAGAAAATGGATGCTGGTGGCATTTTCAGTCAGCAAAAAATCGCAATTACGAAGCAAGATGACGTCGGTACGATGTTTGAAAAACTTAGCCAAGTCGGTAAAGAGCTATTGCTAAAAACATTGCCAAAGATCATCTCTGGTGAATTGAAGCCAACGCCACAAAACGAAGAGGAAGCCACGTTTTCACCAAATATTAGTCGAGAACAAGAAGCGATTGACTGGAAAAAGACCGCGGAAGAAGTCGACAATCAGGTTCGCGGAATGCACCCATGGCCTGTGGCGTTTACGACCTATGAAGGGACACGATGGAAAATTTTCCATACGACCCCATTAGAAGAAACCACTACTGCTGCCCCAGGGACAATTGTTGCTCGTACAAAAAAAGCCCTACATATCGCATGTGGCGAAGGTACGGTACTAGCAATCGACGAGCTACAACCTGCCGGCAAAGCTAAACAAACGATTCAAGCCTTTTTGAATGGTAGCGGACAAGCAGTTACTGAAGGACAGCAGGTGAACTAATGGCAAAAATTCCAAAAAAATTATTACGTTCGGTTCGTTTTACTGCGTTAGAGGCGATTGAACGGATCAATCGCGGCGGGGCCTATTCAAATTTATTGCTGAATGAGCTAATCCAAAAGAATCAAGTCGACGGCAAGGATACAGCACTCTTAACAGAGCTTGTTTATGGTACGATTAGTCGGCAGCTTTTATTAGCGTATGATATTGAACCTTTTATCAAGAAAGCAAAGAAAGTTGATCCTTGGGTTAAAAGCTTATTGCAGTTGTCCATCTATCAAATGCTTTATTTAGATCGTGTTCCTGACCATGCGATTATCAACGAGGCGGTAGAAATCGCTAAGGCCAAAGGAAATCCTGGTACAGGTAAATTCGTCAATGGTGTCTTGCGTTCGTTTCAACGAGAAGGTGCACCTTCGTTAGAATTGATTCAAGTCCCAATTGAACGTCTGGCAACTGAAATCAGTTTGCCTAGATTTCTAACAGAAAAATTCGTGGCAGAAATCGGAGAGGAAGAGACACGTAAATTAGGGTTGTCATTATTAGAACCTAGCCGTGTCAGTGCTCGGATTGATTTACGTTTTTTAACGCGTGCTGAGGCGATTGAAGCTTTAGAAGAAGACGGAATCGAAGCGCGTATCAGCGAACTTTCTCCTTACGGCATTGTCGCGGATAAAGGATTTTTAGCTGGCAGTGAATTGTTTCAAAATGGCTGGCTGACGATTCAAGATGAAAGCTCGATGCTAGTCGCACAGGCGATGCAGATCAAACCAGGTCAAAAAGTATTAGATGCTTGTGCAGCACCAGGAGGAAAGACCACTCATATTGCAGCATTATTGCAGGACGAAGGGTCGGTAACTGCGCTGGATATTCATGAGCATAAATTAAAGCTAGTTCGAGAAAATGCCGAACGTTTACGTGTAGCTGATACCGTGGTGACGAAAAAAATGGACGCTCGTGAGGCGGCAGCGAATTTCGAACCTGAAACTTTTGATCGTATTTTAGTGGATGCGCCTTGTTCAGGCTTAGGCTTAATGCGGAGGAAACCAGATATCAAATATCAGAAACAACCACAAGACTTTGTTCAATTGCCCAAAATTCAACTAGAAATTTTAAAGAATTGCGCTCCCACATTGAAATCTGGTGGGATTATGGTATACAGTACATGTACGATTGCGAAAGAAGAAAATCAAATAGTGGTTGCTGAATTTTTAGCAGCTCACCCAGAATTTGAAAAAATTGAACTAGATTTAGAGATGAAATTACAGCCTGCGATTCATGAACAAATGTTGATTTTATACCCAGAAATGTTTATGACAGACGGCTTCTTTATTTGTGCAATGCGAAAAAAATAGAAAAATGAGGTGGACAAAAAAGATGGAGATTCAATTTCAATCAGACATCGGCAAGCGGCGCAATATGAATCAAGACTATGCAAATGTATTTACCAATCAAGCGGGTATGTATTTGGCGATATTAGCCGATGGCATGGGAGGTCATTTAGCTGGCGATGTTGCTAGCAAAATGGCGGTTGACGGTTTAGGTGCTGCTTGGTCAACCTCAACTATTGATCAGCCAGAAGAAGCGATTCAATGGTTTTCAACTGAAATTCAAAATGTCAATGAAGCAATCTATCAAGAAGGGATCGATCATCCAGAGATGCAAGGAATGGGAACAACGATCGTTAGTACTGCCTTGCTGGATGAGAAATTTGTTTTAGCTCACGTCGGTGACAGTCGAGCGTACTTAATTCAAAACAATCAGCTGAAACAATTGACGGATGACCATTCATTGGTGAACGAGTTATTGAAATCTGGTGAAATTACGGCGGAAATGGCTGCGATTCATCCGCAAAAAAATGTACTGACGCGTTCAGTGGGGATAGCTGGAACAATCCAAACAGATATTTCAGAACATCAATGCCATCAGAACGATTATTTACTATTGTGTTCAGATGGTCTGACTAACATGGTAAGTGAAGAAGGTATTTTAGCAATCGTGGAAAGTGATCAAACATTGGAAGCTAAAGCGAAACAATTGATTAATGCAGCCAATGAGGCTGGTGGTGCGGACAATATTACCGTCTTGCTGATCCATTTTGAAGGGGAGGCTCGTCCATGATCGAAATAGGCAAATTGGTCAATGGACGTTATAAAGTCATCGCTAATATTGGTAGCGGTGGTATGGCAAACGTCTTCTTGGCCCACGATTTGATTTTGGATCGTGATGTTGCCATCAAAATATTACGCTTCGATTTTCAAAATGATCAAACTGCGATTCGTCGTTTTCAACGGGAAGCTTTAGCAGCAACCGAAATGGTTCATCCCAATATTGTTGGTGTTTACGATGTGGATGAAGAAAGCGGTATGCAGTATTTGGTTATGGAATATGTGAAAGGGATGGATTTGAAACGCTATATTCAAATGCACCAACACATTCCTTACGGCAAGATTGTAGATATCATGGAACAAATCCTATCTGCAGTAAGCCTGGCTCATGCGCATGGAATCATCCATCGTGACTTGAAGCCGCAGAATATTTTGATGGATCAGGCAGGCGTGGTAAAAATCGCGGATTTTGGTATCGCGATCGCCTTATCTGAAACCTCTCTAACCCAGACTAATTCTATGTTAGGTTCTGTACATTACCTTTCACCAGAGCAAGCCCGCGGTAGCATGGCGACAAAACAATCAGATATTTATGCTCTGGGGATTATTTTGTATGAAATGATCACTGGCAGCGTGCCTTTTGATGGAGAGTCAGCCGTGACAATCGCATTGAAGCATTTTCAAGACGAAATGCCATCGGTAAAAGGCTTTGATCCTGAAGTGCCGCAAGCGTTAGAGAACATTGTGATGCATGCAACTGCGAAGGAGCCGGCAGATCGTTACAAAACGGCCGAAGAAATGGCGGCGGATCTTTCAACTGCGTTAACATCCGGTCGGGCAAATGAATTGCCGTGGCAACCGACAGTGATGCTGGATGAGACAAAAGTATTGACGCCAATTCAGCCAGAAGACATACAGACTGAAAAACCTAAAGAAGAACAGCCTACACCTGAAGAAAAGCCGAAAAAGAAAAAAGGTAAGAAGCGCTTTATTATCATTTTCTTATTGCTGATGTTGGGAATTGGTGGAGTCGTTGGCTATCTACTGACTAGCTCTGCCGAAATATCGATTCCTCAAGTTGAGAATATGACTGAATCAGAAGCACGAACCGCGTTAAAAAACGCAAAGTTGACTGTTGACAGTAAAACGTCAGAGGTTCCAAGCGATACAATAAAAAAAGGTCACGTTGTTAAGACAAATCCTGAAGCAGGTACTATGATCAAAAAGAGTCGTTCTGTACGATTATTTATCAGCTCAGGTACGAAGAAGGTTACGATAAAAAGCTATAAAGGTCAGACAATCGATGCTGCAACGCAAGAGCTAGTAGACATTGGTTTTTTAGAAAAAAATATTGTTTCGGAAAAAGTCAACGACGACACAGTTCCGCAAGGACAAATTTTGAGTCAAACTCCTCAAAGCGGGACCAAACTTGATCCGAAGGAAGATGAGATTACCTTCAAAGTTTCAGATGGACCTAAAAAAATCAAAATCGGCGATTATTCTCAAATGACCTATGACGATGCTGAACAAAGCCTGTTACAATTAGGAATTACAATAGACCAAATCAAACGGGTAGATGAATATAGTGAGACAATTGAAGCTGGAGAGGTCATCAGTCAAGATCCTGTCAGTGGAACAGGATTGACTTCAAAAGACACTATCACCTTAAAAGTCAGCTCAGGCTCAGAATACGCTACTCTAAATGATTTATCTGGTCAAGATAAAACTACAGCGGAAAGTACGATTTCTGATTTAGGCTTGAAATATTCTGAGCAACAAGAGTTTTCAGATGATGTTGAAAAGGGAAAAGTTATTCGAACAGATCCAGGAGCGGGTTCTATAAAGCTTGGTAGTACTGTGACAGTCTATGTCTCAAAGGGACCAGAAAATGAAGAAACAAGCTTTGATGTGACGATATCTGCTAAATTTACTGGTTCAGGTGATGAACAAGAAAAAATTACTGTCTTACTGAAGGATGCTAAAAAGACAAGCTTGACAGAAGTGATGAATTTTACATTAGATAAGAACAGATTATCAGTATCAGAGCCGGTAACTGCAACTATAACCCAGGGTGGATCAGCCACGATTGAAGTTCGCCGAAATGGGGAAGCCGTAATGACTAAAAATGTTCAAAAAGCAGAAACAATCTCAGTACCATAGAAAAAACCTTTCCTAAATTCTTTAGGAAAGGTTTTTAGGTTATTTGTACTGAAATTAGATTTAAAGTATGCTACAATAAAACTGAAATTGACGGATGCCTGTTCCAATTTTTAAGCAGGATATACTGTGATGAATTTTAGATAAAATGACTCAGACATGTATTAAGATGGTATTCAGCTTGTAGATTGAATTAATTTTTCAAAAGAAAAAGGAGATGAGACGGATCGAAGGACAGATTCGTAAAGCCCTAAGTGGTTTTTATTATGTTGCTAGTGAAGGTGAAATTTACCAAACTCGTGCACGGGGAAACTTTCGTAAAAGAAAATTGACACCCTTAGTTGGTGATGAAGTTGTTTTTAGCAGCGAAGAAAATAGTGAAGGCTATATTCTTGAATTACTACCACGGAAAAATGATTTGGTTCGTCCACCAGTCGCTAACGTTGATCAAGGTGTGATTGTGACCAGCTTAGTGGAGCCTAATTTTTCTTACAATCTATTGGATCGTTTCCTAGTAACTTTGGAAAATAAGTATATTCATCCGATCATCTATTTATCTAAGACAGATTTAGTCGCTGATGAAATGTTGATGGACGAAATCCGTTCAGTTTATGAGCCGCTTGGTTATCCTGTAATTGATGGTGAACAAGATAAGCAGAAGTTGACCAATCTATTTGCGGATAAATTAACTGTTTTTATGGGACAATCAGGAGCTGGAAAGTCAACATTGTTGAATATTGTTTCTCCGGACTTGAATTTAGAAACTGGGGAAATATCTGATTCATTAGGTCGTGGCCGACATACTACTCGTCACGTCGAGCTGTTGGAGTTATTTGATGGTTTAGTAGCTGATACTCCCGGATTCAGTTCGATTGAGTTTTTAGAAATTACAGTTGATGAACTTCCAAAAGAATTTCCAGAATTTCGTGAAGCTGCACCGAATTGCCGTTTCCGTGAGTGTCGTCACGTGAAGGAACCTGGCTGTGAAGTAAAGCATCGTTTAGAAGAAGGAACGATTGCCCAGAGTCGTTACGATAATTATTTGCAGTTTCTACAAGAAATCGAAAAACGTCGACCTATCTACAAAAAAAATAAGTAGTTTTTAAGGAAAAATAAATAAATTAAAAAAAGGAGTAAACGACTATGAAAATTGCCCCATCGATTTTAAGTGCAGATTTTGCACGCTTAGGTGAAGAAGTAAAGATGGTAGAAGATGCAGGTGTTGATTATATTCACATTGATGTGATGGATGGAAACTTTGTACCCAATATTTCTTTTGGACAAGTTGTTGTGAATGCTTTGCGTCCAGTTACAAAATTACCGTTAGATGTTCATTTAATGATCGCTAATCCAGAAAATTACATCAATGATTTTGCGAAAGCTGGAGCGGATATCATTATGGCTCATGCTGAGGCTACACCGCATATTCATCGCGTAGTTCAAATGATTAAGGCTGCAGGTGTAAAACCAGGAGTTGTGTTAAACCCAGGAACCCCAGTTGAATCAATCAAATACATTTTAGGCGATGTTGATCAGATCTTAGTGATGACGGTCAATCCAGGTTTTGGCGGACAGTCATTTATCGAGAGCCAAGTTGAAAAAATTGCAGAATTAGACCAGCTGCGTAAAGAACATGGCTACCATTATGAAATAGAGGTTGATGGTGGCATTCAGCCAGAATCAGCAAGAAAATGTGCAGAAGCCGGTGCGGATGTTTTTGTGGCAGGCTCATACATCTATGACGCAGAAAATCCCCAAGAAAAAATTAATGCGTTACGGGCAGCCATCGACTAATGAAAATTTTACTTGTTGCAGGCGGTGATCCTAATCACTGGCCTGCTTTTTCCAATGATTTTGATAAAATCATTGGAATTGATCGAGGAAATCTATTCCTTTTGCGTCGAGGAATTATTCCTGATTTAGCGATTGGTGATTTTGATTCGTTGAATGAAACTGAAAAAAAAGAAGTATTTAATCAAGTAAATGAAGTGCACACTTCACCTGCTGAAAAGGATGATACCGATACACAATTGGCATTAGTCCGCACCTTTGAACGTTATCCCAAAGCAGATGTAACTTTAATTGGTGCGACAGGAGGACGTTTGGATCATTTATTAGCAAATTTGTGGTTAGGGTTAGAACCAAGGTTTAAACCTTTCTTGTCTCAGATTACAATAGCGGATAAAGGAAATACAGTCAGGTACATTGCTCCAGGGAATCACACTATTGAGAAAGTTCCTTGTATGAAATATTTAGCTTTCTGTTGCTTAACCCCTGTAAAAAAATTGACTCTGAAGAATGTAAAATATGAACTTACGGCTGTTGATTTTATGCAACCAACCAGTTTAGCTAGTAATGAGTTTTTGTTAGGAAATGCTGAAGTAAGTTTTTCTACTGGTCTGATTGCTGTGATACAAAGTAAAGATATTTAGTTGAGGAGTATTGAATCGTTTTTTGAACGAATTCACTACTTCTTTTTTTGTTTATGAGAGATACTAAAATTCTCTAAAATCAATCGTCCAAGCTTTTTAATCCCTTCAGTTAGTGGTAAAATTTGTTCTATATTATAGCGTTCAGAGGTGCCTACGTGAGAAAGTTTAATCCGAATAAGAATATTATTATTATATTAATTGTTGTTATTATTATTGTAGCAACTGTATCGATTACTGCAGCAAATCGTGCGAAGGATAGTGATACAAATATTGTCCAGTCGACCATTAATGATACTATCAGTGTGGTTGATAAAGTTATTACTGCACCAGGACGTTGGCTTGGTAGTGGCGTCACAGCGGTTTCCAATTTGATTAATACGTATGACGAAAATCAAAAACTAAAGAACGAAGTCGATCAATACGATGAGGTTAAGCAGCAGACAAAGAACCAAGCTCAAGAAATCGAACGTTTAAAAAATGAACTTGAGTTGAATCAAACATTAACCAGCTATGAAAAAGTTACGGCTAATGTTATCACCCGTTCTCCTGATACATGGCAAGATATGCTAATCGTTGATAAAGGTAGCAGTGACGGAGTTGAAGGGAATATGGCGGTCATGTCTAAGAAGGGTCTGATTGGTCGAGTAATGGAAGTGAATGCCCATTCATCCAAAATTCAACTGTTAACCTCCGATAACAAAAGCAGCAACCATTTTCCAGTAAGAATAAGTTCAGGGAAAGAAAATTCATTTGGAGTTTTAAGTAAATATGATGTGAAGGCGCAACAATTAATTGCGTCAGAAATTACAGGTGAACAAGATATCAAAGAAGGAGATGTCGTTCAGACTTCTGGGTTGGGAGGAAACTCACCAGCTGATCTAGCCATTGGTACTGTCGTGAAAGTTAAGCCGGACAGTTATGGGCTGAATCGCGAAGTTTACATCAAACCCTATGCACAAATGTATGATATTTCGGTCGTAACGATTATTCAAAGAATGGCGGGAGCGACAGAATGATTAGCAGAACAACTCTAAAATATATTACTCCGTTCTTATTATTTTTCTTATTTTTAATAGATGCCCATGTCACACGAGTTATCGCAGCCTGGACAGACAATATCTATGTTGCAAACGCACATTTAGCATTATTGGTCCTTTTAATTGTCTCGCGTGTTGTTAATGAACGTTTTCTGTTAGGAACCTCGTTAGTCTTGGGAACATTGTACGATCTGTATTATATTGGTGTTATCGGAATTTATGCCGTGATTTTTCCGTTACTTGTCATGGTATTCTATTTTTTCAAAAAAACTATTCAACAGAATATTTTAACGCTATTTTTTACCGTTGTAATCAGTGTAACGCTCTTTGAATTAATCAGTTTATTGCTGCAATCTGTCTTCGGTCTAACAGGGGTCAGCAGCGACTTTTTTGTTCCACGATATTTAGGTCCAACGTTGCTTTTTAATATTCTAACGTTTGTAATTTTAATCTTCCCATTAGAAAAACTTTTGATTGGACCACCGGAGGAAGAGCTTGGTATGTAAGGAATAATCCAATTATTTTGATAAGCGTAAAAAAACAGAAGAATTTTTCTTCTGTTTTTTTGTAGTCGGAATTTGTAACTAAAAAATAGTGAAATGAAATGTTTTTGTAACAAAGCTATTATCTGCATGACATACAGCTGTGGTAAACTCATGAATGTGTTAGAAAAAAAGTCTAATAAAAATCAAAACTTTAAAATTAAACTTAAGAAATAGTCGGAGGACATAAGAGTGAAAAAAAGTTTGTTATCAGCATTAATGGTATGTTCAGTAACATTAAGCGCATTAGCAGCTCCAGCCGCAGCTTCTGCCGATGAATTTGATAGTAAGATTGCTGATCAGGATGCAAAAATTTCAAGTTTACAAGGTCAACAAACCGATGCGCAATCACAAATAAGCGCATTAGAAGGTGAAGTTGCTTCAATTAACGATAAGGCTCAAGGGCTATTAAACGAACAAGAATCTCTAAGACAAAAATCTCAAGAATTGCAAAAACAAATCGAAACGTTGGACAAACGTATCGAAAAACGTTCAGAAGCAATTAAAGAACAAGCACGTGATACACAAGTTAAACAATCTTCAGGTGCTAATGTTATTGACGTAGTATTGAATGCTGAGTCATTCACTGATGCTGTTAGCCGTGTTCAAGCAATGACAACAATCGTTAAGGCGAATAATGATTTAGTTGAACAACAAAAAGCGGATAAAGCAGAAGTTGAACAAAAACAAGCTGAAAATAAAAAGCAACAAGAACAAATTGCTGCTAACCAAGCGACTTTAGAAAGTCAAAAAGGTGATTTGATCGCTAAACAAGCTGATTTAAATGTCCAAACCACAACGTTAGCTGCTGAACAAGCAACAGCTGAAAGCGATAAAGCAAGTTTGAAAGAAAAACAAGAAGCAGCTATCAAAGAACAACAACGTGTTCAAGAAGAAGCTCGTAAAGCTGCGGAAGCACAAGAAGCTGCTAAGAAAGCAGAAGCGGAAGCACAAGAAAAAGCTGATGCAGATGCTAAAGCAGAAGCAGATCGTAAAGCGCAAGAAGAAGCTACAACTAGCACGACTACAACTGAAAGTTCTAGTTCTACTGTAGAATCTTCTTCAACTGAGCAAACTCAATCAAGCACAGTGGATTCTTCAGCAACAGAATCTTCAAATGGAGACAATTTCCAAGGCGGCGGAGCAACACCAACAACGCCTTCTGAATCTGGAACAGAAAATACAAGTTCGAATAATCAAGGTTCGACTTCATCATCAACAAATAACCAAACGCCATCAACACCAGCGCCAACTCCTACACCATCACCGGCTCCAGCTCCATCTGGAAATGGATCAGGCGTAGTTGCAGAAGCTATGAAATATATTGGTACACCGTATGTATGGGGTGGAAAAACACCTGCAGGATTTGACTGCTCTGGCTTTACTTCATACGTGTTCCGTCAAGCTACTGGACGCGAAATCGGCGGCTGGACAGTACCTCAAGAATCAGCTGGAACTCGTATCTCAGTTGGCGAAGCACAAGCAGGAGATTTATACTTCTGGGGTAGCCCTGGTGGAACGTATCATGTTGCTATTGCAATGGGTGGAGGACAATACATCCACGCACCACAACCAGGTGAGACTGTTACAGTAAGTTCTGTAAGTTACTATGCACCAAGCTTTGCGGTTCGTATGTAATCTAATTTAATTAATCGTGACCGGTACGAATTTCGTACCGGTTTTTTTTGTATGTTTGAAAACCACCTGCTGTGCTGGTGGTTCAAAAGAGCTTCCAGCGTGGTATTAAAAAGACCTCCCAAAATTGATAAACTGATGTTGGTTTCCCGACCGCATCACCA
>NZ_JAHLOS010000019.1 GCF_018917525.1 Enterococcus raffinosus | reverse complement strand
ACTCCTTTTTTAACCCACAAATCCCGAAATCTGGTGACACCCAATCACCAACCTGAAACCCAAAACAACATTTGTCCGTCCCTGAGGAAAACTTAATCCTTTTTTGGAAAACTTTCAATATCAATTTCTTTAATAAAATGAATAAATAATCCCACGTCAACACGATTTATTAAGATTTCGTTCCTAAAATACTGATACACCAGCATTCAAAATCCACACATGACCATTTTTTCGACCTTAAAAAACAGAAAATAGTCCTATATCAGTAAAAAAGCTAAAAAATACCCCTCCGTTCCGTTAACAGAGGGGGCCTAGCTATTCAATAATCTTTTTAACTTTGAAGGGTTCAGTCTTTTCTGAGGGTTCTTCTTGATCCGCTAAATCAAACAAGATCAGTGATTCTTTTCCCTCGCCCTCCACAATCACTAATTTTCCTAATGGATCACGATTATCCTTGACGATCTGAGCTTCTTTTATTAATTCCTTTGGATCACGCTTTGATGCGATTGCGTTACCTAAGTTAAAAAATACGGTCTCTTTCATCTTCATCCACCTCTTATCGTAACCTTTATAATGTTAAGCAAACCATTCTCTTCACTAAAGAACCTATTACTAGATCGATTGTCTTTAGTATAACAGAACCCGCGTTAAACGTTGAATAAATGAAATGTTTAGCTACCGTAGATCGAATTCTTAATAGTATGAAGCAACTCAAAAATTAAGCGATGATTTTTATACTGCTAAACTATTCTTTTTAAAGACCAGCTGGCAAACTTAATAAATACATTATTTAGATAAATTTTACCTAATTTTTCTTTATTTATTCCCACTATTTCTTATCCCATCAAGTAATAATCCTTTTGTCTGCATTGTAGAAAATTATTTTTTTTGCTTCAAAAATTTAAAAATATTGACAACAATCCTTTATTTAATTTATGGTATCGTTTTCTTATCCATTAAATTTGAGCTAAACTCATTATTTTATTCATAGCCGAAAAGGAGAACATTGACATGGCAATAAAGATTACTGAAAAATATTTAGTTAGAAAGCTGAAAAAATTTGTCGAACAGCACCATCGAACGCCAACTGTTAAAGAATTTGGCTATCAAACCCCAATTAGAGTCATGTTTAAAAATTATACAAATTTTTTAGAAAGTCAGGGACTCGGCAAAAAACAAGTCATCGAGTACTATACGAAAATCGAATTAGCAGAAAAGCTCCATGCTTTTGTAGAAACGCATCAACGCGCCCCAAAAGCCAGCGAGTTCGGCTATCGTTATGCCATTAAAAGCTATTTTGATTCCTATTTTGATTTTCTTAAAGCTCATGGGTATGAGTCGTTGTATGATAAATCCTTAGAATTGAAACCCAGAGTCAAACCAAACAGTAAAAAAAGCAACCCCAAAAAAGCCAAAACCAGACAACCTATGACCATAGAAATGGTCATCAACGAATTGCATTTATTTACACAGGAGCATGGACGTACACCGATTTCAACAGAACTGGGGCACATGCATATTATCAATAAAAACTTTGGTTCCTATAATAACTTTCTTCGCAGCCAAGGCTTTCCGCTGAATACTCCTGGCAAGAACAAGCCGCTGCCAAAGGAGGAATTGATAAAAAAACTGAATGATTTTATTACAACAAACGATCGTGTCCCGAAGTATAATGAGTTCGGTCAAACCAAACAAATAAAAAAAATCTACGGCTCATTCGATGCCTTTATTAGAGCGAACGGGTATGAGCCGCTTCCTTCCGGCAGAGCCAAAAAAAGGTAGTATGACCAAGTTTTTCTTGGTACTTACTTAACAACTGTTACTTTAAAAAAGGAAAAGTAGCGAAAGCAAGCAAAATTGGCATTTTATCAAATGCGAAAACTCATTTTGGATAGTTTAAGCTCCAGTTAAGCTTCATCCCTTATAGTCTACTCAACCCTAATAAACTTTTCATTTTGCTAGCTGCTTTAGTTACCAAAGCAGCTAGCCTCTTTTTGTTTTAACAGCAAAAAAGAGTTGCTCAGCCTAAGCTAAACAACTCTAAACAGGTTGATAAATAAGGAAGGTACGGGACTTGAACCCGTGCACCACATTACTGCGGCTCGCCGGATTTCGAGTCCGGTGCATTACCACTCTGCCAACCTTCCGCAACATTTATCTTACCTTTTTTTGCTTAAATGTCAAGATGTTACAATCTATCTAATACTGAAGTATCTTCATCTTCTAAGATGTTATTCAAGGTACGATTGATCAAATGAACGATCTCATCTTGTGTTGGTGCAATGATACCAGACGACATCAGTGTCGCAATCCCTGTAACGCAAATCCAAATTCCTACGTGTAACGCATTGATACGTTTTTCAGATAATTGGCTGTACTTAGGATGCTCCAGAATTAATTGATGGAAGTAATTGTAAGAGAAGTCATGCATTTTCTTTCCACCACCGTACTCTTGTACATATAGCGCATTGTAAAGATTACTTTGTTCCTTCGCAAAATAAACATAGCTCAAGCCTAGGTCAATGATCGTATCACCTGTGCGAACTTCTGGGAAAATATCGTAATATAGGTGATTGCAGATTTCATCTAACAAAGTGTTCTTAAGATCACTCATGTTTTTAAATTCTAAATAGATTGGTTGCGTACTGATTCCCATTTTCTTGGCAATGTTTCGTGCGGTAAATCCAGAGAAACCTTCATTTTCGACAACTTCATAGGCAGCCTTTAGAATCTGGTCCTTAGTGTAAACTTTTCTTCTCATTGTAATTCCTCCCAGAATGTTATTATTTTTCCCGTCATTTTATTTTAATCAAAAACTGATTAGTTTTGCAACCCTTATGTAGGATGTTATCTAAATTTACAGAAACTTTTTTCTAAAATCAGGTGAACTTATGCAAATTTTTTCTTACAAAGGCAGTGTAAACGTTTCATTATTTATGCAATATTTAACTTATTTCATTAAAAAACAAAAGAGTCGTTATACATTAGAATACATTTTTGTTTCTTTAAAGTAAAATTCGTATCTCACAAAAAAAGTTCGCTGTTACTTTATTATACTTTCTCTAAGGTTTTCTGACAATCCTTATTCTTTTTCTTGTCTAATTTATTCTTATTCTCTACTATAGTATAGAATAGTAAAGGTGGTTAGCTTGATGGAACAGCAAAATTATGCGCAACTTGTTTTAAATACCTGCTTAAAGGCCGGAAAAATCATGATGGAGTCTGGTTCAGAGGTCTATCGGGTAGAAGATACAATGAAACGAATCGCCCTGAATGCGGGGCTTGATGATATACAAACCTATGTAACAGCCACGGGGCTGATCGTCGGCTTCCCTTCTGAACAGAATAGCCAGGTGATTCAAATTACCCCTCAATCGATCAATTTGGAAAAAGTGACCGCCGTCAATCAAGGCTCCCGCCAATTCGCTGATGGTGAGCTTTCTTTACCGGAATTTTATCATTATCTAGAGGAAGTTGATCAGGATACACCAGATTTTCCTTATATTTGGAAGATTATCTCTGCGGGTATCGTCAGCAGTACCTTGATGATTATCCTAAACGGTACTTGGTTTGATTTTATCCCGACCTTTATCATCGGAATGATTGGTTTTTGTGTTCACACATTTTTTGGGAATAAATTACAGATGAAATTTTTGAATGATTTTGCGGCGGCGTTAATTATTGGCAGTTTAGCCTTGCTAACTGTCTCAACCTCTTTTGCTCGTGATGTAAACAGTCTGATTATCGGCTCAATCATGCCGCTTGTTCCTGGGTTAGCTATCACGAATGCTTTTCGTGATATTATGGCAGGTCACTTAATCAGTGGTGTCGCTCGTGGAACGGAAGCCTTGTTTATCGCTGGGGCAATCGGTGGCGGGATTATTGTCGCATTTAACTTCTTTTAACGAATAAATCTAGTTGGAGGTCACTCATGAATTTTATTGTCAATTTTCTATTCAGTATGTTTAGCACGATCGCCTTCAGTGTGATAACAAATATTCCTCGGCGAGCTTTTTTGGCGTGCGGCTTCACCGGAGCTGCGGGCTGGATGACTTTTTGGATCTTGCAGACATATTTCCATCAAAATATCGGCATCTCTAATTTTTTAGGTGCCTTAATGATCGGTTTAATTAGCATCCTCTTCTCTAAGACCATGCATATGCCTGTAATTGTATTCAACGTTCCGAGTTTAGTTCCTTTAGTTCCTGGAGGTCCAGCTTATATGGCCGTGCGTCATATGATGAATCAGGAATTTACCGCATCAATGGAAAAAGTTGTCACTGTACTCGTCACAGCTGGCGCTATCGCGATCGGTTTCATGTTCACAAACGTGATCGAACGAGCATTAAAACGAACGCGTTCCAATTTCCGAATGAAATAAACCTTTATAAAACAGAAATTTTTTTCTGTTTTATTTATTTATTCGTCAACATTGTAAGCGCAACCACTAAATATCTAAAAATATTTTAAGTTTCGCACGAAATTTACAAATTACTACCTCAGACCTATGCATTTTGTGAATTTATCCTTTATACTTCATTTTAGAAAGACAAAGGAGTTGAGTCAGATGAGTGTTGTTCAATCCAGAAAACTATTAAATATTATTTCGTTGATGGGTATTGCCATAACGATTAGTTTATCGATCTACTTCTATCGTTTAGGGGTATTTGATGATATGAATTCATTGCAGCAGCTCGTCGGACAATCACCGATCGCTGGCCCGCTCATTTTCGTTTTGATCCAAATCGTTCAAGTAGTCATCCCGATTATTCCAGGGGGAATCAGCCTCGCAGCAGGTGTGCTGATTTTTGGACCCTATTGGGGATTCGTTTATAATTATGTCGGTATCGTAATTGGCTCATTGATTCTTTTCCTAATGGGACGACATTACGGCAAGCCGTTGATTATGCATCTTGTTAGTGACAAGGTTTATCAGAAATACAGTCATTGGCTTGATGATCCTCGTTTTGATAAATTATTTACCTTAGCGATTTTCTTGCCTGTAGCACCGGATGATGCGTTGTGCTTGATGGCTAGTTTAACTAATATGTCCTTCAAGAAATACAGCGCGATTATCTTTTTAGCTAAACCAGCTTCGATCTTTTTATACAGCTTAGCTTTATTACAAGGCGGCGCCCTATTAGAAAAATTACTCCTCCACTAATTTTCATTAGTGGATTTTTTTTGTGTATTTTGGGTATGGTCTGTGTAGCATTTTTTAGACGCTTAATTTAAATGTACAATTAATTGACAGAAAGTCAGCTGCGAGTTACGCTTTTCGCAGTCTATTTATCATTCAATAGAAGAAGCTGCATTGAATTTTGAATGAAGGAGCAGGCACATTTTCGCAAATTTCACGAAATAATCAAACTTTGAATCACAGACTTATGATACCCTAAATAAAAAGCGCGGTTTATTCCAAATAAACCATTACTGTTAGCATTCTAGGAGGAACAATGAATTACTTTCGACAACAAATAACGCATTTTTTCAATACGTTTTCCATATATAACTTTATCATGCTTGTCTTTGGTCTTCCCTTTTTATCAGAGGGACTCTTTTTATTTTTTCGACAAAGCTTTTTAAATAATCTGTATCATCCTTTGTACTTATTACTTTTTTTGGCTCTAATTTTTCTTTACGGAAATTTTTTCAGTCAGGTACAGTCAAATGAAAAAGGATTTCAAAACTTCTCTTTAAAAGCTGCATTTGTTAGCTTTGCCTACTGGCTGATTTTGTCTCCAATTTTTTTCTTTCGCTTTTACCAAATGTTGTTAGCATGGCAGCCACTTCCAGCTAAAATACTTTCATTTATTTTTCTCTATCGTTGGAAAATACTGCCGGTGATTGTTTTCCTATACCTGATCGTTCTCTATTTCCTTTATCGGATGGTCCTAGCACCAAAGTATCTAAAACAAGGGAAAAGTTTAAAGGAAAGTCGACAGCTTAGCTGGCAAAAAACGAAAAAAAAATCTATGAAACAGCTCTGTCTTTTTTTCCTGATTCCATTGGCTTTTTTAGCCTCCAGTCTTTTAATGAAAATTGGTTTTATTTGGCTTACACAGTTCTTGACCAGACAAAGTAGCGCGATGCTCTTCTTGGTCTTCTATCGTGTATTACAAAACGTATTGTGGGGACTCTTCTTCCTCTACCTGACTGCATCAGATAAACAGCCAGTGATTGATGATTCTACAACAAAAGGAACAATCGTCTGGCTGGGCTTAACAATCCTCGTTTGTCTTGGCTTATACTCGCTGCATTATGCTCACACCTTTCAACTAGAAGATGCAAATGAACCCTTTACCATTTCGCATCGAGGAGTTACTAACCGAAATGGTGTCCAGAATTCAATCGCAGCTCTAAAAGAAACCAGCATAACAGACCGACCAGATTTTGTAGAGATGGACGTTCAGGAAACCGCAGATCAGCAATTAGTCGTAATGCACGATGAAAATTTGAAGGATCTAGCCGATAAAAATTTGCGCATTGACGAAGCCACTTGGGATGAACTGAAGAACATCACGCTAAAAGATAATGGCTATACAAGTAAAATTCCGTTGTTTGCGGATTATCTAGCTGAAGCGAACCGTTTGAATCAAAAATTGCTGATTGAGTTAAAGGTCACTGATAAAACTAAAAACTCAATCGTTCAACAATTATTACCATTAAAAGAGCAGCTAGCCGATCATCAACTGCAAAGTATGGACCTAGACGTCGCTAATAGGATGAAACAGCTCTTTCCAACAACGAAGGTAGGTTATATCTTGCCATTAGATCTAATCGGCGCGCCCAAAACCTCCTTGGATTTCATGAACATTGAAGCACGAACCGCCAACAATGATCTAATTCAGGTTCTGCAGCATCGCAAACAAGCCGTTTACGTTTGGCCGGTCAATTCGAAACAGCAAGCGGCCGTCTATCGGTGCCAAAACGTGGCAGGTATCTTGTCAGACGATCTACGTGTCCTTTCAGTTGACTCAGACAGCATTAGCAGCATCACAGCAAGTATTCTTCAATTTGACTAAAACAAAAATCGTAAACACTCTTCTCTAATGCAGAAGTTTGTTTACGATTTTTTTATCGCTCTAGTAGACGTTCATAGGTAAATCCAGTCATGGAAAATCTGAGCAGCAGCAGAGCAATCAGCAATAGAATAAGACCAATAGAAATCACTACCCATCCGCCAAAAACGAGGATACCAGTAAATTGACCAACAAGAAGCAGAGCTATCGGCATAATCAAAAAGGCTGCTTTCTGTTGTGATTCTTCGATTGTCGTAGACTTAGCTGAACCTTTGACAATCAGTACGATTGAGATAATGGTAATCGCAGGTACAATCAGCAGCATCACCCACAGCCAATTAAGGCTTAAAGGAAGCATGATTCCTTTAAGAAAGTATAGCTCTGCCTCAATCACGATTACAGTTAAAATAAACGAAACATAGGTCACAAAGATTGCTACAAAAAAAGAGGCATAGACTTTCGCCTGGAAAATTTCACGAATCGATAACGGAGAATAAAGCAATGTCTCCAGCGTTCGCTTCTCCTTTTCCCCTACAAAGGAACTAGCCGCCATGACACTCGCCGTCATAATCGGAATGATCAAAAAGAAAATCGGAATGACATTATTGATCATTAAAGACAACAAGTCGCGAATCAATTGATCTTGGTCCAGTTTTTGAAAATCTGGTAAAATACGTGCCATCTCAGTAAATGAAGAAGAATCCGTTGGGCTTAGTAAAACCGTTAGCAGCATAATCGTTGGAAAAACTACTGAGAAGATCAACGGAAGAACCGTCAGCACAGAAAAGTAGCGTTTATTTTCAGTAATTCCCCTTACATCCTTGACCATAATCGCTTTTTGCCGACTATTAAACATGCGACTCTCCTCCTTCCAATAACGCAAAATAGATTTCCTCTAACGAAAAATCCTTGGGAGTTACTTGCATGATATTCCCGCCTTGCCCAATGATTTCTCTCACCAGTTGAGGAATTTCTGCTTTTTCTTGAATCACCAACTCATAAATATCCTCTTTGATTCGTTTACTCTTGACTGATGACGGCATAAAGTCTGTCTCAATCGTTACCTTATAACTGTTGAAGGTACGTTTTCGTAATTCCGATAGACTGCCTAATGCTAGAAGCTGTCCTTTGTCCATCAGACCATATTCGTGACATATTTCTTGGGCGTATCTTAATTGATGGGTACAAAGGAAAATCGTTGTCCCTTCCTCTCTTGAAAGCTCTAGCAGCAATTCATTGACCTTCTTGGTACTTTCAGGATCAAGTCCACTGGTGGGCTCATCCAAAAAAAGTACACTCGGGCGATGGATTAAGGTTCGTGCCAGTGAAAGTCTTTGGCGCATCCCGGTAGAATAGCTCTTCAATGTTACTTGGGCTGCATCTGAAAGCTCCAGCTTTTCTAGCAGCTGCCTTCCTCTTTCTTCACTTTCCGATTTTGTCAGACCGAAAACCTGCCCAAAGAAAATCAGGTTATCAATGCCGGTCAAATGGTCATACATGCCTGCATGTTCCGTTAAGATGCCTGTGGATTGATGAAGCTTTTCCGCTTCGCTAACTGGATCAAGGCCTAGAACGCGAATCTCTCCACCAGTCGGATCTAAGATGCCATTTAGCAATTTGACCGTCGTCGTCTTCCCAGCACCATTCGGACCTAAAAATCCAAAAATCGTCCCTTGAGGAACAGCTAGGCTAATGTTGTCTAAGGCCTTCTTGCCATCTGAATAAACTTTTTCTAATTGATTAATCTCGATTGCCTTCATGTATGATCCCTCTCTCGTATCAAGCGGTAATACTTGTTTCATCCTCCGCTCTATCTTTCATCTACTTCTATTGTATTTCTTCTAACTTAAAGGTTCAATAGACTGTTTGTTAACTTTAAAGCGGTAAAATCAACTAATGCGATACCTAACGTTTTAAAGTGTGACATTTTAAGAAACGCTTATATCTCACCAATAGTTTGATAGAGTCCCACGATTATTCTTAAACGTTAAAAGTAGCAAGAAACAAAAAAGATTCGAACCTCTTCTTTGAAGGGTCCGAATCTAGTTCCTGTCAAAATAAACTTTTCACATGTTCAATTATGAAGTTACGCAGTGCATTCGACTTCAATACATGCGTGCACATCTTCGTACTTGACTAATAAACGATTCTGCAACTCGATAACTGTCGCTCGGTCAGAAGGTGCGCAGCGTAAAACATTGATCAACACAGTATTATTATAGAGTTGCTCTACAACTCCAACAACTTCATTTTCGATTCCAATTGCTTTGCACTCATAAGCAAGACCAATTTCAATAGTTTCTGTAATTTCCATAATAAATCCCCCTTTAATACTACGTTTTTATAATAACATAATTAGAAAAAATTGAAAACGTTTTTTATAAGTTTTTTTGCTTTAATATCAAGGGTATTTCAATAATTGTTAGAAAATTCGTAAAACACCAACATAAACAACCTAGGTTATTTTTAATCTCCTGTTCATTTTTTATTTATCTTTATTTGTTTAAAACCGGTTTCTTTATTCTTTCATTATGCTTTTTATCATTAATTTTGCTTAGCTATATATTACTTTTATTAGACAAAAAAAAGAGCCCTCGTTAAACGAGCGCTCTTTTCTTGATTTTATAGACGATTATTCAATTCTTTTGCTAAATCTTCAAATCCTGGTTTTCCAAGTAGGGCAAACATATTCTTTTTATAAGCTTCCACACCTGGTTGGTTGAATGGGTTAACCCCTAATAAGTAACCAGAGATACCAACAGCGATTTCGAAGAAGTACATTGCGTAGCCTAAAGTATAAGCATCCATTGTTGGAATGTTTAATACAAAGTTAGGAACGCCGCCGTCTGTATGAGCTAATAGAGTACCTTGGTAAGCTTTAGAGTTAACAAAGTCAACATCTTTACCTTCTAAGTAGCCTAAACCATCTAAGTCAGATTCTTGTGAAGGGATTGCCACAGATTTACGAGGTTTTTCCACTTTCACGATCGTTTCAAAGATGTTACGACGACCTTCTTGGATGTATTGTCCAAATGAATGCAAGTCAGTTGAGAAGTTAGCACTTGATGGGTAAATACCTTTCAAGTCTTTTCCTTCTGATTCGCCGTATAATTGTTTCCACCATTCGTTGAAATATTGCATACCTGGTTCATAGTTGACTAAGATTTCTGTCACTTTACCTTTGCGGTATAAAATATTACGAAGAGCAGCATATTGATATGCTTCATTTTCGTCTAAGTTTTCGCTTGAGTACGCTTCGCGAGCATCAGCTGCACCTTGCATCAACGCATCAATGTCGGCACCGCTGGCTGCGATTGGTAATAAACCAACTGCTGTAAGTACGGAGAAACGTCCGCCGACATCATCAGGAATAACAAAAGTTTCCCAACCTGCTGCATCAGCTTCAACTTTAACAGCACCACGTGCTTTATCAGTTGTTGCGTAGATACGTTTGTTAGCTTCTTCTTCACCGTATTTTTTGATCAATAATTCTTTGAAGACACGGAAGGCGATTGCTGGCTCTGTTGTTGTTCCTGATTTAGAAATTACGTTAACAGAGAAATCACGGTCACCGATTACTTCGATCAAGTCAGCGATATAAGTTGAGCTGATTGAATTTCCTGCAAAGAATACTTGTGGTGCTTTGCGATCTTCCTTGTCCAATACATTGAAGAATGTTTGGTGTAAGAATTCAATCGCGGCACGTGCTCCAAGATACGAACCGCCGATCCCGATAACGACTAATACTTCAGAATCAGATTTAATTTTTTCAGCTGCTTTTTTGATGCGCGCAAATTCATCTTTGTCATAGTTTACTGGAAGATCTACCCAACCTAGGAAGTCATTTCCTGCGCCAGTACCTTCGCGTAATTCTTTGTGAGCTAGAGCTACTTCAGATTTGATGTACTCCATTTCATGTTCGCTCACGAATGGTGCTACTTTCGAATAATCGAAATGAATGTGTGCCATTGTTTTTCCTCCTTGAAAATCACTTCATAACAATCTATACTTTACGTTTCTTTTACCGATTTTTCAAGCGTAAACCATTAAATTTTAAACAGTTCCCTGTGCCAGCATCGCCGCAGCAACTTTCTCAAACCCAGCAATGTTCGCGCCTGCTGCAAAATTATCTTTATCTGCATACTTCGCAGCCGTATCGCGACAGGTTTCGTAGATATTCTTCATGATATCATCGAGTTTGCTATCGACTTCTTCTTTCGTCCAAGCTAGGCGTTGAGAGTTTTGGCTCATTTCTAATGCTGATACAGCAACACCGCCAGCGTTCGCTGCTTTTCCTGGCCCATAAAGAACGCCATTTTCATGGTACAACTTAACTGCCCCATTCGTGCTTGGCATGTTTGCTCCTTCAGCAACTACTTTTACCCCATTTTTGACTAAGATTTCAGCTTTTTTATCGTCAATCTCATTTTGTGTCGCACATGGTAAAGCGATATCTGCTGCTGTTTCAAGCTCCCAAACGGAACCTTCGAAGTATTCCGCTGTTGAGGATTCTTTTGCGTATTCTGTTAATCGAGCACGGCGAACTTCTTTGATTTCCTTCAATAATTCGACATCGATCCCGTTTTTATCATAAATGTAGCCATTTGAATCTGAACAAGTAAGAGCGGTTGCTCCTAATTCTTGCGCCTTTTCAATCGCATAGATGGCTACATTTCCGCTACCAGAAACAATTACTTTTTTATCCTTGAAAGAATCCTTGCGATCTTCTAATAAATGTTTCACGAAGTAAACGGCACCGTAGCCAGTTGCTTCCGTTCGACCAAGACTACCATTAAAGCCTAAAGGTTTACCCGTCAATACACCCATATCGTATTCACGCAGACGTTTATATTGTCCAAACAGGTATCCGATCTCGCGACCGCCGACACCAATATCGCCTGCTGGCACATCTAAGTTAGGTCCGATATGTTTTGATAATTCAGTCATGAAGCTTTGGCAATAACGCATCACTTCAGAATCAGATTTACCTTTCGGATCAAAATCTGATCCACCTTTACCGCCGCCAATTGGTAGACCTGTCAAGCTATTTTTAAAGATTTGCTCGAAGCCTAAAAACTTCAAGATACTTAAGTTCACGCTTGGGTGGAAACGTAGGCCACCTTTATATGGGCCAATCGCTGAATTAAATTGAACACGGTAGCCACGATTCACTTGCCAATTGCCTTTATCATCTTGCCAAGGCACTCGGAATTGCACCATCCGTTCTGGTTCAATGATCATGCCTAAAATATTTTTTTCAACGTACTCTGGATGTTCTTCTAGAAAAGGAATCACGGTAGGTAAAAATTCTTCCACCGCCTGTAAAAATTCTTCTTGGTTCGGATCTTTTGCCTCTAAGTTCTTTTGAATCTGTTCAACATATTCTCTTACTTCCATCAAATTCCTCCTCACATTTAATACTCATAGTTTACATCATTTTCTAATAGAAGTGAAAAAAAATTCATGCTGCACTGCAAATTGACTGAAAATTGTTCGTATTTAAAGTATGATTATACAAACAAACCCAACAAATCAATTAAAGATGAGGATAAATTAAAATGAGTAAAACATTTGATGTAATCGTAATCGGCGGCGGCCCTGCCGGGATGATGGCAGCAATCACAGCGGCGACAAACGGAGCCAAGGTCGCTCTATTTGAGAAAAATAAAAGATTAGGCAAGAAACTCCTGATGACTGGTGGCGGTCGCTGCAACGTGACGAATAATCGTCCAGTGGATGACTTGATTGTCCATATTCCTGGTAACGGCCGCTTTTTATATAGTACATTTTCGCAATTCGACAACCAAGATGTGATGACCTTCTTCAACGAACGCGGCGTGGCTCTAAAAGAAGAAGACCATGGCCGAATCTTTCCCGTCTCAGATAAGTCAGCTACGATCGTTAATACCTTGAAGGACGAATTAGAAAATTTAAACGTTGAATTACATTTTAAAGAGCCTGTCGAAAAAATTATCTCCGATAGTACTGAAATTCAAGGCATTCGAACAGCAGAAGGAGATTATTCTGCTAAGAGCGTTGTTGTCACGACTGGTGGAATTACTTATCCTTCAACTGGATCGCAAGGTGATGGCTATCGTTTTGCTAAAGGTGTTGGTCATCATGTGACACCTCTCTATCCAACAGAATCACCGATTTTTTTAACTGATGATTTTGTGTCAGCTAAAACATTGCAGGGTTTGTCTTTGCAGGACGTAAAATTATCGGTTGTTGACGAGAAAAATAAATCAATTGCGAGCCATGAGATGGACTTGCTCTTTACTCATTTCGGCATCTCCGGACCAGCGGCCTTGCGTTGCTCAAGCTTTGTTAATCAGTTGTTGCGAACACAAGAGACAGTGACCCTGATACTCGATTGTTTTCCGGAAAAATCTACCAATGAACTACTTGAAGAAATCAGAGAGCGTGCGGCAGCTTCCACAAAACAATTAAAAAATGCCTTAACAGGCTTCTTGCCTGAGCGACTACTGCTCTTCTTTTTAGAAAAAGTCGGCATCAGCGATCTGCCTTACAGTCAAACTTCGAAAGAACAATTGGACCGCTTTCTTTCCTATTGTAAGGACTGGTCTATGACTGCAAACAAAACATTTGGTTTAGAGAAATCCTTCGTCACTGGTGGTGGCGTTGAGCTAAAGGAGATCAACCCTAAGGAACTAGCCAGCAAAAAAATCCCCGGCTTGTATTTTGCCGGGGAGGTTCTTGATGTAAATGGGTATACAGGTGGTTACAATATCACCACCGCTTTTTGCACAGGTTATGTTGCTGGCACACATGCCGCCTATAGCGCCTTTGCTTAATACGTCAGCTCCGCAAATTGTCCTCGCGTCAGCTCTACGATGGCGTCGGGGGCAATTTCCATTTGCAGCCCTCTTCTGCCTGCCGAAATTGCGATCTGTTCATAATTTTCAGCCGAGGCATCGACAAAGGTCGGAAAAAGCTTCTTCATTCCAATCGGCGAACAACCGCCACGAATATAGCCTGTCGTCGCTTCCAAATCTCGCAGATGTAGCATTTCGACTTTTTTATTGCCGCTGACCTTCGCGATTTTCTTCAAATCTAATTCATGATCACTAGGAATAACTGCTACGACTGGACCAGTTTTGTTTCCAACTGCTACGAGGGTTTTAAAAATTCTCGCAGGTTCAATCTTCACCTGTTCAGAAACATGGCCGGCTCCTAAATCATCCTCACTCCATGCATATTCATGTTCTTTATAAGCGATCTTCTTTTGTTCGACTAAACGAATCGCATTGGTTTTTTGAATTTTCTTCTTAGCCAAGTCAATCCCTCACTTCATTCATTTTCTAAAGTCTAGCAAAAAAGTACATAGGAAACAAATAAGTCGTTTTGCATGAAAAAATTGCATAAATGGACTTGCTTGGTACAACAAGCTTGATGGAACAAACAAAAAAATTCCAGACTCAAAGACCGAGTTTGGAATTTCACTTGTTTAGAGTTGGAGGAATCCCAGAAAACCGGAAACCTCTTTATTTTAATTCATTGATCATCAATGCTAATTTTTCTGCTTCAATCTGGGCATCATCATAAGATTGTCCTTCTAAACAACCATAGGTCATGCAGGAACCATCCAATGAACCACTGATTTGTGAAAATTTACCAAGTCTGCCTCGAGAAACCGATATGACGGGTAGGGTTACGAAAGTCTGTGCCTTCATTACAATGCCCATTTGGCGTAAGACATCTGCCTCGTTCTGTGGCTCAAGGACGATTTTCGCGATATCTGCTCCCCAGTGCTCCATCAAATTTAAGCGGAACAAAATCACTGCATCCTCTGGCGTTTCCTTAAAGTTGTAATAACTCAAAATCACCCGCACATCCAAGGCCTGCATCCATTTGATAAACGTCGTCGATAATTGATCAATGATGGAAACTTCCACATCAGCCAGATCGATCGCACGTGAAGAAACAGCAAATTCGTTAATATGACGGTATTGGTTTAGAGAAATGTCAAGCTGTCCGCCGGCTTCTGTCGTCCGCAAACTGAAAATCAATGGAATGTTCCTGATCTCATCCCTCAATGCTAGCAAAGTCGAATTCAATTTATCGTCATCTAAGACATCTTCATAATAATCTGCTCGCCATTCGATTACTTCGGCAACCTTCTTGGCTTCATTTGCCTGTTCAATGATTTCCTCGAAAGTTTTACCCACAATCGGTACGCAGATTTTAGGTTTTCCCGCATCAAATCGTACCTCTCTTACTTGAATATCCATCATACGCATCCCATCCCATTTTCTTCTATTTTTTTATCATATAAAACAATACTTTCAAATAATTGCTTTCTTCAAAATTACTGGCTGGAAAATCTGCGGGCAACCGATAGCTTTCTGTCAATTGATACGTGACATTTTTATTTTGAAAGGCTGTTTCGATCGCTTGCTTGAATTTTTTTATTGGAAGATTCGCCGCATTGGTAGAGGCGATGATCATCCCTTCATCAGAAAGAATTTCCACACTGTCTTCGATCAAACGCCCATAATCTTTCGCAACAGAAAAAGTTTTTTTCTTATTACGGGCAAAACTAGGTGGATCTAAGACAATCAAATTATAACTTAAACCCTTCCTTAATGCATAGCGAAAATAGTCAAATGTATCCATAACAATTATTTTTTGTTGATCTAATGGTAGACCGTTTACTTCAAATTGTTCTTGTGTCTTAGGCAGGCTTCGCTGTGCCAGATCAACACTTGTCGTTTCTAACGCGCCGCCATATGCAGCAGCTACTGAAAAAGCTCCTGTATAGCTGAACATATTCAAGACTGTCTTCCCAGCAGCTAAACCCTCCGTCAAACGTCCCCGGACTTCCTTTTGATCCAAAAATATCCCCGTCATATAGCCTTCATCTAAGTATACGGCATAAGAAACGCCATTTTCCAGTACTATTAAAGGTTCCTGCGGTTTTTCTCCTGCTAACCAACGACTTTCCTTGCCTTCACTCTTAAAGCGAATTTTCTCAACGATTCCTTTCGCCTTTGGAAAAACGGCCAGTAAGCTATCCACGATCAGTTTTTGAAAATGATAGATAGTTTCGTTGTACCAAGATATCACTAGGTAGTCCGCATAGTAGTCAACAGTCACGCCTCCGATGCCATCGCCCTCGCCGTTAAACAAACGGAAAGTATTCATCCCCGGATCAGCAAAGAATGCCTGGCGCTGATCAATTGCCTGCTGAAATTTATCCATTAAAAAAGCTTGGTTGATTGGTCGTTGTGTTTGATCCAGCACCCAACCAAAGCCTTTATTTTGTTTCCCTAAATAACCAGCCGCGATATATTTATGTTTATTATCGACAAACTCTACCCATTCTAGAGGAATTTTTTTTATATTCTGTTTCAGGTCTTCTTGCTGAATTAATGGGTTTCCCTGACGGATACGTTTAACACCGTAATTATTTAATTCTATTTCCACTCTCATCCCCGCTTTCTTCTATAGTATAGCAAAAAAAAAGCGTATTTTTCGCTTATAAAGTTTTCTTTAAGCCTGATTGCTCAAAATTTAATAAGAATTGACTGACTTGATGGAACCGAGTAAACTAAGTAACAAGTGAACACTCGCATTTTTTCTGCGACAGAAAGGAAGTTACTATTGAAAAAACTAAAAGCTCCTACTTTTTTGAATAAACGTCTCGGCTTTTATGCGTTACTGACATTCTTATTATGGGCGAAAAGTGTTTTTGCATACTTATTTGAATTTAATTTAGGGATTGAGAGTCTGACTCAGTACTTCATCCTGTTTATCAATCCAATCGCGTCGACGATGTTCTTACTGTCGATTGCTTTATATGTGCGACGGTCCAAAGCCTCTTATGCCACGATGATGGTTATCTACGCACTGGCGAGCTTCTTACTCTTTGCCAACGTTGTTTATTATCGTGAGTTTACTGACTTTATTACCGTGAACACTTTCCTAGGTGCTGGTAAAGTGGCCAGTGGTTTGGGTGAGAGTGCAATTCGTCTCTTCCGCCCTTACGACGTTCTATACTTGATTGATATTGTGATTTTACCAATTCTTTTATGGCGCAAAGGCATTAAAAGAGAGGAACGACCTGTACGTGCTCGGATGGCTATCGCTATGACTGCTCTTTCGATCATGATTTTCTCAGGAAATCTTTTCCTTGCTGAAGCCGATCGTCCTGAATTATTAACCCGTACTTTTTCTCGCGACTACTTGATCAAATATCTGGGAGTAAATGCCTTCACTGTCTACGATGGTATCCAAACCTATAAGACCAACCAAGTTCGCGCCGAGGCAAGTCCCAATGATTTAAAAGAAGTCGAATCTTATGTAAAAGATCATTACGCAGCTCCAAACAGCGACTATTATGGTATCGCTAAAGGACGCAACGTTATTACGATTCATTTGGAGAGTCTGCAGCAATTCGTGATTGACTACAAACTAAAGGATGAAAATGGTCAAGAGCATGAAGTAACACCGTTCTTGAACAGTATTTTCCATAGCAACAGCACCTTCTCATTTGATAATTTCTTCCACCAAGTAAAAGCTGGAAAAACCTCAGATGCAGAAACGTTGATGGAAAACTCTTTGTTTGGTTTGAATCAAGGCTCATTATTCTCACAATTAGGCGGAAAAAATACTTTCCAAGCAGCTCCGGATATCTTGAAGCAAACTGAAGGCTACACAAGTGCTGCCTTCCACGGAAACTCTGGAAGTTTTTGGAACCGTTCTGAAACTTATAAAAATCTTGGTTATGATTATTTCTTCGATTCTTCTTATTACGATGTGAACGATGAAAACTCATTCCAATATGGCTTGCACGACAAACCTTTCTTCCAGCAATCTGTGAAGTATTTAGAACGTCTGCAACAGCCATTCTATACGAAATTTATCGCCGTTTCGAACCACTACCCTTACAGTGAGTTCAAGAATGACGAAGCTGGTTTCCCAATGGCAAACACCAATGATGAAACCATCAACGGTTACTTTGCGACAGCCAACTATTTAGATAAAGCAGTTGAAGAATTCTTCAACTATTTGAAAGCTTCAGGCTTGTACGAGAATTCAATCATCGTCATGTATGGTGACCATTACGGTATTTCAAATTCAAGAAACTCTGACTTAGCACCATTACTTGGCAAGTCAAAGGAAACCTGGACAAACTTTGATAATGCACAAATGCAGCGTGTTCCTTACATGGTCCATGTTCCTGGTCAAGATAAAGGCGGAATCAACCACACATATGGTGGTGAAGTTGATGCTTTACCTACTCTGTTACATCTTTTGGGCGTAGATACAAGCAAGTACATTCAATTAGGTCAAGATCTGCTATCAAAAGATCATGATCAAATCGTCGCTTTCCGTGATGGCGATTATGTGACACCAGAATATACCTACTATAGCGGAAGCTTGTATAGCAATAAAGATGGTTTGGCAATCACTGAACCGGACGAAGCTTTGCAAAAGCAATCTGAAGCATGGAAAGAAGCTGTTTCTACTCAGTTGAGTACTTCAGATAATATCAATAACGGCGACCTGCTACGCTTCTACTCAGCCAGCGGATTGAAACCAATTGACGCTTCGCAATTTGATTATAAAGACGGTCTTAAGCAGATGGAAAAAGTCGAAAATAAACTGGGAGATAAATCAACCAGTCTGTTTGATCAAAAAGGAAAAGAATCCACCCAAGAGCTTTACAAGACTGAAACGTATAAGCAATACCAAGAGCAAAATCAACAATAATCTCCAACAAAGACCTTTCACAAAAACTGTGAAAGGTCTTTATTTGTTTGCACTTATTTCTTCCGATAGAATTCATATTTCTTTCAAATTAGGATTTTATACTTATTAGTAAGAGGTGGGAATCTATGGAACTTTTTTCAACGACGCTTTCAACAATCAAAAGACATCGAATCCAATTTTCAATATCTTGGGTGATCTATTTGGTCGCTCTCTTTGTCTTAACCAGTTTAGGAATGTTGAGGCTCGTTTTGAATCAGTTGGATTCTTCCCCTCAAATCCAATTATTTACTAGTAAAGAAATCGATCAGCTGCAACACTATTTTTCTTTCCGACTGTCTGTCAGCGTGATTATCTTATTCGTCCTATTATTTGTCGTTTTTGCCATCAGGATCTATCGCCAAAAAAAATCGACGACTTCAATTAAACAGCTGATCTATTCAACCGGACTTGAGTTCATTATCGGCTTACTAATTGCCGCTACTTGTTTGATTTTATTTTTTACCATTTTCGAGCCCGTTTACGAATCCATCTTGCAGGCTATTTATCATCAAGGGTTGAATCAAATAAAGGAATTGCCCAATTTTGTCTTGAGTAATGGCACGAGCGGGATCGCCTATTCCATTCGTTCCTCCTTATCATTTGAGCTCTCCTCGACGACTTTGCTTGATCTATTTTTCTGTGCTCTTTCTAAAGCTGTTTTCTCCCTCTTCTTATATTTATGTGTACTGATCATCTCCTTCCGCTTGATTAGTACCACCACAAAGAAGAAGAATGTTCGCTAAACACGAACATTCTTCTTTTTATTTGTTCTCTTAATGAACTTATTGTTGAAAGTCGATTGTTTCTTCATTATACTTTAAAAGTATTCGGTTTTTGCCGATATAATGAACTTATTCTTAAGGAGCGTTTAATTATAATGGAGAAATTCTTTAAATTAAAAGAACAAGGCACCAACATTTCCACTGAAGTGATGGCAGGGATCACAACATTCTTCGCCATGAGTTATATTTTATTCGTCAATCCAAGTATTTTATCAGCTTCAGGGATGCCCTTTCAGGCAGTTTTTCTAGCTACGATCATCGCCTCTGTGATCGGAACTTTAGTAATGGGATTATTCGCTAATGTTCCTTATGCGCAAGCACCTGGTATGGGGCTGAATGCGTTTTTCACTTATACAGTCGTTTTTGGACTTGGCTATTCTTGGCAGCAAGCCCTAGCAATGGTATTCATTTGTGGGATTATCAACATTTTAATTACTGTAACCAAAATTCGTAAATTAATTATTCACGCAATTCCTGAAAGTATGCAGCATGCAATCGGCGGCGGGATCGGAATCTTCGTTGCTTACGTCGGAATCAAAAATGCAGGACTTCTTTCCTTTAGTGCAGATTCATCTGCGATCACCAGCAGTGTCGTTGAAGGTGGGAAAGCGACTAACGTTACAATCAACAGCGGAATCGTTCCAGCTTTAGCAAACTTCAATAACGCGCCGATTTTATTGGCAGTTTTTGGTTTAGTTATTACAACCATCTTAGTTGTTAAAAATGTTCGCGGTGCAATCTTAATCGGAATTGTCGTTACAACATTATTAGGAATCCCTATGGGTGTTGTTCAATTAGGAGCAATTGATTGGCATGCTAATTCATTAGGTAGTTCGATCCAAGAATTAGGCACAACGTTTGGAGCGGCTTTTGGTTCAGACGGTATGGGGTCACTTTTCTCAGATTCATCTAAGTTACCGCAAGTTTTAATGACGATTTTAGCTTTCAGTTTATCCGATACCTTTGATACAATCGGAACCTTCATCGGTACTGGCCGTCGTACTGGAATCTTCTCAAAAGAGGATGAAAAAGCATTGGATGATGATTCAAGAGGCTTCAAAACAAAGATGGACAAAGCATTATTCGCAGATGCGATCGCTACTTCAATCGGTGCAATTTTTGGTACATCAAATACAACAACGTATGTTGAATCAGCAGCCGGTATTGGTGCTGGTGGTCGAACAGGTCTAACTTCTGTCGTTGTAGCAATTCTATTTGCATTAAGCAGCTTGTTCTCTCCACTGATCGCAGTCGTTCCTGCACAAGCAACTGCTCCTGCTTTGATCTTAGTCGGTGTCATGATGTTAGCTTCATTCGCAGATATCAATTGGTTAGATTTAGAAGAAGCTGTTCCAGCCTTCTTTGCCAGTGTCTTTATGGGACTTTGCTACAGCATCTCTTACGGGATCGCCGCTGGTTTTATTTTCTACACGATCGCTAAAGTAATCAAAGGTAAAACCAATGAAATCTCCCCAATTCTTTGGGTCGTAGATCTTTTATTCATCTTGAATTTTATTATTTTAGCCATTCTTTAAAACAAAGCAAAAAAGAAGCGTAAAACCGATTTGGTTTTACGCTTCTTTTTGTTCTTCGGTTGCTTCTACTGCTTCTGGTTTGTCTGGAAAGACGACTGTAAATGTAGTTCCCTTGTCTAGTTCACTGGAAACCTCAATCGTTCCGTTGTGCAAACGAACTAGTTCTTGCACAATCGATAACCCTAGACCAGATTCACCGTATTTTGTATTTTTCCGCGATGGATCTGCTTTATAGTAGCGATCCCAGATATTCTTCACTTGATCCTCGGACATTCCGATACCAGTATCGGAAATCTTAATCTCCGTTGCATTCTCCAATTTTGTAATAGCAACAGCAATCGTTCCATCCTTAGTAAATTGAATCGCATTTTGAATCAAGTTTACCATCACCTGGACAAAACGGTCGTAATCAGCATAGACAGTGATCGGTTCATCTGTTTCAAGGATTAAGTGATCACCTGAGGCTTCAGCTTTAGCTGCTAATTGAGCTAATAATGTGGCTACTGCCTCCGTTGCGTTAAACTCCTGCAGCAAAATACTAATTTGATTGGTTCGAATCTTTTCGTAATCCAAATTTTCATTAACTAAACGAATCAAACGAGAGGTCTCGTTTTGCATCAGCTTGATGGCCTTCTCCCTCTGATTTTCAGGGATTGCATTGTATTGCAGCCCTTCTAACAAACCGTTGATCGTTGTTAAAGGTGTACGCATTTCATGTGAAGCATCCGCCATGAACTGCTTCCGCCGCTCCTCTTGGCGTTCGATTTCATCTTGCGACTCTTTTAAGGACACCGTCATACGATTAAAATCATCCGCCAGATCATCAAATTCGTCGCGATTGCGATTCGGCACCACCACATCAAAGTTTCCTGCCGCAACCTCTTTTGTTGCTGAACGCATTCGATTAATACGCTTCACCTGCTGTGTCGCAAAGAAATAGCTGACAATAATCGCAATGATAGAAGCGATAATAAAGGCCTTGAATAAATCGGCCACGATGGAATTGACACTTGTCTCAACATTCATCGCTGGTTGACTGACCAGCAAGACTCCAAAGAACACGCCCTCAGTGAAAAAAGGAACCATCGCATAAGAAGTCGTTTGACTTTGCCCCATCACATTTTTAGAACTAGTTTCCTTCTGCTGCTGTCCAGCCTTCAATGCTTTCCATTGCTCATCACTGACTAAGTGCGGATTTACTTTTCCTGATTTTTCAGGGTATTGCACCTCTCGATCCTTATCAATAAAGACAAAAGATACGTCTTGCTGATTTAAACTCGATTCAGTCACGCCAATCGCAAATTGAAAAATCTCATTACTCGACATGCCCTCAAAACGAATATCTCGACTCAAGGACAAATTATTCTTTTCCATTGATTGGGCATAACCTAATAACTCTTTGTAGTTATTGTCTTCCAACGTTTTACGGGTAAATTGTGTAAAGGATAGTCCTAAAGTTAATAGAATCAACAGAATCAAGCCGCCAAAAGCCAGTAATTGTTGATACAGGTATTTCATCGACCAACCTCAGTGTCGTCAAATTTGTAGCCAACGCCCCAAACGGTTTGAATAACCTGTGCACCGACCTTCTCAATTTTTTGACGTAATTTCTTGATATGGGCATCAACTGTTCGTTCATCACCAAAATACTGATAATCCCAAACTAGTTCCAATAGCTGTTCACGAGTAAATACCTGGCGCGGCTTTTTCGCCATTGTATATAATAAATCAAATTCTTTTGGTGTTAATCCGTCAATCGGCTTTCCGTCTAGATACGCCTCACGAGTTTTTAAATTCATTTTAAAATGATCTGTTTGAATATCAAAATTGTCATTCGTTGCCGCAGCTTCCTTTTGCGGTTCCGTTGTTAATTCGCTACGACGGTGCAATGCCTTAATCCGGGCAATCAAGGTTAGTGGTGAAAAAGGTTTCGTTACATAATCATCCGCACCCATTTCTAAACCAATTACTTGATCGCTTTCAGAATCTCTGGCTGTCAACATAATGATCGGAACTGTTTTAGAGATTTTTCGAATTTCACGTCCGACTTCCATTCCATCCATACTAGGCAAATTCAGGTCAAGAGTAATCATGTCCCATTTCTCGGGTTCCGCCTTAAAGGCATCCAATCCTTCTTTTCCATCGTATTTAAACTCAGCCTCCCAGCCCTCATTCAAGAAAAACATTTGCATCATTTCCGAAACGGATTCATTGTCTTCAATCATTAAAATATTCATACTTTAACCCCCTGGTATCATCTGATTCTCATTCTAAGTATACTCTATTTCATTTTTTTGAACCATTACCTTACCCGTATCTTCACTAACTATTTGTTTTTTCTTCAATTTTTTGGACTCTAGCACAATAAATTCTTCATTTCTCATTTACTTCTTTGCTTTTTTTATAACGAAATGTTATACTTTTTCTTGCAACAAAATTATTCATTAGGGGGACGTTACGGATTCGACAGGCATAGTTTGAGCCTGAATTGCGCTTCGTAGGTTACGTCTACGTAAAAACGTTACAGTTAAATATAACTGCTAAAAACAACAATAACTCTTACGCTTTAGCTGCCTAAAAACAGTTAGCGTAGATCCTCTCGGTATCGCCCATGTGCTCGAGTAAGGGTCCTATTCTAAGTGGGATACGTTACAACTTTCCGTCTGCAAGTTGTAAAAGAGCCTATCAGACTAGCAATGTCTGCGGCCTGTCATGCGGCAGAAGACAAAGCGAAATTTAAATAGTATGACTATGAGCGTAGATTTTTAGGTGTCGATATGTTTGGACGCGGGTTCGACTCCCGCCGTCTCCATTCTATGATCTTCAGAGCAAAGCCAAAACGTTGATGTAACAGCGTTTCGGTTTTTTTTATAGATAAAATTGCAAACTTTTTGTATTCCGATTAAGAACCAATAGTTTTTATATAGACAGATCACTAATTTCAGAAAAAAACACTCATCATCTAGATTTATGTACATTCCCCACCACTCTATCAAACAAAAGCCGAACATTCGGCTTCTTTTTTAAAATAAAATCCGAAAAATCATCGACACTAAAAATATCCAATGTTATCATTTTTTAAAACACTGGATATTTCAGAGAAGGCGGGAAAAAATGGAAGAATTGTACGATGGGAAAACAAAAACAGTACTACTAGATGAGGAAAACAGGGAAGTCTATTTACTATTTAAAGATAGCGCAACTGGTGAAGATGGCGTCTTTGATCCGGGCTCAAACACTGTTGGCGGAAGCGTTGACGGCAAGGGGAAAATCGGCCTAATTATTTCCAAATACTTTTTTGAGCTGATGGAAAAAAATGGTATCCCTACCCATTATCTAGACGCAGACATCGAAAAAGGAATGATGAAGGTTCGGCAGTTAACCGTACCTAATTTAGAATTTGTATTGCGTTATTTCACTGCTGGCAGTATGTGTCGTCGTTTTACTCTACCAGAAGGATTACCCTTCGACCCACCTTATTTGGAAGTGACTTTAAAAGACGATGAACAAGGTGATCCATTAATTACCGATCGCTTATGTCAAATGAAGGGTATCTTGAAACCCATGCAATACGATGAAGGTTTGGATATTTTGACCAGAGTCGGTACTGTACTTAGAGAAACATTGGCTGAAATGAACTTGACTCTAATTGATTTCAAGATTGAGATTGGTTATGATGATGAAGGGAAAATGTATGTCGTTGATGAGATCACTCCCGATATCTGGCGCGTGAAAGACGAAGCTGGCAATATTCCCAATCAAATTGACTGTGCGCAATTAATCTTAGACAAAATTAAATAATACTAAAGGTGAGGCTCATTTAAGAGTTCCTCACCTTTTTCATTGAAAAAGAAGATGCTTCTTTTCAAGTTGAAACATCTTCTTTCCTTTTACTGCTCTTCTACTTCATTTAAAGAAAGCTGTTCTAAAGCCTCTTGTTCCTGATCAACAAAAACGAATTTCAAGCTATTAGGATAGACATAAACAATCAAACGCTCTTTACATACATCGGTAGCAGTAGCTGGGTAAACTTGACCGGTAGTATATTTATCGCGAAAAAGGTCTTTTAAAGCAACTTCTAAACCTGCATTGATAAACGGATTCAACATTCAGCTCGCTTCCTTTCTGCCCTCAGATTCTCTTACCTACATTATACGCGCTAAGTTATAGGATAGTTTCTTTAATTAAAAAAAAGTTCATTTTTTAAACTAAATGGTTTGCTTTCTAAAAAAAACACTGCCATCGTACCAGATTGATAACTTGGTATGACGACGTTTTTTCCCTTCCATACTTTATTGTTTTCGAGCAAACTTTTGCATCTATAACGGTAAGCATTTCCCCTTGATGAAAGTGCACAATTTCTAAAAAGAATTTGTCAGTTAGATGCAGCATTAAATGGAGTTCCTACCTCTTATCTATAAGATAAAAAAACAGTTTTCAACTAGAAAAATAAGAGCTCTCATGTGTTTAAAGCATTTTATTACCATATAAAATAAGAAAAATCAATTCTTGAGCAGATAAATATGGTAGGGTATCCAATTATGGTACTGTTAAACAAATCAGAAGGGAGGGTTTACAGATGAAATACCTAGATATTATCGCGCTTATTTTGTTGATCGTTGGTGGAATTAATTGGTTATTAGTTGGTCTTTTTGAATATGATTTAGTTGCAGCAATATCTGGTGGAAGTACGGCGATTCTCGCAAAAATTATCTACATCGTTGTTGGACTATGCGCTCTTTACTGTTTGAAATTTATCCCTGGAATTGCGAATCGTGCTGAATAAAATCAGTGATCTATTAAATAGATAAGATCGTTCAATATATAAAAAAAGACAGAGCACTCTGCGTAAATGCAGAATGCTCTGTCTTTTAACGAAATGGATTATAAAAGCGACCACCATTGATAACTAGTAAGACGATTCCAGTCGAACACAAAATGATACCCAAAAATAACGCTAAGTAATCATTGCGTCTTAGCGGTTTCGCCAACAACCACGTTCGCCCCTTTTTCTTCCCAAATCGACGCAGCTCCATAGCGGATGAAATAGTTTCGATTCGCTCTAAACTTGAAAAGATCAACGGAATCGCGATTGTCAAATTTCCCCGCACTCGCTTCATCAGTGAGGCCTTTTTAGAAAGCTCGTTTCCGCGCGCCTGCTGTGCCTTAGAAATCGTTCGAAAGTCTTCCTGGATATCTGGAATATAACGCAGTGCTAGAGAAAAGGCATAAGCGATCTTATAAGACCCGCCTACCCGATGAATACTTGAAGCAAGTTCGCTAGGATTCGTGGTCAGAATAAAGATCAAACCTGGAGGAATGGTCACGAAATACTTGATCAACAAATTGAACTCATAAAAAAGTTGCTCCTGCGTCACGGTGTAACGTCCGATCCCTTCAAAAATAACATGACGCGTGCCATAGATTGTCACTCCATACTCTGGTGCAAATAAATAGACCGTCAACAAATTTAGAAGTGAGAAAAAGGCGATAAATTTCACCACAAACGAAATTTCGCGGTAACTAATTTGCGCTGTGCGAAATAAAATTATTGAAAAAATCGCCAGCCCTAATAAAAAGCGTGTATCATAAGAAATCATCCCAACCACAGAGATCATCAAAAAGCATAAAAGTTTGGTGAAGCCGCTGAGTTGATGGATTACAGTTTTTTTCGGCAAATAACCGATTAAATTACTTCCTTCCATAGGCTCCTCCCTCGTCGTGCCGGATAAAGGCTGATACAAAACCAGTCGCATCTGTTAATTGATTATTTTTTGCCAAACGATAAAGACTTGTTTGCCGTAAGCTCGCTGAAGCGACAAGCTCTGCCGAAGATAGTACTTTGGCTGGTGTTTCATCAGCGATGATTTCTCCCTCTTTTAAGACCAGTGTTCGTTGCGTATGTTCAAGCATTAAATGCATGTCGTGGGTAATCATCAAAATCGTAATTCCCCGCTGATTCAATTTTCTTAAAAAGGTCATCATCTCATTGTAATGATAATAATCTTGCCCCGCAGTCGGCTCGTCTAAAATCAATAGCTCCGGCTCCAACACTAAAATTGCGGCAATCGCTACACGGCGTTTTTGTCCATGACTCAAAGCGGAGATCGGCCAATTACGAAACTCATAAAGGCCACAAACCTTCAACGTATCAAATACTTTTTCTTTGATCTTATCTGCTTCAACTCCACGATTTTCTAATCCTAAGGCAACTTCTTCAAAGATCATATTCTTCGATAACATTTGATTGCTGTTTTGCAGCACGTAGCCAATTTTATCTGCTCGTTCTTTGATACTTTCATCCGCTATCGACTGTTTTTTCCATAATAACTCCCCTGCTTGCAAAGGATAGAAACCAGTGATCAGATTGGATAAGGTTGATTTTCCTGCACCGTTATGTCCGACTAAACTGACCATCTCACCTTGATAAAGCGTCAAATCAATCTCCTTAATCACCAGCTCTTTGCCAAAACCAAAGGAAATTTTTTTCAATGCTAGTAATGGAACCTCTTTTATTGGGATAGGTTTAAATTCACCTTGCGATTTTGCTAAAGCAGAAGAAATTTCTGGTGAAACCAATTGATCGACCTGCGTTAGATCAGAAAAATCCTTCAGAGAAATTCCTGCACGCTTCAACGCGGTGATATAAAGCGGCTCACGAATCCCGTAGCTGGCTAATAAATCACTTTTAAGTAATTCAGTCGGTGTCATATCCGCAACAATTTCTCCTTCGTTCATCAAAACAACACGATCGATGGGTGCCGCTAAAACCTCTTCCAAACGGTGCTCAATGATGATCGTTGTAAATTTTTGCGATTGATACAATTGATCAATCATTTGAACTGCTTCATAGCCGGTCTGAGGGTCAAGATTGGCTAGCGGCTCATCGAATAGTAGGATCGGTGTTTCATCAATTAGCACTCCCGCCATTGTCACCCGCTGCTTTTGACCACCAGAAAGATCCTGTGGCCGTTTTTCTAGTTGTGCTAATAAATTAGTTTTTTCCGCCCAATGATTAACTGCTTCTCGCATCTCTGCTTGTTGAATCATTTCATTTTCCAGAGAAAAGGCGATATCTTCTGCAACCGTCAAACCAACAAACTGACTATCTGTATCTTGCAGCACCGTACCGACATCAAGAGAAAGATCATAAATTGATGATTCGCTAAAAGTCTTCTCATTGATCATCAAGCTGCCGGTAAAAGCCCCCTTTTCATTTTGCGGAATGATCCCATTCAAGCATTTTCCCAAAGTCGATTTTCCTGAGCCGCTGGGCCCCATGATCAAAATTTTTTCTCCCTGATTGATCGTCAAATTGATCTTTTTCAATGTCGGTTCAGCTTGACTGTCATATTGAAATGTAAAATCACGAAACTCGATCATTTTATATCCTCACGTTCTAAGCTTCTTTGTTCAAACTGCCCTTTTTCGTCTTCGTTTGTGCGTAAGCCTTTAATAAAATAAAGCCAATAATTCCTGTTACGATTGAATTCGTGATTCCGGCAACGACACCTTGAGTAAAGACTTTACTTGGTGCTTCTGCATAGATCAGGATATCCCCGATCGGTGCGATAACCACCCATGTGATCAAATTGGCAATCGTTTCACCAACTAAAAAGATTCCGATTTCTTTCTTGCCAAATACACCTTGTTCAATTGGAATTCGTTTTGCTAACAAACCGAAAAATACACCTAAAATTCCTGAAGCAACGATCCAAGACCACCATGCACCATAAGTTGTTAAATCACCTAATGCATGACCGATAAACCCTGCCAATCCAGCAACAATTGGCCCATAAACGACACCTAATAGTGCTAAGAAAGGATACGCCGTTGCAATATCCGTATTGGGAATACCTGTAGGAATCGTCACGAATCGTTTTAAAATGAAGAAAACTGCCGCGCCAATCCCAATTGCTACAATGTGTTTTACCGTAAATTTCTTATTCATACTTTATACCCCTTTTTTATTTGATAAGTGCTTAATGCCTTAAATTTTAGTCAATTCAATCGTCCAATCGTTGCCAGTACCGATTTTATAAACTGCGGAGAATGAATCCAAATTAATCCCTAATCCAACATTTAATAATGAATTAATATAAAGAACTGCTTCATTCGGTGCCACTTGAGCGAAGGAACGCCCGAAAACAACTTCATCTTGATAACGGACCACACCTTGATAGTATATTTTTACTAGCAGGCTTTGTCCATATTCAACCTGCCAGTTTTTGAAATAACCCACAGGAATGTTCGTCCACAGTGAGCCAAATCGAATATCGGTAATATCAATTGTTCCCGTAATTTTATCTTGTGTTTGTTCTGGAGCGATCAAGGGGAACGTCACTAATTCACTGCTTGGGATAATCGTTCCTAATTCAGCAAAACCTACTTTGCCGCTAGCTAATCGGGCACCATTATAAACATAGACATCTCGACCATGGAATGTGTGGCTTTCAGATGAGCCTGGCAGACGTTGACTCTCCTCATCGATTTGTCGAACTTCCTTAACTCCGACATATTGGGCTAAATACGTCAATGTTCCGTTATCTGGCGTGATTACATATTGCCCATCCTTCAACTCTACGACGACACTGCGACGAGTTGAACCAACACCAGGGTCAACAACCGATACAAAAACAGTTCCTGCTGGCCAATAAGTGACCGCCTGTAATAAACGATAGCTTGCATCATGAATGTTATAAGGTTCAATCTCATGCGTTAAATTATTGATGTTGAGTTTTGGTTCAACTTGATAAGCTACTCCATACATCGCGTTGACTGCACCATCCTGTAAACCAAAATCCGTTTGAACTACTAAAAATCCTGCCATTATTCTTCCACCTTCCAATTTTACACTTATTATTGAAGTTATCAGTGATTCAATTTCGTACTGAGATCGTCATCCCAGTTAAGGAAGAAACACAAAAAAGCCCTCAGCAAATATAATTGCTAAGGGCATAGACTATGCGTTACCACCTTTAATCGTAAAATCCTCACAGATTCCACCTCAATCAGTACCCAAAATTTACCTTGGAGACTGTGCCTTGTTAACGGGGGCATCCGTATTTCCTTAAATTTTCGGGAAATCCGCTCAAAAGCCATTTTCAAGTAATTGCTCTGCATCCCCTCTCACCAAACAGGAACTCTCTTTAACAAAGATGATTACTTTACTTTCTTTATCAACGCGTTTCATCAATTGCTAATAAAATAGCAGAGATATTTCAGCTTGTCAATGGAGAAAAATTATCTGCAAAGTGATTCTTGCACGATCTATCTCAAAAAAAGATGGAAAAATGTTAAGCAATTAGTTTTCTCGCCACACCTCAATATATTGTTTAGCGGTTTGAGAAACTAATTCGTAATTATCATCTTTGACACCCTTAAATAGGTTGCCGCCAACACCAACAACGATTGCTCCCGCTTGTTTCCAGGCCGCTATATTTTCTAAATTCACTCCGCCAGTCGGCATAATATTCGCATGTGGAAGTGGGGCCTTTACTGCTTTAATCATTTGGGGAGTAAAATTATTCGCAGGAAAAAGTTTTACGATATCTGCACCGCTTTTCATTGCCTGCTGCATCTCAGTAATTGTCATACAACCTGGCAGATACGGAACTTGATAAAGATTACACATTTCTGCCGTAGCCTGATCAAAACAAGGGCTAACAATAAACTCTGCACCTGCTAAGATCGCTAAACGAGCGGTAACGGCATCCAAAACTGTTCCTGTACCAATCGCTACGCTGGAATCATTTTGATATTCTTCTTTCAATTGTGCAATTACTTGATCTGCTTGCGGTACAGAAAAAGTAACTTCAATCCCCTTAATCCCGCCTTTTATGACGGCGCGTGCTGCCTCAATGGCACGTTTTTGAGAATCTTCCCTGACAACGGCCACTACACCAGCATATTCAATGCGTGTTAATCGTTCCATTTTTTTCATCTTGCTCACCTACTCTACATTGACATGCTCATGAAGGGCATCTTCATTTGATGTTTGATCACGTTGAGCCAGCTTCAAGGTTAAAGCATCCAAGGTGATATGCACTGTCTGGTCAAATAAACTTGATAATAACTGAACAGATTTTACTCCAGCACCAGTCTTTGTTGCGCCAGGTACTACAATAACTTTGTCAGCAAGCTTGGCTAATGGAGACTCTTTAGCACTCGTTAACACCACAATATCAAGTCCCAATTTTTTCGCTGTTTCGGTATCTGAAACAATTCCTTTAGTGGTACCTGATCCGGAAATAGCCACCCAAGTATCTCCTTTTTGAATCGAAGGAGTGATTGTTTCACCCATAACATAATCAGTGTAACCGATATGCATCAAACGCATTGCAAAGCCCTTCGCTTGGAATCCGCTGCGACCTGCTCCGATTACAAAGATTCGCTTATTTTTTTGAAACAGTGGTAAGGCTTGCTCCAGTTCCGTTTCATCAACTAGCTCCATTACCTGATTGATTTCTTGCATGATTGTTTCGATTGTTTTCATTTGTGAACAGCTCCCATGAATTCATTTACTGCTTTCAGCGGATTTTCCGCTTTAGTGATTTTTGATCCGACAATGACAACTTCAATTAATCCTTGATCTGCTAACAACTCCGCCTGTGTCAAATCGATTCCGCCTGCGATCGCCAATCGTTTGATTTCGGGGAATTTTTGGTGAAAAGCTTCGACACTTGCGGTCGCATCAAACGAATCTTTCCGATCAACTGAGTGATGTAAGGCATAGATGGCATTGGGGAAATCTTTAATTCTTTCAATTTTCTCATCTGTCACTTCAAGTAAATCGATCATCATTGTTTTATTCTGTTTTTCGGCGACTTCATAGCATACCTTTAAAGTATCAATCGAGGCTGCGCCCATCACAGTTACAATGTCTCCACCGTGACGAAAAGCTTGATTAAATTCATAGGCCCCTTCGTCAATTGTCTTACTGTCTACTAGCAAATCCGTTTGCGTCAAGACCTCTCTCAACTTTTCGATCGCCAGATTTCCATAATCCTTGACCAGAGAAGTACCCATCTCCAAAATGTCTGTTTTACCATCTAGTTGTTCGGCTAACGCAATCGCCTCTTCTAATGATACACGGTCAATTGCTGCTTGTAATCTCATGCTTCCACTTCCTGTTGTTGTAAAAATTCTTCTAATTCTTGAGGAGTTGGATATCCATCGTTATCTCCAGGGGATTGAACGGCCATCGCCCCAATGGCATTAGCACGAATAACCGCTTGCTTTAAAGATTTTCCTTCGATCAAGCCAGTGATCAACCCAACTGCAAAGCCATCACCAGCACCGACAGTATCTACAACTTCCGCTACTTTAAACCCTGGTACAGTAAAGGAAGTACCATCCTTTTGTTTCACATAAGCCCCTTCAGTCCCTAACTTGACGATCACTGTTTTCGTTGCTTCTCCATTGTTCAAATAGAAGTCCGCAATTGTTTCCGGATCACGACTGCCCATCAAAATTTCTCCTTCATTGATTCCTGGAAGGACAATTTCGGCATGGGAAGCCAAATCATTGATCGTTTCCACCATCTCTTCCTGACTCGCCCAAAGCTGAGGACGTAAATTGGGATCAAAGGTCGTACGGATATTGTTCTTTTCTAATAAATGAATCAAATAGCGGAAGGCTTCTTGGGCCTCAGCTGAAATAGCTGGAAAAATTCCGGATAAGTGGGCCATTTTCACCTCTGAAAAATCAATTTTATCTAATATTGCTTGATTAAAATGAGCGGCAGCCGAACCCTTACGGAAGTAAAATATGCTTGGGTCTCCTTGACTAACGCGGTCCTTTAATTGAAAAGCTGTCCAAAAGTCAGCCGTTTCAGAAATATAATCTGTCCCAATTTTATTTTCATGCAGGCGATCAATAATAAACTCGCCAAATGGATCTTTTCCGACTTGTGTAATGTATTCACTGCTATGACCTAAACGAGAAACACCGACAGCGACATTAACCTCCGCTCCTGCTAAAAATTTTTGAAAATGACAAGCATCCTTTAAGGATTTGTCGACTTCTTCTGATCCGAACAATGCAATTGGTTCACCAATAGTTAAAAACTCACTCATGTTAATTACTCCCTTTTAGTTATTTTTTTACAGCTTACTATTAAAACTAATTTGCAACTAAAATCTATTGATTTCCTTTAAAGTAAGATATAGGCAACAATCAAGTTTAAAACAGTTGCTGCCCACGCCCATGGCAGTCCTGTCATTAAGAACGTTTTAGTATCCAAACCGGCATATTGTACAGACCATAAATTCCACGATTGAGTAATACAAGCTGAGACACCCATCATAGACGGTACGACTAACAGACCGTATAAGAAATATTGGTCAAACATTCCCGTTCCAACCAAAATTGCAGCAGTTGCAGCACCGGCGCCATACAGCATTAGTGGCCCACGGAAATAAGAAAGCGGCGCGATAATCGCTACGATAATAATTAAGACAAGCTTGCTGCTTGGAATGATTTCTTGAAAGACACTCGTAAAACCTGACATTGCATGAACAGCTGCCGATTGAAACATAGTTAAGACAAACAGCATAATCAACAAACCAGCAATGTCGCTAATCGCATGTTTAGCCGTCTCATTCATCATCGTCACAAATTTGCTGTAACGTTTCATATTGCCTGTCGCAGCAAAAGCGATGATGGTTGAAAGCAAAAGGGCTGGTACAGCATCCCATTTAGCAAAAATACTTAAGGCTACAGGCATAACTGGTAATACATACGTCCAAATTGGAACTTCCACTACTTCCTCTTTCAAATCACTTTCGACAATTTCAGGTTTGCCATTTTGAATTTTCTTTGCGTTAAACAAAATGAACAGTATCAGAATCACCATTTGCACGCCCATCGCCACAAAACCGAAGCGTTGGTAATGAGGGCCCCATGCTACTTTCGGAAAGAACACTTGAAATTGTACAAACAGCACATTATTGACATACATTGCGGCACCAATAGCAATCGTAAAAACGGAAACAGCAATATTTTTTGGTACCCCAATCGAAAACATAATTGGAAACAGAATGACCCCAACTGCAATAGCCGATCCAACTCCATAAGAGCTCGTAAAGATTAAAGCGATTACAAGAGCGATCAAAACAGTGGCTAGGACAGGACTTTTCTTTCCGACTTTTTCAGTGCGACGACTAATACTTCCTGCGATTCCAGTATCAACTAACACTCGTCCAAACCAGGAACCAAAGATAATATACGCAGCCGTTTTTCCATAATTTAAAACAGGCTCGGTAAAGATTTCTTTTACAGCTATGTTAAACGGCACCATTCCGATGATCGTCCATAAGATTGCCATTACGAAGAACCCAACAGTCAAGTTGCCGCCCTTCATCGCATAGAGTACAAAAAAAATGAAAGTTACGGCTAATAGTATTCCTGTTATTGCACTACTCATGTTCCTTCACCTCCTAATATTTGTTTAGCTCACTTAAGATGCGCTGGTATTTTGAAATCGGTTTTGCATGATCTTCAACAAAGAAGTCATTTTCCAAATGATTGAATTTTTGGATCAAATAATACCCAGTCAGATAAGCAGCTAAAGCTTCTTTTGCTGCTACCTCCATATCTTCCTTATCTATTTCAGGTCGATGAATCGTTTCCATAAAATGATAAGCAAATGTTTCTGGATCGATTTTTGTTTGTTGTTCAGTCATTAGAATTCACTCTCCAATAATTCTTTGGCTTCTAAAATTTCAGCATTTGCGGTTGTAGGATACTCGATTGCAACTGGTACATCCTGAGGTAGTATTTGTAAAACTTTACGCCAATCAATATCACCATGATCAAGTCCTATTGCTTGTGGTTGTTCTTTTTCAACTTCTACATCCTTTACATGAATGTAGCGAACATAGTCTTTTAATAATTCGGCGGCTTTTATTTCATCCTCGCCAACAAACCGCCAGTTACCAAGGTCATATACGTAACCAATCGGTAAGCCAGCCACCTTAACAGCTTTCATAAAAGTATTGATAGCACTAATCGTTCCCGAAGTTTGAGTTTGATCATTTTCAATTGAGATAGCAACCTTAGAAACAACAAGCGCTTTCAATTCATTTTCATGAAGTTCTCCATTAAAATCGCCAATATTCCATTTGATGTGCTGGACACCCATTTGCTTAGCTTCAATTAAGTATTGTTGTAACTTAGGATTGATTTCCCCATTCACATAGACCTCGTCAGGAACACTGTAAAACAACTTCAATTCCAATCGTTCTGCCTCTGATTGGATAACAGGTATCTCTTTTTGAATATCTTTAAAGTACTCTCTCCGAATTTCAACTTGGGTAAAACCTAAATCAGATATTTCCTGTAATAAATCGCTTTGCAAAGCACCATTAGCTACTCTATCTGCATAAACTAAAAAATTAAGTACAAGCTTTTTATCTCTCATAAAATCGCGTCCTTTCAATTAGTTAACCGGTTTCTATATTTGTATAGTAAACCGGTTTCCAAAGAATGTCAACGATTTCAAAATTAAAAAACATCTGCCTTACTGCAAAATAAATAAGCCTTGTTTGGTAACCGGTTTCCAAACAAGGCTTATTTGTTAAAATTCATTTTATAAAATAACTCCGATTATACTGACTTCCGCCAACGAACAGTTGAAGGTACGATTATTTCTTGAACCTCTTCCAATTTCATCGTCATTTTTTGCAGTAATTGATTGGCTACAACTTCACCAATCTTTTTTGAAGGCTGTTCCACACTGGTGATTCCAGGACCGACAAGTTCTGTTAAATTCCAGTCGTCGAATCCAGTCACACCTACTTTTTCTGGAATGGCGATTTCTTGGTGAATCAGCCACGTCAAGACATCCATCAGCATTCGACCGTTGGAAGCAAACAGCAAAGTCTGTAAATCCTCTTCAAGAATAGCTGATAACCTGTTACTGATTTGCTCTTCCTGACTAATTTCGATCAGTTGGCATTGCTTTCCTGCTTCCTTTACCACTTGATCGACTGTTTCATAGCGTAATTGTCGAGTGCTAACGTCTTTAATTGGTTCACTGATGACAACTACCTGTTCATAGCCCTTTGCCAACGCTTTTTCCAATACCTCTCTTGTCGCAGCACGATTATTGGTCAACACAGAGGTCCATTGCACTGGATCGGTTTGCCTATCCACCAATAACAGTGGAATATTTCGCTCTGAAATAAATGTATAATTTGCCGATTGTCTTGAAGAAGGCTGTAAAATAATTCCTTCAACACTTTGATCTAACAACTTTTCCAATAGTTCTTTTTCTTGAGTGATTGAGTTTGCCGCATCCATGATAATCATTTGATACCCGCTTTTTTCTAAAACCTCTCCAATTCCCTTCAAAAGTAATGAAGAAAACATATTAGAAATATCCGCTACTACGACTCCAATCAAATAGCTGTGCTTTGATTTTAACGCTTGGGCCTGTTTGCTGGGCCGATAATTTAAGCGTTCGATTACTTCTGCGATTCTTTCTTTGGTTTCCTTTGACATATTGCCATAATTATTATTTAAAAAGCGCGAGATCGTTGTTTTCGAAACGCCCGCTTCTTCAGCAACTTCTTTAATTGTAATCTTCTTCATCTTGTCTTCTCCAACTGTCTTTTTTATCATTGTAGCGAATTTCCAAGCAATTGGAAAGACAACACCTTAGCTACTCCCCTAAAGCGAATCCGGCAGTTCATTTCCGTACATTCTCAATGCATCTTTGCTTTTATCCAAAAGAACCATAGTTTTTCTATTTGGTCTTGTAAAAATCATATTGTAATCTCGCTCACCTAGATTGGTATTGGGTTCGAAGGCTAATTGTTCTCTATCCAAAAGAAATTGAGCATTGATTCCCGGTTTATTTCCCCGTGCATCAATCCTGACCCACTTTTCCAATGTCTCGAGATAAACAGCATTTAACGCATGAATACAATAGCGCTTTTCTTCATCATCAAAAAGCCGCAACTTTTGATAGCAATAACCTGTAGGAATGCCCGCACCTCGTAATAATCCCGTTAGTAGGTTTGCCTTGGCATAACAAATTCCGTGTCCGTTCCTCAGTACCTCGACAGAAGTTTTGGTTACCTCATCTGTTTGGATATCCCACGAATGATCTATCTGATCTCTGACATATAAAAAGGCTGTTTGAATGGCTTCTATTTCATCCTTTGTATTGTAAAAGAGCTTCTGGCTCAACTTTTTCAATAAAGGATCATACAAGCATATCTCTGGTAAATCCTGTAGGTAATCTTCACGTTTATATGATTCCACTCTCATGTAAGTCCTCCTCAAAATTATAGGTTTCATCAATCAATAAATAATTACAGGCGTATTTTTCGCACATCGTTAGATTTTCACTGTTGGTTTTAATCAAATCCTCCATCGTCAAATCCGAATCATCCAGTCTTTTTTCAATCGTATTTGCATACTTTTTAATATCAGAAAAATGAGTCTCAATATAGTTTTTCGTCATAATCAAACAGTAATAACTGATCTGATCCAAGTATTCTTTAGAAAAAGATTGTTTCCAATTAAAGGGAACATATATCCCTTCAATAATTAAATTTTGTTCATTTTCAATCGCTGTTTTAATGACCTCTTTTAAAATGTTCCATAGATAGAGTGTAAGTTCTTCATCATCCGCTGGCGTTAACTCTGTTTCGCCACTTCGGATCAAGCCCATCTTCAGATGATCAATTGACAAATAAGGATAATGATAGGTCTCCAATAGTCTTTGTGCTAAAACTGTCTTACCTGTATGAGTCGCTCCCGTTATGATTACAATCATTTTCCACATTCCTTTCATTAAATCTTTGCTAATTAAAAATTTGAGCTGATGTTTCTTTAACTTTCTTTTATACTAATTGTAAAAGAAAAAATTTAAAGTTTCAGTTTCGATTTTTTACAGAGTAATTACTAGCTCTGAAATATATTACGAGGAGTGTTCGCATGAAAAATTATCGAGTAGCTTTTTTTGATATTGATGGTACCCTGGCCGATAACAACTTACCTCATGGATTGTCCTTCGATGAACGAATTCCCGAATCTGCAAAGCAGGCTTTACGCAGATTAAAAGAAAGCCAGATCGAACCCGTGATTGCTTCCGGTCGGCATTATGGCACTTTAGCTGATATGGCCCGTAATTTAGGCGTGGACAGCATTATTTCATCCAATGGAAATTGTGTACATTACCAAGGAACAATGATTCATCAAAATGTAATCCCTCAACCGCTATTAGCGGAGCTCTTAGATCATTTAGAAAAGCTGAATATAGAATGTTTAATCGAAACTCCTCATGAATTGTATTGCTTCGAGACAAATCAATATATAGGAGACCCTTCCTCTAAAAAGACCTTGCTGAAAAAAACAGATCCGCTCCCGAAAGATGTCATCCAATTGATCGTTCCTTGGAGCGAAAAAACAGATTTCAACTTAGGGATAGACTCCCCGCTTATCGTAGAAAAGGTCGCTCCTGTTGCGGCTAATATCCATTTGAAAACTGGGACAAAGGCAGAAGGAATTCATAAAATCTGTGACTCAATGAACATCACGGCCAAACAAGCACTAGCCTTCGGTGATGAAGAAAATGATTTCACCATGTTTGATGCTGTAGGGTTTCCCGTTGCCATGGGAAATGCTGCACCAGCTCTTAAGGAAAAAGCCGCTTATGTGACAACTGCTGTAAATGACGATGGTATTTGGAAAGCTTGTGTTGACTTAGGATTGATTACAGAATAGAAAATATCCGCCAGAAGAAGATTCTGACGGATGTTTTTAGCGCTTAGTAATATTTTGATATTCACGGTCTTCGGAAACTTCCATATAAGCAGGCCGAATGATTTTTTGAACATTAATCAGCTCTTCGATACGGTGTGCTGACCAGCCAACGATTCGCGCGATCGCAAACATCGGCGTATACAATTCTTGGGGTAAATCTAACATGTGATAAACAAAACCACTAAAGAAATCAATATTGGCACTGACTCCCTTATAAACTTTACGTCGTTCAGAAATAATCTCAGGTGCCAGACGCTCCACTTTGCGATACAAGTTAAATTCGGCAGAGGCCTCAGAACCCTTTTCTGCCGCTAATTTTTCAACATACCGTTTGAAAATCTCAGCTCGTGGATCGGACTCCGCATAAATCGCATGGCCCATACCGTAAATTAGCCCTTGTTTATCGAATGCTTCCTTATTTAAAATCTTTTCTAAGTAATCGCGAATTTCGTTCTCATCTTCACAATCATTTACGTTCTCTTTTAAATCTTCCATCATTTGGGTCACCTTAATATTGGCCCCACCATGCTTTGGTCCCTTTAATGAGCCTAATGCTGCTGCAATTGTTGAATAAGTATCTGTGCCGCTAGAAGTAACGACTCGAGTTGTAAAAGTCGAGTTGTTCCCTCCGCCGTGTTCCATATGTAACACCAACGCCATATCTAATGTTTGGGCTTCTTGGCTGGTATATTTTTTATCTGGACGCAGCATTGTCAAAATAGCCTCTGCAGTACTCAAGTTTTCATCCGGACGATGGATATACATGCTATCGCCCTTACTGTAGTGATTGTAAGCATGGTAAGAATAGACAGCAATCATTGGAAACGTTGCAATCAATGATAAACTTTGATCTAAAACATTCTCAATACTGATATCATCCGTTTTATCATCGTAACATCCCAATGTGAGAACACTTCTGGAAATCATATTCATGATATTATGTGATGGCGCCTTCATAATAACATCACGGACGAAGTTGGTAGGAAGTGTTCGTCTTTTGCCGATTAAAGCTTTGAATTCCGCTAGTTCAACTTCGGTTGGCAATGACCCAAATAATAACAAATAACTCACTTCTTCAAAGCCCAGACGCTCTTCTGAAACAAAGCCATTTACTAATTCATTGATATCAATTCCACGATAACGTAATTCCCCATACTTGGAAACAATCTTATCACCGTCCATAATTTGCGGATGAATCGTGGAGATATTGGTTAAACCAGCTAAAACTCCTTTACCATCTAGATCACGCAAACCTCTTTTCACGTTATGTTTCTTATATAAAGAAGCATCTAAATAGTCCTCTTTTCGGCATACATCAGCCATTTGGTTCAAATCTAACATCATTATGTCCTCCTAACCTTATTTAATTTAACAATCGGGTTAAGAAACATTATAACACCATTGGCGTAAAATGAAATACTTTTAATAATTTCATTTACTTTCTTTTTCTTTATTCGTATAATAAACCCATCTGATTTTAAACGATAACGTACTTAGGAGGGATTTTGGATTGAATTGGAGAAAAGAACTTTTAATCAATAACGAACATTATACATACTTCGATCTTTCATCAATTGTTGATTCGTATCAAAAAAATATCGCTGATTATCCATTCAGCATTCGAGTACTATTAGAAAGCTTAGCCCGTCATCAGGAGCTTTCGGATTTAGAAAGTTTAATTGCATTTAACGCAAAACAACCGTCAGGTGTGGTTCCATTTAGACCGTCAAGAGTTGTTCTACAAGACTTTACAGGTGTACCCGCAGTCGTCGATCTTGCTGCAATGCGCGATGCTGTTGTAAAGCTAGGCGGTGATCCAAAACTCATTAACCCAGAGATTCCAGTAACTTTAGTAGTGGATCATTCCGTTCAGGTCGATTGTGCTGGTACCTCTGAAAGCTTGGCTTACAATACAGAGAAAGAATTCGAACGAAATCACGAACGCTATCAATTTTTAAAATGGGCACAGCAAGCCTTTGACAACTTCGAAGTTGTCCCTCCTGAGACAGGGATCATTCATCAGGTCAATCTAGAGTATTTATCTGATGTCATTTTGAAGAACGATGAAAATCTGCTTTTCCCTGACTCATTAGAAGGAACAGATTCTCATACAACGATGATCAACGGTCTAGGCGTACTTGGTTGGGGTGTCGGCGGTATCGAAGCGGAAGCTGCAATCTTAGGAGAAGCCTCCTATTTCCCAACACCTGAAGTAATCGGTGTAGAGCTAACTGGAACATTGAGTCCAGGAGCAACTGCAACAGATTTAGCTCTTTACCTAACTGAACTTTTACGTAATGAAAAAGTTGTTGGTAAGTTTGTTGAATATTTCGGAACTGGCTACAAGACTTTAAGCCTTTCTGACCGTGCAACAATCGCTAATATGGCACCTGAATACGGTGCAACCTGTGGCTTCTGCCCAATCGACGAAGAAACATTGAACTATCTACGTTTAACTGGTCGTTCTGAAAAACAGGTCGAATTAGTTGAAGCCTACGCGAAGCTAAATAAACTCTTTTACGATGGCTCTGAAACACCTATCTATACACGTGTGATTCAATTAGATCTATCAATTGTTCAATCTTCCGTTGCAGGTCCAAAACGTCCGCAAGACCGGATTCAATTGGCAGAAGTGGCAGAAAACTTCCAAACTTCCTTGACTAATCCAAGTGGTCCTAAAGGGTTTGGTCTGAATTCTGAGGAAGTGGATCGAAAGGTAGCCATCCAAGGAACAACTAATACAATTGAAACTGGGGATTTAACGTTAGCTGCAATCACTAGCTGTACCAATACGAGTAATCCTTCTGTCATGGTAGCTGCTGGCTTACTGGCTAAAAAGGCTGTATCCCTTGGGATGAAGGTTCCAGAAACAATTAAAACTTCGTTAGCTCCTGGCTCAAAAATCGTGACCCAGTATTTAGAAAAAGGCAACTTGTTAGAGCCTTTGGCTGAATTAGGATTTGATATCGTTGGTTACGGGTGTACAACCTGTATCGGAAATTCTGGTCCTTTAGCAGAGGAGATTGAAACTACCTTAAAAGATAGTGAATTAGTTGTTTCGGCTGTCTTATCAGGGAACAGAAATTTTGAAGGTCGGATTCATCCGCTAATTAAAGCAAATTACTTAGCCTCTCCTCCTTTAGTGATCGCCTACGCTCTAGCCGGCACGATTAAAAAGGATCTAACAAAAGAAGCATTGGCTACAGTTGCTGGTAAGGACATTTATTTAAAAGATTTATGGCCTACACAAGAAGAAGTGAGTACTTATATAAATGATTTCTTGAATCCAGATGATTTCCGCGAAGCGTATAAAAATGTCTATCAATCTAATGAACGCTGGAATCAGATCGAAACCTCAGAGGGTGATTGTTACGAGTGGGACGATGCATCAACATACATTGCCAATCCACCGTTCTTTACAACTCTTGGACAAGGATCAAATGAGACAAATCCATTAAACAATTTACGCATCTTAGCCAAATTTGGAGACACGGTAACAACTGACCATATTTCTCCTGCCGGAAATATCGGCCTTCAATCTCCTGCTGGTAAATACTTGAAAGATCGCGGCTTAGCGTATAAAGATTTCAATTCCTTTGGTTCCAGACGAGGCAACCACGAAGTAATGATGCGGGGAACCTTTGGAAACATTCGAATTCAAAACCAATTAACTCCGGAAACAACTGGTGGGTACACAAAACTGGCGACAACTGGTGAAGAGCTATCCATTTACGATGCAGCAATGCAATACCAAAAAGAGCAAATTGGTACATTGATTCTTGCGGGAAAAGATTACGGTATGGGATCGTCTCGAGACTGGGCTGCTAAAGGAACGAACCTTTTAGGTGTCAAAGCAGTTTTAGCAGAAAGCTATGAACGAATCCATCGCAGTAACTTGGTGATGATGGGGGTTATTCCTTTTGAATACCTTCCTGGAGAAACCGCTGAATCGCTTGGTTTGACTGGCTTGGAAAGCTACAGCTTCGATTTTCCAACGGAACCGGCAATCAATCAAATCATTGATGTGACTGCCAGTGGCGAAAAGGATATCCACTTCCATGCAAAATTACGCTTTGATTCCGAAGCTGATATTGCTTATTGGAAGAATCAAGGAATTTTACCGCTAGTGATTAACAAAAAAATGCAAAAGGAGCAGGCATAATGACGAACACTTTGACTCCAATTATTCCTTATATCGAGGGTGATGGTATCGGACCAGAAATTTGGCAGGCGACAAAAAAGGTTGTTGATGCGGCCGTTTTTTCTGCTTATTCAAATGATCGAAAAATTGAATGGCTTGAGATTCTTGCGGGTGAAAAAGCGTTTAACCAAACAGGTACCTGGCTTCCCGACGAAACATTAGAGGCAATCAAACAACATAAAATTGCTATCAAAGGACCGCTGACAACACCAATCGGGGAAGGATTCCGTTCTCTAAATGTAACCTTGCGTCAAGAATTAGATCTATACGCTTGTGTAAGACCTGTCCGCTATTTTAGTGGAGTTCCTTCACCTTTGAAAGAACCTGAAAAAACGGATATGACGATCTTTCGAGAAAATACTGAGGACGTTTATGCTGGAATTGAGTTTGCTAATAATTCTGCCGAGGTCAAACAGCTTTTAGACTTTTTAACAGAACAATTAGCCGTTACTAAAGTCCGGTTCCCAGACACCAGTTCGTTAGGGATTAAACCTATCTCTCAAGAAGGCAGTGAGCGTTTAATTGCGGCTACTCTAGATTACGCCATCGAGCAAGGGAAAAAACGGGTGACGCTTGTCCATAAGGGAAATATTATGAAATTTACTGAAGGCGGTTTTAAAAATTGGGGTTATGATTTAATTGAAAAGAACTATCCTCAAGCTTTTACGATGAATCAGTATAAAGAAATCGCTTCTGAATACAGTACTGAAAAAGCGAATGAAGCATTAGAAAAAGCCAAAAATGCAGGGAAAATTATTGTGGATGACGTTATTGCGGATAACTTCCTGCAACAAATTCTGCTGTATCCAGAAAAATACCAAGTAGTGGCAACAACTAACCTGAATGGTGATTATATTTCTGATGCATTAGCTGCACAAGTTGGCGGGATCGGCATTTCTCCAGGCGCAAATATCAATTACAAAACAGGACATGCAATTTTTGAGGCTACCCATGGAACAGCACCTGATATTGCTGGTAAAGGCTGGGCTAATCCTTGTTCATTACTACTCTCCGCATCAATGATGTTGGATCATCTTGGCTGGTTTGAGGCCAGCGAAAAAATTATGGCTGCCATTGAAAAAGCGTTGCTGAACAATCAGATGACACACGATTTCGCGCAGATGATTGATATCGAAGAGTTATCTACCTCAGAGTTTGCTGAGTATCTAATCAAAACAATTGAAAAAACTAATTAGCTAGTAAATCCCATGGAATAGCCTTCCATGGGATTTTAAGTGCATATTCCAATCATTAAGTTCTTAATTAATAAGCAAAAACTATTTTTTTGAAAAAAACTAAAAAATATGGCTATGTTATTCAATAATTGTAAATCTGATTTACCTGAAAAATTGATACAAAAAAATCACTCAGAGATATTCTCGGAGTGATTTTTTAAACAGGACGGTCCGTTAACTAAAGAAACACTCTTTGGAAACAATCCCTGCTACTTCACTGTATTTAATTACTACTTGTCCATTTACTTGATCGATCTTATCTGCATCTAATCCGTAAAAGCGTTCAACATTCACGATGCAGCCGTTAGTATCTTTACGGATCACCTCTCCAATGATCGGCCGAGCAAAATCAGTCTTACGACATTCATAGCTTTCTCCAACAATAATCGCTTCTTTATTCATTAAACCACCTCATTAATGTTTTATACTACACTTATATAGTAGCATTAAGCGGAGTAAAATACTACATTAAGGGTGTTATTTATCAAATAACCATCTTTTTAGATAAATATTAAAATTTTAGTTTAAATTTTCCAGTAATAATGAGACGTATTGTTCCAAGTAAAACTGATCAATTTGATCGTACATAGCTATCTCGGAACTATCTAAATCCAATACGCCTATCAATTGTTCCCCCTTCTTCATTGGAACAACAATTTCTGATCGTGCAGCTGAATCACAAGCAATATAATTTTTGTGCTCCAGCACATTTTCCACGATTAATGTTTGGTTCTTCTCAGCCGCTTCCCCGCAAACACCTTTTCCCATTGCGATGTGAACACACGAAACATTTCCTTGAAATGGGCCCAAGATTAATTCATCGTTTTTAAAAAGGTAATACCCTGCAAAAACTGTTTCTTTTAATGTCTGATTTAATAAGGCAGATGAATTAGCCAAATTAGCTATCAAATCCGTTTCACCTTCTAATAATGCTTTTTGCTGCATCAACATTAATTTATAAGCCTCTTCTTTAGCTTCTTGATTTTCCCACCCCATGTTAATTCCTCCTGATCTGAAAATTTTTTAAGTAGATCAATTTCTCTAATCTGATTTATGAGAGTATTGATAACTTTCGGTTTATTTTACCGCAACTCCATGAATTACTCCATTGATTCAAATATAAGTTAATTCAATCAATTTTAGCATTCAAAAAACATTAAAACGGCGACTTGTCAAGCAGTTTCACGCTTAATTTCCTCTTGGAATATTTCATTATCATTACAATCTATACGGTTAGATAAAAATTCAAATACTTTAAACTTTTTCTTCATAAATTCTTATATAATTGAACGCGAAAGCTGAAAAAAGTGAGGGAATCCATTGATTAAGTTGAAAAAATACACGGCACTAACATTATGTGCCTTAACACTAACCACTACCCCATTAAGTGCATTAGCAGATGAATACGATCAAAAGATTGCCGATCAAGATAAGAAAATCTCTGATTTACAGCAAACTGAGCAATCTGCTGAGGATCAAAAAGCAGCGTTAGAACAGCAAGTTGCTGCGGTGGAACAAGAAGTAAATGCAGTCTTAAAAGATAAGACAAACGAGGAAAAGAAATTAAGCGATTTAACTGCTAAAATTGCTATTCTTCAAGAGAAAATCCAAAAACGTGATGAACAAATCAGAAATCAAGCTCGAGATGTTCAGACAAAACAGGATTCTGGTTCAATCGTTGATGCTGTGATTAACTCTAAATCACTTGGTGAAGCAGTCAAAAAGACAATGGCTGTCTCTACTATTTTAACAGCAAGCAAAAATATTATGGAACAACAAACCAAAGATAAAGCAGAATTAGAAAAGCTTGAAAAAGAAGCCGAACAACGTTTGCAGGTAATCAACAAGAAAACGGCGGAGTTAAAAGCCAAACAAGAGCAATTAGTTCAAACGAAATTGGATCAACAAGTGAAGATTAATGAGATCCAAGCAAGTATTGCTACTGAAAAAGACCAAAAAGATAAATATGAAAAACAAAAAGAAGAGGCTGAGAAGAAACGTCAAGCCGCTTTGAAAGCTTTAGAAGAACAACGTAAAAAAGAAGAAGAAGCTCGTGAAAAAGCACAAGCTGAAGCTGAAAAACAAGCGAAAAAAGCCGCAGAAGAAGCTCAAAAGGCTGCGGAAGAAGCCGAAAAACAAGCAGCTGAGGCGGAAACTGCAAAACAGAAACAAGAAGCGGAAATTGCTCAGCTCGAAGCTCAGAAACAAGAGCAAGAAGCGAAACAACAACAGCAGCAAGCACAAACAGTTACCGATGCTGGTGCTAGTCAGGTGACAACCAATCCGACGACCTCAACATCGAATACCTCTAAACCTGCGGCAACTAGCAGTGGTTGGGCTTCTCCGTTGTCAATTGGGTTAGTCGTTACAAGTCCATTTGGTCCACGCCAAGATCCAACAGGCGCATCTGGTACACAACACGATGGTATTGATTTTGCTGGTTCTGCTGGCACTCCAATCATGGCTTCTAAAGGTGGAACAGTCGTTGAAGCTGGTTTCCATTGGTCAGCTGGGAACCATGTGGTGATTCAGCATCCTGATGGTTACTACTCTTACTATATGCACATGGTCTCTGCACCAAGTGTTGGTGTTGGCTCATCAGTCAGTGCTGGTCAAGTATTAGGCGGTATGGGAACAACGGGAAATTCAACAGGCGTTCATCTACACTTTGGTGTATCAACAGCGTTATGGTCAGGCTTTGTAAACCCTGCCCCACTATTAGGAATTTAAAAAAACATTCAAAAAAGCAGAACAACAATCAGAATATCTCTGATCATTGTTCTGCTTTTTTATTCTTTGGAAAGGATGACAAATATGACGATTGATGAAATTCTGACTTATTTAAAAGAGGCTGCTTCAGAGAAATTCAAGGAGAACATTATCAAACTTGGCATTCCCGAGGAACAAACGCTCGGTGTTTCTACTGCTGAACTGCGTAAATTCGCTCGAAAAATTCCAAAAGAAAAGGATTTCTTAATGCAGCTATGGCAAACCAATTATCATGAATGTAAAATACTTGCCGTGCTGGCACTCAAGTCTAAAGACTGTAACGATCTAGATATCAACTATCTAATGGATGGAATCACTTCTTGGGATCTCTGTGATTTGTTCTGTAAAAATATTCTGATCAAACAAAATGATTTTGATCGTTACATTCAGAGTTGGATAAATTCTGATAAGCTGTATTTCAAGCGTGCCGCCTTTACACTTATCGCCAGTACCTCGACGCATGCTTCTCTTTCAATCTCTGAAATAAAAGCCTATTTAAAGCTGATCGAGAACAATTCAGATGACGATCGCTTATTAGTGAAAAAGGCCGCCTCTTGGGCTTTGAGAGAACTTGGCAAAACCAATTTAGAAGCTAAAGAGTTAGCAATCAAAACAGCCGAGACAATGCAAAAACAAACATCTAAACCAAAGCAATGGATCGCTAAGGATGCTCTGAAAGAGTTGACAGTTTTAGTCCAAGCCCCTGGTCGCTCTCGTTTAATCTCAGCAAAATCAAAAATGGGAAAAAATGCGTAAAATGACAGAAGCAAAAAATTAAAATTTGCTTCTGTCATTTTTTCTATTCTGCTTCTTCAATATCTTTTGAAATTTCGTCCAATTTGATCTCATTTGAGAGATAATCTGCATTCTCAGTTGGAAAGTGTTGTCGGAATTCGGCCAATTCCATAAGATCGATCGTTCCATCTGACAACTCAAAATCCAACACGTGACCGCCGAATTTCCGATCATCGCTAATGAAATGTAAATGGAATCCAGCAGCTGCGGCACCGTGAAATAATCTTGGTGTAAAGAAACCGACAATCGTTCCAGAAATATTATCAGCCTCAAATTCTGGTTGGTTTCGTGCAATTTCAACGAAACGCGGATATGGTTTCTCTTGTTTTGGTGCGACCCGCACATGCATATGTTTAAACTTGCCATTTATTTTGACAGCCGCAAATAGATTGTGGCTGATTTTTTCTAAAATATCCTCTTTTACATTATCATCAGAAACATCCATTAAATTAAATCGTTCATCCGACTCAAAATTAGTGACTGCCGCATATGGCGTCAATTCATCACCGAATAATTGATTGATTCTTCCCGTTTCATCAGCATGATAGATGACACCATCTAGGAAAATGACTTCCCCGTTTGAGCCTTCTAATGTTCCCAAACCAAAATCACCGTAATCTGATAAAGTACCGATTTTTTCTGTTCCATCCATTAAATCTTGCATCAAACCACCCAGTGTTCCATGCTGATAGATATAGCTTTTTGTTTTCACTGTCATGAGTAATCCCCTTCTTTTATTTTATTTCACAGATATTCACTAAGAAGGTCTAATAGAATTGATCAGGTAAAATTGTTTTACCTAATTCTTTATTATCTGAATAATCAATCGGAATATCGATGATTACCGGTCCTTCTGTGGTTAGCCCCTCTTGAATGGCTGTTTCTAATTCTGCTTTTGATGTTGCACGTAATCCTTTTGCTCCGAAAGCCTCTGCATATTTCACGAAATCTACAGGTCCAAAATGTACGCCTGACGAACGATCATATTTCATTTCTTCCTGAAATTCCACCATATTGTAGCTGCCATCATTCCAGATTAAGTGGATAATTTTTTGCTTCAAACGAACGGCTGTTTCTAATTCTTGGGCTGAGAATAAGAAGCCACCATCTCCGGAAACTGAGAATATTTGAGTATTTGGACGTACTAGTGCAGAAGAAATTGCCCATGGCAAAGCTACCCCTAATGTTTGCATCCCGTTACTGAAGAGCAGATGGCGTGGTTCATAACTGCGGAAATGACGAGCCATCCAAATATAGTGACTACCGACATCCACGGTTACTGTCATTTCATCTGTTACATTTTTTTGCAGCGTATCAATGACTTCTAGGGGATGAACGCGACCTTCTGCTGTTTCACTTTTATGTCTGCCGTTTGTTAATTTGTCTTGCAGGGTTGATAAATAGTGATCAGCATCCGCTGACAATTGGTAAGTGTCGATTGAATCACTTAATTTTTCAATCGTTCTGGCGATGCTGCCAATTAACTCAGCTTCTGGCTGCATGTATTGATCGATTTCCATAGGGACTTCATCAATTACTACAATACGTGCATCTTTCTCTGCATTCCAGTTTCTTGCTTCATACTCGATTGGGTCATAACCAATTGCTAGGACTAAATCACTACGCTTCAACAGCATATCACCTGGTTGATTGCGAAATAGTCCAACGCGGCCAAAGAAATGATTCTCTAACTCTCGTGAAATAATTCCCGCCCCTTGAAAGGTTTCAACGACTGGTAAACCAGTTTTTTCAACCAACTTTCGAATCGCAGCTGTTTCTTTTTTTCCGGATGCCCGCATACCGACTAATAATGTTGGTAATTTTGCATCACGGATTCGTTTAGTTAAGTCCGCAATATCTTCCTCTGAGGCTGCACCTAAAATCGGAGCAGATAATGGCTTAATCGCTTCTCCTTGCACTTCCCCATCCGTTACATCTTGAGGAATAGAGAGAAAACTAGCGCCTTTTTTAGCTGTTTTTGCAATTCGAAACGCATTCGCGATATTTTCTGATAAGGTTTCTGGATCTTGAATCTCAGAACTATATTTTGTGATAGGTGCAAACAGTGCTGCATTATCCATACTCTGATGAGTTAACTTTGAAAGGTCAGAACGTTTTACCTGACCAGCTAAAGCTAAAACAGGATCTCCTTCAGCTGTTGCAGTAACTAATCCTGTTGCTAAATTACTTGCTCCAGGGCCGCTGGTGGCGATCACAACCCCCGGTTCTCCAGTCAACCGTCCAATTGCTTGAGCCATAAACGCTGCGTTTTGTTCATGACGAGCTAAAATTAGTTGTGGCCCGTGATCCTCTAATGTATCAAAGACGCCATCAATCTTGGCACCAGGAATCCCAAAAATAAATGGAACATTATGATTTTCTAAACTACTTACAATGATTTCTGAACCCTTCTTGCTCACTGTATTACATCTCCTTAAAATCTGTATCAATTACATTTGATAATATAGCACTAATTCATTTATTTATCAATAATGAAACATCAATAGAAATTGTTTTATCAGAAAATCACTGAAATTTTCATTATTCTTGATTTTTTTTGCTTAAAAACGAAAAATGAACGATCATGCTCATTTAAAAAGACAAGCATGATCGTTCGATTGTTAAAGTGAAACTATTTTTTTAAAATTTTTCTACCCTATTCAGGAAAATTGAACTCTGCTCCCCAGTCAAAATTTCCCGAGCGTTCAAAGGATTGCGGCCAATGCGCGCACCACTCAGGTCCTTGAAAGGTTTCTAATACGTCAGAGCTTGCTGTATAAGGCTTAATATCTAGAATTGGACTGTCAGCTTCTGCATCTAAATATTCAAGATACACTTTGTTTCCCTGAATGCTGACAATTTTTGCTGCCGACAGCGCAATTGGATTCGGTCTAACGGGGCCTCTTGTAGCAAAAGTTCCTAGTTCTTCTGGTCCGTTTGTATAGGGCTTGCTGACTGTTGTTCCTCTAAGCTCCGGTATATCTAAATGATGGAACCAATACAAAACATACAAATGACTAAAATCATCCAAACCAATCAACCCGTCCTGGTATTCCGGCAACAACTCTAAATAAACGCCTGCATCCGTTTGTTTCACTTTGCCGATTTCTTTAATTTCCATGTTGATTCCCCCAATTATTTTTTGAGTCGCGACCTCTAATTAGAAGATAAATCCTCACGTTGCGTGAGAGTCAAGGAAATTAATGGAATTTGTAGTTCTGTCAAATACTCTTCTGGATTTTCTGTGTGTTCTGGACCCACATGACAAATTTGTCGTGTGGTTTTTACCATGCTGAATTCAGGATGTTCCTCTAGCCACTTAGCAAATGCTTGATAAGTTTCTGGAAGCTGATGATAGTTTCCTTCGACATACATGATTGCAGCATGCTCCAGTGCAGGAAGTTCTCGTACCTGCAACGGTTCCACTGCTTGGACATCTGAAAGAATCGCTACCTCAACATCCACGCCTTCCTCCAGGTATTCCTTATCATGAAAAATTGTCAAATTCTCATCAGGGCTAGTCGGAAAAGCAATTCCTTGTTTTTTTAACAGAGACATAAATTCTTCCCAAAGTAGTCCTTCATGATAAAAGCTCTTAATTCTCTTTCTCAAACTGACGATGGAGAAAGCTGGAATTTTCTTGATCGACACTTGGTATTTCCCTTTATGCTGCATCCGTTGAATCATTTGATGGATTTGCTGCTGACGGAATTGATCACGTTGAATTTCCTTTTCAATTTCACGATCTTTTTTTAATAAAGCTGCGGTAAAAATCTTCGGATCTTCTTGAATCAAGCTTTTGATTTCTTTCAAAGAAAACTTTAGCTCCCTCAGTAACACAATCTGGGCTAAAACTTCTAATTGTTTTACTGAGTAATAACGATAACCTGATTCTTCATCGACTACTTGCGGATGAAGCAGATCGATCTCATCATAATGGCGCAAGGTTCGAATCGACACCTGACCAAGCTGGGAGAACTCACCAATTTTCAGCAATAAAAACACCTCCACTACTCATTATACCGATACTTAAGATTGTTATCAGCAAAAATTTATGTGATAATAGATACGAACTCTTGTTCTTGTAAATTCAGGAAAACATGCTCAGACTGAAACAAATTAGAATGGATGGTGTACAATGCATTATAAAGAATATAAAACGATTTTATCAGCAAAAAACGGCTTGAATCTCTTTCGCGGCTGTACACATGGCTGCATTTATTGCGATAGCCGCAGTGACTGCTACCAAATCAATCATCCCTTCGAGGACATTGAAGTAAAAGCGAATGCATTAGAGATTTTCGAACAGGAGCTGCAAAGACGGCGAAAACCTTGTATGATTGGTACCGGAGCAATGACCGATCCTTACATTCAATTAGAGCCTCGATTAAAAATAACACGTGGCGCTTTGGAATTGATCGACAAGTATGAATTTGGTGTAGCAATCCAAACAAAATCCGCGCGAATCTTACGGGATCTCGAATTATTAACATCAATTAATCAAAAAACCAAAGCCGTTGTTGAAATGACTCTGACAACTTATGATGAAGAGATATGTAAAATCTTAGAGCCTTATGTTTCTACTACTAAGGAGCGATATGAAACCTTGCTGAGATTTAAAGAGGTCGGAGTCCCGACAGTTGTTTGGCTCTCCCCTATTTTGCCTTTTATTAACGACAGCGAAGAAAATCTTCGCGGTATTTTAGATTATTGTGTTCAAGCCGGAGTCAAGGGGATTCTTTGTTTTGGTTTTGGGGTAACTATGCGTGCTGGAAACCGTGAGTATTTCTACGATCAACTAGATAAACACTTTCCAGGAATGAAGAAAAAGTATCAATTTGCTTTTGGAGATAATTACGTATGTAACAGTCCTAATAATGATCGGTTAATGAGCATTTTCATCGAAACCTGTCAAAAACACAATATCCTTTGGCGAACAGAGGAAGTTTTCGGATATTTACATGAATTTGAAGATAAACGTGAACAGCTTTCACTATTTTAGAAAAATGAGCTAAAACGCTTGCTATGAAACTCGTTTCATAAATTATACTTCCTTTGTAAAGAAAATAAGGAGGAATTTTTATGAATACGTATGTGAAGGTCCAACAAGCTGAAACACAAGAACATTTTATCGTTTCCCTGCATTTTTCCGAAGACCAATTGAGACTTGTACGGAATCGTGGTTTCAAACGTCCAATCATTGAGAATCTTCAAAAAAGTGAAATCAAACATTTACTTATCAACGAAATGTTAGGTTGTCCAATCGTTAGTTTCTTTTATCAGGATCGTCGCTACACATTCTATCAATTCGGTCCTGCTGTCATCGAATATTTAAAAGAAAATTTAGCTGCTTAAACTAAAGAGGTGTTACTATGGCAAATATCCGCGATATCGCGAAAATTACTGGCTACTCTGTCTCCACGATTTCTCGTGTCATCAATAATCATCCTTACGTTGACGATGAAAAACGAGCAAAAGTACTGGAGGTAATGGCGGAGCTGAATTATGTGCCAAATCGTTCCGCTCAAAATCTGAGCTTTGGTAAAACAAAAAATATCGGTGTGATCCTACCTTTTGTGAACCATGAATATTACGATCAGATGCTCAGCGGTATCATGCAAGCGGCTTTTGACCATGGTTATCAAATCAGTTTGCTTCCGACCAACTACGATCAGGAATTGGAGAAACGTTATTTAGCTGAATTTGCAAAACGGGCCTTTGATGGATTAATTGTCACAACTAAGGCGAACTCAATCAAAGAATTTTTTGACTATTTTAAATACGGACCCATTATTTTTTGTGAAGAAATTCCGAATGCTGATGCCAGTTGCGTATACATCAATCTGAAACAATCCACCAAAGAAGCTTTTTCATATATGAAGGAAAAAGGCATTGAACGTCCTGGAATGACTTTGGGAAGAAGTAAAAATATTAGCCATAACTCAGAGTTTTCCATTCACAGCGCAAAAGAAATTTATCCTGATTTTGATGAAGCAAATATTTTTTGGGATTGCATCGTTTCAGAAGACGGTATTCAAGCTGCTGAATTTTTCAAAGATCGAAAAGTCGATGGCATCCTCACATTTGGCGATGAAATTGCCGCAACCATTTTACAGCAGTATAAAACAGATCGGCCTTTCATTATTGGTCGAGAGAATCTGCTGATTAGTGAAGTAATGGGCTTTTCTACTCTTGATCATCATTTGGCGGAATGCGGTAAGAAAGCCTTCGAGGCGTTTTATCATAATAAGCACGAAAAGCTCTGTATCTCTCACGATTTTATTAAACGCTAAACCGACTGAAGTATTTCCTCAGTCGGTTTTTTCTTTTCATAAAACGAATGGAAAGGAAGCTTTACATAAAAGCGAAAAGGGTTTATACTTATAGTATGGAAAGGAAGCTTTCCTTAAATGAGGTGAAGAAATGAAGAACCGCTTAGAAGAAATGCGCAAAGAACGCGGAATCAAGCAAGAGGAACTCGCTATTTCACTGGAAGTTTCTAGACAAACGATTGGATCATTGGAAAATGGCAGATACAATCCCTCGATCCTTTTAGCATTTAAGATTGCTCGCTATTTTAATGTCAGCATAGAGGATATTTTCATTTATGAGGAGGAAGAACAATGAAAAAATCAATGCTTTATACCGGATTTGTTTACTTCTTTGTCGGTATCATCAGCTTAGTCATTGCGTTAACGACCGCATACCCACTTGAAGCTTTGCTTTGGGGAATCACTGGAGCTGGAATCGCTACAGGTATTCGTTTGCTCGGAAAGTATTATTATTGGACGAAACCCGAACATAAAGCTGAATATGATGCGCGCCTACAAAATGAAGCGATTCAATTAAAGGATGAACGTAAGGTCATGTTGCGGGATAAAAGCGGACGTTTGGCCTATATAGCTATGATGCTTTTACAATTGATTTTAACTTTTATCTTTTCCATTCTAAGTATGCTTGAATATTTTTACCCATTTTCCAGGTATGCGTGTATTGGCATGAGTATTCTATTGATCATTCAATATGTCTTTGGGATTGTTGCTTATCGACGTTTGAGTAAATCTTTATAAAATTAACCAGCTGAAAGGAATTCTTCAGCTGGTTATTTCTTAGAGACTGATTCTCTTATCGCTAACCGCTTTGACGAAATATTCATCATGCTCGATCAGGATCATTGTTGGTTTAACTTGCTGCAGTAGTTCTAAAATTTGCTTTTGGTTGAAAACGTCGAGATAGTTCAGCGGTTCATCCCAAATATATAAATGTGCCGGTTGCGACAAAGATTTTGCCAATTCGACCTTCTTCCGCTGTCCCATGCTCATGTTTTGAATACAATTAGCAAAAACGTGCCGTTCCATTCCAAGTTTTCTCAGGTTGCTTAAGAACTGAGAATAATTTAACCCCTCTTTTTCTGCAAAATCCTCCAGCGTTCCTTGATTGCTTTCATAATTCTGACGGACTCGACTGATTTTCAATCCGTTTGCTCGATGAATCGTCCCTTTAATCTCTCCGCTAAATTCTCCTAGCAACGCGTCGATCAATGACGTTTTTCCACTGCCATTTTTTCCCGTAATTGCTAAACATTCGTTAAGTAATAACTCAAAACTCTTTCCTTTGAATAAGTTTTTTCCAGAATAACTTAACGATAGCTCCTCTACGTGCAAAATTCGACGATGATAAGTTGGTTCATAGGACATTTTTAATGCATCTACCGTTTCGATATTTTTTAGCAGCTTTTCCTTTTCAGTAATCTGTCCCTCTACCCGTTGAACGATTGCTTTTGAGCGCTTCATCATTCGGGCAGCATCCGCCCCAATTGCTCCGGGACTGACGCGGCGATATTCGGTATCGATAAAGCCCTTTGGTTTATTGGTTTTATCTTTCTCCCTAGAAAACGACCATTCTGCCTTTTCCTTCGCTGTTTTTTGCAATCTGGTGATTTCCTTCTTCAATTTACTATTTTGCGCCTGTTCATAGGCATCACGTTGAGCCTTTTGCTCTTCATAGGTTGTAAAGTTTCCTTGATAAAGAATCAATTGACTCTTCTCAATCGCTAAAATATGGTCCACGGTTTGATTTAAAAAGGTTCGATCATGGCTGACCAAAATATATCCTTGCTTTTTCTTTTGAAGGTAAGCTGCAACTTGTTGGCGGCCCTTCATATCCAAATGATTCGTTGGTTCATCGATTAATGGAAAGGAATAATCATCTAGAAATAACAGTGCCAAAAGAACTTTGGTCTGCTCCCCTCCTGACAATGTTGAGTACGGTCGCCAAAGCACATTTAAGTCGCATTGTAGCAACGTGAGTTCCCGCTCAATTTTCCAAATCTCTAACTCTTCATTTTCTGATAGTGCATAATAAGTTAATTGATTTGGATCGTTTATTTTTTTAGGAAAATAATTCATTTCCAGCTGATGAGTAATCTGCCCTTGATAGGGAATTTTTCCTCTTAACAAATTTAGCAATGTGGTTTTCCCTCGCCCATTCCGACCAACAAGACCCAACTTCCAATCAGCTGAAATAGTTAATTTTGCATCGTCGAACAGCAATGTTCCTAATTGATCATACCCAAATGTCAACCGGTCGATTTTTATGTTTGTCATTATAAACACCTCGCAATGACTTCAAATGAAGCCAAAAAAGACCCAGTTATTTCCGAAAAACTGGGTCGACGAGCTATTTTTAGACATTCGGGCCTTCAGAAAATAAGCCTTTTATGCACAAAAAGGAACCTCGCTGATTATCCACCAATTTTTCGAAAATCTGCACACTGCTCCCTTAGTCTCCAGAGGTACAGTCTTAATGCAGCTTCTCTACTTCACTGATGAATCAATCATTCGTGATCCCTCACTTTCCTTCTTATAATTTTACGATAGCATGAAAACGTTCTATCGTCAAAGTTTCTTAAGATTTCCTAGTGAGTATTACTAAAGGAGCTTGTCTAATTTAACTTGCTTTTTGAGTTATGGCGTTTGATTACCGCTTGAGTACCAAATGAAAACCTATCCTCCATAGAAGCAGAGGATAGGTCAAACAAGTTTTTATTCATTCGTATCGTGAAAATATTTTTCCTGAACCATTTGCATGATTTCTGCTTCAGTCAGTTTCTTCGTTTCATTAGCAAAATCATAATATTCTGGCTTTTGATCGTAATACACTTCTGTCGTTAAAGTAGCATCTGGCAAATCATCGAACAAATCAATGGGAATACTGTAGGCATCCGTTGGTAGCAAATGATAGAAAAGATTTGAACCACAATTTGAACAAAATCCTCTTTCAGCCCACTCTGACGATTTATATCTGCTGATCAAGTCTTCGGAATGAATGCGGATATTCTTTGCCGTTCCTGCTTCAACCGTCAAAAGCGGCCCTGATCCCCATTTTCGACACATAGAACAGTGACAGGCACCTACTTCTGAATGTACATCTATTACCTCAATTGATACATTCCCACATAAACAAGTTGCTGTTTTCATTCTCTTTCCTCCTTTTTCTTCCATTGTAATAAAAATGTTATTTGCAAACTTGATCTCATTTGTCATTTTTTTGTTGAAGTTTGCGAATTTTCTTTTGACCAAGTAATAAGCTGATTAATAATATTAGAAATTTGTATTCCTTCATTTTCTAGTTTTCTCAACTCATAGAGCCATCGATCTCCGACTGAGAATAACTCGTCTTGTTCAGGTTGATGCAAAGAAACCACTACATTTGTTTCTTTTCTATGATCGAAATCACTCATACTTCGATGAATGGCTGAGATACTATAGCCTGCTTGACGCAGCATGTAGATAACATGAAACCTAACTAGCATTTTTTCCGAATAGTAAGTAGTCTTCGTTGATTCGCAATGGTTTGCATGGACGAGCCCGTTTCTTTCCCAATTTCGCACCGCTTCAACAGTCACCCCAAAAATTTCAGCGACTTCTTTTCTGTTGTATCTTTTCTCTTTATTTTCGTTCTCTAAATTGTTTTGCATACTGCTCCAATCGAGTAATATTTTACCAGCCTTCTCAGCAAGCTCGATTTCGTTTCTGATAGCAGCAATATACTCTTCATAACGTCTTTGACTCATTTGCCAGTCTTGTTCAGCAATCGCATGCAATAGAGCATCACCTGTTTTTCTAATAGCTCTTTTTGTAAATGGATAGCCAAAGATTTTACGGCATATTTGCAGCTGCAACACGTGAAGTTCAGTAAATTCTCGATAACCATTTTTACTTCGCTGGGCTTTGCTGATATACGACAATTTTTCATATAAACGGATGGTATTAGGATGAACAGCAAACATTCGTGCTAAATCGATTACTCTATAAATGTTTCCTTTAGTCATTTTACCCCTCCCGTTAATCGTTTAACTTTGCATAGTAACGATCTTTTTTAAATAACTTATCCCTATTATAACCAAAACAGCTCCTGTAATGAGTAATATCTGTTGAACACGCATAATATCTGCCAAAGGACCAAAGAAAAAAATCGCAATCGGCATCGCGCTGGCTGTAATTACTTGAACTATTGAGAAAACCCTGCCCAAAAGCTTTGGATTTGCAGTTTGTTGAATTCTAACAGTTTGTAAGGTCACGATAATCGGTAGCAAAATCCCCGTGAGCCCTACTAAAATTTGATATACCCAAAAGTTGGAAGCCGATCCTTCTAAAACTAATAATAGTCCAAAGGATATCAGCAGGCAGGAAATTACTTTTGCTTTTTGTTTGACATCTCCAAAAAACGAGAGAGATAGACCGCCAATGATTGAACCAAGTCCCCAAATGATTTGGTTGAAACTTAATCGCCAAAGCTCATTTCCAAAACTGCGTTCAATTAGTAATGGGGCTAACGTAGCAGCTGGTGTAAACAGCACAAATGAAAGTGCATAAACCAACATGATTTGTCTCAATTGACGATGATGAAAGGTATAGGTTAGTCCCTTCTTTAAATCTGTCAAAATATCTGATCGTTGATCTTCAGAGATCTTTTTCTCTATTTTTAATCGAAGCATAATCAGAACGGCTGCTGCAGCCGATAAAATATCAATAATAAATGTCCAAACAAGGCCAAACTGATTTAATACTAGTCCGCCTAGCGCAGGAGCCAACAACATCATCGCGGAACCTAACGCTTGATTGATTCCCTGGACTCGTGCTAATTGATTCTCAGGTACTATTTCAGGAAAAAATGAAGTCACCGCAGGAGTCTGAACGCCAGCACCAATCGAGCGCAGCAGCGAAACAACTAAAATCAAATAAAGGTTTTTAAACGCTGAAATAAAAGCAATGACTAAAATGAATGTTGCTATAGCAATGAATGTGTCAGAAAGTATGATCAGCGTTTTCTTGCTATATCGATCTGCCAATACACCGCCCCATAAAGAAATCAAAGCCTGAGGCATCATCGAACATACAGTAACCATTGTCAGCCATACGCCTGATGAAGTCTCTAAAGTTATATACCAAATGATGGCGTAACTAACCAGTTGCGAACCAAAGAGAGAAATATTCTGACTCGCTAAAAACCAACCTATTCCTTTATTCATACATATATTCACTAAACTAACCTCCAATACTTTAATAAAAGATTAGCATGCCAATGCGAGGTGGTGTATGACTGTAAGCTTTACTTTTTGCTTATGATTTTAGTTATCTCCTTACTAAAGGATAAACAAAAAGCAAGGATTCATGACTCATCCTTGCTAAGTAGTTATTTACTTTTTGATTGGTAGCCAAATCTCTAAGCAAGCTTGACTCTCCAAAGACACATAGGTTTCTAATTCCGGACCATCGATTTTTTGATACTGGGTCTGCGGCAACCATGTATTGAAGATTTGCTGCTGTAACTGATAATAAGCATTTGAGACATTTTCTGTCTTACGATAATCATAGGGTTCGCTTACAAAAACAGCATACGTCTGATCAGGAATTTCCAGCGTTGGATATTCGGTTGAAATATCCTGATTTAAAACAAAACCAGTAAAATAATTTAAGTATCCCGACTTTGCTGGAGCGGGGTTGGCAATGGCAAAATAAGGCTCTCGCTTTAAGCCAAAAAAATTCTTACGGGTCGCATCACTTTCAGCAAATGTCCGCAAATGCCGATCTCTAAAAAATTGCTCCCATTGTTTTCCGGTATTTTTGAACAACTCATCTTCTAAAAGAAGCTCCTTCATTTTCCCAACCACCGTAAAACTCGGCAAATGTTCAATATGATAATTTAGTGTTTTGCCACCGTTAATCTGGATATCCAAACGAATCTGCGGAAAGAAATTAATCGCCGCGTCAATCAATTTTGCCCGGCTTGGTGCGAGCCCGTGAAATTTAGAAAAGGCACGATTAAAAGCAGAACGATTGGCATAACCGCATAATTCAGACACTTCATCAATTGGAATTTCCTGACGTAATAAATCCACCGCTTCGGAAAGACGCCGATTGCGCAAGTAAGTTGAAAAAGAAAAACCTGTTAAATAGGTAAAAAAACGATGGAAAGTATATTCTGAAAGCAAGGCTTTTTTCGCTAAATCCTTAAGTATGATATCTTCAAACAAATGATTTTCAATATACGCTAACGTAGCCGAAAAACGTTCAAGGTCTTTTGACATGAAACTCCTCCTGTAATTCTCTTTAATAAGAATAGCATATCGAGGAAAAGTTACGAACCCTTACTTGTTTATCTTGGCTATTTTCTTCGGACAGGTACCCAGATTTCAACCTCATCGCCTTGGCCGTAAACTTCCAAATCCGGTCCACCGGAAACCATCTCACCGGTTGCATAGCCTGTATTCAACAATTCATAGTCACTTGTCTGTGCTGCCCATTGGGTTACGATCGCAAACTGTGTTTTTCCAGAGGTTTTTCTGGTACACGGAAAAACGGCCCAACTATTTGCCGGTACTTCTACTTCTGTTAACTCTTCAGGTATTTCACTGGTGGTTGCGACTGCAATATAATAGTCGAACTTTTTAGCATCCGTAGTGTCCACGTTATAAAAACTGGCACCAATTAAACCATAAGGTTCATGGTTGATCAACGGCAATAGTAGCTCATGCTTTCCAGAAGACATAACTTCATTCCAAAGAGCTGGACAATCCTTCATTCCCTGCTGCTTTTCATTGGTGGAGGCTTTTTTAAAACCTGCTAACTTAAAACTGTCTAATTCTACGATTCGATAGTCCATAACTAATCCCTCTCTTTCTTTTCACCACTATAGCAAACCCTTCTTGATTTCCTTTTATCCTTTTTGAAGCAAAAAAAGAGAAAGACACAATCGCTATTCAACGATTGTGTCTAATCTTTTATAATTTCCTTCCGTCTGCTTCAAAGCCATCTTGGACTTCGCCATCAAATTGGTAAAGCTTCTTAAGCAAGGTCCAAAGCTGTGTTAGTTCTTCTTCGGAAAAGGCTTTGAATGTATTTTGTAGGAACATCCAGCCCTGTTTATTGGCTTCTTCAAAAATTTTTTTGCCTTTTTTGGTAATTATGATATTAACGGCACGTGCATCACTTTTACTTTTTTCTGACGTTAAATACTCTTTATTTTTCAAATTATTAATTATTTGAGCCGTACTTTGCTTTGTTGCGCCAAGCTTAGAGGCAATCGCGTTCAGGGTTACCTCTTCTTTAGGAATGTGGGCAATCGCAATCAATGCCATCAGTTGTCTGGTAGTCAATTCTCTCATAGATTCGTCACCTGCAGCCTGAAGCTTATTCGTCACCGAAAACAAGGTCGCATAGGTTTGAGAAATTAAAAACAGACGATCATCATTTTCCATCTGATCACTCTCCTCGTAAATCATCATACCACAGGAAGTTCTACGGTTGCTGTTCTATCCGAGTTTTGATAGTCTTAACTGCATTGTAGAAGGCTTCCGTTTCTTCATAATTCGGACTATGAGCGGATTTTTCAAAGGTAATGAATTCTTTATCTGGTGCTTTAACCTTACTGAAGTATTCTTTTGCTAATTGATAGGAGACTTGGTAGTCATACTTTCCATGTAACCCATACACCGGAACGTCCAATTCGGGCACCGACTCTAATAAATTATCAGTTGAATAGTCCTCGTTATCCAGTTTTTCATTTGATAAGGGCATGCCTTTGATAGCGTTAATCTTTTCAGTCAAAGTATAGCCCTTGAAAAATATCAGATGCTTGATCATCGTCATTAACGATGGACCCTCATGACGAATCCCTACGCCATATTCTTCTAAAAGCAAATTATACGCAGGAGCTTCTGGATCAAATGTTTCCAATTTTTTCAATGCTTTTTTATCATCAATTTTCTTGGCATGGCTCCGCAGGTAATCATAAGCAAGTTTCTGTCCTTTCTTTTGCTGGACAGGCTGACCGATTCCTATATAGGCTGAATAGAGTTCTGGATTCTTTTGTACGGTCTTTATTCCTAAGTAAGCACCCCAAGAATGTCCCATTAAGTAAATTTTTTCTTGCTTAAAACGTCCACGCAAATAATTCGTCACTTCAACCGTATCTTTCATCAGCCGATCTTTGGTGATTGTTTTACTGTCCAGTTCTTTCGTATTAGACATTCCTGTTCCCCGTTGATCCCAGTAACAAACCACAAACTCCTTTTCCAATCGCTTTTGCGTTTCCCAAGCTTCCGACATAGCAAACTCGGGTGTCCCAGGCCCACCATGCAGGAAAAGCAACACAGGTTTTGTCTGATCTTCTCCTCGAATAAACATCCCTTGCTTGATTCCGCCGATTTTGACAAATTTCTTTTCACTGATACTGCCTTCAATCGTTTCGCCTTTTTCATTTTTCAAATCTACCAGCTCTCCCGGACTGTTAAATAAGACGATTAAAAATCCGCCAACTAATCCTGCTACCAACAAAGCTAAAATTGATAAAACCACTTTTTTCACCATCATCATTTCTCCTCATCTGAATTTAGTCATTATAATTACTACATTAGAATAGCATGCTCCTCTGTAGAATGAATCCGTCTTAAGTCGTAATAATCAACTATTTGAAGAAATTTTAAAATAACACTTGATTATGATTTTTAATGATATTACTCTAACTATAGAAGGCGCCTTCGGAAATGGAGGAAAACAATGAACGAAGAAAAATTCAAGACAATTCAACAAAAGATCGAAAAGGACTATGAGAACATTACAGGGATTATTGTGCAAAAAAATAACCAACTACTGTATGAGCACTATTTTAATGACTGTGATGCTGCAAGCAAGATTCATGTCTATTCCATCTCAAAAAGTATTCTTTCACTATTGTTTGGTATTGCTCAAGCGCAAGAGACAATCGGTGAACTAGACCGTCCAATTTTAGACTACTTCCCGGAATTTCAACCGAAGGATGCCAACCTTAAACAGATTACCTTGGAAAACTTACTGACGATGACGACACCCTATAAATACAAGAATGGACCACTAGCTTATATCAAGTATTTCACTAGTAAAGATTGGACTAAATTTACTTTAAAGCAGCTGGGCGGAAAACAGCCGATCGGGCAATTCAACTACACTCCTTTGATTGGTCCGGATCTATTATCAGCGATTCTAGCCCGTTCAACAAAACAGAGTGTCTTAGAATTTGCACGTAAAGAACTCTTTAAACCTTTGGGTATCAATGTTGAAAAAGCAATTCGCTTAAACAGTGCGAAAGAGCAAACCAAATTCAATCAATCCACTACTGAAAATGGCTGGGTGGAAGACACAACTGGTCTAAATTCTGGTGGATGGGGCCTCACGCTTTCAACCCGTGATATGACTACAATTGGCCAACTGATCTTAAATCAAGGAAACTGGGGAAATCAACAGCTGGTTCCTAAAGATTGGTTAGAAAAAATGCAGCAAAAGCACAGTCACTGGGAGCAAGAACAGCTAGATTACGGATATCTGTGGTGGATCATCGATCCTACTAAGCCAATCATCGCAGCTATGGGAGATGGTGGTAATGTTATCTATATTGACCATGAGCAGCAGCTGGTTATTGCGATCACCGCTCTTTTCAAAGAGAATGTCTATGACCGCATTGCATTTATTCAGCAGGATATTTTACCTTTGGTATAAAATAGGAAAGGCTTCATGAACTCGCTCAGCTTTTGAGCAATAAGACCAAAATATTTTTAAATTGCTCCTCAAATTTAGAAATATTTTTGCTTATTGCCGATATGCTAGTTCTGCTTAATGGAGTTTAGCAGTAACTGTATGCGTAGCTTGCGTAGAAAAGCTAGTTTGTGAAGTCGGACATGGATATTCCCGTTGTAAAGCAATTCATTCATGTGAAAATTTTACACTTTCTATACATGTCAAAAAAATCAAGCAGCGGCTAAACTGCTTGATTTTTTATTTGCTCATAGTTAAAAGCTTTTTGACAGTATTGGCGTTACGGATGGTCACATGGTGATTAACAGCCGTGCTGGCAATCTTTGACCAGCGAGCTTTATTAAAGGTCTTGCGCGGTGCTGACCAGAAAATTACTTCACCATAATGAGCGATTTTTTCGTATTCAGGTTTTATTTCTCCAACTGCTGCTAAGACCTCCGTTATCGTCATAGGAGGGATCATAAAAATGGCATAATGAACCGTTTCTTCTGCATGATCCCACCATTCAGGTGCATGTGTTAAGGTTTCAGCCAACTCATCAACTGCAACAATAGCCACCGAAATGTCTAAATCAAAGTGCTCTAGTATCAATGCTTCGCAAATTTCGATCAGTTCCTGTTTCTCTTGAATAGCACTAGAAAAAAGAACATTGCCGCTATTGATATAGGTCGTAACCTCAGTGAAGCCATTTTTCTCAAAAGCGTCTCGTAGCTGCGGCATCGCGATTTTGTTTCTGCCACTCACATTGATTCCTCGTAGCAAAGCAATATATTTTACCAAATCATTCCCTCACTGACTCGCTAATAGTTTTTTCAGAACATTCTTGTTCAGCATGTGTACTGTCAAAAACTTTCCTTGATAATAGACCGCCCAGTTGTTAAAAACACCGGGAAGCTTTTTAGCCTTTTCTACGCTATCCACTGGAATCAAGGTTAATGGCAGATTTTCCTCTTCACAATAGGCTTCGACTTCCTTTAACCCATGGGGAATAAAGGGGCATTGGCGGCCATAATAAATCGTTAACTCTTGATTATCAATCGTTTGCTTTCTTGCGGTATCAGAAAAAGCCGGCGCAGTTCCATCAAAGGATAACGCCAACAGTTGATAGCCGCCTTCGATTTCATCAACAACCTTGAAGCCGTTTTTTTCCATAAACTTCTTATCCGATAAAAATGGCGACTTCTTTTTAGAACTGATAACACAAATGCCAGATTTATTTTGGTGTCTTGCATCCTCGATACAATAGTTCAATAAATTTTTCCCATGCCCTTGTCCCTTGTAGCTGCCAGAAACCCATAAACAATAAATATGCAAATAATTCTCGCCGATTACCGGCACCCACGCTGTTTCTAGCGGCGCATATTCGATAAAAACTTTTCCATTCGCATCTAGCTTGCGGAAGACATGCCCCTCGGACAAACGCTCACCGATCCAAGCTCGTTTAGTGTCTACACCCTCTTGATGCTTCTTACCAGAAATCGCACAGCACAAATGTTCGTTTGCCAGATTTTCCGTTGTAACATTCACGTACTCAACCATCAAACCCCTCCCTTAGCTTATTCACTTAAGTATAGCATTAAGTATTCCTTGGACACCTTCAATATTTTTATTTTTTTTAATTCCGTCCTCTGAAAAAGAGCACTCCAAATGAATGTTCAAGCTATAGGCAAACTATAATTCACTTATAAACTCTACTCAAATGATGAAGAAAAATACAAATCCATCTGATCGTTTCGTATAGCTAAAGGCTGATTATTTAGTTACCAACTACTCATTTATTAGAAAATAAAAGTTCTATAAAATCCTTGCATATTTAAGACTGTTTTCCTTCGTAAATCCGACACTTTCATAGAGCTTATGTGCAGGATAAGCAGTATCTAAACAGGTTAATGAAATTGAATGGTAACCTTCATTTCTGGCCTTTTCAATAATATGTGATAAAAGGTATTTCGCAATCTGCTTTTCGCGATAATCCATTCTTACAGCGACGTTAAATAGCATCAGACAGGGTTGAAAATCAAAGGTGAATAAATCAATCGCATATTGAGTAGCACTGCCAATAATTGTAGTCCCTTCTTTGACAACAAAAATTTTGTAAGCTTGATTTTCATTGTACTTTTGATATTTTTCTAACTCATTGCTTGTACCAAAACATTCATCAATCAGCTCTTTGTATGACTTCAAATCTTTTGACTTTAAGATTTCAATTTCCATAAACCTTTCCTTTCTCAATAGGCAATAAATCCTTCCAACTGCTTAACTAATTTAAATACAGGTATTTAGTTGATTTTTTTACAATCATTGCAGAGTAAAATGAAAAGAAGAACCGCTGTATATTATTAATAAATTTGTTACCAGACTGAAACAGCAGAAGCGTGAAGTGCCTCTGCTGTTTTTTAAATAGTAATCACAAATTTCTTTGTATAGACTTCGTCATCTAAAAGCTCAATAGTAAAGCCATGTTTATTAATAATTGTTTTAACGATCGCTAAACCTAAGCCGCTTCCCTGAAAGTTCCGTTCAGTTTCATTTTCACTCACGAACGGTTGAAAAAGCTGATCCCGATCCTTTTGTGGAATACGTGTGCCATTATCAGCAAAAATGATCTCCGTTTTGTTTTCTTTGTTAATTAACGATATAGACAGCTTGGTACGGGGCGGATTGTGCTTGCAGGCGTTGATCAGAAGATTATTAAAAACGCGCCGAAACTCCGTTTGATCGATCGCTCGAATAATCGGTTCATCGGGAAGATTTAAGTCAAGTTCGATTCCTTGAGTCTCAATCAAATCATAATTATCCGCTACCGCTTCTTTCAATAGATAATTTACCGCGCATTCCTGCTTGTTCAAAGAAAATTCTGCTGAATGCAATTTTGTGTATTGAAACATTAAATCCAATAATTCATTGGCGGTCACTGACTTTCGATAAATAATCCCTGAAACTTCCTTGATTTCCTCTGGCTCCACCACTTCTTCAGTCAATGCTTTGGAAAAACCTGTGATACTGGTCAAGGGTGTTTTTAGATCATGGGCGATATTCGCAAACAGGGTACTCTGTTCTTTAGCCAGTTTCTGACTTTCTTTGCCGATCTTTTTGTTTAAGCTGCGATAAAACAAAAAGGAAAATCCGATCACAGCAAAAATTTGAAAAAGGCCGCTGACAATCAGTAAAGAAATCTGATAACGATCTCCTAGAAGCAGCTCTTCCAGTTGATTGAAAAATTCCTCAATTAGTCCACCAGTAATCGAGAGACCCAGGAAATACAAAACGAACGAGCGCATAATCGCATTTCTAAGCTGTTTCATGCTGAACCTCCAAACGATAGCCTAATCCTCGAATCGTCTTAATTCGATCCGCGCCGATTTTTTCTCGCAGCTTACTCATCATCACTCGGACATTGTTATCACCTGCCAGCGGATCTTGCCAGCCATGTTCGTAAATCTGTTCCTTGGTAAATACGCGGCCGGGCTGCTCCATTAACAGCTTCAACACTCGGAACTCGACAGCAGTCAGCTCGATTACCCTTCCTGCTACATTGGCGATACAAGCCTGCGTGTCTAATTCGAGTGAGCCGACACTTAAATGAGTTCTTTCAGCCTCACTGGAAACACCAAGTGAATGGTATCTTCTCAGCAGCGCTTTGACTCGTGCAATTGCTTCATTGGGATCAAAGGGCTTCGTCAAGTAATCATCCGCGCCAATCTCCAGTCCAAAAATCCGATCTGACGCGGCTACTCGAGCAGAAATAACTAAGATTGGAAGATTACTGGTTTTTCTGACGGTGCGAATCAGTTCAAAGCCGTCGATCTCCGGCATCATGATATCAACGATTAGCAGATCAATCTTTTGGACAGCTAAAATCGCTAACGCTTCACGCCCATTGGCAGCTTCGAAATGGTTAACCTCTTCACTTTTTAAATACATTTTTAGCAGTTTGATGATTTCCTTTTCATCATCTACATGCAGGATATTATAGGTCATCAGCTGTCACCGCCCTTCGAAAATTATTCGTTATCAATAATTTTACCATAGTTGACGATTGGATAAACGCTTAGTTATATGCTTTCGACCGCTAAAACTTTCTCGTTGATTTTTTCAATTCGTGCCTCAAGAGCCTCTCCTCTATAGCTGCCTAAGGATAGCTTATCTGTAATTTGTCCATCCTCCATGAAGTAGACCTGTTCACTCTGCGCGGCTACTTTTGCGTCATGGGTGACAATCACGATCGTTGTACCTTCTTGATTAATTTTTAAAAAGATATCCATGATTTCCTGAGCGGCTTTAGAGTTTAAAGCACCTGTGGGTTCATCTCCAAAAATAACACTTGGCTGACTCATTAACGCACGGCAAATCCCGGCTCTTTGAAGCTGACCACCAGATACTTGTGTAATTTTACGCTCTTCTAAATTCTGGATACCAACCTTTTTCATCAGTCTTTTTGCTCGCTTTGTCAGCTTATCCATCTGCTTTTTATCTCCAAGACTTGGTAGAATGATATTATCGATCAATGAAAGATTTTTAAGCAATGTGGGTTGTTGAAAAACAAAGCCCATCTGTTCACGTCGAATATCAGCCAACTGCTTTTCTGACAGATGATTCAATTGCTGATGATTAAAGCTAACGGTACCAGAATCAATGGCATCCATCCCACTGATGGCATAAAGTAATGTGGATTTCCCCGACCCAGAAGGACCCATGATCGAAACGAATTGTCCCTGATTGATGTGAATATTCACTTGATTTAAAACAGTGATCTGCTCTGTCCCTGTTCCGAAGCTTTTGATGATATCATTTCCTTCAATTAATGTATTCATTCTATTTACCGTCCTTTTCTAATCCTTTAGATTTTCTGCAATTTCAATCTTGCCGGCTTGGGCTGTGACTGCTTTGGTCGCAAAAACCGTGACCAACAACATTAAGAGCGGGCAGCCTAAGTAAATCAGGAGGCTGCCTTTTAACTGAACATTAACGCCGCCTAATGCTAGAGCGAGTATCCCAGACATGCCTTTACCTACAGTCATCGCTAGCAACGTGCCCGAAACTAACCCTATGATCAGGATCGTCAAGCTGCGAGATAGATATTGATGATTGATTTTTTTATTTGTGAATCCTAATGCCTTCAGCGTGGCAATCTCTTTTTTATCCTTCACTAGTAACAATTTCATAAATAAGGCGGTGATCAAACCTGTAATCAACAACGCCACAAGCAATGAGCCTAGAGAAATCAGCATGATCGAATGAATCGTTGAACCAAATGTCTGATCCCGGTATTCTCGTGCGTTGTTCATCTTGGCAAAGGGCAGATCTTGCTTATATTGACGCATTTTTTGCTCCAATTTATCTGGATTTTTCAATTTAATATAGATGTCCGTCCAAATACTCGTTGCCTTGTCATCTTTAAAGGTTGCTTTAGCGGTTTTTCCGCCATTAAAAACATTGGCATAAATGCCACAAACCACGAAACGCTCTTCTTTTCCATCACGAATGAGGACTAGTGAATCCCCAATTTTCTTATTATATTCCTCTGCATTGATCGTTGATAAGGCTAGCTCGTTGATTTTATTCGGTGCCCTGCCCTGCAAATAATCCACCGGAAATTTTTGATGATTGCCTAATTCAACTGATAAGACATTTTCCGTCGTGCCGGCATCCTTCACATCAAAATTCTTGGTTACAATCTTACTAAACGAGGCAACATCTGAATCATTCTTCAAGTAGTTCTCAATTTTCTTTTCATACTTAACGTTATTGGTTGACTGATATAGGCTGGTTCCGATATCCACCTGATGGCTAAACCCAATATTCTCTATAAAGTCATCAGACACAGTGGTGTGGTACACCAGCGCGGGAACAATCATAATAAAGGTCGATAAGATAAAGACCATTAACATCGTTAGGTAAATCTTTTTACGATTCATAATATCGATAATCCCTAGTCGTGTATCCACAGAAAAGAGCTTGAATTTACGGAGATTAAAATGTGTCTTCGTATTAACCTTTTCACTTGAAGAACTGAAGCGAATCGCCTCCACCGCAGAAATCTTTTTAAAACGACTGAGCAATCTGTACACATAGCCAATAATTAATAGCATTACGACTACGACACCCACTAAAGCCAATAACCAGCTCAATCCTTCGTTCGTACTTTCTCCCATAAAGAGCTTAATGTTTTTCAATAATAAATAGCTTAATGGTAACGAGATTAGATAGCCAATCAGGCTGCCTGCGACCGATAGTGCTGCGTATTTAGCCAGATAGATCTTTTTGATGTCCTTAATCTGTAAACCAATTGCTTTCATCACTCCGATTTCGCGATAGTCTTCTTCAATTTTTGCCAATAGGGTAAATCGAATACACATAAACGTCATCAAAACCACCAGCACACTAATTAATAACAAAATCCCAATCAAGACACCATCTGACAGGGCATTTCCTAGCTTAAAGAGCCGATGCGTACCACTTGGTCCATTGGCCTCTAATCCGGCCTTTTTATAAGCTGCTTCAAATTGATTAAGCTTACTTGGGTCCTTTAAGCGAAACTCAATAATATATTCCAATCGTCCTTTTGAAAAAAGAGCATCGTAATCCTTTTGGTGCAGCAGCAGACGTTTTGACCCAGCCATTTGCGAATTCATCGTGCCATCTCTCAGAAATCCCGTGACAATAAATTTTTTCCCTGCAATCTCCGCTTTGTCTCCGATTTCAGCAAAACCCTGCTTTTTAAAGGCGACAGGTATATACAGTTCACCAGGCTTCGGTTGAATCGGTCGGTTTTCCATATCCACAAAGAAATCTAGATTTTTATTCTGCACTGCAAGTCCGTTGTCCTCCACACTATCTGCGAAGCTATGCCCGCCAATCTCAATGTCCGAACCACTGAGATTTAAAAATTCCGAAGCCTCATAAGCAGACACATTACCGTTATCCTTTACAAATTTTGCTAAACGCGCCTTGTCCAGACTACCAGTATGCATTTGCATATAATGTGGCGACTGTGTCTTTTCCATCAACGTGTCAATCGAACCCGACAGATTCACACTTAAGATCATCGCCAATGCTACCAAAACTGCTGCTACCGTGATAAACATCGTTGTTGCTGCTGTAATTAACTTACTTTCTCGTATATCATTTTTGACTATTTTCCAATACATAATACTCGCTCCCAACCCTTATGTTCTGAAATAACTATAGCAAGGCAAGCTTTCTTGAATGTACACGTAGTATTAACCTAAGATTAAAATTTTAAAATCATTCCTTTTTTCACCGGCTTAGCCGCTGACACAGAGCCTGTCGCATTTCAACCAACTTGAAAATACTTATGAGCAAGTTAGTAAAGACAGGCGCGAAGCAAATTTTTCATATTGTCTTGAGATCGCATATTGGATTTTGCATGGTCTTCTCAAAAAAGTGACTTATTTATCTCTTTTTCTATTGACTTCAACCCTATATGTGATATATTTATCTCATAAAGAGACAAATTCATCACATCGGAGGAGTATAAAATGAAAAAAGAAAAAATTAGAAAGTTAGTTTTCGCTGGTATTATTTGTGCGTTGGTTTTAGGAGCAGCATCTATCCATTCTGTTCTGTACAATGACAGCCGGTTAATTAAACCAACTGTCATTTCAGAGTATGTCTTTCAAATGAAGGACGTGCCTATGTGGATTGCACTGATACTCACAATCGCCTATGTCCTTTATTTAGTAGGTACGATCTTCAGTGCACTCTGGCAGAATAAAGCATTGGAAAAGAAGCGGACGCGAAAGATTCATCCAATGTTAGGTTTACTTGGCTTCGCCGGTTTTTTTGGCTTTTTTGGTTTCTGGACTTATAGTGAGTTTGGAATCATTTACCCATTTTTCGCTTTTATTTTCTTCGGATTTTTTGGTTTCTTTTTTGAAGGTAAGTTGTCTGATACCTTAAAGGATGAACTCTATGAGGAAAATGAGAAGAAAGCTGAATTAAAGGCGTATAAAATTGGTTTTCTTCTACTGTTTTTAGCGATTTGGGCAATTGCTAGAGGGATGCTTTCTTGGAATCTTGAATGGTGTGCGATCTTTATGTTAAGCTCAATGTCACTGATCTATGGAATTGTATTGTTTCTCAGCAAATATTTCTTATATCGATTTGAAACCGAGGCTTAAACGATGAATGTAAAATTTGAGTGTCACCTAAAAAAGTATCGAACCTTGAAGGGCTTAACGCAAGAACAGCTGGCAGAATTAGTTGGTGTGCGCCGTGAAACCATTATGCGGTTAGAAAAAGCGCAATACAACCCTTCACTAAAACTTGCTTTAGACATTGCAAAGGTTGTTGATACCCCAGTCACAGAATTATTTATTTTCGAGTAAAAAAGTACAGTCCACAGATGTTTAATCTTGGACCGTACTTTTATTTGTTCCTCTAGAGATACAATACAAAAATCAGCTTTCTCTTAACTATCATTTGAATGATTCCTTTGAATTTTACCATCAAAAATCATCGAATATTCATACTTAAGTTGGACGACACCAAACTCATTTTTCGTTAAACTGGAGAAAACTTTTGGGAGGAAATTATGCTGAAAAAGAATCACGAAGAAAGTAAATCTAGTCAAAGAGATACAGACACAGCGTCTTCTACTAAGGAATTTCCCACTATGAAAGTGAAAAGAGGAAAGACATTCTTCTTCGTCTCCTCCATCTTTTCTACGGCATTTTTCCTGATGCTGCTTTTGATCAACACAATTTTGAATTTAAATCTTGATCTCACTGGATTTCTAAATATTGCATGGCTGACAGCAACCTGTATTATCGGCTTTATCCCGTGGCTGTTCTTCTTTCTAGTCGACAAATATCGAATGATTACAGCTTAAAAAAACCTTCACTCAGTAAAGTGTACACTTTTACGAGTGAAGGTTTTTTATTTCAATTGGCAAACCATAATATACTCTTCTCCATTTTCAGCAACAATTTCAAAACCAACCTTTAGATACATGTTCAATGCATAATTATCCTTTTGAACAGCCAGAGAAGTTTTTGAATAGCCTTCTCTATTCAATCGTCTAATCATTGCTTTCATCAGCTCAGTACCAATCCCCTGCCCACGATATTCTGGCAAAAGCGAAATCGCAAATTCAGGCGTCTGATCATCAATCGAACCAAATCCCTCAATGTTTCTAACCCAAACAGCACCAACAACTTTATCATCAAGCTGAGCACATAAACAAAGATCTGTCTTGTACTTGCCAAAATCTTGAATATAAACAGCAATATTCGGATCATTAATGATCGATCTGGGGATAGGCTTTTCTTGATCACGCTGATAAATCGCCTGGTATAAAAACTCTCTTAGTAATGGATATTCAGATAGATGCATTTCTCGAATTAGATACTCCAGTAAAGTCTCCCATCAACTTACTGAATCAACATACGAATAACTGACAGAGCAACTAAATGTATCGGATAAAAGCCATAAAATCCCCACTTGACCCACTTAGGCGAATAGCCTCTTTCTCCATTATAAGCATAGAGTAAAGGGATCACCATCAGCATACCGAGTCCAGAGAAAACCTGATAAAGCGGCACAGCCTGTTTATCTGCGACATGAATCATGCCAAACATCAGTATTAAAAAGGCAGTTGTATAAACAATCGGCAGCCATATTCCAATCTTTTTATCCTTCCATTTGTAGAAACCAAAGATCAATAGGACACCAATTAAGGACCAGTCAGATGTAATCGTAATCAACGAAAAGAAAAGAACCCATAGATATTTTAGAAATGGCGATTTTGTTTTCTCATAAGCCATCATCAATAATAAGCCCATAAGTAAGGTGAAAAAGATGTTATTGACCAATTCGATTGGACTAAAAGGTCGATTCCCGCTAAACAGCAGGTGAAAAGGATAAACTGATATCAACCAGAAAACGGCCATTCTTCCAGCATACCTTCTTCGATCATGAGTGTAATAAAATCCTTCGACTAATAGATACGCCATAATCGGAAAGGTCAGTTTTCCAATAAACTCAGTGAAGAAAAAGAGCACACTCGACTGTTCATAAAGTCTAAAGCCGCTGCCGATATGATTCAACAGCATTGCCAAAATCGCAACTACTTTCAATTTGAAGCCATCAATAGAGAGAGTCATTTGTCACTTCCTTTTTATTTTTTATACTTATAGTATGCCACAACAAATTTGTGAAGTCTTCCTGCTTTAGGAGTATAGTTCACCAGCCAATCGAAATATTTCTTCTTTTAAATCGACTAATCATTTTCAGTGAACATTTTTTCCTTTATACTGGTAGTATCAATCGATTGAAAGAAGGTTCAACATGAGACATGCCTTATCTTCTACCAATAATCGTCAAATCGAAATAATTGAGCTTCTGAGAACTGCGAACAATTACGTGTCAGTAAAAAATTTGGCTGATAAAGTAAAAGCGGTTCCTAAAACTGTTGTAAGTGATTGCCAAGAAATTGAGGATCAATGGGGCGACATCGTTCAAATAGAAAAAAACAGCTCTGGAGAATTACACTTAACAGAAAAAGACAACCATACAGTCCATGAGATTTTTTCCGATATTCTGAGGGAATCACCAACCTTCCAACTCCTTGAGATACTTTTCTATCATCCTGGGGTATTACGGTCAGATCTTGAAAAAGAGCTGTTTCTAAGCTCCTCCAGTCTGTATCGACGAATCGTCAAATTGAATGATGGCTTGGAAAAACGCGGATTGCAAATTGATCGCAATAATCTAATCCTTGTCGGGGATGATGAACAGCATGTTCGAGTTTTCATGGCTGAGTATTTTCTGGAAGTTTATGATGTTTATGAATGGCCTTTTGAGCTAGACCAGAAGATGATTTTTGCAACTGTTGCTCGCTTAAATGAAAATTTTGATCTAAAGCTTAACTTCCTTCAAAAAACCGAGTTCGCTTTCTTAATCGCCGTTAGCTTGATACGTCAAGGACAAGGCTTTCTCAACAAGCCCAAAAGAAGCCTTTTATCTGCCGAAAATTTAGAGAATTACACCGCTTTAATCAATGAGTTGATGCTACAATTCTCTTTACCTCTTACTCAAGAAAGACAAACTGATTTGATCCAAACCATTTTTTGGTATGATTTTGCTTGGGATAATCTTGAGGAGGATGCGCGGATTGAGCGTCTGTGCCATTCAATGCTTTCTTTAATGGTCGAGGCTCTAGGAATCACACTTTCCGATTTGAGCCGTAAGAACTGTGTTTTCTTTTTAAAATCTGTGTACACCTCTTACAAGACCTATCCGTATGAAAAATATATCGCCTACAATCGTGAAATGTATAATAGTTTGACGATACAAAGAGATTTTGCCGTCTTCACGAAGGTCCTAGAAAAGACCTTAAAGGATCAAGAAGCAAAGAGCCGCTTTCCTTGGTACTCGATGTACTTTCATTTGATTTTATTCAAGCTGTTTATTTACTGGGATGACCTGCCAAAACAATTGGATAATCTGCGCCAACCGGTTTCTACTGAAGTTTGCAGCGACTTGGGACCCAAACATGCACAGCTTTTGGCCTATTATCTTGAGAAAAATTATCATGAGAAAATTTTTTTAGATGTTCAACCAGATAAAGTATACTCTGAGGTAGCAGCTAGCTCACTCAAATCTGATCTATATGTTACTAATTTTTCTACTCCGATCATTCCAAAGGAAAAGTTGTTTGTGCTGGAAGATATCCCGTCAGCCAAAAAATTAGCCAGTTTAGGCAGAAAGATCGAAGAATATCGTATGAACACACTTATCAAACAGCTGGCTTACTTGAATTAAGGTATAAAAGGCTAGATCAAACGTCATACTCGTTTGATCTAGCCTTTTCATTTATGCATTAATTACTATCTGTAGTCTTTCCAGTACTTCCTGTTCAAACTCTCCTAATCGTGCAATTTCTTCACTTATCGGACGCAGCAACTCTTGATTTCCTGTACTTCCCAGTTGCCAAAAAAGTTCAGCCAACTGATCCCAAGCTTCAGCAATGTCAATGAATTGCCGACCGATTTCGCCAAGCTCTTCCTTAGATAAAATCGGTTCAACTTCCAGTAAAAACTCGCCATAGATTCTCCGAAAGATGCCTCCTCCGGTTCCGCCATCTTTGCTGATCTGAAAATAGTTGGTGATTCCTGCTGTCTTTAACTTCTTCTGATCAAAGGCTTGCCATTTGATGATTTCTCGCGAAAACTTAGCTATCCCATTAATACCTAATAATTGGGCGGGAGGTCTCAACATCGTTTCGCAAGTTTCGTTGATTGCAGTGCTGATTGTCTCAGCATTTGGTGCTTTATAGGTTGAAAAATCAAAGGTCAAATACTTATTATTTGCTGGAAAAGGTCTGAAGCTGCTGCTACGTGCGTTTTCCATTTCCTGATAGCTGACTAAATGATAATCATTGGCAATCTCACCCTTTGGTGTACGAATCGGAAAATCTGAATGATCACGGTCGCTTACGTAAAAGACCTCTCGCTCATCATCGTAACCAAATAGCACCACCGCATGTCCGCCAAAGTGACTCGCCGAATGCATCCCTAAATACTTCAGGTAAGGCATATCTACATAGATCATGACTGGTTGGTTTTGCTGAAGCATCTTCTGCGCCTTCGTAAAACCTATTGCAGCATTTTGGGGTTGTCGGCAATTCAGCTTGATTTGTAAACGCTCTGCTAGTTTTCCCTCAAACTCGCTTGGCTTTGATCGACCAGAAACCATCGGAGAATGCGCCAAATTAACATAAGTAAAGGCCAAGGCTGAGCCCATTCCAAAAAGCATCGCTTCTGTCATTGGTTTCTGATAATACTCGAACACCTGCTTCAAAGCATTCGTAATACAGTGCTTACCGCCCATAGGTTTAAACTCGCTTATCACATACTTCATTTCCGTTGCTCCCTTCATAAAAGCAGTCATTTATCTTTTACGAATAAATGACTGCCTGCCAACTTAATTTGTTTTTTTCGCTACAACAAACCCAGATTCAGTGACCCAATTTTCTGGATTTGGGTCTTCTCCTGGTGAGACATGACCGATATTGATCATCGGTCCAACGATCTGATAGTCGTTGGCTTCTAACCATTCAGCAATCGTTTGGGTCACCTTTGGCATTTGATCAAAGCTGCCGCTAAAAGTCACTGAGGCCATGATAAAAGCAGGGGCTGTTTTAAACTCGGCAATTTGGGCATCTGAATAATCGCCAATGACCGTTGTTTGTACTTCTACGTCTGCATCCTTCTCGACATACTCGACATCATGGAAAAGCGTCATATTTACTGGCGGCTGAGCCATTTTGGCATCAACCTCTGTGACACCTTGCTGCAATTTCTGCCACAGATTGCCTTCAAGTGTATAGTCCGCTAAAATGCCACGAACACTAAGAACGTTTCGTTCAGGGATTTCTTTTACTACTACATTATATTGAGTCATATTTTTTCCTTCTTTCACATTTTGTTTAAGCAAGGAAACCATCCGCTGCTTCTTCAACAGCTCATCCATATCCTCCTGCAATTTCTTCTCTTGAAGATTGTAGTGCTGTTCTAAAAAATCTAAATCATTTGTAGTAATGATTTCTTTAATCGTTTTTAATGGTAAGCCTGTTTGCTGCAATAGCTTGATTTGGTTCAGCCGAGATAACTGACTGGCTGAGTAATAACGATAGTTCGTTTGACTATCGATTGTTTCTGGCATTAATAGGCCTAAAGCGGCATAATGATCCAATGTTCGGACCGTAGTATTTGATAATTTTGAGAATTCTCCAATTTTAAACATCGATGTGTGCTCCTTTTTTGGCTTTGCTAGCTTACTTACAGTATAGAGTCACACGTAACGTGGGAGTCAATCAAAAATACAAAAAATTTTAATAAATACTTGAACGTTACTTTTAGTAATGTTACTATTAGTAATATAAAAAGAGTTTGGGAGGAAGAAGTTTGAAAATAAATAATACTAGTTGTTTTTGAAATAATGCATACCAAATAAGCCTGCCGTGTTCGATTTTTTTGCGGAAGGCGAAGGATTATTTCTTGAAGAATCAACGTCAAGCTG
>NZ_JAHLOS010000018.1 GCF_018917525.1 Enterococcus raffinosus | reverse complement strand
CACTCCACGCGAGTGTTTATTAGCAGAATTATCAAAGTTATCGTTGGCTGCTAAATAGAGAATAAAATTGAATAACACATGAATTTCAATAAGTGGCTAACTTGCACTTGAAATTTGGGCTTCTTTTAAAAATTATTGTTAAAGCATCACTGATTAAAGCACAAAGAAAGCAAGCGATGGTTGCGATAAGTACTTTTTTATCGGCAGAAAGGTCACTTAATTTAAAGAACAAATACAGAATCAAGGATATCCCCGTCAAAATTCCGCCAAATAAACGATTGGAAAACTGCCAGATTCGTTTGCCATATTTCAAAAAAGCAAGACCGCGAAAACCGATCCCGCCAGTATAGCCTGCGCACTAACAAGCAGGACGACCAAGCCTAAAGCAGCTAATAATAAAAGAACCGTCTCTACCTCTGTTTTTTCAATGATTCCCACGATCATTCGCTTTCCCCCTTGATGTTGTTCTTAAAACAAATTATAAACTGCTTTAGCCACGAAGAACAGGTGATTCCTGTTAGTAAACAGCAAAAAAGCGATTGAAACCCTTCGATCACAATCGCTTTTTGCTTAATTTAATAATGGTTGCATTTTCTTGCCACAATATTGACTCGTTAGTTTCAGCAACGGACCAATTAACAGTACACCAATAATCGGTCCAATCATAAACTTTCCGCCTAAAACCATGCCGGTGATAAAGCAGATCAAATCAAGACCCATGCGTACTTTTGCCAAGTCGATCGTGAGATGTTTGCTTAGTGCAAAGCTCAACGCGATATACCCTTCCTTGCCGGCATTTGTGGCGGCGGCAATTCCTGAACCAATTCCAATAAAGGAAATTCCCAGTACGACTAACAGTAATTTAATCACTACATCGCTTTGAATTGTCAGATACTTGATCAGCAAATCGGTGAAAATACTTGTAGCGATTGGGTTCAAAATTGTCGCTAATCCTAGTTCTTTTTTATCGATCCAAGCGACTAGCAGTAAGCAGGTACAGGTGACTAATAATGAAGCCTGACCCACCGTGATCGGCAAATGTTTAGCCAAGCCTTCCCATAAAACACCCAATGCATCCGCACCTAGCCCCGTGACTACACACAGACCTACGCCAATCCCAACTAAAGAGGAACCTAAAACAGAGATCACATTTCGTAAGAGCATCTTCATCAATCCAATTTCGTGCCGTTTGACGCGATTACCTCTTTATACCAATAGAAAGAGTCTTTTCTGATACGTTTGCATTCCTTCACATCATCATCTGTCCGATCAACGTAGATCAAACCATAACGTTTTTTGTAGCCATTGCTGGTAGACAGCAGATCGATCGCAGACCAAGGCATGTAGCCAACGACTTCCACCCCAAGATCCATCGCGCGTTTCGTTGCTTGGATATGTTCACGTAAATAGTCGATCCGGTAATCGTCATGAACTTTGCCATCTGGTGTCAGTTCATCATACGCGCCTAAGCCATTTTCCGTGATCATAAACGGCACGCGATAACGAGTATATAAGTCACGATAGACGTATTCCAAACCGATCGGATCAATTGCCCAATCCCAATCCGTCGTACGCAACTCAGGGTTCGAGCACATTTGATAGAAGCCTGGATGAGTCTCAAAGCCAGACATATCGCCTTTTTTACCAGATAAGTTATAGCCAGACCAACGACGCTCTTCTCCTTCAGGACAGGCGTGCGCGCATTGGCTATCGTAATAATTGATCGCGAAGAAATCAGACAGGTTTTCTGCAAAGAACTGCTCGTCGCCTTCTTTCATCTCCGGAGCCAGACCAGCTTGCTTCAAATAAGTCAGCGCTGCAACATTGTAGTATCCGCGGAAATAAACATCCAAGTAATACGCATTGCGGAGATCGTTCGCATTTAACGCGGCTAACTGATCCTCTGGTTTACAGGTACGTGCATACACTGGCGCATAGCCTAATGCCGGACCGGCTTTTGCACCTACTTCATGAGCCAGCTTCACGGCCACGGCCTGCGCCAAGTTCATGTGGTGGTTGATTTGATACCGGAGTTGATTGTTGTGTTGATATTCTGGTAATACGTAGCATTTCTGCGTCCAGTATTGCACGATAATACTTTGTTCATTGATCGTGATCCAATACTTGATGTCATCCTTGAATTCATTGATGACATACTTCGCGAAGACTTCAAAATCCTTTACCACTTCGCGAGACAGCCAACCGCCGTATTTTTCAACTAAAGGCCATGGCAGGTCATAATGATACAACGTCGGAATTGGTTCAATGTCATTGTCCTTCAATTCTTTGATTAAATCGCGGTAGAATTGGATACCCGCTTCATTGACCACATCGTCGCCATTCGGGAAAATCCGTGACCAAGCAATCGAGAAGCGATAGCTGGTAAAGCCCATTTCTTTAAATAGAGCAATGTCCTCTTTGTATTTGTGGTAATGATCGCTGGCCACACTGGCATCGGCAAAGCCGAATTTTTCGTGACGTTCGCTGTTAATAATGTCTTGTTGGGATAGTCCTTTCCCATCCTCTTGTGCCGCACCCTCTACTTGGTACGCGCTGGTTGCTGCTCCCCATAGGAAGTCTTTTGGAAATTCGTTATTCATATCTTTGCTCCTCGTTCTTAATAATGGATTAATTTTTCTGATGAAAAATTAGTTCGATGATCACTACGTATACGATTCCACTAACCTGCTAAAGCAGGAAGAGGAACTCGCATCCTCATCTTTTTATTTAAAACTGAAGGATGAGTCAATAACGGACTGCTTCAGGTTTTACATAGTCTATTCTTTCTGGTCGACAAAGCTGGTGTCGCCGATCTTCTTGATCGTGTATTCTCCATCTTTATAGGTCAATGTTGTTACACTGCAATTGGCGATTTTTTCACCTTGATATTTTCCTGGTGCAACGCTTTCTAGTAAAATCGGAATAATCCCGCCAGATGAAACGATTAAGACATTACCGCCTTTTTTCGCAGCTTTTTTCATTACCTGCGGCATCGCTTTTTCTACTCGTTGCTTCATTTGATCGTAGGTTTCAGCCGTCTTTGTCGGATCAACTTCTGCTACCTTATTGGCTAGTTCTTCTTCGGTCAGCTGCTCCTTTAAGAAATCCCATAGTTCATCGCTGCCTTCTGGATAGTCCAAATTCAACGCTTTGGCAACAGCCAGATTCATGTCATCGTTGGATTGACCTTCAAAGCCCCCAAAGTTTTTCTCACGAAAGCCTTTATTTTCGATAATCTGCGGGACCTTCTTTTCATTCTGATCTAAAATTAACTGAGCAGTCTTTCTTTGACGACCTAAGTCACTAGAATAAGCGGCTGTGAACTTGACATCCTTCAGGCCTTCACCGACTAATTTTGCTTGTGCTTCGCCTTCTTCAGTCAGTAAACTATCGCAAAAGCCTTGAACTTGGTTTTGTGTATTGAACCAGGTTTTTCCATGTCTGACTAGATAAATGGTTGTTTCTTTTGACTGCTTACTTTCCTTGGCAGCTGCTTCCTTCACCCCGCCAAACGCTCCGAAAGTTGCCAGTAAAATACTCAACACGGACACTATCCCTACTAGTTTTTTCTTCATTTAATGCACTCCTATTTTTTCATCGCTAATTCAAACAAATCGACTAAATCTCTGGTCATATTGACTTCACTGGTAATCGTCATCAAATGATCCTGTGCGTGGGTAAACAGCAGACATGGCTGGTAGCTCTTTCCTGCAGCTTCGTTTTGGATGACCGCAGTCTGTGAGTGATGCGCCAACACAATATTGTCTTTCGCTTCCTGCAACGCTTCTTTTGCTGCTTCAAAATTTAATTCCTTTGCAAATTTGATCGCTTCCTGTGCCTTGGTGCGCCCATTGCCCGCATGGATAATAATCTGCATCGCCACTGGAATCAATTCATTTTCTTCTTCAACTAATTCTGTTTCTTCCATCATCTTTTTCACCTCATCCATTTATACTGCTTCTACTGGAGCCGTTAGTTCCGCACCGGCTTTTTCTTCTTTGACTTCTTCGGCTAAAACTTCTTTTTCATAGACTTTGAAGAATGGGTACCAAGTCAGCAGATACATCGCGAATAATAGGACGTACCATAAGATTGCGCGGAAATCCTGTAAAATCATCACGCTGGAAATCGGTGCGGGAATCTGTGCTACCTGCATCAGTTCCTGTGGAATGTTCAATAAGCCACCCCGCATCGCAAACCAAACCACGATACTTCCAGTGATGGAATTGATCCACATCGGCATCATCAAAATCGGATTCATGACCACCGGTGTACTGAAAACGATCGGTTCATTGATATTAAAAAGTGATGGTCCGATACAAATACGACCCAAAGTTTTTAGCTTCTTCGCTTTTGAGAAACACATCAATAAGTTCAACGTCAGAGTTGCCCCTGTTCCGCCCATCATAATCAATCCCAAACTATAAACGGTTTCATTTGTGACGATATTCGTCCCAATATCCCCGTTTTTCAGTGCCAAGGCATTCGCTGCAATCCCGGCAATAAAGATCGGATTTTGAATGGCCGACCAGAGCCAAGTCGAGATACCCATTGAATAAAAGAAGGCTGGGATCAACACAAGTAGGATCAAACCAGGCAATGATTGACCAAAGCTTTGGATTGGTTCAAACAGGTTGATAATCACTTCGAAAACATCGATCTTTAAGGCAAAGATCAAGGTAGACCACAAAGCCAAGCTTAAGAAAATCGGAATAATATTATTGATCCATTCAACGACAAAATCCGGTAATTCTGAATTACGCAATAAATGCAGTTTGCTGAAGTAATGGAAGATCACACTTACGATTGCGCCAACGATAACCCCGATCAAAATTCCTGTCGGTCCGACACGTCCCATGTCATAGACGCCTTCTTCTGCACCGACTGGCTGTAAAGTCATCATCAGGATACAAACTGAAACGATCCCTGCTGTGATGGCGTAATTTTGGTGTTTAAACTTTTCCATATATTGGTTGGCAACCATGAAGGCTGCGATCAGCCCGATCATGCCAAAGGAATAATTAGAAATATTGCCCAAATCTGGCAGCTGCGGAATATATGAGCGAAATACATTATAGAAAAAGACGATCGATCCGGTCATGATAAACGGGATCAGTTTCTGCATGGCACTAGACAATCCAGCAACAGATGGTCGCTGCGTTAGATTTTTTGCTTTTGGAGCAAACGAATTCGCCAGCCAATCCATAAATTTTTTCATTTTGCTTGTTCCTCCTCGTTTATTTATTTTTCTAATTTGTTAAGGGCAAAGTCCAATAATCCTTCACCATCCAACATGCCATAAATATCTTGTGGGATGACATCAACAACGACATTATACGGTGCCGCTTGTTCAGCCATCTCCGCTTTGAATGACGCGTAATGCGGACCTAAAAGTAAAATATCGATTGAATCTAAATAAGACGCCACTTCACTTTCACTTCTTGCTTCAATTGATCCAGAAATTTTGCGTTTTTTCGCAGCCTTTCGTGTTTTTTGGGCTAAGAAACCACTGGACATCCCAGCTCCACAACAAAGTAAAATATTTACTGTTTCCATGATCATTTCCTCCTAAAATTTGTTTGTCATCCTTGCGCTGTTCTCTTTACACCTTTATTATCACGATTTTACAATCTGCCCTCAACCAGACTCTTGCACGCTGGTCGTGCAACTCTCTATTTTTTCTCAAACCATTTCACGCTATAATGAAACAAAGCACTGATGAGGAGACGAGGAAATGAAAGAAAAGCAAGAACAATTATTGAGATTATTGCTGCAGCAAGACAGTCCTATCTCTTCCCGAATTTTGTCTGAAAAGATGAATGTTTCGGTGCGAACGGTAAAAAATTACATTTACGAGTTGAATAAGCTGGGATCTGCCCCGGTGATCACTTCATCAAATGCAGGCTATACTATCCTGCCTGATGAGGCGACAAAGTTGTTGGATGAACCGCAAAATGCAAGCGATTTACCCCAAACTTTTAAAGAACGCTCCTTCTTCATTATTAAACGAATTTTGATGGAACATCAGCAGCTGAATATTTTTGATTTATCTGATGAACTATTCGTTAGCTACTCTACCTTAAAATCCGATCTTGCGAGAATGAACAAAGCGTATGAAAAATATCATATAAAATTCGTCCTTAAACAGGATGAGATTCAGATTGTCGGCGAGGAAAAAGAAAAGCGTCGCTTGATCTCTTATATTATTTTTGAAGAGGTGCCTCATAAATTTATTGATAAGCAAATTTTGGAAGCTACTTTTGAGAAGGAGGACATTGAGAAGCTATCCAGCATCATCCATGCCATCATGCACGACTCGAACTATCATCTGAATGACTTTTCGTTCGTTAATTTGATGCTGCATTTATTGATCCTGTTGGATTCTGTCCGTAATGATAAATCGTTGGTCACCCGTAATTGGTTCAGCTCCTGGCTTAGAGAGGACAAAGCGAAATTAGTTACGAAAATGATTGGGTTGATTGAAGAGGAATTTAATCTGACGTTAAATAGTTTGGAAAGAGAAGAAATCCACATGATCTTTCAGGCGAATGCCAATTACATCCCTTCTAATAACTTGAAGGAATTAGAGCAGATCGTGGGCAGTGATATTTCTCAGATAGTAGATGAGGTGTTAGAAGATGTCCGGCAAACCTTCGGGATTAATTTGATGAGTGAAAGCTTTCTTGTCCCTTTTTCGCTGCATGTCAGCGGTCTGTTTTCTCGTGCTAAACAAGAGACCTCGCTGAAAAATCCAATGCTGGAATCATTGAAAAAAAGCTTCCCGATCGTGTATGATATTGCAGTTTATCTCTCCTTACGCCTAAGCGCACTCTTTGATACCTCTGTCAGTGAAGATGAGACTGCCTATATTGCCTTGCATATTGGTTCTGAATTAGAAGGCCAGAAACGGAACCTCTCTAAAATTCGAACAGTTCTCCTTTGTCCTAAATACATGAATCTAGATGAGCAGCTTTATGAAAAACTGAATCAACATTTTGGTAATGAGCTGATTATTCAAACCGTCGTTTCAAAATTTTCCGAAGTAGCTGGGCTGGATTTTGAGTTGTTGATTACCACCCTGCCCGTTCCGGAATCAAATGATCATCTGGTAATTGAGGTTTCACCGATCTTCACAGAAGAGCAGCGAGTAGCCTTGATCGCCGAACTAGGAAATATTCGTTTGGATCGGAAAAAAAGTATCCTGCGCAAAAATTTTGATGATTATTTTAATGAGAATTTTTTTACTAGTCAGCTAAAAGGAGAAACAGAAGACGAAGCAATTAGTGAAATGTGTCTTAGCCTAGAACAAGAAGGGATGGTTCCAACAGAATTCACTGCACACGTATTGGAAAGAGAGCACGCTTCTTCAACTGCGTTTGAATCGATCGCTATTCCTCATTCTGTCTATATGGATGCCCATCAAACTATTATCAGCGTTGCTATATCAGAAAAAGGAATTACGTGGGGAGAGAAGAAGGTTCATGTCATCTTATTAGCAGCGATCAATGACGTCGATCGCCGCAGATTTACTGATATTTATGAAGCACTGATCTCGTTATTCGAAACAACTGAAAGCTATCAGGAAATTAAAAAAATCAAAACCTTTTCAGAATTTCGCACCTTCATCTACGTCAGGATCAAACGAAATTATTAGTGAAAAAGAGCAATCAAATCCATCGATTTGATTGCTCTTCATTCATTATCCAGTTATTCAGTCTCATACTCTAGTTCAGATACTGCTGATTCTTCCTTGCTGAGGCGTCTGATACCAATCGTATAAAGAATTCCCGTCAACAGCGCTGCGCTTGCATCAGCAAAAGGTGCCGCATGCAGTAATCCATCCATTCCCCAGGTGTTTGAAAAAAGTAAAATTGCTGGAATTAATAAAATGATTTGACGAGTCAATGTTAAGAAAATAGCCGATCGGGTTCTTCCTGTGGCCTGAAAGAAATTCGAAGCGACAATTTGGAAGCCGATAACTGGCAAACACAAGAACCATGTTTGCAAAGCCTTCGTCCCAAACGTCAATAGTTCCGGTTCATTATTGAATAGCCGCACCAGCTGTTCTGGCATGATTCTCGTGGCTAACCAGCCAATACACACGATCGTCGTAGCGACTGTAATCGCATATTTTTGAGCCTCTTTTACCCGACCAAATTTTTTGGCCCCATAATTGAAACTAACAATCGGCTGCGCACCTTGAATAAGTCCCGTAATCGGCATCAATAGAATCGTTTGAATACTGTTGACGATTCCCATTCCAGATACCGCAATATCTCCCCCGTAGGTCAATAGCGACATGTTCAAAACAACGTTCAAAATACTATTTCCCAACTGCAACAGAAAACTAGGCATTCCCAAAGTAGTGATGCGAACAGCGACACGCCCTTTGATTCGCATATTCTTAAGCCGAATCTGATGATGGCTGCGTTTACTAAGCAGATAACTTAAAATCCAAACCATCGAAATAAACTGCGATAAGATCGTAGCTAAGGCTGCGCCTGCCATCCCCATATCAAAAACATAGATAAAGACTGGATCAAGGATGATATTGACGCCTGCGCCCATAAACATTGTGATCATGGCTAACTTAGGTTGTCCATCCGCCCGTAAAAAGTTATTCATACCAATACTAACAATCTGAAAAACGGCACCTGAAAAAATGATCCGCATATAGCTGATGGCATAAGGCAGAACGCTATCACTAGCGCCAAAAGTCGCCAACATTGGAGATAAAAACAGATGCCCCATCAGCATAAATAGGAGCCCGCTGATAATCAATAAAGAAAAAGCATTTCCCATCGCACCTTCAGCTTCCTCTGTTTTTCCAGCGCCCAGCTTCATAGAAAAAAGCGTCGCACCCCCGACACCAAATAAAATACCAATTGATAATAAAATAATCATAATCGGAAATCCGATTGTGATCCCCGCCAAACCATTTGCTCCCAAGCCTGGTGCGTGACCGATATAGATCCGGTCCACCACGTTATACAACGCATTGACCACCATTCCAATGATTGCTGGAATGGAAAATTGCATCAATAACTTGGGGATTTTTTCTGTCCCTAACGGATTTGCTGCTTCCATTTAATTCCCTCCCTTTAAATCATGCTGCTCAGTTTTCTCGACCATCTCCTCTAGTAATTCGAAAAGCAGCTTACGTTTGTCTTCGTCCATGCCTTCCAGCATGATCTGATTCCAGCCGGCAAATCTTTCGACCATCGCTTCTCGCATATCCAGACCCTTTTGTGTCAAAGAAATTTTATTGCAGCGTTTGTCCTTTTCATCCTTTTCCTTTGTAACTAGATCCTTTTCAATCAACGATTGCACCGTTCGAGCCGTCAGCGCCTTATCAACTTGCAAATACGTGCTGATTTCCTCCTGTGTCACCGCGTTATGCCGATAGAGATACATCAGAATCGGCTGCTCTGCTGTAGTAATGTTCAACGGCTTCATTGCCGCATTTAAATAAATTTGATTCTTTCGATACAAAATCGAAATCAAACGTCCGACACTTCGTTTCATAATTTCCTCCGTATCTCGTAAAAAAATAATAGTTGACTACTCAACTAATTTACCAAGAATTAGTTGAGTAGTCAACTATTATTCGAAAATTTTAAGTGAATACAAAAAAAGTGGTCTTTCTCGCTTGGTTGTCAGTACCTCGCAGCTAATTCGTATTAATGGACTAACTTTTTCAAAAAGCGAAAAAGTTAATCTTATTCTCACTGCGCATACGATTTGGCTAAACTACTTGTTCAGTTTTTGATAAAAAAACACATCTTCATCTCAAACTTTATAAACTGCGAAAAGCCAAACTCACAGCTAGCTCAGCTGAGGGGAATGCATTTTTCGAAAAGCGCGAAAAATGGATTTTATTTTCGTACGCATACGATTTGGCTAAACCTTTTGTTCAATTTTTGATAAAAAACGACATCTTCATCTCAAACTTTATAAACTGGGAAAAGCCAAACTCGCAGCTAGTTCATATTAAATGGATTAACTTTTTCAAAAAGCGAAAAAGTTAATCTTATTCTCACTGCGCATACGATTTGGCTAAACTACTTGTTCAGTTTTTGATAAAAAAACACATCTTCATCTCAAACTTTATATACTGCGAAAAGCCAAACTCGCAAAAAAGCGATCAAAACCTTCTGGTCTTAATCGCTTTGAATAGATTCTTTATGCGCGCTCAGTGTTTGAGCCTGTTGGTGTCTCATCGCCTGTTGATTTCGCTAAGCCTTTGATTGATCCGCGAATGATCATGGAAGCCGCAAAACCGACCAATGCTAAAACTGCAAATATCCGTAAAACGTTTGTATAGGAATGGAACATTTCAGTAACCTTGCCTAAAAAGATTGGACCGAACATTCCTGCCGCTGCCCACGCAGTTAAGATATACCCGTGAATCGCACCGACTTCCTTTGAGCCGAAGACATCTCCAATGTACGCCGGTACAATCGAGAAGCCTGCGCCGTAGCAAGTCATCAGCAGACAAATCAATGCGGCAAACAACAATGGTGAGCTTACCACTGATAAACTCAACAAGACAACAATGTCGATCACGAAAAGAATCGTGAAGACATTCTTACGTCCCAAGACATCTGAGATCAAGGCCCAAACCAACCGTCCACAGCCATTGAAGACACCCATCACACCGACCATCGTAGCCGCCATGCCAGCAGTCATTCCGGTGATTTCTTGAGCCATTGGTGAAGCTTCTGAAACAAGCGAGATTCCGCAAGTAATATTTAAAAATAGCATAAACCATAATAACCAAAATGTTTTTGTTTTAATCGCTTGATTGGCAGTCAATTGCACGCCACGATATTGAATTTTCACTTCTTCTTTTGGATTCGGAGCTTCAAAGCCTTCTGGCGTCCAGCCAACTGGCGGTTTTTCCAAATACCGTGAAGCAGTGAACATCACTAAGAAATACGCGATCCCTAAAATATAGAAGGTCGTAGAAACACCGACACGCACCATCAGTTGTTGGGCGATCGGTCCAGTGATCATAGAAGCAAAACCAAATCCCATGATGGCAAGTCCAGTAGCCAAGCCCTTTCTATCTGGGAACCACCGGATCATGGTTGATACTGGGGTGACATACCCAGCTCCTAAACCGATCCCGCCGATAATCCCATAAGTCAGATACAACATTGGTAGCGAATGACTAGAAACCGCAAAGCCTGTCGAAATGATTCCTAAACCGAATAAAATCGAGGCCACCGTCCCTGTCTTTCTTGGGCCAAATTTTTCTACAAATTTTCCCATAAATGCCGCTGATGTTCCTAAACAGAAAATCGCTAAACTAAATGCAAAAGAGATCGATGATTTATCCCATCCAGTCATCTCTTTAATTGGTTCCTTGAATACGCTCCACGCGTACGCCGAACCGATAGATAGATGAATCGCAACACCTGATAAAGCGATCAGCCATCTATTTTTTTCCCTGCGCATCTTTTTCCCTCCTATTTTTCACTGATTTGTGTGTTTGAGTGTGACAAAAAATAGATAACAAGTGTTATCTTTTTTTGTTTGAAAAATCTTTATTTTTAGCACCCAATAAACACGAGTATACGCTCTCATTTCGTTAAATTCAACTAAAATTTTGATATAATCAGATAATTGAGGTTCTGTTAAATAAAAGAATTTTATTTGGCTGCTATATCTATTGAACGCCTATTTCCACTCTGATTTGAACAAATCAATCTAAAAGAACACCTATCTGTATTAAGATAAGTGTTACCCTGTCAACAAAGCTATTTTCTTTTAAAACACGATTACTTAATCTCTTCCCCCATGTCCTCTTCAATAATTTTGATTCTTTCCTCAAAACTAAGAATTTGATGGATTTGATGAAGCATCCACATATAACCAAAAGGATCAACGAAGATTGCGTTTTGCACCGCACCTTTCATCATACTGGTGATTCCTTGAACTTCGGTACACCCATTTTCCATAGCCGCAACATACGTCTTTTCAATGTCTTCGACGGAAATATTGAACCAGATAGTGTTTGGTTTGTCAGGAGTCGGAGCAACAAGTCCGTATTCCGGATTTTCGTCTAACATATGGAAACGTGTGTCGTAGAGTGTAAAAACAGCTTCATTGCTGCCTTCTGGATAATTGGTCGCTTCTACAACCTCAATTTCGAATATTTTTTTATATAGCTCTAATGCTTTTAAACTATTTTTTACGACAAAATCAATTTCTGTTCCTTTAATCATTTTGTTACCCTCCTTGATCTCTTTTCTTCCTTACTTAAACCTTAAAAAAGACTATCAAACAAAGTTCGCCTGATAGCCACTCCATTCAGAATGAATCCCTTTATTCAATCTTACTGCTTCTTTTGAACCGGTGCATAAAATGAGACGTTACCTACACCTGTATACTCTTCTAAATTAAAGTTTCCAGCGATTTGAAAATCTTCACTCTGCGCCAGTTCACCATAGCTGCGGCCGATCAGTTGATCCAACTCTACTTGGTCTGTATAGCTTAGATCAAAACGGGCATACGTTCCCGCAGGCAATTCAAACTCTGACGGACGAGTCTCCGTGGTTTCCGTATTTCCAATCAAATAGCATTGTTCGCCATCGATAACGGCGTTCACAGCTAGCAGATCCCCTTCAACCTTTGAAGCATACTCTTCTTTTGAACGCATCTTTTGTTTACTCATTTCTGCCAAGCCATCCGCAGAATTCGGCGCTCAAGGTCGTGATCCAACCGTGAACAGTCACGGCTTCTCTCTCAACAGTCTTAAACATGACTAGATTCCTTCTCTCTTTGAAGTTTTTAGCTATTTTTCGTAAAGGAAAAACAGGGATTCATTCGTTACACGCTAAATATATAGTCCTAACCTAGCCAATGCAATAAAGATGCCTATAGAGACAGCCACGGTTTGTTTAAAAATGAATATAGCCCAGCGCAGCAAGGAGAAAGATCGCCGTGCATACAAATATGAGAAACAACGTAACCAGTAAGAAAATACTAACCGCGTTTTTAACCGAAGGATTCATTTCATCCTTCAGGTTTTTAAAGTGGATCACACATACCCAACCCATAGCGCTCGTTAACAACAGCTGAATCGGAATGATTCCAGCCAGACTCCCGCCTTTGATCGCGGCTACAAATCCAACAAATGAAAAAAGCAGTAGCGCACCTGCACAAATTACAGAAAATAAACCCACTTGAAACGACTGCAGCAACTTTGCCTCTTTCTTTATCTTAGCCATATACTTCACATCCCCTTTCATCAAATAATCAAGAGAAACTTCATAATAATCACTGATGGCGACCAGCGTCGGAATGTCGGGATAATTTTTCTCATTCTCCCAATTCGAAATCGTTTGGCGTGTCACGTGAAAAATTTTTGCCGCCTCTTGCTGTGTAAGTCCCCGCTCTTTTCTTTGTGCTTTTAAAATCTCAGCGATCATGATGATTTCTCCTTCCTAACTTGATGATAGGATCTCTAACTAAATTATACTAGAAAGCCCCGCTTACTTATTCTTTTTCTGACGCAAGCGCTGTTTGACGTTACCAATTTTTGCAACAAACTTCTCTTTTCCTGCAACAAACGAAAAAAAGATTCTTTCTGCTGACAATCCTTGCTATGCTTAAGTCACAGAAGGAGGAAACATATGAACATCAACTTTACCTGGGTGAAAGAAAAAGCATTAAACGAAATTGATATTTTTGCAAATCCTAAAAATAGAACCAAGCTTGAACGTCTTGAAAAACTGCTGCAACAAGAACAGGAAATTGTGGCAATTGATCCCAAAAATAACCGTTCAATCAAATTACCGCTAGACCAAATAGTCTCTTTTGAAACCATGGGGCATTTAGTCAACGTTCATTTAATCAATCAGCAGAACTATCTCATGCAAAAACGACTTAAGGAATTGGTTACTTTAGAGAGTCAAAATTTTTATCGCATCAATAATTCGCAGATTTTAAATCTAAACTGTGTTCAATCCTTCCAATTAGGAGAGCACGCGCGTTTAGAAGTTCACACCAAAGCAGATTCTACTTATATTGTCAGTCGGCATTATGCCAAGAAAATCAAGGAGGAACTATCATGTTCAAACAATTAAAAAATAATTTCTTTCAAGCAGGCTTCGGATCATTTATTTGGATCACTATTCTTTGCTCACTCACGGATTTCTCTTCACAAATTCCTTTTCATTATATCTGGAATCTCGTTGGAATCAGCGTTCTAATCGGTCTTTTATTCGGGATCGTCTATCCTTTTCTATGGAACTATTCGACCTTTAAAGCCTCAATAAATATTGTTAGCTGTACTGTGTTAAATACGCTTTGCGCTTATACGGGCGTATATCTTTATTCGACTCAGATGTTCGACCTGATCCGACCATTCTTTATCGCCGTATTGCTGCTTACATTGATTCTGCATATCATCACCTTTTATTTCTATTCAAAACACGATAATAAAAAAATGGCCGCAGCATTAAACAATCTGAATGATTAAAAAAATCCCTGACTTTGTTTTCAAGTCAGGGATTTTTGCCATACTTTTAAAATGTTACAATCTTATCCGCCCACTCCACCATTTCAACACAATCAAACATTGTTGAAATTGGACAGGAGGTCTGATCTTCTAATTGACGGGATTTGAGGCAGGTGCCGCAAGCCAATAATTCGCCGCCTTGCTCTTCCAGCTTCTGCATTTCCGCTGGAACATTGTATTGTTCGTCCTCAATACTTTCAACTTCCACGGCTTCCCCCATCAGGAAAAATTTTACTTGATGCTCTTTCTTCAAAGCCGCTACACCAAATCGAAAAGCGTTCCAAGCCTTCTCATGCTCTTTGGTTTCCAAAATAATCGCTAATTTCATTTCATCCGCTCCTTTGGTTTTATAGTTTATACAGTGGGTATTTCTACTACAATCACCTTAAAGTATAGCCTTAAAAAAAATTGAAAACAATCCGCTTTTCTATATAAAAACAAAAGGTACCAGCACACGCTGATACCTTCATCCTTTTAACTTATGAATAATTAATCTAAGATTTTCGTTACATCTTCTTGCATCTTTCCTTGCGCAAGGATATTTACTCGAGTTTGTAACTCTTCATACATGGAAACAACTGACTGACGAGATTCGTCGACTTCTTCAGAAATTTCTTTGGCTTGTTCATTGATCATCGCCAATTCCTTCTTCGCTTCTTCCATGATTCGATACGCTTCCATCTTGGATTTTTCTACCATACGTTTAGCTTGCTTTTGGGCTGAGATCAACACTTCACCGATTTCCTGCTGTGCCGAAACTGCTTCTTGCTTTAATTGTTCATTTTCTGCACGAAGCTCGGCTACTTTTTCCCTTAATTCCATAAGTTCTTTTTCTTGAGCCTCTTTCGCTTCTTGCTCCTCCGCCATTTGATCCATCGCTTGATCTTTCTCAACAATTACCTTGTCTAATTGAGAGTATTCTTCATCTTTCTCATTGATCTCTGCAATCAGTTCATCGATTTGACCTTCCAATTGATGAATTTTTTCTAGTCGTTGGATTTCTTCATCTTTTTGCTGAGCAACTAATGCTTGGTGTTCTTCGTGAATTTCCTCCAACTCCTGTTCTACAGTAGCTAAATGGGCTACCGAATCCTTCAATTTTTCATTTTCTGCTAAAGCCTGTTCCAATTGTTGTCTCAATTGATCCAATTCTTGCGTCTCTTTTAGACGTTGAACTTCTTGACGTGCCCGTTGAACCTCTGCTTCTAAATCTTGAATCTGACGACGATTTTGGGCTTTTTCTTCCCCCATTCTCAAAACAGACTGACGATAATTTTCATTTTCTTTCGTTAGCTGCTGAGTTTGTGCCGACATTTCCTTTTTGTATTTCTGTAAAACTTGTTCCTTTTCAAAAATCAAACGTTTTAATTCTTTGATTTCTTCCGCTTGTTTTTCTGGGGTCTCCGGAATGGTGTTATCAGAAACCATTTTCAAAGCAGGAGCAGGCTTCGCCTGTGTTTGTGTTTGTGCTTGCGCTACTGGTTGGACTTGCTCTTCATTTTCAACTCTCTCTTCTGGAACAGAATTGATCTCATCGATAATGTTCTTATTGAAAAACCATCCGCTTTTCTTTTGTTGTGCTACCATTTTTTTCCCTTCTTTCGTTAGTCTTCTTCTTGAATCATTACAAATTTATCTTCTCCATTCTCACGAGAGAAAGTACAGCTATAATCTTGTTTCTGCTTCTCCCCATCCCTTACATTTAGCTGGAAGGTGATCTGTGTCAGATTGGATACCCCCTCTGCTTCAGCAGCAAAGTCTGTGATATTGTCTTTGATTTGTTGGCGATTGTCTCCACTGGTCAAATCCCCAGCCAAGGCAATGTTCAACGTTTGAGTCGGTATATCTAAGACGATCAAGGTCGTCGGTAAACCAAAGTAAGGACTGAGTTTGCTGGAAAGATCACTTTCCATTGCGTATTGATTTTCACGACTATCATCGGAAAATAATTCGTCCCACGCATATTCCTGCAAGCCGATCCCCTCTTGTGGGTACTCTTTGACAGGCAGCTTATTGACTAGTTTCTTTTGTTCCTTTTTCATTACTTGGACATCATCTTTCAGTGTATTGTTCTGCTCATTCATCGCATACAGCTGATCTTGTACCTGAAACAGGCTGTATGTGCTTAAAAGCATTCCCACTGCAAGACAGAAGGTTACGAATAGTAGCGCTGATACATGCTTTGATTGTTGAATTTGTTTGACATAATCCAACTTCCGTTGAAAAGTCGCCGATGCATCTCTTGGTGGCTTAATCATCTGCAATCGAACATTGATAACCATTCGATATAACCACACTAGGAGCACTAAAATGATGAGCCCTACACAAATCCAGTTAATGATTATCACGTGTTTTCCCCTTTTCTTTTAGTTTTCCAATTTAGCGAGATGAATCGCCGGAAAACGAAATTGGACAGTTCCTTCGATTGACTTTCGATGGACAAAACCAAACGATCGGCTGTCTTTAGAAACGTCTACATGATCGCCAATAACGAAGTAAACATCTTCTGGAATTTTGTTTAACGTTTGAAATTCATCCGCTACAGTTGGTGACAACTGATACGTATTCGTCGTTTCAAAATCACCTTGTTCTCCGAGATCTAAAACCATTCGGCCATTTCGGACAAACATACTGTCACCTGGTAAACCAATCACCCGTTTGACAAACATCCCCTCTTCCTTATCAACTGAGAAAGCAATAATATCGTAACGTTGAACTTGCGCAGTTTTTTTAACAAGAACTTGATCCTTTTCCGTCAACGTCGGAATCATCGAAGTACCTGAAATCGTGTGGACACTATAGTGTTTTTGTAATTGTCCTCTCATAACAAGCAGCATCGTTACAGATAGAATGATAAGAAGGCCAGCAGTTAATAGTAAGGCCCTCCTGTCATTCGACGGATCCTCTGCATGCCCGTGTCGCTTATTTGCCATGAGTGATGGCACCCCTTTATTTTGCTTTAATATAAGTAACCAAATCTGATTTCGCTAAGTTTGAATCAATAACTCGATATGAAATCACCGTACCTCCATAAACATTGCCTTCTGAGATCAAAATTCCCTCTGGTCGAACCACTTCAACAAAAGCAACATGTCCATAACGCGGGTCTGAGCCAGCTGTGCCTGGTGTAAAGGAAATCAACCAGCCAGCTTTTGGTTCGCGGCTGACTTCATAGCCTAATGCTTTTCCTTTAGTTCCCCATTCACCGCCATTACCCATAAAGTCATCGACGCTCTTGCCTAATTGTTTCACGCGGTTAAAGGCGTACCAGGTACATTGCCCGACTGGATACGAACCGGAGGTATTGTAATTGACCCCGTTATAATCCGGGTAGCGCATCATCGTTCGGTATTCTTCAGGGATCTCATCTTTTCCTTTAATGAAAATTCCTGAAGACTGATCAACTTTGACACGATCATATTGTGTCAGGTTGTAGACAGCAATAATCGAATTTAGCTTTCTATTATAAGAAGTATCCGTAGCGTACTTTCCAGTTAAGGCTTGTGTCGATCGTAAATAATTCTTTGCGGTAGAGCGCCACGTATCTTTATAATATCCGTCATTACCAGAGATTCCGCCGCGTAATAATTGAACATAATCTCCTAATGAAGCGGCATAATTAGGATATTTTCGAAAGGCCGAATTAATCGAGTACAGTTCACCATTTCCCCGGTCCTCTTGAGTCGCCATCGAAACGGCCTGACCTTGATAGGTTCCCTTTACACCAAATAGATTGTGATTGGGCGGCAATGACAAACTGCTTGTTCCAGAACCACTTTCCAATAAAGCCTGTGCGATCATCACTGATGCAAAGACGTCATATTCTTGTCCCAGCTTACGTGCATCCTCCGCGATGGTTGAAATAAAATTCTTCGCTCCTTCATTTTCAGTAAAATTAATAGAAGCAGGATATTCAGCCAAGATTGTTTGTCCATATTCAGTCAATTCAACAGTTGGCAAAGCTTGAACTAACAAGTCTTCATCAATACTCATTGGCTGAAGAACGACCTGTCGCTGTTTTTCCTTTTTATCTGACTCTTCATTCTCAGCCTTTTCTGTATCAAGCTCTGTAACTCCATCCGTCGCAGTTTCCGTTGATTCATCAGAAGCATCGATTTCAACATCTTCAACTGTCAGATAATAATCTTTTCCAATATAGACACCAACTAATTCAGGCTGGTCTTTTTTCTTTTGATAGAGTAGACTGCCGACACTGACTTCTTCGCTGGCCTGTTCAGGATTTCCAGCAATCTCAATCGCAAACAAATCGCTATAAAGCTTAGCTGCTAATTGTTCCACGTTGAAATCCTGTTCCTGTTCCGTTCCAAGCTTTTTAATGCCATCATAAATCAAAGCGGCATGCGCTTTATTTTCAAAGCTAGACAGCAAGGGTAGTTCATAGCCTTTTAGATCAGATTGAGCAACTTCAGATGTTTTCAAATCACTTGGAAGCTGCAAAGCACTCGTCTCTGAAAAAGCATCTGGTGTCTGTTGAATAGCAGCAGCATTTGTTTGGACCTTAGGCTCACTTGGAGCCGGAGGCGTCGGTGCTGGACTTGGAACTGGTCCCGGCGTAGACGGTGTACTAGGCTGCGGCTGTTCCTGACCAGAACTTGACGTGGTCGTTGAAGAACTGCTGCTTGTTCCTGTCGAATTCCCAGTAGTTGAACTAGTCGATCCACCTGGTATACTACTGCTGGAAGTCGATGACTCGCTTGGCGTAGTCGTCGAACTGGACGTAGTATCTGTTTGGCTCGTCGAACTCTGACTTGTCGAGCTCTCACTTGATGTACTGCTGCTCGTTGAGCTTTCGCTGGTAGAACTATCGCTCTTCGGTGGTTCAACTGCGCTGCTTTGTGTCGGTGTTTCTGGTATGGTATCTGTCGGCGCACTTTCTGTCGGCTGTTGTTCCACAGGCGTCTCTGGTACAACAGAGGATTCCGATGCTGGTTCAGCCGGCGCCGGTGTTTCCGTAATTGGCTCCGGCGCTTCTGTCACAGGCTCTGGTTCTGCAGGTGCCGGCGCAACAGTTGAACTTTCAGGAACTGTCGTCTCTACGACAGAGGATTCTTGAAGTAAATTATCCGCTTTTAGTGCCCCGCTTCGCAGGCTAGCAACTCCCCAACAAACTACTGCTACCCCACAAATTACCATAACAATCTTTTTCATGAACATTTCCCCTTCTTTCTATCTCAAATCAAGCTAAGTATTTAATAAAATACTAGGGGCAACCAATGAATGGAAAAAAATCAAGGATGCTGAAAAAAATCCGCATCCTTGATTCATTCTTCGATAATGATGCATCCACTTCAATTTTCCAATGAATGCTAATCATCTGCCGCCGCTCATCGCTAAGATTTTAGTAGCATCTTGATAAGTCACACTATTCACTGACGCGCGGCATTTTGCTTCTCCTCATAAAAGAAGAGAGGCTAATCAACATGATCCATGATTGAGTACTTATCAACCTTCAGCATGCTGTCAGTAATAAAATTACAATGACCGGATCTCTATATGTATTTTTTATTTTTTGTTATGAACTTTTATGATCGTTATTGTTCGCTAGAAAATTGCTCTAAACCCCTTACACTAACACCATAAAAAAGAGAAGTCACCCTCATTAAACGCACCATTGGTTACACATATTATTCTACCTGCATTTATAAGGAATGTCTCAGCCATTTTTGAAATATAAAATTTAATTTTTGGATAAAAATAAGAGATTTGGGTTTTTGAATTCGCTTACAATTTTGTAATAGCCTAAATCTAGCTAAATATGAAATTATTAAGAATTGCAAAACAGAAAAAATCTTTTTTTGTTTTTTCTTTTTATTTTTTGAATAAATAAAGCGAACCTCTTCAATTCGATTGAAAAATAAAGAAATATCGACTTTAAAAGCCGATATTTCTATTAGTTTGCGCTGTTTTTCTCTTTTCTTCTTTGTAATTTTTGAATCGTTGAGCTCTCCTGTAAAAGCTCAGCTAATTCCAGCAAATTCTTAACACAAAGATCCGCCCCGTGTTGATAGAAAACTTCAGCCGTTTGTAGGTTCAATTGTTCCATTTCTTCTTTTGAGAGCTGTTTGTATTCCTCTAGAGATAGTCCCATCACCGAGCTTCCTTCAGTGATGGCAATACTCAAGACTCCCGCGTTTTTTCCTTCTTGAATATCCGAGATCGTATCGCCTACTTTGATTACTTCTTCCATTGAATGGTTTTGGAAATGGCGCATATTCTCAAAAATCATAAAGGGGTACGGTCGGCCTAAGGAATCGACCTCATCTGGTGTAACGACGAAATCAGGATGATAACCTTCCATCGTAGCTGTATTTAATACAACGGCCATCATTTCTTTAGTATAGCCAGTCGTAGAGCCAATGTTATAGCCGAATTGTTTGATTTTTTTCATTGCTTGCTTGGTTTCTGGTTTTAAATGACTGTTTTCTGCGAGATCCGCAAACAGGTATTTTTCAAAATCCTGATAGATACTGAGCACATCCTTTTCATCAGAAAAGCGTCCGTAAAGCTCAAACCATTGTTTTTTTACTTGTTCAAGCGAAAGCAGCTGCTTGATATGATCTATTTTAAGCATCCCCATTGGTTTTCGGATTTCTTCATTCGTAAGCTCGATCTGCTTATTTTCAAATGCCTTTTTGAAGGCATTGACCGGAGCCATACAGCCAAAATCAACCGTTGTCCCTGCCCAGTCTAAAATAATCGTTTTAACTGACATAAGCTACCTCCGAATAATTTTCAATAACTTTGACCAGCTGATCAATATCTTCTGGATAAATTTCACCGATATTTCCAATGCGGAAACAATCAACAGTGCTAATTTTTCCTGGATAGATCACAAAGCCATTTTGTTTTAAATGCTGATAAAAATGGTCGAAGTTAAAGGCACTCTGCTTGGGATATAAAAATGAAGTGATAAATGGTCCTTGATGCTGTTTGATGAAGGGCTGGTAGCCCAAGTCACTCATTTTTTGCCGCAGCAGTCGATTATTGGTTAAATACCGCATATAGCGTTGATAGATTCCGCCTTCTGCATCTAGCTCTTTTAACGCTTGGTGAAAAGCCAAAACCGTGTGAGTAGGTGATGTAAAACGCCATTTACCGTCCTTTTCCATCGTTTCATATTGATCATAAAGATCTAAAGACACCGTTCGTGAAAACTCTTTGCGCTGCTCCATCTGCTCTCGTTTAGCCAACGTGAAGGAAAAGCCTGGAACCCCTTGAACACATTTATTAGAGCTTGAGACTAGAAAATCGATGGACAAAGCCGAAACATCAATTGGAATTCCACCAAAGCTAGACATTGCATCCACGATAAATAGCAGCTCATTGTCTTTTACAAGTGCAGCGATCTCTTCTAACTCATTCAAAATACCGGAAGTTGTTTCACTATGAACCATCGCGATCGCAGAAATGGTTGGCTCATTTGCGAGAATTTTTTTTATGTCTGCTGCCTGCGGAATTTCATCTTCTGCGACTTCGTACACGCTGTAAGCCAAATGATGCCGTTCGCACATGCTGACCATTCGACGCCCGTAAGCGCCATTTACGCAAACGAGCACATGATCTTTTGGTCCCATCACGGAGCTCAGGACGGATTCCACACCAAATGATCCGCTTCCCTGCATTAAGATCGTCGTATATTCTGCTGGAGAAGCACCTGCTAAAGACAACAGCTTTTGTCGAATTTCCTGAGTAATCGTTTTGTATTCTTCATCCCATGTACAATGATCCACCATCATTGCTTGTTTAACCGTCTGAGTCGTCGTTAACGGTCCGGGTGTTAATAATTTGTAGTCCATGCTAAGCTCCTTAATCGATTAATTTTTGGTGCTGCTCTAATAATTCTGCGGTTAATTCTGTTGGAAAGACTTTTTGGTCCTTCGCTACGTGTGCGCTATCTACCTGCTCACCCTTGTACAGTGCACTTGGATAGATTTCCAATAAGTCTTTACGACCCTTTTCCAAAATTAAATCCAGCATTTTTTCTGCTTTTGGATTGGTTTTGTCGCCTTTATTAATCACTGCCAAGGATTCAGTTAATGTGTACGTTCCTTCTGAGGGTTCAACAAAATCAATCGGTAATCCATCCTGTTTATCTTTGACTGCCTGATGACGTAACCCAAATCCGATCGCAACCTCACCTAACCGAACCTTTTTCAACGGACCCGACCCAGAGCTTTCTAGGTGATCTCCCGCATTTTTGTAGATCCCCTTCAGGATCGTTTTCGCTTCGTCTTCCCCATAATTGTCAACTAACGCTTGGAACAGCAGCCACGCTGTAGACGATTGTTTGATATCTGAGATTGACAAGGCATCCTTGTATTTCGGATCGGCTAAATCTTTCAAACTAGTTGGAATTGGCAAGTTCATTTCCTTCATAACATCGGTATTATAGAAAATTGTTCCTTCTTGAACGGTAAAAGGGGCCGTATAATCCGGAATTTTCGTTAACGATTCGACTGGAAGTGTTAGTTCCTTGAACATCTTGTCTTTTTTCTGAGCACTATTTAAATAGAAGGTACTCATCGTCACTAAATCCGCTTCGATATTTTTTCCCTCCGCTAAGAGCTTTCCGCCTAGCTCAGAAGTGCCGAATGATTGCAGCGTGTATTTGCCCTTGTACCCATTTTTGTCTAAAACATTCTTGATTACCTCCACCGGTTCTTCATCAGCGTTGGTATAAATCGTGACTTTCTCGTCAGCCGCATTACTTTTGCTGCAAGCGCCTAATAATAGAAGGAAAAGCAAGCTTCCAAGCACTGCGAGTAGTTTTTTTCTGTTCATTCATCATTCTCCTTTTTATAACCTGAGTAATTCCTTGCATAACTAAATTGATTACTAGTAAAAACAGCGAAAGCATAAATATATCGTTAAACCGGCCAAAATGCTGAAGCTCTTTTAATTTGGCGGTAATAACCATCGTATTGGCACTTGTTAAGAAAATGACGGCACTGATTGTGACCATCGAGTTAAAAAAGTAATACGCGAAGATATCTACAATCGTCACCTTTGAATTCGGGATCAAAATTCGCCAAACTGTTTTCAACCAGCTATCGCCCATCAGCTTGGCGGTGTTCTCCCAGTTTAAATTCATTTTTTGCAGTGCCTCTTTCGCCATCTGATACGGTGTTGAAAAATAATGGATAACCGTCACGATCACTAAGATTAGTAATGTATTGTGCAGCTGGCTACCACTGAATAGCAACAAGTAAGCCACCCCCAAAACCATCCCGGGGATCGAATTCGTAATCGTAGCGATACTGTCAATTACTTGATTGACCTTATAAAGCTTCCGCTCTCTGGAGGTCAATATCGCCGCCGAATAGGCAATAATCGTCCCAACTCCCGCCGTCAACAAAGCCATCAGCAGTGAATTTTTCAAGGTTAAAATCAAGCTGTCATCTTGGATAAAGCGGGCGAAATTATTGAAGGTTGGGGTCAATTCATAGGGCCAATTGCTCACCATTGGAATAATGATCAAGACCGCGAATACTCCTAAAATGAAAAGAGAGATGCTGATGAAAAGTAGTCGAAAACACCAATCTCTTACCGGATTCTTTTTGATCACTGCCTGCCGTGGACGCTCATAGCGCACGACCTTCTTCTGTAAATAGTTCAATACTAAAATACTGATGATTGATGGCAGTAACATCGTTAAGGCCACTAATGACCCAAACTGGAAATCGGGAATGGTTCCCATGAAGCCTTCATATAATAATGTCGTGATGAACGGGGTTTGTCCTCCTACCGCGCTGGGAATCCCAAAGTCTGTAAAGGACATAAAAAAGCCCTGTAGAAAAGCCACCGCCAACACCCGCGTCAATGGATTCAAGATCGTTTTATAAAGCGAACGATACCAGCTATCCCCCATCAGGCGTGAAACAATGAATAGCTGAGTATCCAAATATTTCATCGAATTGTTGATCAAAATAAAGATCGGCGGTAATGTATAAATGATGAATCCCAATAAAATACCGATGGAGCCATAGATATGAAACAGTTCCTGTTGAAAAACCTTGCTCCACAATCCCTGCTTGCCAAAAGCATAAATAAGGACAAATCCGTAAGTGATCGTCGGCAATAGCATCGGAAAATGCAAAACACTTTCATTTACCTTTAAAAATCGCCGATTGATTCGGGTAAAATTATTTCCATAGGCCAAGAAAAAGCCTAATATTGTTGAACAGCTCGTGGCCGCTAAAGAATATTTCAAGCTGTTAGCAAATGATCGCTGCCATTCTGGTGTGAAAATGTCCAAGCTGCTCCCGCCGGATCGGGGGAAAGCTGTTAACACGATTTGAATGATCGGATAAGCTAAAAATAAAAAGAAGAAGATCAGTACACTCCAACTAATCACTCGTTTCAATGGAAAAGCTGCTCTCATGAAGCCACCATATTAACTGATTGCTGAAAGATTTGCTGAATGTTCTGTTGCTTGATCGCCAACTGATTAACGATAAACTCCTCAACAAAATGACAAGAAGCCTGACTCATGATTTCGATCGGCGAACTGCATTGCGCAACTTTTCCTTCATCTAAAACAACGATTTTATCTGACATCGTCAAGGCCTCTTCTGGATCGTGCGTAACAATGATGATGGTCAAATGAAGCTTGCGAGCAATTTCTTGGATTTTTTCTTTAATTGATTCCTTGATTACCCCATCCAGAGCACTCAATGGCTCATCCAACAAAAGCAGCTGCGGCTTCATCACTAATGTTCGGCCAAGTGCAACCCGCTGCTTTTGTCCGCCTGACAATTGATGAATCGGTTTTTCTAGGTGCTTTTCCAAATTCAACAATTCAATCAGCTCGTCAACCTCCGCTTTGGTGGAGCATTCTTTTTTATTGCGTAGTCCGTAGGTCAGATTTTGATAAGCTGTCAAATTAGGAAACAAGGCGTAATCCTGAAAGACAATATTGAAGGGACGTTTTTCCATCAATGTATGGGTAATCTTCTGATTATTGAAGAAAATTTCTCCCCCGCTTGGTTCATCCAACCCTAAAATCAAATTTAACAGCGTTGTTTTTCCTGAACCTGATTGCCCCAGGATTGAAACGATCTCACCAGACTCAATTTCTAAATTGATCCCATCTAGTACTGTCGTCTCCTGAAATTTTTTCGTGATATTCTCAAGTTTTAGCACCTGATCCACTCCTTTTTTTGTTTACCATTCTTTTATGCTCTTAGGCGATTTTCTAGCGAGTTTAACTTTTGCTTGCTCATTGTGAGCTGACTTCCTCTAATAAAAAGTATAGCGAAGGAGTGTAAAGGCACCGTCAAGTTCCTGCAAAGATAAAATAAAGATTGTTGTTTTTATGTAAAGAACGTAAATTTTTGTGCATAAACAACAAAAAATTACATCTGCCACTACTTGAATAAAGAAGGAAATTATTTACGGCTCAAAAACGTTGCACCCGCAACGTTTTTCTTCTATACTGTACTATGCTTGTTTAAACGCGAATTCGTAACTACCAAGGAGGAATAATCAGGTGGATTCTTTTGTAAAAATGATCAATCGTATTGCGCGGCTTTCCGCTTTGTATCGTGAAAAGGAATTTAAAAAATTGGACTTAGGGGAAATGCATCACGCCTACATCTTAAGTATTTGTGACGAGCCGGGAATTTCACAAGAAGCCTTGGCCTGCAAAATCTTTATCAATAAAAGCAATGTCGCTCGCCAATTGGCACAACTGGAGCAAAAAGGCTTCATTACGAGACAAAACGATGAGAAAGACGCACGTCGTTTACGAATCTTCCCCACAGATAAATCTTTGGCAATCGAAGCGGAAATCCGTTCGATCCTAGCAGACTGGAATCAAAAGCTGTTAGCTGAGATTCCGACTGAACAGCAACAGAACTTATTATCCGAATTGCAAACGATCGTAGAGAAAGCCGAAACAGAAATGTGTAAAAAGGAGTAAACATGAAATTAATTCTTAACTATCTAAAACCTTATCGTTCCCGTGTCACATTAGGTGTTATCATCAAATTTTTAGGGACCATGATGGAATTGGTTCTTCCGTGGAATTTGGCTTATATTCTAGATCAAGTGATTCCGCAAAAAGACCCAAAAAAAATCCTCTTCTGGGGCAGTGTCATGCTGACGGCTTCCGCTTTTGCTTTATGGGCAAACATCGTTGCCAATCGCATGGTCTCGCGAATCGCAAAAGATACGACAGAAAACATTCGCGGCGATCTATTTCAAAAAATCACCTATCTAGACACGACCCAAATTGAAGATGTGGGGGTCTCTTCATTAGTTTCACGTGTAACATCGGACACCTACAATATTCATTTGACCCTTGGTGTGATGATGCGGATGGGTATTCGCGCACCAATCCTTTTGGTCGGTGGAATCTTGATCACTACTACCTTAGACCCGATTTTGACTTTAGTTTTAGTGGCAGTGATGCCGATCATCTTTGTTATGGTGACGCATATCTCGAAAAAGGGCGTTCCCTTATTTGGAAAATTGCAAAAGCAAGTCGATCAGCTTGTGTTGACGGTGCGGGAAAATGTAACAGGCTCTCGCGTGATTAAAGCTTTGTCCAAAGAAGCCTACGAACGTCAGCGCTTTGAAAATGTCAACCAATCGTTAGTCAATGCGGAAACAACCGCCAATGTGACTTTAGCTGCCTCTCCAGCTTTATTGGATTTATTTTTGAATTTAGGTTTGACTCTAGTTATCGTCGTCAGTGCGTATCGTGTAAACGCCGGACTGACACAGCCAGGAGTCATCGTTGCCTTCTTGACCTATTTCACGATTATCCTGAACGCGATGCTTTCCATCACCCGCATCTTTGTCCTGTATTCCCGTGGTCTAGCTTCGGCTAATCGAATCAATGAAGTATTGCGCAAGAAACCAACATTGGTCCCAGGTACATTGGATCAAAGAAAAGCGGCTTCTACTAAATTGGTCTTCGATGATGTGACTTTTTCCTATCCTGATGGCGGACATGCGATCGAACACATCAGCTTCAGTGTCGATTCTGGCGAAACGTTAGGGATTATGGGAGCGACCGGCAGCGGAAAAACCACGATCGCCAGTCTGATTTTACGTCTATACGATCGAACTTCCGGTCAGATTCTATTAGACGGACAGGAAATCAAGCATTATTCCCTCGATGCGCTGCATCAAAAAATCGGTGCTGTCTTGCAAAAGGACGTGCTCTTTGCCGATACGATTCGAGAAAATATTTTGTTCGGTCGAAGCTTTTCGGAAGAGCAACTCCAACAAGCTATCGATGATGCGCAAGCACGAGAGTTTATCGACAAACTCGCTGATGGTCTGGAGCACCACTTGGAAGCAAAGGGACAAAATCTCAGTGGTGGGCAGAAACAACGCGTGCTCTTAGCGCGTGCTTTGATTGGGCAACCTGATCTGCTGATCCTAGACGATTCCTCCAGTGCGCTAGATTACCATACCGATGCGAATCTGCGAAAAGCGTTGCGGACACATTTTGGTGATACGACCAAAATTTTGATTGCTCAGCGAATCAGCTCGATCCAACACGCGGATAAAATCCTACTATTAAATAAGGGAAAAATGATCGGCTATGGCACTCATGAAGAATTATTAGCCGAAAATCCGACTTATCAAGAAATTTATCAAGGACAGACTGGAGGGCAAGTCATTGAAGAATAAAGGCTCACGCAGAGGTACGCTGCTTCGTTTGTGGGGATATTTGTATCAATTCAAATGGCTGCTGTTTTTAGCGGTCGTCTTGACGATTGCCAGTAACCTGTTTGCTTTAGTCGGTCCCCTATTATCTGGGTACGCGATTGATGCGATTCAGATCGGCAAAGGCAATGTCGCCTTTCAAAAAGTTTTCTTCTATTGTAGCTGGATGGTAGTTTTCTATGCAGCTTCCGCCATTTTAAGCTACGGGATCAAACGATTGATGATCTACTTGAGTCAAAAAATCGCGTTTCGTTTGCGGAAGGATCTGTTTGAGAAAATCGTTTCGCTGCCCGTTGGTTATTTTGATCAGCACCAAACTGGTGATATCGTCAGTCGAATGAGCTACGATATCGACACGATTAATACTTCGTTGGCCAGTGACTCAGTTCAAGTCTTGAGCAGTTTGGTCACCGTCATTGGTTCCTTTGTCATGATGCTAGTAATCTCGCCAGTAATGGTGACGATCTTTTTAGTTACTGTTCCCGCGTCGATTTTACTGACTCGTTACTTGACCAATAAGTTCCAGCCCTTATTCCGTAAACGTTCCGCCAAACTTGGTGAATTAAACGGGTTGACCGAGGAATTTTTATCCGGTGAACAAACCACCAAGGTCTATCATCAAGAAGAAACAATGATCACCCGCTTCGAAAAGAAAAATGAAGAAGCGATGACTGCTTATTACAATGCGGAATATTACGGCAGTATGACTGGTCCTTCTGTCAACTTCATCAACAATGTTTCATTATCATTGATCAGTATCTTAGGTGCCTTTCTATTCCTGTTTGGTCACTTAACATTAGGAAAACTTTCCTCGTTTGTTTTGTATTCACGAAAATTCTCCGGTCCGATCAATGAACTAGCAAATATTTTTAGTGACCTGCAATCGTCTATTGCCGCCGCTGAACGTATCTTCAAGTTATTAGACGAAGAACCTGAAGTTCAAGATGTAGAACACGCCTATGTTTTTGAAAAAGCCCGCGGGGATATTCGTTTTGACCATGTCTCCTTTGGCTATCAAGCAGATCAGCCGGTCATCAAAGATTTGTCCTTTGATATTTCTGCCGGCAGCGTCGTCGCTATCGTTGGTCCTACCGGTGCCGGAAAAACCACAATCGTGAATTTGCTGATGCGCTTTTATGATCCGGATAGCGGTGCGATTTACTTAGATGGACAAAATATCAAAGAAGCAACCCGCAGCAGTCTGCGAAAGCAATACGCGATGGTCTTGCAGGATACGTGGCTCTTTACCGGAACGATTTTTGAGAATCTGACCTATGGAAATGAAGATGCCACGTTAGAAGATGTGATCAAAGCGACGAAAGCCGCTCACATCCACGATTTTATCGCACAATTACCGAAGGGCTACGACACGGTGATGACCGAAGACGGTTTAGCAATCTCACAAGGGCAAAAGCAATTACTAACAATTGCTCGAGCGATGCTTTTAAATGCGGAATTATTGATTCTTGATGAAGCAACGTCGAATGTTGATACCCAGACCGAATTGCAGATCCAAGAAGCAATGGGCCGATTAATGGTCAACAAAACCTCCTTCATCATTGCTCACCGCCTCTCGACCATTCGTGAAGCTGATTTGATCTTAGTCGTCAATGACGGCAATATTGTCGAGCAAGGGAATCACGAAGAGTTGCTGGCTAAACAAGGACGCTATTATCAACTGCATCAAGCCCAATTCGAAAATTAAAAAGACTAGAGCCACCACATTTTAATCGTGGAAACTCTAGTCTTATTTTGTATTTAAAGCAATTTGCTGAATCTTTTCTGCGAAAAGTTCTGGTTCATTGATCCAAGAGTTATGTCCGGAGTGTTCAAACCAAATGATTTCCTTGCTGGGAGCGACTAATTTTTGATAGTAATCTTCAGCTAAGTGGCGCATTGATATCGTGCTTGCCTAGTAAAAAATAGACAGGAATATCTAGTCTTGAGTAATCCTTCCTCAAATCTACATCGTATAGTTGCGGATACACATGATTGAAGGTTTGCAGAATGCCCCGCAGATAATTGATCTTATCCAAGATGCCATACTCTTTCGCTGCAAGATCCCGCATCGTTTGGAAGCCGCCATTTTGAATCTCAGGATTTCTTGCCATCCTTTGACTGAGATAGTTGAGATAGGTCGCGCTTTTGGTGGTAACTGAATTGCCATAATAAGGCGGTTCGCCATTTTTTCTTAGTGTATCCACGACCTTTTGATCGCCATTTTCCTTTGCCAGCTTCATGGTCAGCGCGTAATCGATCTTCTCCGTTTCTTCAAAGGCCACCATTTGCCCGGTGCCTATAAAAGCATGGTACAGCTCCGGTTGTTCCTTTGCCATAAAAATTCCTAGTGCACTCCCCCACGATTCTCCTAAAAGATAAAGCTTTTCCTGATTGAACTCTTTTAACAACGAACGAACCAAGGCCGTTCCATCTTCAACGTAAATTTCAGGGGTCAAATTTTTCCGCGGGATCGCTGAGAAAGATTTTCCTGAACCAGGCTGTTCCCAGTTAACTACGACAAAATTCTTTTCTAATTTTGCAAGTTCATAACGTGTCGCTGCCAGCTGTGATCCCCCCGGTCCGCCAGCTAAAAATAGAAGGACTGGCTTGCTGCGATTTTCTCCCCGAATGCTGATCCATTCCTTACGACCATTCAATTCAACCTTCCGCAACTCTGCAATACTGTTCTCCTTAGCGATTTTCGGTGTCGCTACCGTCAGCTGAGTGATCACTATTAAGGTAATTCCTAAAACCAGGACTATCAACATCCCTAACAAACTTCTTCTCACTCCTTTTGTTGCAAATAGGACCTGTCTTCCGCGAAATCGATTAAATAAATAAAGCAACCCTTTGATCAGTAATCCTACACTGAACAAAACAAGTAGCAACACACTGATGATAAATCCACCTAACACTAACAAAATAACCCCTCCCTCATTTTTGACCACCGTTCAACAATTTCATCATAACAACTTTTTGAACGACGGTCAACTCGATATGCTATACTATTTTTTGGAGGTTGATTCGATGAGTAAACGAGAATTGATTTTAGATGCCTTGCAGGAGCTGCTTTACGAAGGAACTGCCGGTACCGCTTCTGTTCAAGATATTGCCACAAAAGCGGGGATCGCAAAAGGCGGACTCTACTATTATTTCAAAAGTAAAGAGGAAGTCTTAGATGCCTTAGTTGAACGCCAATACAATCACGTGATTGAAACCTGTCGGACAAAATTAGCCGCTGTCGAGGCTCCAGCCTTAGAAAAAATAAAGCTATTACTGTATTTTTATCGCAGTACCGCTGTCGATCAGACTATCGACAGCGCGTTGCATGAACCGCAAAATGCCGCGATCCATCAGAAATCGATGGCCTTTATCATGGGACGTCTTGCACCAATCGTCGCTGACATTTTGCAGCAGGGAGTCAAAGAGAACGTTTTTGTCTGTGAGCAACCCGAACAGCTAGCGGAAATTTTACTGTCGCCGATTATTTTTTTACTCGATCCCGGCTTATTCACTTGGACCGATCAAGAAGTACAAATGAAGCTAACGGTTTTAGCACAAATGCTAGAGGCTAGTCTTCAGGCTCCGACCAATTCATTTGCTTTTCTATATGAAAATTGGACAACACAGCGTTTAAATAAAAAAAGTTGAAGGCAGTTCAGAATTATCTGCCTTCAACTTTTTAACTATTCAACATGTTTTCAACCATTTCTTTTCCGAGGAAGGTCTTCTCGCCTAGTTCCTCCACAGTCATTCCATCAGCAGCCAAACGCTTCACCATGACCGTCAGATCTTCTCCGACTTGGATCACATGCTTATCTGGATCATAAAAGCAGGCAACCTTTTGCCCCCATTCCATCGTAGCGACGTCTCGTAAAAAATCTAACTCCTCTTCCTTTGTCCGCTCGATAAAGCCATCAAAGTCCTTCGTTTCAAAATAGAACTCTACCGTATTATTCTGATAGTTGAATGACTCTGGATCACAGCCGGTAAATCGAATCCACGATTCCTCCGTTTGTAATGACAAGCCGCCATTGAAGGTCACATTCTCGCCAAAATCAGAAACAATATCCACCTCTAAAAATTTACGATAGAATGCTTTTGACCGCTCCATATCCTTCACTACTAGCATAGGTCCCCGATATTCCATCACATTCCTCCATTCTTTTAAACCGTTTACATTATTGTATACTATATCACAAAAGACCGGCTTACTGCTTCTGTATAAACAAAAAATCTTGAAGCTTTTCCAGCTCCAAGATTTTTATCGTTAGTTTACTTCTGCATAACTAAGCTTTTTACCAGTCATTTCCTCATAATCCTTAACCATGATCTCCCAAGCTTTAGCGATATCTTCGTCTAAACCAAAGAGTCCGCTGCGACCGACGATGTAAATATCTGGCCCGGCTGCATCAATCCGTTTGAAGGACTTGCGGTTGGAGGAACCATCCATTTCGATCACGTAATCGTACCCTTTTTCTTCACGCAATTCGCGGAGCGCCACGATCTTATCTAAGGTGCTTTCGATAAAACGCTGCCCGGCAAAGCCCGGATCAATCGTCATAATCGTGATCTTATCAACCAGCTCGATATAAGGGAAAATCGTTTCAATCGGTGTTTCAGGATTCAACACGATCCCAGCCTTCAAACCGGCGTCGTGAATTTGATCAATCAAACGAAAGGCTAAACCATCTAACACCTCTGCATGCATACAGATCCATTCACACTGCAAATCTACTAGCTGCTGTACCCAAAAACTTGGGTCTGTCACCATCAGATGCGCCGACATCGGCAACGTGGTGATCTTCCGCAATTCTTCAATGAACCAAGGAGATAAGGTAATGTTCGGCACATAATGCCCGTCCATAATATCAATATGATAAGAATCTACCTTGTCATTCAAAAAAGTGATCTGTTCTTTAAACTTATCTAAATCCATCGTCATCAGTGATGGAGAGAATTCTACTTTTTTCATGTGTCGCCACTCTTTCCGTATTAAAAGATTTGAATATCTTCTAGGTTGATGTCGTCTTCTTCTTTTTCAACCTGCATCGCCGCATCTTCTTCTGTCACATTTTTCTTGATTACAGCTAAGACGACTGCTGTTACGACCACGTTGACTAAAATCGCGATCACACCTGCCCATGGTCTCGACATTGTCGGGATCATTAGTACTCCGCCAAACGGTACTGTCGCATCTGCGCCTAAGATCATTGTTGTTGCGCCACCAGCAAAACCACCGATAGCTGTTGCTACAACACCTCGCACGATATCGTTCATAACTAACGGAATGACCCCTTCAACGATATTGATCACACCCATTGGGACTGCTGACTTCAAGGTTTCAACTTCTAATTTCGTGTAGATGTTTTTACCAAATAATTTTGCGATGAAAAAGGCCAAGCCAAATCCAATTGGTGTTGCTGTATTCACTAACTGTAAAGCAGTAATCGGACCGTTCAATCCTTCTGCTTGCATCGTCAACACAAAAGCAAAAACTGTTTTGTTGATCGGACCGCCATAGTCAACACCACTTAACAGACCGATCACACCACCGAATACTAATAACGAAGAATTGCCTAAACCATCCAAGAAGTTTGTTAATAATGATGTTAATGCCGCAATTGGTGCCCCAATGATATAGACCATGATCAACCCGCCGATGATTGATGTTAAGAATGGAATGATCAGCGTTGGCATTAACCCTTTTGCCCAATTTGGTAATTTCACATATTTTAAAATTGCTACTACTAGATAACCTGCTAAGTAACCACCTAAGATTCCGCCGATAAAACCAGCACCGATAGCATTTGCTGTCAAACCAATGATGAACCCGGGAGCGATCCCTGGTTTGCCGCCGATTGAATAGGAGATACCCGTCGCAATCACGACTGGCAGTAAGCCTAAGCCTTTACCGCCCATCGTTGCCAACGCATCCCAAATCGTAAACTTCCCTTGCACCAATGCATCCTGACTTGAACCGCCAAAGGCCATTCCGATGGCGATTAAGAATCCGGCACCACAGACGATCGGAATCAAATAAGAGATCGCCGTCAATAAGTGTCCTTTAAGATTTAACTCTTTAATTTTTTTCATTTTTCTTCCTCCATTTAACTAAGCGAATGCTTCAACAACATCTTCTGGCTTTTTCGCCTGCAACAGATTAACGACCACTTCATCGTTGCCCAGTTTTCTGGCAAACAGCGACAATAATTTCAAATGATTGGTCGCGCCGTCATTGTCATTACCCACCGCGAAAAGAATGATCCCCTTCACGCCTTTGCCATCTAAACTTTCCCAAGGAATTTCCTCTTGATTGATCCCGATCGCCACGCCAATCTTGTTGACATAAGCACTTTTTCCATGAGGAATCGCGATATAATTTCCAATACCCGTTTGGCCTTCCGACTCCCGTGCATAAATATCTTTGATAAACCCTTCTACTTCTGAAATGTAGCCATTCGTCAATAACTGATTCGCCAGATCATTCAAGGCGTCATCCTTGGTCTTGGCGGTCATATTGGTTTTGACGATGTCTAAATCCACAATATCCTTTACTTCCATTTCAATTCCCCCTAAACCTTTTGAGCAACAACCTCTTGGGCTTTTTCAATCAATTTGTTTGGTGACTTAACGGCGATTTCTGTCGGTACTTGAATGATTCGTTTGCCGTCAAAACGTTCTCTGCCGGAAATTTTTACATCAACTGCCAAGATTACGATATCCGCTTGGTCAATCTCTTCTTGCGTTAATTCATTTTCGATCCCGATCGTTCCTTGCGTTTCTACTTTCATTTCACAACCCGCTTTTTTGGCGGCATTTTCTAATTTTTCTTGCGCAATGTAAGTGTGGGCAATTCCCACTGTACATGCTGCTACTCCAACGATTTTCATCATTTATTCCTCCTATAAAATATGGTAAATTGCCGGTTCATTTTCAAGACTTAGTAATTGTTCGATAAAATCATCGTCTGCTAAGCGCCGTGTGAATTGGGCAATTTTCTTCTTAGTTTCTTGACTCTCGTTACTCTTCAATAGAATAGTAATTATCAGCTGGACTGCCGGTGTCTTCTCGTCAAAATCAATCGGTTCTGCTAAACGGATCAGTAGGACCTGACTTTGTTTGATCTTCGGGCTTTCTAAATGAGGCAAGATGACATGCTCCGCGATCATCGTATTCCCGACTTTTTCCCGCTGCTGCAACAAATCGATCAATTCTTCCACCTCGGCTGGATTAGCAAACTCCGCGATAAAACGCTGTACGTGTGCTTTGTCTTTAAATGGCTGGTCCAAGAATACTTGAAAAAAATTATCGTTCATCATAAATCGCCTCGATTTTCTTTTGTAGTCGGGTTTGATCATCTCGTGTGAACATCGCACTGACTAACAAGGATGGGATAGGGATCCTATCGCTGACACTGATCGTGGTTAAAATCAGATCGACGCCTGGATATTTTTCCGTAAAATGTTTTGCATCCCTTGAAGCTACGACATCAACAACCTCCAACTCAGGAAATTTCTTTTCGATCTTGACTCGCAACAGCTCTGAAGTACCGACACCTGTCGTACACATGATCACCGTACGAATTGGTAATTGGTTCGTTTCAATGATTCGTGCGAAATACAAAGTGATAAAGCCATTCTCGTCTTCGTTGATCTTCGGCAGTTCAAAACGCTGACTCACCTCATCAGAAACATCACTGACATCTGAAAAGATGGCTTCATAGGTCATTTTAATCTGATCCAATAGACTATTTTTTACATGAATGCCATGTTCTAAGCGATTAAGCATAGGCTTGATGTGATTCGCTAAATCAAGAAAGATCGAATCGCCTTTCGCAGAGATATTCAGCCGCTGACTCATACTATCCAGATAAGTATTGGTAATTTCCACGACCTTTGAAGAAAATTTTGTTACTTTACTTAACGAGCCTTGCATCCGCGATGAGGCTAAGTATTGATAAAGATAGTAAACTTCTGACTCTGGCAGCTCATTGTGCAAATACTTTTCAACATTTTTAATTGAAGACTTAGCAACCTGATAAAGTGCTTTGTCTTGCTCCAAACGTTCCTGATCCTTTTTAGAAAGCGGACTCATTTCTTCGTTCGGAAGCCTATGAACCTTACGCAAACGGCTGATTAAAATATACAAATGAGAAAAAATATTGACATTATAGGGATACGGGATCGTCAATTGCAATTGCTTTTCAATCAACTTCAGCTGGTCTAAGATAAACAGCACATCATAATTATTGAAGTTCAGCTCTGAATGATGCTTCAGTTCATCAATTTCAATGATATTATGCACCTGAATCAAATCAGCAATCGCTCGCCGCAGATTCGCCTCTTTCCCTAAAATCGCCAATGTCCGCTGCTTGCGTTCCAATTTCAATTCGTAACGCTGCAGGTGTTCAGCGATCACTTGCTCATCACTGAAAATGACTGACTCGCCAACATAATAATCTTCAAACAGGTCGTAAACATTTTTCGTATTCGGCGATGAAAGCAGTAGCTCCTCCATCACACGATTTCTACGCTCCTGCGGAGAATATTGACTGCGCTGATTGGGTTGAATGTTTGCTTGGCTGATATATTTTTCGTAGTTTAATTTGTAGCCTCGCCCCTTTTCTGACTGGATCAGTCCCTCGCCATGTGTTTCGTTGATTTTTTTAATTAGGCGATAAATTGTTTTTTGCGAAGTTTCTAGATGCTCCGCCAATTCCTCGGACGTGATGTAATCATGTCGTTTCGTTAGAAGTAGTAACAGCCTTTGTTCACGATTTTTCTTTGCTCCCATGGCTATCAACCTCCCCTTCTTGTTTTTATCATAACCTGCCAGAAAGAAAACGCTTCACTCGTTTTTGACCGTTGCAACGGACAAAAAATAAAACGCCTCACTTTCATTATAGTCAGGAAGCGTTCATAAAGCAGAAAATATCCCAATCATTCATAAAAATTATCCGAAAATCCATCAAAGGGACTTTGCGAATTTTTTTAAAGCCAGACTCGCAATAGTCCCTCAGTTAAAAGCTAGCGAAAAAAAACGTGAGGAATCCCCTCACGTTTTCTTCAATCCTATTTAATTACCAGCCACCAGAAGCGCCCCCGCCGCCGGATGAACCGCCGCCAAAGGACCCCCATGAGGAGCCGCCGCCTGATCCACTATCATTATCAGACCAATTATCAGAATTATAATTCGACGCTAGATAAGCCGTCGTCAAGACATCCCCGTTCCCAGAATACAAGGTATCGCCAATCAAAATCCGACCGAACATTTTCTTTTCTGCGGAAGGATTTCGTAACAGTCTTCCTTGAACGATCGCACGATTGATGCCTTTGACCGACATTCCAATCAGCAAACCGCTTAATAAGATGTGGTAGAGTTCTGTGTGTTTAACGACCCTTTGCATCTCATCGTCGCCAGCAATCGAAGTGGTTTCCGATTGATATTTTTTATAGTTTTCTTTGAGTAAAACACGAGCCCTCAATAGGTTCACTACTAATAACAGACTGACAAAGACCAGCAAGCCTAAAACTACTACTCCTGTCCAATGGAAGAACATCAATTTTGTCCGCTGGCTTTCGATGTTTTTGATTTGCGAATCCACCAACGCTGTCTTCGTATTCATAATTCCGAATACTTCATCCACAACCTGGCTGACTCCTGTATCATAATCCTCATCCTTGAAGGCGTCCACCACATCATCATCATTAATAATGTCATCGGCTTTACCATCGGGAATCAGACCTTCCAAACCATAACCAACCTCTAAACGAAATTCTCGTTCGTCCAAGGCAATTAGATATAAAACTCCATTGTTTTCATTTCTATCTCCGATGCCTAATTGGTTAAAGATCTTATTGGCGTACGATTCAATATCTTCCCCACGGGGCAATTCCGGGATCGTAACCACTTCTAATTGCGCACCATTAGTACTTGCTGCTAATTGTTTGTTTAGTTGATAAATTTTTTCCTTCATTTTCTGACTCAGCATATTAGCATTGTCAGAAACAAAGATATTGTTCTTATTAATGGTCAAATGACCATCCGTTTCTTTAATTGCCACATCATAGTTGTTGGCCTTCTTTGGATATTCTTTCAAGTTTGCCAAGTTATCATTCAGAGCTGTTTTGAAAGATTTGTTAGCCGTCACTTTTTTACCAGACAAAATGTCTTCTCGTTCCTGATTCAACTTCGTCAATTGCTGATCATAGGTCGCCTTTTTATCTCCATAGCCATTACTCGTAAAGAGATTAAATAAGCCGAACCCGCTGACTAGCAACACAACAACTAAAACTAGGGAAAAAACTCCATTGCGTCTACGTAACTTACGGTAGTTCTCAACAACTTCCTGATGGAGCCGTTCCCCTGAAGCACGCTGTTCCCTTTTCATTTTTCTCACCCATTCTTATTCAAAGCTGACATCGGGTACTTCCTTTGCACTTTCATCAGCTTTAAAGTTCGCCTTTTTGTCAAATCCTAATACCTTCGCTGCCATATTTTTAGGGAATCGAACCAAGCTTTGATTGTAGTCATTGACTTGTTCGATATAGTTTTTCCGTTCAACAGAGATCCGATTCTCCGTACCTTCTAGCTGGACCATCAAGGTTTTTACATTTTCATTAGAAGCTAGCGTTGGATAGCTTTCTTGGATCACGTTCACCATCGTACCTAAGCTTTGATCAATTTGATTGTTTGCGTCATTTTTTTCTGATGGCGTCTTGGCATTGTTGTATGCCTTCCGGGCATCAGTAATTTCTTTAACGATCTTTTCTTCATGGTTCATACTACCTTTGACACTATTCACTAAATTTGGAATCAAATCTGCCCGCCGCTGCATCACATTTTCCACCTGCGACCATTTTGCATCCACATCGTTTTCTGCTGAAGCCAATGAGTTATATGTCGTTACCAAGTATGCTCCGATTGCCAGAGCGATCACGACAATCCCAACAATGATACCTGATCCTCTTCGTTTCATTTTTATCCCAACCTTTTTCTGATTTATTTGTTATTTGTGATTGAGCTAATTATAGCATTCGGGTAGGGGCGCGCCTCAGACTTTCGACTGATTTTTTAGCTCAACGGTTGACAAAAAATCCTCCCGATTTTTTTCTTCATATATTGTACGAGAAAAAGGATTTACGCTTTTTCTTTAAAATTTTCGAAAGCGCTTGATTTTTAGTTAAGATACACTGGTCGGGCTTCGATATATCCTCGATACCCCTGCGGTTCTAATTGAATCCTGGGACCTGCTTTTTCAGCCCACTGACAATTATTTATACTAGGATCATACGTATCAATCTGCTTCATCACTGCCTCGATGGCCTCATCAAAACGTGCTTCATCATACGGATCACCTTGAAACAGCAGCATCGTACAGGCAGGCAGATCTATCACATCAAAGCCCTCTGGAATAAGCCCTTGATAATCAAGCGGGACTTCTACACCTTGAGCATAAACGGATGTTTCTTCCGTTCGCATGCTTTCCGGTAGCCAAAGTCCTACTGGTTCATACAATGCCTCTTTGATACTGGCAAGAATTCCCCAGACATCACAACCGATTTCCTGTGCATATTCGATATAGGATTTAGCGTTCCTACCTCGTAATAGAATCAGTTTACGCGCTGGAAACTCGATAAGGCGAACATGTAGATTTTTCGATAATGGAGGCAACTCAGTACGTTTCTCTCCCATTAAATAGTAGCTTTCCACAGGATATGGGGTAAATAAAGGGATTGGCGGTGTCTTCTTTTGATAAGCCTTCGGAGTCACGCCGAACTGTTTACGAAACGCTCGCGTAAAGCCTTCATGAGAATCAAAGACAAAATCTAAAGCAACATCCACCACTCGCAGATCCTCATCACGCAAAACCAAAGCCGCCTTAGATAACCGCAGCTTGCGAATATATTCAAACGGTGATTTATCTGTGTATTCTTTAAACATTTTGGCACAATGCCATGGCGAATAGCCGGCCTGCTGTGCCAAAGCATGTAGCGTGATCTCTTCATCTAAATGTTTTTCAATAAATGTCTGCATGCGAGTAACCGCCGCAGTATGCTCCAAGTTTGCCATAATACCTCCTAATATCTTTCAACCGTCCGACAAGTGCACAAGGAAGGTCAAGAAATCCTCCCGCTGCTCTCCTATACTTATGGTATCAACTAAAGGGATCTCAGTCCAACTTTTCCCAGTTTAATTAATACAAAAGGAATGGCAGGTGAAACGAGATGGCATTACGGTCAAACAGTATAGTTGGATGACATACGGCTTGACAATCAGATTTATTTTTCTGGAAGAAAAATAAATACTTTAAAAAGGAAAAAGGAGTGTTTCAAAATGAAATTTATCAAAAACAGTTTAGTAGGTCATATGGAAAAATTATGTCAGGAAATCGGTCCTCGGGCGACGGGATCAGCGGGAAATAAGGCGGCAGTTGACTACGCAGCGGAGACGTTTCGTTCTTTAGGTTATGAGGTTCGATTGCAGGAGTTCCCGTGTATGGATTGGCAGAATGACGGGGCAGAATTAATTGTCGATGGTCAACCAGTGGAAGTCGCGGCTGCGGAATATGCGATGCCTTGTAATGTCAGCGGAGAGTTGGTTTGTGTCCAAACGATTCAAGAATTAGCAGCAGCGGATTTAACCAATAAGATTTGTGTTATGTATGGCGAGCTTTGTAAAGAACCGATTATGCCAAAGAGTATGGTCTTTTGGAATCCCGAGGAGCACCAAGCAATTATTCGGGAATTAGAACAAAAACAGCCATTAGCCGTGATTACTGTTAGTTTTCTTGAGGATGTTCCAGTCCCGATTATCCAAGATGGCGACTTCAATGTTCCATGTGGAACAGTCAAAGGTGCTCTTTTAACTTCATTGTTAAACAAAAAAGCCGCAACCTTACGTCTAATGACAGAGCGTAAACCGGCCACTGCCGCAAATGTGATTGCTACTTTCGGCAAAGGGAAAAAACTTGCTTACTCTGCTCATATTGACACGAAGCCTACCACATCAGGTGCGTTAGACAACGGTACTGGAGTTGCAGTTTTGCTGGCGTTAGCCGAACAATTGATTCAAAACGAATTAGACAATCAACTTGAATTTGTTTTGTTTAACGGTGAAGATTACTATTCGATGCCCGGGGAAATGATTTTTATGGAGCAATCGTTAAACCACCCTGAAGAATATGAATTCGCCATTAACATAGACGGTGCTGGAATGCAAAATAGTACGGTATCTTACTCACTTTACGAATGTCCAGACCAACTAACCGAACAGCTAGAAAACTTTGCGACGGATTATTCAACCATCGAAAAAGTCGAACCTTGGCCAATGGGCGATCATATGTTATTTGCCGGAGCGGGAATCCCGGCAGCCGCGATCACCTCAACGCAAATCTATCTATTAATGGAAGCGGTCATGCATACACCAAAGGATAACTTATCGATCGTCGACTTTCAGCGTTTAGAAGAAACCGTCATTTTCTTGAACAATCTGACCACAGAACAAATGAAGTAATTAAAAAGCAACCTGCCGCTTACCGGTAGGCTGCTTTTTGTGTTATCATCTAACGGTAATGATTCTTCTTGTTAGGAAGATCCTTACCCTTCATTTTTACTGCTTACTCCAATCGGAAATGAATTCCCCACATTTCACAATATCATCAGAAGCACTAATTTTTCGTCGAATGAGATAAAAATTCCGCTTGAAGCTTTCGTCTAATCTCTGGTGTGGAATTCCTTCCGCTGCTCGTTCTGAAACCAATGAACAGCCAAAGCCCTGCTTCAATAAACCCACGATCACTTCATTATTTTGGATTTCCATGACTGGACCGTCTATATCCTTTTCTTCTAGAAAGCGTTTTGTGTAATAATAGACTCCAGATGTATTTTCCCGCACCAGCCAAGGTCCCTTTTCCGGATTTCCTGCTAAAACTAACTGATCCTCCATTAATGAAAAACGTTTAATCGTTGGAGCAGATAGTGGCTTCTCAATGAATCCCAAATCTACTGTATGATGCTCTACCGCTTGTAAAACCTCTAAAGAGTTCATCATCTGAACACTAAAACGAATGTGCGGAAATTCCTGCTGCAATTGAATGAGTAGCGACGGCAAGACATACGTGGCAAATGTATGGGAGGCCCCAATCATGCAACGAATAATCTGTTGCTGATTGGTTTGAACAGCTTGATACAAATTTTCCCAATCATTCATTAAATCAACGGCTCGTTCATATAAAATATCTGCTTGCGGTGTCACCAGCACTTCTTTTCTCCCGCTGCGGATAAATAATTGGGTACCAAATTCATTTTCCAACTGCTTGATTTGGGCCGATACAGTTGGCTGGGAAATAAATAAAATCTCTGATGCCTTGGAAAAGTTTTTCGTCTCATACACTACTTTGAACGTTTCTAACCATTTGAACATCGCAATCACTTCCATTATTTTTTTCTATTTAAGGTATTATATCAATAAATTATAATAATGGAAGATATCGGTTATAATTTATCATGCAAATGAAATACCAATGAAAATCAATTGATTTTTTACGTAAGAAAAGCTTTTTAATAACAAGAACTATCTAATTTTCGGGCGACTTCACTTACTCAATAAATAGTTACCCTTCAATTTTATAAGAAAGAGGTCAAACGATGTTTACAAATTTTTATACTAAAACGAAACCGATTTTACCTGGTTTGAGCTTGTCCATAGGCGTAGCAATCATTGCAAAGCTATTCGCTTTGTTTTTACCTAAGCTTGGTGGTGCCACTTTAGCCATTCTCCTAGGAATCATTTTAGGAAATACCTTCTTCAAACAACCAGCTCTAGCCGCTGGGACGAAGTTTTCAGAAAGCAAGCTACTAGAATATTCGGTGGTACTGCTTGGGTTCACCGTCACCTTCCAAACGATTGGAGAAATGGGCATCAAAGGGTTGATTTTTATCCTGTTAATCATGACTACCGTTATCGTCGGTGCTTATTGGATCGGTCGGAAACTTGGATTTAATGAAAAGATGGCTTTGATGATGGCTGGCGGAAATGCCGTTTGCGGGTCATCAGCGATTGGTGCGATTGCACCGGCGATTGAAGCAAACGATGAGGAAAAGGGCCAAATTATTACCCTTGTTAATTTACTAGGAACAGTAATGATGCTTACGCTGCCCTTTCTAGGAATGTCGTTATTCGGGGATGCATTATTGAGTAAAAGTGCACTGCTTGGTGGAACATTACAATCGGTTGGACAAGTTGTAGCAGGGGCAAGCCTGATTAATCCTGAAACAGTGAAATATGCAATGCTTTTCAAGATAACACGCATCATTTTCTTAGTCGTGGTTGTCTTCCTATTTGAACGCAAAGTTAAACATGATGGTCTGGTAACAACAAAAGGATCGAAGAAAAAATTCCCGATCCCTTGGTATGTCACTTGCTTTTTAATTTTCTGTGTCATTAACAGCTTCGTTACTTTGCCCGCTGTCTTTGATGAAGGAGCACATTTTATCAGTACCTGGTTCGAGACGACCGCGTTAGCCGCCATCGGTCTGCGTTTGGATTTTCGAAAATTTCTAAAAGAAGGACCGCGTTTCTTAGTTTACGGCCTTTCTGTTGGTGCTGTTCAAACCATTGCTGCCTTACTATTTATTTTTATTTTGCATATCTAATTTAGAACAACTAACCCGGACACTCATCGTTCTCGCTAGAAAAATGAGTGTCCGGGTTCATTTTGATGTTTTTTTCTCACTTGCGTTTACTCAACAACCGCAATAATCTCAACTTCTACCAACGCATCCTTTGGCAAGCTGGCGACACCCACACAAGAACGACTAGGCTTTTCCTTATCGAAAAAGCTGGCATAAATTTGGTTAAATGCTGCAAAATCAGACATGTTTTTCAAGAAGCAAGTCGTTTTTACTACCTTGTCGTAATCTGCTCCAACGGCTTTCAATACTCCGCCGACATTTCGCATGACTTGATAGGTTTGGTCTTCAATCGATTCTCCGACTAATTCTCCGCTTACTGGATCTAACGCGATCTGACCAGAAGCATACAGCATGCCGTTTACGACTTTTGCTTGGACATACGGTCCAATTGCTTGTGGTGCCTCCGTTGTTTCCACCGTACAAACGGATTTCTCTTGAAAGTTCACTTCTGTTACGTTATTTTCCATTTTCTCCACTCCTTTTTTTATTACAATTAACCAACAAATCATCCAACCAAAACAAGACTATCACTCTGCCAAACTTGTTGAAAACAAGAAGCAAAACTTAAAAAAGCATCTCACCGATTGGTGGGATGCTTGGAGAATCCCACTCAACAAATGTCAAACAGGACTTCAAACTGTTTTTCCAAAACAGATTTCAAGTCCTCAGTCTAATAATAATGATCATTTGTCTAGTAGTCGTCGCGTTCATAGAAATTCTCCTTTTAAAATTAAATTTAAATGGCAATTAAATTAATTTATGATTGTAATGATAACGGAGGTTCCATTTATTGTCAATGAGTTTATAGAATTTTCTGACAGTTCTATCTCACATTTTTGTAAGAAGTTTGTTCGCTCAATAAATGGATGGATGGAAAAAAATCCGTTATCCTCTTGTTAAGAGAGAGGAGTTTTTTCATGAATAAAGGGATGAATGGTTTCCAGTTAAAGGTTTTAGGGGTCGTGACCATGGTACTCGATCACATTGCGGAGTTTTTTCTATTTTTAGGAGTGCCCATGTGGTTTCATTGGATTGGTCGAATCGCCGCACCGATTTTTCTTTTTGAAAGTTCAGAAGGTTTTGTCCACACCCGTAATCGAAAAAAATATATGTTCCGTTTATTAGCCGGCTTTTGGCTGATGGGAATCATCAATATGATTTTGAATCGTTATTTTGCGGTTGGAGACGCAATCGTTATTAATAATATTTTTGGCACGTTATTCTTAGGTACTGTCTACATGCAAGCATGCGAATACGTTAAAGAACGTAAAGTTGCTAAGGGAGTAATTTGGTTCCTTGTTCCAACCCTTTTAAGTGTTTTAGCAATAGGCCTGTTGTCTAGCGGATTGCTTAATTCTAAATTCGGCATGCTTTTTTTCCAAGCGTTTAATTTACTTGTGCCAACACTATTGTTAACTGAAGGCGGAATTCTATTTGTTTTATTAGCGGTTCTATTCTATCTTTTCCATGGTAAGAAATTTTTACAGGTTGCAGCACTTGTTATCATTGCGTTAGTAACCTTGATTTTTGGTGGCGGTATACAGCATGCGTTTACGATGAATTACCAATGGATGATGATGCTTTCAGCAATACCGATCATTTTATACAATGGTGAAAAAGGACGCAGTATGCGGAATTTCTTCTATATTTTCTATCCTGCACACATTGCAATTTTTGCCATTATCAGCTTTTTGATCCAACGCTAAACTTGACCTTCTCCATAAAAAGCTTTAAAATGCTTTTTGTGAATAAATCGTACAGATAACACGTAATGCGTGTCGAGAGAGAGGCGGTTTCTATTAATTTAGAAACCACCTCTCTTTTTTTGTCAGTTCTGCTTTTTGCGGTTAATAAATACAAGCAGATTCATAACCAAAAGCGTTGAGCAGTTTAGCAGAGTGGTATGCGCAATGAAAGAAGTGCCTGCCATTAATGCTGCTTCTTATCCTGGCAAAATAAATAATGGAGACACCCGAATTTAAAGTTATTTGTCGAATTAAAGTGAGGTTATTATATGAAAGAAAAGAAAATCCATTTATTACTAGCTGTCCTTGCCACTGGAATCATGTCCTTTGCGGGTGTCTTAATCGAAACCGCCATGAACGTGACCTTCCCCACCCTGATCAAGCAGTTCGGAATATCCACCGGGATGGTGCAGTGGGTCACGACCATCTATCTCTTAGTCATCTCCATTATGGTGCCTTTTTCCAATTATCTATTGAAAAATTTTTCGATTCGAAAATTGTTTATCATCGCGAATCTCTTTTTCATTGCTGGATTGATGACAGATTTGTGGTCACCTTCTTACAGTATTTTGTTGATTGGACGTTTGTTGCAAGGGATTAGTACCGGAATTGCCTTACCCTTGATGTTCCATATTATCTTAAATTTCACTCCTATGCATAAACGCGGAACGATGATGGGTGTGGGCACACTGACAACGTCCATTGCTCCAGCAATCGGACCAACCTATGGCGGTATTATGACTGCGAGTCTTTCTTGGCATGCGATCTTCTTATTTTTATTACCGATTTTAGTGCTTTCACTAATCATTGGTCTTTATGCCATTCCAGAAATACCTGTCAAAAAAACTGGGGCATTAGATATTGTCAGTCTCATTGGCGTTGCATTGCTATTCAGCGGACTATTGATGTTCTTAAATCAAATTGGAAGCTTAGTGAGTCTACTTTCATTGGCAGTTGGTATCCTTGGCTTATTGATCTTCTATCGGCAAGCGACACGGGGAAAAAATCCATTAGTTCGGATCACCGTTTTGAAAAATAAAGTCTTCGTCCTATTTTTGTGCGGTTTCTTAGTTTGTCAGTTCTTATTATTAGGAATTTCCTTTGTCTTGCCGAACTTCGTTCAAATCGTTTTAGGTAAGGATGCCTTTATCGCTGGCCTTGTCATGATGCCTGGTGCGACTGTTGGTGCGATCTTAGCACCAATCTCCGGTCGTGTCTTGGATTCATTTGGTGCGAAAAAACCAATCTTACTAGGCTTGAGCTTTGCTACCATCGGCTGGATCGCGTTGACACTGTTGTTACGCTCGCCATTTTTACTTGGTTTCGTTGCAGGACATGTTTTTTATATGATCGGTATCGGTTTTTCTTACAGTAACTTAATGACCACGGGGATGAATTTACTATCTGAAGATGAATACGGCGATGGAAATACATTGTTCAATACCTTGCAGCAATTCTCTGGCGCGGTTGCTACCGCGATTGTTGCGACAATCATCAATTTAACGCAGCAAGCCCAATCGAACTTTATCGCTGCCACCATCACAGGCTCGCAAATTTCACTGTTGTTCTTATTGGCTTTATTGCTTGCCGTCTTGATTGCTTGTTTGATTCATTTTCATAAAGCAGCCACTCCTGCCTAATGTTAAAGTAACGGGCAAATGTTCAGCCGATACTCGCTAGTTTTTACGTCAAATCCTGCTAAACTTAACTTATCAAGTTTGGAGGGATACATCATGACATTAGGAACGAATTTCTTCAATGCACGAAAAAAAAGAGGCTTGTCACAAGAAGAAGTGGCAGAAAAACTCGGTGTAAGCAGACAGACGATTTCAAAATGGGAACTGGATGAAACTTTGCCTGATATTAACCAATCGAAGAAATTAGCCGTCACATACAAGGTTTCTTTGGATGAATTGATCGAATTTGATCCGGATCTTAACGATATTAAAGAAGTGATTGCCAAAACGAGTGAAGAAAAACAAGCGAAAGTCGATTGGACGAATGTCTGGGCGGAAAAATACCCTATTTTAGCGACTTATCAAAAAGAAGTCGATTTGAATGACTACATCCCCAAAATAAAAGCGATGCTTCTGCTTTTGAAAAGGAATTATGGTTATAACGATCAGGATGCCTTTTTAGTCTTGAAAGATATTCTGGCTCAAATTTGGAAGGATACAGAAAAACCGTGACGAGCGTTCGTCACGGTTTTTTTGTTTACTCTTCACATTCGGCAAGTTCATCTGATGTTTCTGTTGATTCACTCTTCTTCACCTGCACAATCAAAAGAATCGCTAATAATACAATCACAGCTCCAAAAATTGGCGTGTAGGCGATGCCCATTTTTCCAGTTACTTGAGCCCCAACTGTTGAACCTAACGTGATTCCGATATTGAATGCTGCAATATTAAACGCCGAAGCTAACGTAATGTCTTGCGGCACATATTTTTCAGCTAGTTGCACGACGTACAATTGCAAGCCAGGTACATTCATAAAGGCAAACAAGCCTAAAAGCAGTGCCGCCAGCAAACCTAAAATATTGTTTCCAATCAAAGTAGTCGCAAATAAAAATACAAGAGCCACCATTAAAAGACCAAACATTTTAATCAATGAATCTAACGGTTTTTCATTGGCAAGATGCCCACCAATCGTATTGCCGATCGCCACCATTACTCCGTAAACAATCAAAATAATGACAACGGCACTAGCTGAAAATCCAAAGCCTTCTAAAATGGGCGACAAATACGTATAAGCCGCAAAGGTACCGCCATATCCAAAGGCAGTGATTAAGAAAGACATGACCAATGGTTTATTGGTAAAAATTCGAACAAAGCCCTTCAAATCAACCTTACCTGGAATCGGCAACTGACGAGGCACTAAGAAGCTGCTGGCGATCAAGCCTAACAGACCAACCATTGCAATAAAGATAAAAGACATATTCCACGTGGTTTGTTGACCTATGAAGGTTCCCAACGGCACTCCGGTTACGGTCGCCACAGTCAAACCTGTAAACATGATGGCGATCGCACTAGCACGACGGGAAGGTTCTACGACATCCGCCGCAATAACGGTGGAAACCGACATAAAGATGCCATGAGCCAGCGCCGCTAAAATACGCCCCAGCAATAAAATCATAAAGGTCGGTGCAAAGGCTGCTAATAAGTTCCCACTAATAAACAGCAGCATGATACCGATCATCAGATTGCGACGATTCCATTTTCCGGTTAACACTGTTAATAAAGGCGCTCCGATCGTGACCCCTAACGCATATAAAGAAACGGTTAACCCTGCTTGAGCTAATGTGACATTGAAACTTTTAACGATCATCGGTAAAAGCCCCACACTAATAAATTCTGTCGACCCAATCGCAAAAGCGTTGATTGCGAGAGCCAGTAACGTGAAATTTGGTGAAATCTTCTTTTCCATGTTGTTCCTCCTTAGAAAGGTTTCACGAATGCGTTTAGCTTTGCCAGTTCATGAAACCAGACATAAAAAAAGTATTTGTAACCTACGAGAAGATACTATATACTGTTGATGACCTTTTGATAAGTACCCACTTTTTTGTACTATAGGTACCTTTCAGTAACTTTTGGATTATATCAAGGTTTTTAGGAGGAAATTTATTTTGGAAAATCGTACATATATGATCGGTGTTGAAGCGACGATGGATGTCATCGGCGGAAAATGGAAGCCAATTATTCTTTGTAATCTGCGCCATGGACCGATGCGTCCCAGCGATTTGAAGCGCGGTATCACGGGTATCAGCCAAAAGATGCTGACGCAGCAGCTGCGTGAATTGGAAGAGGACAATATCATTGATCGCAAAGTCTATCAGCAAGTCCCGCCGAAAGTGGAGTATTCATTAAGCGACTACGGCCGCAGCCTATCAGATATTTTGGATAGTCTGTGCAATTGGGGCGAACAGCATGTTGCTCACCTGCAGGAACAAGGACAGGCTATTTGCTTGAAAGCCAATTAAAATTCATAAAAAAATATTCCAACTCTGCAAGCTAGAGAGTTGGAATATTTTTTACTTTTAAACCATCAACTGGAAAACGCCATAAGCGATAAGCCCGCCGATCATTGGTCCTAAGACAGGTACCCATGCATATTGCCAGTCAGAGGTTCCTTTATTCGCAATTGGTAAGACTGCATGAGCCAATCGAGGACCCAAATCTCTGGCTGGATTAATCGCATAGCCTGTTGGCCCTCCAAGTGATAAGCCAAGAGCTATGATCAGTCCCGCAACAGCAAAGATATTGGTTCCAGCTGCAAATTCAGTTTGTGTAAAAGCTAAAAGGCCTAATACTAATACAAATGTGCCAATAATTTCTGTGATTAGGTTGGCTGGATACTTCCGAATTGCCGGCCCTGTCGCAAAGGTTCCTAAAATTGCTGCTTGATCGTTGGTTGCTTCCCAATGTGGCAAATAGGCCAACCAAACAAGTGCAGCTCCTACAAATGCTCCCGCCATTTGAGCAATGATAAAGGGAACAACCAAACTATATGCAATTGATCCGTTCATCGCCATAGCTAACGTTACTGCGGGGTTCAGATGTGCCGGCCCCATAAAACCAGAGATATACGCGCCCATCATAACCGCCATTCCCCAGCCCATGGCAATCACGATCCAACCGGAGGCCTGTGCTTTACTTTTGTTCAAATTCACCGCCGCACATACTCCATCACCTAATAAGACTAAGATCAGTGTACCTATAAACTCGCCCATGATTTGTGTCATATCGCCGCCCATTAATTATTCCCCCCTGCTTTTAATTCGGTTAAATCTGATTCGTCAATTGCTGCATTTAATTGTGCAGTCATCTCTGCTTTTTCCGTTGCATCCCATTCAAAGTACCCCGCCATCGCTTCAAGGACTGGTTGACGCAACGCATCCAAGTTATCTCTTTCAAATAAAAGATGATTGGTTCTGCGTAACAAATAGTCCACTGGTGTTAAGACCATTTCTTCCTCTATGCCATAGCGTAAGCGTGCCGATTCAGCCAAACTCATTCCGGGATAAGCAGACATTTCTTTTGCAAGCTGGAAGATTTTGCTAGCATTTGTGCCATAAAAATCAGCGATATACGTAGCTGCTTCTTCCGAAAGCCCTGCTTCAATCCCCATCTTTGCATACTCAGCGACGGTTTCAGTTAGCTTGGTTGGATCAAAATCCCCACCAGAAACCGAATACGTCTTTGAATCTACCTCTTTAAAGGTCAATCCGTAATGTTCGTTCAATAATTGACGAATCAAATCGATTGCACCGGCTGCCATCTTGCGATAATCAGTGATTTTGCCGCCAGATAATGTGATCATTCCATCAGGTGCTTGTTCCAACGAACTGCCGCGGGAAACAGAGGACGGCGCTAAACGTTTCTCAGCTCGGCTGCTTTCAAGATTGTTCAAGACATCTTCTACTTCATCACGAGTGGCTTTGCCCGCTTTGTAGTCAGTGATGATATCGACGGCCTGTTCAAAGCTTTTAGTAGAGATATTGCCATTATCACCGCCATTATAATCAGAACCAGCGTTCCCAATCAGTAATGGCCGTAAGCCTGCCCAGCTGCTTTCAATGTCATCAATGGTCAACTTCGCCTCAGGATAACGGTGGTTGATGACCGTTAATAAATAATCGACATCTTCTTGCGTCACTTTAGGATCGACGTAGTCCCCTTGATAATCGGTATCGGTGGTTCCAAAATAGGTTTTATTTTCGCGAGGAATTGCAAAAACCATTCGACCATCATTTTGTGCCGTATCAAAATACGTTGGTTGAGGAACCGGCAACTTCTGCGCGTCGACAACTAAATGAACCCCTTTGGTTGGACGCATTTTAGGCACGATCGGTTGAGTGAAGTTCATGTTGCGAACTTTATCGACCCACGGACCGCTGGTATTGATCACTAATTTTGCTTTGATTTCGATTGTTTCATCCGTTAACAGGTCACGTGCTTTTACACCAACGATCTGATCTCCTTCATAGATAAAACCGATCGCTTTCATTTTGCTGACCATATGACCGCCGTCTGATGCTGCCTGTTTAATGTTTTCAATTACTAATCGCGCATCATTATTGCGAAAATCCAGATAGACCCCTGCACCTTGAAGTCCTTCTTTCTTGATGAAGGGTTCTCTTTCCAAGACTTCTTCTGGCGTCAATGTATAATTTTCAAAGCTTGTTCCCTTCACATTGGCTAATTGATCATAAATATCCATCGCAACCTTAACTGAAAACATACTGAATGTAGTGGGGCCTTCATCGTTATAGATCGGTAAAAGCATGGGATCGGGCTTAGGAATATGCGGTGCAATCCCTTGAACCACCGCTCTTTCTGTAACGGTATCTGCTACCACTTCTACATCAAAGTTTTTCAAATAGCGAATACCGCCGTGAACCAGCTTGGTCGACCGGGAAGAGGTTCCTTCTGCAAAATCCTGCATTTCTATCAAACCCGTTTTCATTCCAGCTGCGGCTGCTTGGATCGCAACACCCGCACCTGTGATCCCGCCACCGATGATCAATAGATCCATTTCTTCATTTTTAAGTACTTCGATACTTTTCTTACGCGTTGCTTTTGAAAATGACATTCCGCTCACTCCTTTTTATTCAAATGCTTGTGTCGCTTTTACGGCTTTTTTCCAACCGTCATATAGTTTTTGACGACGTTCCGGTGCCATCTCTGCTTCAAAAATCTTTCCAGCTTCATAAAATTCCCTAATTTCATCCATATCCTTCCAATAGCCTACAGCCAAGCCTGCTAAGAAAGCAGCACCTAAAGCCGTCGTTTCAAGGTTGGCCGCCCGTTGGATCGGAACATTTAAAATGTCTGATTGGAATTGCATCAAATATTCGTTATTGGCGGCGCCGCCATCTACTTTCAATACTGGAATCTGAATCCCTGTATCCTCCTGCATCGTATCCACGATGTCGCGAACCTGATAGGCAATCGATTGAAGGGTCGCTTTGATTAAATCTTCTTTGGTTGTGCCTCGCGTCAAACCAAACATGGCGCCGCGTGCATTTTGATCCCAATAAGGAGCACCTAGTCCAACAAAGGCTGGGACCATGTACACTTCATCTTGATTTGCGGAGCGTTTCGCCGCATCTTCAGAATCACTCGCCTTTTTCAGCATTTTCAATCCATCTCTCAACCATTGAATGGAGGACCCTGCAACAAAAATACTCCCCTCCAAGGCATAATAGACTTTGCCGTTAATCCCATAGCCGATCGTCGTTAATAAATTATTCTTTGATAATTGCGGCTTTTCGCCTGTATTCATGACAATGAATGACCCTGTCCCATACGTATTCTTAACCATCCCCGGTTCAAATGCCATTTGACCAAATAGCGCTGCTTGTTGATCGCCAGCCATCCCCGAAATCGGTGCTTCGCTGCCAAAGAAATGGTACCCCTGTGTATAACCATAAATTTCAGAATTTGAGGTTACCTTAGGCAGAAGCGCTTGAGGGATATTTAATAAATCGAGAATCTCTTGATCCCAGGTCAGCTCATGGATATTGTAGAGCATGGTCCGACTGGCATTAGAATAATCCGTTACGTGAGAGCCGCCGTCTGTCAATTTCCAAACGAGCCAGCTGTCGATCGTCCCGAAAAGCAACTCCCCTTTTTCTGCCCGTTCTTGCGCCCCTTCTACATGGTCCAGAATCCAGCGAATCTTCGTGGCTGAGAAATAGGCATCGACGACTAGTCCGGTTTTTTGATGAATCATTTCTTCGTATCCGTCGATCTTCAGCTGATCCGCTATTTGCGCCGATTGTCTTGATTGCCAAACAATCGCATGATAAATCGGCCGCCCCGTATCCTTTTCCCAGATAACAGTCGTTTCTCGTTGATTGGTGATTCCAATTCCTGCCACTTGATCCGGTTTAATGCCAGAGTCAATGAAGGCTCCCGCAATCACAGATTGGACAGAATTCCAAATTTCATTTGCATCATGTTCTACCCAACTTTCCTGAGGAAAATATTGCGTAAATTCCTTTTGTGAACTAGCGACCTGATGCCCAAACTTATCATAGATAATTGCGCGTGAACTCGTGGTTCCTTGGTCAATCGCCATAATGTACTGTTGTTTTTCTTCCATCTTGATTTGTCCTCCTTGAACTAACTTGCAATGCAATCGCTTTCTTTATGGTCATATCCTAACCTGCTTTTCCTAGTAAAAACGGTCAAAGTTTTAAGCGGTTTCATAAATTGCTGGCAGTTTTTTCAATAAACTCACTCCTATCAAGGGATTTTGAGAATAAAAATTTTTCCCAAAAAAAGTAGCCCCCCATAAAACTACTGGGAACTACTTCATTAATTTTTCTCTTTCTTTAGCTGATCGATCAAGCATTTTATTTGAATCAGATCATACGCAGACTCAAACTCTGAGAGACAATATTGGATGGATGACGCGTGCGTCTCGATTCTTCGAGTACGAATGATCAAGTCATACGTTTGTTCCTCTCGAAATTGTTCAACCCGAATCCCCGGAATTAGCCGCAATTCCGAAAATAAATAGTGATAATACGAAGTTCGATAAACTGGTAATTCTTCTAAATCAATGCCTACTACCACTTCCTTGGCAATGTAAAAATCGATCATAGACAGGATACTGGCATAGTCGATCATTAAAGCTTGCGTGATTAAAGGGTCTTGTGCTTTTTTGGGGTTGAGAAAATTTAATGCTGTTTCTTGCAATATATCCAATAGCTGGCTTCGTTCAATACCTAAGTTTTGTCGCTGCAACATTACTAGGCGATCCGGCTCGTAACGGGGCAGATACCCTTGAAAAAAATAGATTCGATTGTTGATTTGAGATAACTGGTAGCCTACTGCTTTCTCCTGTTGGATGGACAATCTCTCTGGTCTGTAGTGAACCAAAATCATCTCGCGAATATACATATCCAAAAGCGCCGGCGGCAGTTTCTTACTGCGTTGTAACTCGTAGCGATAAAATGCTTCTTCATTCAAAATAGCAAAAGAAACTAAGAAACTGTAAAACATCATCGGTTCATACTGGTTCAATTCAAAGGAGCTTCGACTATTATACAGACGGATCAGCGGTTCAATCTGTTGAAAGAGGGCATCTTGTTGAAAAAGTCGGTAATTTGTTTTTAATTGTGTTTGCTGCTTTTTCTTTGCTGCTATTCGTTTCAGGCTAATCCCTAACCAGCAGGAAACCGCACTTTTAGCATAGCTAGAAAATTCCGTTTCTAAAGCTCTCTCCAACGCACGCAAAAACAATTGATTTTGATCGGACTCAATCAAGTAGCTAGGTCTCATTTCTAATGGAAAATACATATACACTTGAAAATAGAAATAGCGGATTTGTAATTCTTCACCCTGCAAACGACCGTTTTTAATCCGGATTTGAAACTCCGCGATAATCTCATTTAACTCGCGGAATTTCCGAAAGACGGAAGACTCACTGGTTGTAAATTCCTGTGTGATTTGTGGGATCGTAAACTCTCGATGCAGCAGCATATATTCCAGTAATTGAAATTTAAAGCTGTCTCTCACTAATAAAGCTGTGATCTCTTCAAGCGTCGTCGTCTTTTCTAATTCCAATGTGAGTGTCGATCCTTTGCGGTCAATCGAAAAGCCCATCCCCATTTCTTCCCCTAAATAGGAAATATCTTGAATGTATTGATCCAAACTTATTTTTGACAGGCCAATTTCCTCGGCCAGTTGATTCACTGACAGCGTTCCGCCTGACAAAATGAGTTGAGTAAGAATGGACAATTGAAGCTGTTGATTTTTATCCAATAATTGATCAATCCTCATTTTAACGCTCCTCTAAATCGAAAGACTCCAGTAACGGAAAACGAAAGGCTGGATGAAAGAAGCGTTCCAACAACATGAATTCATGGATCGTTTGCTGTTGTTGAATCGCTGAATCAAACTGATCTAAAAGCGCAAAATCGAGCTGTTTTGAAACGAGTTGCGCCCCTAACAAACGTTCGGTCTCAGCATTCCAAATTACTTTTACACTTATTTTTTCCTGTGAGACAACCGTTGTAGGCAATTCGAGCTGTTTTATTCTAACTCTTTCAGGATACAAAAGCGCTTCTTTTTCCAACAAACCAACACTGCCGACAAAATAGCCAAACCACTGATTTCCGCTAACTCGAACTGTTCCAGGATCGGTTGTCAACGTGCCCGTAATAGTCTGACTAGCGATCTTTGCTGTTCTGATCGCATTGGCAACTAATGATGAATAAATCTTTTCATCCGTTAATTGGAATTTTACTTTGATCGTATCGCCGATCGCATAGATATCCGGATTTGACGTTTGTAAATACTCATTCACTTTGAGCGTGCCATCATCATCACGGTCTAAGTCTTGCCAAATCTGATTATCCGGACGTGTACTATTCGCCAATAGTACGAGATCAACCTCCAGATTCGTTTCATTAAAAAAGAGTTTTACCTTGCCTTCATCCGTTTCTTCCACCTCATCGACAAATGTCCCTGTATGTAAATCAACAGCCGATTGACGGATTGCGGTTTCTAACGGTTGGAGCATCTCCTCATCAAAATAGTGGCCCATTACCATAGAATCGCTTTCAAATAGATGAACCTGTTTATTTGCTTGAGATAAGGCATCCGCAAGTTCTAAGCCAACATGCCCACCGCCAATAATCGCTACCGTTGTGAGATCGTCAAGCATGTCCAATATTTCTGTGACATCCTGCTTGGTTTTACACGTTTTAATCCTCCCAGAACGAGTCTTATTTTGTTGGAAGGACTGCTGGGACCCCGTCGCAATAACCAGCCGATCAAAATGTAGCTTTCCTCCTGTGGATACACCAATGTGATTCTCTGGCAAAAGACCGGTGCAGGATACCCCCGTTTTTACCTGTATCCCAAGTTTTTCCAATTTCTGTTGTGTAACCCAACATAACTCATCCAGCGACGCCGCTTTTCCCTTTAAAATCAGAGCCAAACTCCCAGGAACGAAACCCAAATCAGTCTGCTTTTCAATCAAAAGAACCTCCGTCTCTGGTTCTATTCGTTTAATATCTAGTGCCGCTTGGACACCGCCAAATGATCCTCCTACAATAATTACACGCATATGTTCCCTCTTTTCTTTAAACATGACTTTCGCTTTTCTCAGTATTTGAAGCTCTCATGCTTAATTATAAATCTTTCACACCAGCTGCGCTATTTTAACCCTTTTAGCTTTTTCACAAAAAAATCCTTTGTCAGAAAAACAACTGACAAAGGATTACTATAGTGAATCATTATTTTTTAACTAGTTTATCGCCTTTATTGAAATAGCATCGCGCATTTTTGCCCAATGATTCGTCGGCCCATGACCGTGCCCTACAAAGATGGGCTGACTAATCGCCGCATGGATAAATCTCTTTCCGGTAATGATTGCTTCTTTCAACTCATTCCCTTTTGCTAGCTCAGCGGCGATACAAGCCGAAAAGGTATCGCCCGTTCCATGAGTACTAGCGGTTTCCACTCTCGGTGCACTCATCCAGAAGCTTTCTCCTGTCGCCAATAAAACAAAATCGGCTGCTTCTTTATTTTGGCTATGTCCACCTTTAACAACAACGTTTTTCGTGCCAAAATTTTGCAGCTTCTTCGCCGCTTCAACCATCTCCTGATCCGTAACGATTCGCTGCCCAATGAATCCTTCTGCTTCTGGTAAATTGGGAGTCACAACTGTCGCTAATGGCAGTAACTTCTCATTGATCGTCTTAACCGCATCATCTTGCAATAAGTGATGACCGCCTTTTGCCACCATCACAGGATCTACGATTAAGGGACCGAAATCGACTTGCTTCAATTTCTTCACGACAGTTTCCACACGTTCGACATCCGCCAGCATACCTGTCTTCGCTGCACCAATTGAAAAATCAGCAGCCAAAGAATCAAACTGCTCCTCTATAAAAGAACTAGGAATTGCCATACTGTCTTGTACGCCATAAGTATTTTGTGCTGTTAGTGCTACGATGATACTCATGCCAAAAGCTTCGCGTGCTTGAAAGGTTTTCAGATCTGCTTGAATCCCAGCCCCGCCGCCAGAATCAGAACCCGCGATCGTTAAGACTTGTGGTGTTGAATTAATCATACTTGTTCCTCCACTATCTCTGCTATTTTTTGTCTTAAACTGCGAACCTTTTTGCCAACCTCTTCCGCTAGCATAATTTCACTAACAATCGAAACTCCAGCAATCCCGGTTCCACGAAAATCAACTAAATTTTCTTCCTTGATGCCGCCAATCGCAACACTTGGAATTGTTACTGCTCCATTGATCGCTTTTAGCATTTCAATCGAAGTCAAGGCGGTGTCTTTGGTTTTTGTCGGGAAAATGGCACCAATTCCTAAATAATCTGCTCCCGCTTTTTCAGCCTCTAGGCCACGTTCAATCGTTTTCGCCGATACACCTAAGATTTTTTCTGGTCCAATCAGTGAACGAACAACGTCCACCGGCAGCTCATCATCTCCAATATGCACCCCCGCTGCGTCGACTGCCAAACAAATGTCGACCCGATCATTGATAATTAAAGGAATGTGGTAGCGATCCGTGATGGCTTTTACCTTCAAAGCCAACTCATAAAAAGCCCCCGTCAGCAAAGTCTTCTCCCGTAATTGAACCAATGTCACACCATTTTTACAGGCCTCTTCAATCACCGCTAAAAACTTCTCATCGCTAAAATCATACCGACCAGTCACTAAATATAAAGTTAAGTCCATTGCTTTTCCCATCCTTTCACTTTTGTCCACCAGTTCTCCTCCATCAATATTGAAAGCTGATTCAAGGTCTCTTGCCGAAAAGCTGCTAAGCCGATCGTATTTCCTGCCTGCTCCCCGCAAAGATTAAAATAGCTCACCGCCGTTACAGCAGCATCGATTGCTTTCATTCCGCTGCCTAATAAAGCTGCAATCAACGCACCAACAATATCACCTGTTCCCGTAAAGCGATCCAATGCAGGCACACCATTCGCTAAATGAAAAATACGTTCTTGATCAACGATAATATCTTGAGAACCTGTTGCTAGGAATGTAGTCTTCGGATAAAGAACCGCTAACTTCTGCAAAGCTTCTGATAATTCAGCGATTGCTTCCTCACTTTGATCTAACTCACTACCATCTACTCCGCGTGCTTGACTCGGCAGCCCGCAAAAATTCCGTAGTTCGGAAATATTGCCTTTTACTACTGTTGGATTTTCCGCCACCAACGAACGCCCTACTTGATTTCGAACCTGACTGACACCATATCCAACCAAATCCACCACCGTTGGCTTATGAACGCTATTTGCTAGTTTGCTCGCTGCTATCAGACTAACCGCACGTTCTTCCGACAGATGTCCGATATTCAGCAGCAACCCATCTGTTTGTTGAAATAATTCCTCAAATTCTCGCGGATCAGAAGCCATGATCGGTTTTGCTCCAATATAAAGCAACGCATTTGCCACGGTCTCACAGGTGACTTCATTGGTTATGCAATGAACTAACGGCGCACTTTCTAACGGAAACACCTTTGAAAAATTCGTTTTGATCATCCAAACATCCTCTCACTTGAAAACAGCCGTTGCCAACGTTTAAAAATCGTTGTTTCCTGCAATTTAACCAACACAACAAAAGCAATCGCCGAACCAATCAATGTTGCACCAACAAATCTCGGTGTATAAATCAACCAATACAACTCATTTTGACTCCCGGTAAACCAGACCATTACAGGATAAGATAAGAGTGAACCGATGATTCCTGTACCCACGATTTCACCCAGCATGGACCAAATCAGTCTTCCACCTAAACGATAAAATAAACCAGCAAAGAATGCACCAAATACTGCGCCCGTCAGTGCTAATGGCGGAATCCCCAACATCGTCATCCGTATCATTGCACAGACAAAAGCCATGACTGTTCCGTAAAACGGACCTAACAACACTCCGGCGATAATGTTCATTACACTGGACATCGGCGCCATCCCTTCGATCCGCATCAAAGGAGACAATACGACATCCAACGCAATCATTAAGGCCAATAACGTCAACTTGTGGATTTTACTTTTTTCCACGACAAATAACTCCTTTCTGCAAGAAACAAAAGGAGTAAAAGACAGAAAAACCCAACCAAAATAAAATGGTCGGGTACGATCAGTCAACTAGCTACATTTCCCTGCGACAGTCTTAACTGCATCAGGTTCCATGGGTATAATCTCAGCCAAAAAGCACCCCAAATGTTTCTCTTCAATTGATTGGAGTATAACATACTTTTTTTATTCCAACTAGCTTATAATGAGAAAAAAGGAGGACCTACTCATGCAAAAACCAGATTTTTCTGCCATCCATCACGTTGCTATCATCGTTTCAGATTACCAGAAGGCACGACATTTTTATGTGGACATTCTTGGTCTGCCAATCATTCGTGAAAATTTTCGAGCAGAACGCCAGGATTACAAATTGGATTTACAGTTAAATGATGCGGAACTAGAAATCTTTGCTGTTAAAAATCCACCAAAACGTCCAAGTTTCCCGGAAGCAGCAGGCTTACGCCATCTTGCATTCAAAACAACGGACATCGAAGCGACGGTCGCTTATTTAAAGAGCCACGGAATTGATTGTGAACCTTTGCGAACCGATGATTTTACCGGAGAGAAAATGACCTTCTTTTTTGATCCAGATGGCTTGCCGTTGGAATTACATGAATAAAGGAAAAGGAGTTGATCCAAAAGTCTTTTAGACTTTCAGATCAGCTCCTATCCGCGAATAAATGGCGACTCATTTTATCGACTTTTTTTTCGAAATTCACAGACACGCTTTATTGTAAAACATGTCAGCAGGACGATCAGTAGATAAAAGAACCAATTAATCGGATTCAGCTTCACTCCTGTAACGACAACAGAGTCGATATAGCCTGCGTTGATAACTGGATTCATTTCCTCTTCAATATTGATTGTCAAATAATCAGAAAAACCATCTTGATTCACATGGCTACTCTTAAGACCCTCTCTTTTACTAACAAAACCATGCTTTCCATATTCTCCATCCAATACTTTTACTGAAATTTTATATGTCCCATTATCGGAAGTCGCAAAATAATATTTTCCTTCCTGATTCGTATGCGTCTTATCAATTTCAGTATAACTCTCTGAATCATCTGCCTTTTTATACAAGGTCACTTCTCGATTTTCTAGCACTTCATTCTCATCGTATTCACCATTGTGGTCTCTATCCAGAAAAACCGTACCAGATAAAGTCGTTGGAGGTCCCCAGATAGCGTAAAGGTTTCGGTCGTAATTCGTTGTAATAGTATCCGTACCATCTGCCGTATATCTCTTACCAGTCCCATCCTCTTTTTCACTCCAATATAGTAATACATGATCCGGTTTATCTGCTGCTGGAATGAAAGCGGACTGTTTGACCGACCAAACACCGACCGTTATGAAACCATCCTTCATTGAACGCTGATCTTCTTGTACCATCCCCTGACCACCATTCGGATGATAAATAATTTTAAGTGAATGCGGAAAGTAATTAATCTGATCGTTATTTAGATCCTCTCGTTTAAATTTGAGCGATCCATTTACAATATCTTCTGGTGGATCTTCTGTTACGAAAGAGGTGTTCTCAGCCACTTTTCCATCAGTTGGATCAATCGTGATATTTACATAATGAATGCTAGCATCCACTGGATTTCCATAAAAATAATTTTCTGTAAAAATCCCACCGCCGCTTCTTGCAGCATCGTTTCTTACTATATTTCCTTTATTAACCATCACTGTTGCAGTTGTTTGAATATAAATGCCACCACCGTTATTACTCGCTTGATTGTTCGTAACGACACCGTCATTCATAATAAATTCCGAATGATCACTAGCAAAGACGCCGCCGCCATTACGAGCGGGGTTATGATCAATCGAACCGTCATTCATAATAAATTTTGTTCCTGCATTATCAATATTCACGCCCCCACCGAAATGAGTTGTGCTATTTTCCGATATCTTACTATCTATTCCATTCATTTCAATGGTGCTTCCACTATTTGCAGACACTCCGCCGCCATACAGAGCCGTATTTTTACTAAGGCTGCTATTTGTAATAATCAAGTTAGAGCTCGATTCCAAGCGTACTCCGCCACCATTAATTCCAGTGGTATTATTTTCTACTAGGCAACTACTCAGTGTCCCTTCAACATCATATTTAAGAAAGAGTCCGCCGCCTTGTAATTCCGCAGTATTGAACGTCAATGGAACGTCACTTAAATTAAACTTAGCACTCGCTGTTGCGAATAGTCCCCCACCGCTGCTGTCTGCTTGGTTATGCCCGATTTTTCCATTCGTCATAGTAAGCTCAGTATTGGACAAATCAATATTTATTCCGGCTCCATCGCCGCCTTTGTTATTTCGTTCTTCCTCACTCGCTACTTCGCCTTCAACAAGTACTTCTTCTCCATCAGCAATGTACTTGGCCTTATTATCGATTACAAAGGTATTTATCAGTGTAACCTTACTACCTTCATCACCGACTTCTTTTCCGCTGTTCACCGAGAGCCCTCCGCCGTACCGAGCTTTATTTCCTTGAAACATACTCGTACTTGCAGCTCCATCAGCATTGATCGTGCCAGCCATTTTTAGTGTGGCCCCTTCACCGACTTTGATTCCGCCGCCATAGCGATCCGCGAGATTTGAAATAAATTGCACATCCGTCAACTCTGTTTGCGTTCCATTTACTAAAAGGCCACCGCCGAAATGACGAACCTTATTATCTTTAAACAATGTCTTCGTAATAGTTAGCGGTTGACTATTCTTACTAACATATACCCCGCCGCCATCGTAGGCGATATTTTCCGTAAAGGTACTATCTGCAATTGTCGCTTTCCCGCCACTTTCAACAAAAATGCCGCCGCCATAACCTTCTCCAGCTTTATTTCCTTTCGCCTGATTTGCTGTGAATGTTGCATTGCTAATATCAATAATGGCTTTATCGGCTAGGATCCCACCACATTGAAATCCTACATTGTTGCTCACCACTCCACTGGTCATCGTAAAACGTGTATCCGTCCCATCTAAATTAACCCCGCCGCCGCGACCTGTTGCGATATTGCCATTAATCATCCCATCAGTCATAGAAATTTTACTATTCTCATTTGCCGAAATCCCCGCACCGTGTGTAGCTTTATTGGTATTGATGCGACTAGTTTCTCCCATTATCTCTAAATTAACTTCGCCGGTGGCTCTGATCCCACCTCCATCAATAGTTGCGGTATTGTTCGTGAGAGTCGTATCCTCCAGCTTCAATGTATTTCCCTTGACAAAAATCCCACCGCCGTTGGTACTGGAATTGTCAGCGATTACGGCATTGGTCAGTGTCAGAAGCGTACCAGTCGAATACAGACCGCCACCTTCACCAATCACTGTCTCTTGGTATGGGTTATCGTTCTCATCTACCTTTTCGATGATCCTATCTTTAGCAGTATTGTTTTTGAAAGTGCTTTTCTCTAACTGCAATCCCCCTTGCTCACTATAGATTCCCGCACCTTTATTACTACTATTCAAGTAAACTTCACTCGATGTATCCGTGATGTTTGTATTTTTTGCATAGATTCCGCCACCTGAGTCCGTAGCAAGATTATTTACGATGGTCCCTTTATTTAGTACAAGGGTCCCCCCTTCTTTATAAATCCCGCCGCCCTTATTGGCTCGATTCGCTTTATTGTTTTCTTCATTGCTTCCGAGTTCATCTATTCCGCCAATTTGGCTATCTTGAATTTCAACAGCGTTATTTTCCGAGTAAATACCGCCGCCATTTCCTTGCTTTGCTTCATTTCCAGTGACTTCACCGTTTGATAATTTAACATCGGTATTTTTTGCATAGATACCACCTCCTGCCTCAGTCGCAGTATTTTGACTGACGGTCGCATTGTTTAATTCAAGTTTTCCGCCATCAATATAGATTCCGCCGCCACTAGACCCGCTATTCCAATTTCCGTGATCGGAACATTTTTTTACGGTATTATGTTGAATAGAACCGCCGCTTATTGAGACATCGCTTTTATTTTCAGCCTTAATACCTCCTGCCTCATTATGTTCAGCAATATTTCCCGAAATAATTGCTTCGTCATTCACCGTGAGTGAACTATTATTTAGATAGATTCCACCGACACGCCATTGTCCAATATTATCTGAGACACTGCTTGTACCAGCAAGTTCTACTATACTGTTATCAATAGCGTAGATACCTCCACCAGTATCGCTGGCCTGATTGTGATAAACACTACCAGTAGAATGTAAATAGACAGAACTTTTATCTCTTGCTTCAATAGCTCCACCATTATTACCAAAAGCTTTAGTGATCACTGCAGCCTCTCCAATAGTCAATGTTCCTCCATTTAAAAGAACCCCCCCGTTCGTTGCCCAATAAGGATCATTATCATAAGACAGCCCTGTTCCCTCAAGGACAATATGTGTCAAAGTTAAGCTTGCTTTTTCTTTCACACGCAGATGTCTTTTAGCTATAAAATTATTCTCGTCATTATATTCAATATTTTGGATAATTTTATTTTTTGAAGTAGAGGTTAAAACGATCGTCTTCCCAGAAGCGATCTCTGCTTCAGCCCTCTGAGCTAGATCATCTTCGGTCAATAAAATCGTAAAAGAAGTTTCCGCGCTTGAGTTACAGTAATCCACAGCTTCTTTAAGTGTAGAAGTCATTTCTTCTGGTTGACCTGTTGTATCGGTTCCAATGAAAATTTTATATTTAGCACCTGCTGCTGGTTCTGGATCATTTTGTGCTTGCACCCGCATCCCCGCATCAACATCAGCGACAACCTCATTTTCACCTATCTTGATCTCCTCGGTATAAGAAAGCCGCTCTTCATTATCGCTGTCGAATTTATTCTCGGCTCCTGTTTGCTGACTCGCTATTGGCGCTAGATATTCTATCCCATCTAAGATTTGTGTACCGATTGCGACGTAATAGTTTCCTGATTTTAATTCCGTAAATTCATAATTTCCTGCACGATCCGTCGAGACTTCACTGATCACTTGTTTTCTGTCATCAGCAGCTACCAAGTGCAGCTTGACCGCTGGTAATTTTCTTTCATTTCTATCCTGTTTGCCATCTTCATTTTCATCAAGCCAAACTGTTCCCGCGATGGATCCTGTTTTTTCTGGTATATCCGATTCTATTTCAGAAAGTTCGGTAGCCTCTGATGTTTCTGGCGCGGATCCTTCCGCAAGCACCCCTGAACTTTCTACCGTTTCAAGCTGATGTGTCGATTCTTGTATTTCTTCAGTTGAGGAGGTTTCTTCCAGCGTTTCAGCATAGATGGTTGAGAAGGGGATATTTGCCAAAAAAAGGGTCAGTATCAGCCAAAGAGACAATCCGTTTAAAAATTGACGGTGCAGCTTTTTTTTCTGTCTCATTCTCCTAAAACCTCCTTACTTGATTGATTCTTATCTTCTTTTCTAAAAAAAGGATGCTTCGATCATTCACTTAGAAAAAAAGATAAAAAGCCCGATTAGAAAGGGCGATCCAACGTCTATTGGATCGACACCTTAGTTTTCATTTCCTCGTCGTTTACCTTGATAAAACAATAAAATTGCCAATACTAGTGCCAGCCCAAAGACCCAAAGATATTCTTTCAATTGACCGGTACTAGGTAACCGACGCTCATCCTCTATATTCTGATCCGTATTAGGTAGGGACCGTTCTGTTTCTTGCGGTTCTGTCTGATCAGACTTCGCTACATAGACGTTTTTGAAATTAGCCGCCATGACCTTCAGCTTCTGCTGATTTTTAACGATCACTTCGACATTCAAACCCTCTGCTGTCTGGGTCACGAATACTGTAATCAGATAGCTTTGATCATCATACGTATATCCCGTTTTATTCGCAGGTATTTGTTGATAAAGGCGGTAGGAAAACGTTCCTTCCCGCGTAAAAGCAAAGCCTTCGATCGTTTGAGTCTCATTTCCCGAAAGTTGAATTTGATGCTTTGGTTCTTGGTGGGGCATAGGATTTCCAGCTTCTAGCGGCTCCAGTATATACACACCCGTTTGTGCTTTTTGATCAAGTTCTCCTGAGGTATCGTTGAATTCCTGTTCAACTGGAATACTGATTAGCGTTTGAGCGCAGGATATTGGTGATGAGATAAAAAGACCCGCCAATAGAGCAACCAGAATCAAATAGGTTGCAGCCTTCCACTTATTCGTCACGTTCTTCGCTCTCCTTCCCAGCCTTTTTTCTTCTCAAGAAAAACACACCCAAAGCCAAGAGCCAAACAGCCAACAATAAACCTAAAAGCCATTTTGGCAGTCCTTGAATTTTTCCCCACCATTCTTGCGGGTCAATACCTAAAAATGGCTTCTCCTCTTTTTCTTTATAAAAAGGATCTGCAAAGGGCTCGTCGTACAGTTTTCCAATCAAGATATGTCTGCCATTCGTCGGCTCGGAAGCACAGGTACTCAACAGAACGATCCGATCATCTATGCCAACTTGAACAGAACGCGTCTGACTCGCCTGCGCCAGTACATACGACAAATAGGACTCACGAGCAGCCATCTCCTGAATCCCTGGATCATACAACTGCCAATCATAGGCATCGCCTTTAATGAATGCAAAAAACTCAATCCCATAATTTTTTCCGTCCTGATAAAGATTGCCATATTGATGACGAGCAAAGTATTTTTTTTCACTGAATTTATCCAGACCGCCAAACATCGCTTCCTTATCCATATGGTGCCCGTAAATGATACTATTGAAATCAGAAAAACCCGGAGCGTTCTCACTCGACAAAAAAATACTTCCCGCTAAAGAATACTTTCCCATCACATTAGTGTTAACGTATTTTTGATCGTTATCTGCTTGGGTGACGGGATAATCGATTTTTGTCCCATAAACCGTTAACCAAGCGATCACTTCATTGTTGTGTTTTTTCAATTCTTGAAACGAGAGGGTTTCATCCGTCTCCGGTTTGTACTGTTGCAAATTAGACGCCTGCGCATTTGAAAGTAATTGATTGGTATCCCACATCCCATATACGCCATAAGCGCATAGCAACAATAAAATGATTACTGCTATGCGATCGATTAAATTATTGAGTTGGCGTATCACACGAACATTTAAGGAAACTGTGTTCTTCCGATGTTCCTTTTCAGGGCTCGCCATTTTTAGTTCGCTCTTCTACGTTTACTTACTGTTAAGAAGACGATTCCTGCACCTGCAACAAGGATCATTAGGATGAACGGCAAGTTATCTGTGATGACACCGGTGATATTTGGTAGCTTATACTTGTTAGTTACAGTAGTAGTGTTCTTAATCCCATCTAAAGATTTTTCTTCTGCTTGAACAAACAAATCAGTAATACCACCAACGGTCACCGTATATTTTTCTGTGGCCTCCCATTGATCAGATGAGCCGGAAGTTCCCAATCCAGTTACTTCTGCTGATGGGATATAATTCTTCACGCTTGTTTCAACCACTTCATACGTTGAACCAACAGGTAGATTCGTGAATTCGATCGTTTCACCATGCTTCAAAAGAATTTCTAGTGATCCTGTTAAATTCGAATGGTCAATAGTGACTGATCCTGTAGTTTCATTACCATCTTTGTCTGTTTTTTTGTAGTCGACCTTAGTAAAATCTGTTTTAGTCGTTTCTGGTAAATTTAATGTGATTGTAAATTCAAAATCCTTGTTTCTATCGCCAATATCGTCGCCACTATCACCCGCAACGATTTTTTTCACTTGAACCTTTGTTAATTCCCAATATCTATTGATAAAGCGAAACTCACTATGATTGGGTTTTGGTGTGGGGTCGACTTTCCCACCTGTTTCCGTCCCCGTATCATCTTGGATCTGTTCAACGATCAAACCAAAAACTTTAGGCCCTGCTTCTGTATTTTGAACAAAAATACGAACTCTATAAATAGCTTTTGAATCAATAATTACTGAATTACCTGTAATATTCTCATTAACGTCATAATAATAGACTCCTGCATGTGAAAATTCTAAATCTTTGATAAGGGGCCAAATATTAATTGATTTCTCAAGCTTATTTCCTGTCGTAACTTTATCTGATGAATTAAACTTTATCGTCTCATCAATTGTCCATGACACACAATCGCCAACTTTGGATTCATCCAACACTCCGTCATCATCTTCAACACCTTTTGGCGTGACAGTAAATCCAAATTCTACCTCTGGAACTGTAACTCCGTTTGGTATTTGAAATTCTTTTGTTAGAACAGCAGAATCTACTACATCCGATTTATTTTCTTCATTCGCCTTCGCTTCCGTCGCCGCAGCTATCGTGATTCCGACAACCGTACTTATTGTCGCAAGTCCAACAACAAGCCTCTTTACAATTTTTTTCATGATCCTTCCTCCTAGTAGACTATTTATCTATTTAGTTTCAATTTCCTTTTCGGTTTTAAAACTTAAATACTTCTTCGCCTCAAAATGGTGATCACTTTACCTAGCGTGTCCTTCATTTCGACTGGTCCGTAGATCCGACTGTCGATTGCCGTTCCTCGCTTATCACCTAAAACAAATACTTCCCCTGTTCCGATTTTTACCGGATACTCAATTCCTTTTACATAAGACAAGGTTTCTTCATAAATTTGCTGCTCCACTTGAAGACTGCCGTTGATCACCAGTCCATCTTCCGTGATATCTACTGTATCTCCTTCGATCGCAACGACCCGTCGCGTTTGTAACTCGCCTTTGTATTCCAAGGTAATAACGTCTGAAGCCACATAACTCTTATTCAGTCGATAATACAAAATCACATCACCTGCTTTCACAGCTGGAACCATGGAATCATCTGAGTAACGAGATACACCATAAATAAAATGCATAATTAAGTAGGCTAATGCAGCGACGATCGTAAGCTTCACAATGAACGAAAAGAGCTCTTGAACAAACAAAGACGACCCCTTCATGTCTCCGGCTTTTCGTTTCAATTTGTTGTAATTAGTCTTTTTATTATTACCAGTCATTTTCCTCTCAATCCATTACAATAAGCGACATAAAATAACCGCTAGACAATTTCACCAAATTAAAGAATGTTTATTAGAATAATAGCGATTATTTTTCTTTTTATAATTTCTTTGTAATTATAAAATATCACATATAAAAAAATGGCTCAACTCAATTGTTAACTAAAAAATTATTTATCTCAATTTCAATCCGAATAATATCGAAATAATTAATTAATTTATCCGACATCCCACACAATAACACATTTATAACTCATAAATCAACTTAAATTAGGATTTTTATTAATAATTTTCGCCAAATTCATTATCTAATGACTAACATTGTGTTTTAGTTATTTATCACAGCGAAATAACATTGTTGCTTCAGATAAATTATAAATAGTAGCCTATCCCACATAACAGTAAACAAAAAAATAGAGCAGATCTCTCTGCTCTAAAAATCAACTGTTCTATCCACGAAATTCTACGCTTTTTCTACCGGATATTTAATCGCATTTTTCTTCAGTTTTTCACTGATGATTTCATCGATATCAAAGTCCAAATTATCTGCCATCATATACGAATAAATCAGTACATCGGCCAATTCTTCCTTCAATCGTTCCGTTTGTGTCCGCGCTTCTTCGGAATCTTTCCACTGAAAAAGCTCTAGTAATTCAGCCGCCTCCAAACAAATCGACAGGGCCAAATCTTTCTCATTATGAAAAGGACGCCAGTTTCGTTCATCGCGAAATTGATTGATTTTTTCCATACTATTATTATCCATACTCAACCTTCTTTCGCTACTATTCTATCATAGTGACCAAATTCCGTTTTTCTTCAAGCTCACTGATCATTTCTTGTATCCACCGTGTACTTTGACTCGTCAAAAAGGGATCAATTACGACCACGGGATAATCATTCGGCAAGCCTTCAGCTGAGCCTGTAGTAATCAAGCAATCATAATTTTTCAACTCATAATGCAGCTGAGCGATTCCCCCTGATAGATTCTCAAAATGATTGATTATGAAGTTTCCATAAATTTTATCAGATATTTGTTTCGCCAAAAAGCTCTCTTCTGTAGGAGTCAAATCGGATAATAATAAGATTTTTAATAGTGGTTCTTGATGTGCCAGCCATTCCATACACCGTTCTTCCATCGTGATCAGTAGATAAATATAGTTACGGACAAAGTCTTCTTCTTGGTACATCTCATATTTCGCAACAAACCTTTTTACTAAATTCGCTATTTTTTCTACTCCGCGACTATATATTTTTGACGCCTCTGATAAAAACATAGTTCTGTTGCGCCATAATAAACAAACATATTGTCCTTGAGGATCATACATATAGAAATCATTTGATAAAACTGTCGTTAAGTTAATTCTGACTTGCTTTTCTAATCGGAAGCCTAACATTTCATTGTATTCTTCCACGAGTTCATAATGACGCATAAACAGCTGCTGATAGTTTACATTATCTGTCATAGCAAGTTCACGGTGTTGAAAACTAAATACGATCGAATCAGAAAAAATTAACCAAAGACCATCTCTCACCATTTCTGGTGTCAATTCTAAATCTACACCTTCGCGCACGGCTTGCTTTAATTTCTTATACTCGATATCCATAGGCAAAAATAACCCTTCCGTCCGCAGCTCTTCCTTCGGATAATCGTGTCCGTTTTTCACCCGCCAAATACTAATATAGAAATTATAAATCAAGCGCTTTTGAAACACATATTTTTCATGAATTTGATTCACTCTGACAAACTCTTCCACATATTCTCCGATAATATGATAATGCTTAGTTGGTAATTTGGGCATCGAACTTTCAAACGCATTTTGTTTCTCACTGTAAAAACGATAATAGAAATTTCGGATTTCTCCTTCGTTCCCTTCTACTCGTAAGGGACGATAACACAATTCCATACCCGCCATGGATAAAACCTTCTCTAACTTTTTCAAATAGCGCTGCGTATTGGAAGAGCTGAGGTACAGCTTTTTGGCTAACGCGGTGATATTTTCGCATTCCTCATACAGAAGCTCCTCAATAATCTGGAATTCTGGACTAGTATTCAAAATGTTGGCATATAGATTCCCTAGACTAACCCTTTTCCCCACATTTAATCGATAAAGTCCCTTTGTTTTCGTAATCTGAAAATCAGGGTATTCATCATTGATCAACTCGATATCATTTAATAAAATTGGCAGTGAACAATTCAACTCGCTTAATAATTGATCACTCGACCACCCATCGCGACGATAGTAGAGGCGCTCCAGTAATGCTAATCGCCGTTTGTTGCTTGTTCCTAAAACTGAACGAAAATCCATGATCATTCTCCTCTCAAAAGAACGACTTGCTAGAAAACTTTCCCCTTTAACTGACTGTCCCGTCCGCCATTTCTTCATAATTTTCGTACTTTGATAAAAAAAATGAAGGGCTATTGATCAATGAATTATTTTCTTAGTGATTTTCCATTTTTAAAATAAAAGAAATATCAAACGCTTGAAACATTTAGATGTTGTTAACAAATAATAATATAAATGGCTGATACTGGCAATTTTTCGTCAAAATCATTCAAAATACGTAATTAATGGGTTGCTTTTTTTTAGATGAAGAAGAAAAAGGAAAAAAACAGTGCATTGAACTCACTAAAAAAACGGTAAAAAGCAAATTTAAGCCGTATTCCGTCATAAATATCATCGATTTTAAGCATTTTTTGTTAAAAATCATCGTTTATCGGTTATCCCAATTTTTTTCAAAAAATAAAAAAGCAAGGGCTAAAATAGCTCTTGCTTTTCCAAATTTCTATTAATTCGCTGCTTGCTGGATACGGCGATATCTAATAAAGGCACCCAACATTAAGGCTAAACCTACAACTAGAAAGGCAATAATCCCAGTCCCACCAGTAGATGGCAAGAAGCCGCCTTTTGATACGTTGGCGATTTTTAATGTAGCTGTTTCATTAAATGAATCCTTTGCTACTAAGAATTCTTTGTCTTCTGCCAGCAACTGGAAGCCATTTGGTGCTTCAATTTCTCGCAAGTAGTACGTTCCATAAGCCAATCCAGATACTTCGATGTGGCCTGTTTGAGTAGATGTATAAGGAGTCGCATTTTCAAACGTCTCGCCATCAGTAAATTCTGTCCAGGTCACGTTGCTATTCGAAGATGTCAAATAATACTCTTTGCCGCCATCTTTTTTGATAACAACGAATTTCGCTCCCGCTAAAGCTTGATTTTCTTTTCCAGATTCGTGTTTTAAGAATTTTTTCCCGCCTGTAACGACCGGTGGAACATCTCCGTCTTCTTCGTGCTGATCTATGCCGCCATCATGAGTTAGATCAACTCCAAATTTATTGTTAACGTCCACATCCACAGGCGTCACATCCGTGAAAGAGACTGCATAATAGAAATGGATCGTTTTCCCACCAAAGGCTTTCAAGTAATCTGCAGTTGCTTTTGATGTTAGGAAATCAGTATTGTTAACGTCACTGACTGCATCATTTAAATTCATTGTGATTGTGAATCCAGCCTTTTCATTGTAAGGAGAATTTTCGTTAGCATACACGGCTACCCCATGATCAAGGAAAGCATCCTTGATATCGGTAACATCATCGCCAATCGAAATACGATTAATCCCTTCAAATTTCACACCATTTTGTGACACGGCATCCTTAAATTCTAATTTTGTGTAACGCGTTTGTTGTCCGCTACCTTTTTCAATGACCTCTCCGATTTGGTTAGGAATCGTGAAGCTAGCATGATAGTAGATTTTTTTTCCGACTTCATAGTCTTAACGGTCTTTCTTATCTTCTGGTTCTGTGAAAAGCGGGTTGCCATCTTCATCAACTAATTCTTTGTCGATTTCACCCTTCACTTTATTTTTTGGATATAAATGGATGTCTGTATTTTCTACATCATTTTTTACCACTGGTAATACTAAAATCAACGGAGTAGCAGAAGCAGTAACGCCGTCCTTAGGTTTTTCTTCAAAGAAATAAACTTTATAAGTTCCTTCTGCCGTCCGTTTGTCCAAGCCGATAAAATTAGCCAAGCCATCTTCATCGGTTTCGTCGGTACCTTTTGACACACGATTTTCAGCATCGGTTAATTTGAAGGTTTTCATTAGGTTCTTGACTGCCGTTGCATAGTCCTCTTTCGAAGCATTCGGATCAACCGTTTTATTTAATGCTGCATAAAAATCAGCAGTGATATCCCATGCTTCAAAGGTAACACCTGGAAGACCTTCGTATTGATTAAACTCCTCCATTAACTCCCCAGTATTTTCAATGTCTGCTGTTGGAAATTGGTCCATTTTTTTCTTATGCAAGGTAACATCTACTTTACCTTCCTCAGCTGCTTGAGCTGCTCCCCCAAAACCAAATACTCCTGTGATCAACGGTAATAAACAAACGATCACTGTTAATAAACCTGCTGCTTTTCTTTTCATTTATTTCTCCTCCTGCTATGTTTTTGATAAATCAGACCAATGCCCCCGACTACTGCCAATAACAACCCACTAAGTATAAAATTACTGGTCAATTCATTCGTTTGAGGCAATTGCCTTTTTATTAATACCTTATTTTCCAGACTTGTCTGTTGCTCAACGATTGGTTCTTGCTGCTTGATTTCTTGGTATTTCCCGTAAAGGCGAATCGGCTCTACAGGAAGCTCTTCCGGCATGAAGAGCACCATTGGCAAAAATTCTTGCTTGCCAGTTTCTCCCGATGCTACTAACAGGTACACTGCTGCATGTTCTTGCTGCTGATAAGGAAGCTCCGTCCGAGCAATTCCATCAGCTGCAGTTGATACTGGTTGCTCATTCACCTTCAGCAAAGCTGTTTGTTGAATATATTGTTGAAATTGCTTCTTGCTCTGATATTGATTCAACCAGAATTCCTTAATTTCCTTCTCTGTCTGTCCATTCTTTTGAGACCAAGAGGTCAAATCAAAAATATCAAAGTAAATTTCATCGGTCCCCACAACCTTTTCACCAGCTAGTTTCGTATCGATGATCAGTGGAACTGTCTTTTCCAAAGCAAAGGCCGTATTTGTATAAAAAAAATAGACCAGCAACATGAAAACAAGACTAATTCTCCTCAACCCAGATCACCCCTTTTAAAAAATCCCCTTTATAATAGCCAATGCTATCCAACCACAATGATTGAATACTGCCTTTGAATGATTTTCATAACCGAAAAAATCATTCAGATAGTGACATCTCAACTTTTTTTGACTTACCTTGCGAAAATTTCTTCTATACTATTTGTCTGAAAAAAGCTATTGTTTTAACGTCAGCCTCATTCGGTCCTTCTAATAGAACGAATTGAAATGAATAAATCACGAAGCTGAAAGCTGATATTTTTCAATCCATCGTTCCTCCTTTCTTGCTTATACCTCATTTTAAATAAAATTTTATAATAATGTTTTTCAATTAAAATTTATGATTAAGTTATTTTTAAACATTGGGAAGCCTAATAATAAATGATAAAACCTATTTTAGATTTCTACATCTTGTTATAAACCTTTTTTCATTATTATTTTTTACAAATATAAGTTTTTTATTTTTTATCCTCTCTATTTAGGTTTATTCTCTTACTTTAGATGAATGGGATTGTTATTCGTTTTTTCTAAAATCTTAATTAATTAACGCTAAATAATGGGTTTTCCAAAAATTTTCAGTCACAACCTTTTCACCTTCATCAAACTTAAATTCGCCTGCCTCCGGTTCAACAATCCGTTCATCTGGTACATGGTATAGACGTCGCTGCCCTTTAATTGGGAACGGTTTGATACAACGAACATTCTCAAAAATCCACGCATAAGAGTCTTCAGCCAATTTTTTTACATCAACCAAATCAACAATACAAACAGCATGACCTGAAATACACCCAGGCGTCTTGATAGCTGTCGAACAGATTAACAAGGGTCCGCGATGATGGGTTGTCCATGAACGGTACTCCTCAGTCTTCTTTCCTAGAAGGATGTCCATCACTGGCTCAGGATGAATCGAGATGGCTTTCAAATTATTCGCCTCACTTTTCGCTTATTTACAGACTAGTTTACCACTTTTTCCAAATCCTGATAAAAATAATTAATCGTTTTCATTTTTAATATCACGTCTAATTTTCGTAAAAATCTCCAGCCAAGAGTCATCAAATACAATCACTTGAGTAGCAATCCTTTGATTCTCAACCCGATCAGCGACTTCATATAAAATGCGGGCCGCCGCTTCTTTCGGATACCGATAAATACCGGCGCTCAGTACCGGTACTGCAAGTGTCCGAATGTCGTTTTCCCGTGCTAACCGAAAAACAGCTTCATAGGCTGAATATAATAATTTTTCTTCCTCATGTTTGCCATCAATATAACGCGGACCTACCGCATGAATCACATATCTTGCTGGTAAATCAAAGGCTGGTGTTATCACAGCGGTACCAGTAGGTGTCCCACCAATCTTCGCCATCGCTTGCTTCAGTTTTGGACCAGCCGCCTGATTTAAGGCACCGTCTACACCTCCTCCAGGAATTAAGGCTGTATTTGCAGCATTCACAATCGCGTCCACTCGATTTGTAAGACGAGAAATATCGCCTAGTTTTACTTCGATCATAAAAACACTCCTTAACTTTGTCAGATGTTGAAAATACACAAGCTTTCTTTCCTATTATACCAAGCTCCATGAAAATCGTGGGACTAATAGAACCGAGATAATTACCGCACCCCTCGGAAGAAATAAAAAAAAGTGACCAGTCCTGCTATTCGCCTGCAGAACCAACCACTCATTTCTTTTTGCTATACCTGCTGATATTATTCCAAATATCTCCTAAATAATTTCTTCATGCTGATTTTCAAAGTCAGCCAAAATCTCTCGAACCTCAGCAGTTGACTTAGTATTCATTAAGCTCACCCGCAGATCATTTGCACCAGGGAATCCCTTAACATAGATTTTAAAGAAACGATGCAGACCAACAATCGAGCGAGGAACCTGCTCCGCGTATTTGTCCTGTAAATCAAGCTGCAGCCGCAGCAACCCGATCAATTCTTTCGGCGAATGCGCCTTCGGTTCTTTCTCAAAGGCATATGGATTCTTGAAAATCCCGCGTCCGATCATCAAGCCGTCCACACCATATTTTTCGGCAAGCTCCAGCCCCATCTGACGATCTAAAATGTCTCCATTAATAGTAATCAACGTTTGTGGCGCGATCTCATCTCGCAGCTCTACGATTCGAGGGATCAGCTCCCAGTGCGCCTCCACCTTACTCATCTCTTTGCGCGTCCGCATGTGAACCGAAAGATTCGCAATATCTTGCTTCAATAAATGACTGATCCATTTCTCCATCTCAGCAGTGTCAGTAAAACCAAGCCGTGTCTTCACACTGACTGGTAGCCCACCCGCTTTGACCGCTTCAATCAATTCTGCTGCAACCTCCGGACGCAAAATCAAGCCGCTGCCTTTGCCGCGCTCCGCGACATTTGGTACTGGGCAGCCCATATTCAAATCAATTCCTTTAAAGCCCATATCCGCTAACGCGATACTCATCTCACGGAAAAATTCTGGCTTATCTCCCCAGATATGCGCCACCATCGGCTGTTCATTCTCCGTGAAGGCCAATCGTCCACGAACACTTTCGATCCCATCCGGATGGCAAAAACTATCTGAATTCGTAAATTCTGTAAAAAATACATCCGGAGCTCCCGCTTCTTTTACTACATGACGAAACACCACATCTGTCACATCTTCCATCGGTGCCAAGATAAAAAAGGGCTTTGGCAGCTCCACCCAAAAATTATTATTCATTATGTATACTTCCTCCTAAATATCAAAACAACGTCATTATACTAAGGTTTGAAACAAGAAGCAAAGGTCTAGTTTATTCGACTGAAAACTGTAGACACGATTTTAGTTCAGTGGGATAATGATAAGTAAATATACGGATTGGGGGAGAGTCTGATGTTTTTTAAAAAGAAAGCCCCAAAAAATAAAAGTGATGATAATGAGCAAGACATCTGGGGAAGAGAACCACTGGCATTGTACGAAAAAGTCGGACGACCGATCGAGCGCGATCCAGAAAACCTAGTGTACTCCGTTGACGGGAAAGCGATCCTCGATCACATGGTTCTTTTTTACAAAGGAAAACCAGATATTCGCGGCGTAGGCAGTTTGCTGTATATTGGCGAATGGATCAATTACGGGACAAAAATATATCGAGTCAACACGCTGCTCTCACTTGAAGAATTGAAAGAACTGCTGATCCAAGAACTCCAGCTAAAAGAATCTGATTTCTTGGTCAGTCCAACGAGCTTCTATCCACGGATTCTAAATTTTTAACGATTTCACTACAGATTAACAACACATTGAAATTCCTTTATCTGATGAAAAGGAGCTTCAATGTGTTTATTTTTTACTCACGAACAAATTCTTCACTGTCATTCTCCAGCGGCTCTCAAGATACTTTTTAACAAGCCTTACTATGAAAAAGAGACGCCTGTTGAAAACAAACTATGACTAACTAAGGGAATGGAAGTTCATTAATATGCGCTTTACTATCATACCAAAGCTCTTCCGGTGAATAAGAATCCGTACCATTTAGAATCACTTCGCCCGACTCCATGAACTCAAACTCTGAACCAATCCAATGAGAGGAGGTATATCTACCAAACCCAAACAAATTTTGTTTGGGCCTCTTTTTTTTCGGCGTAAATATATCCAACATTCCCTCAAAAAAATGTGACCTTAAATAACGTATCTCCCCATTATCAAAGGTAATCCGTAAAAAACCAGACATATTATCAATACTTACTGCTTTGGGTACTTTTCCTTTGGGATATTTTTTAATCGCGATCGACTTATCCATGTCCTCTTCTCCTTTGATTTTAGAAAAGAAAGAAGCCAAAAATGACGGTTTTGAATTTCCTAAAAGTTCATCCGTAGATATCTGAAAATAGTTGCTCAATCGAACCAGCATGTCCAAATCAGGATAACTTTTATTTCTCTCCCACTTTGAAACAGCTTGCGGAGTCACATTCAGATAATCAGCCAAATCCTTTTGCGACATTTTTTTCGCTTCTCTCAACTCTTTAATTTTAGCTCCGATCTCTACCATGAATATACCCTCCAGTATTCTATCAAACAATAAACCTTCTGTTGAAATCATAAAATTCACTCTCAACTGTTAGTTGAATACCTAAATTTTACCATTTTCAGAAGGTTTAGCTAAATAATAGTCACTGTTGCGTGATTCATTCATTCGGCTGTTTAAAAAGTGATAGTTATTTCAAAATATCGATTAATTCTTTTTTAGCCGCCGCTGAGGCTGGTAAATAACTAAAGCCTACTCCGATCAAAACCGAGGTGCCAATCGAAATGAATACCGTCATCATATCTGGACGGACAGAAAACGGCAGAGCAAAGGAGGCTCCAAAAGCAATCAGAATACCTAAAATATAGCCGATAATACCGCCGCTTACTGTTAAAACGATCCCTTCAAACAGAAATTGTAATTTGATTGATCTGGCATTTGCCCCAAGTGCGCGCCGAATCCCGATTTCCTTGGTTCGTTCTGAGACCGAGATATACATCATATTCATTACACCGACACCCGCGATAAATAATGAAATAGCCGCTACTGCGCTGATGAAAAGAGTCATCTGATCTAGCATTGATCCTAACTGTTTAATTTCAGAGCTTGGATCATAGCTTTGATATTCCCCCATCGCCCGACTCTCGCCATTCATGTTGAGCTGTTTTAATACCTTCGTCATTGCCGCTTCGTCATTCGCTTTTGCATTGAACTTAATCGCCAAAACGGAATGATCCTCTTTTTTTCCTAAATAGCGTGTGTACGTCTTTTTTGGAAAAAAGGCCAATGGTTCATAGTTTTGTGGTCCGATTTCACCCGAAGTATTTGCAGATACACCAACAACTGTAAAAACTTGACCATTTAAATCAAAGCCTTTATTCAATGCTGCTTCTTTTGAGCCAAAAAGCTGTTTTGCTACAACCTCATCAAGAACAACAACCTTATTCAAACCATCACTGTCCGCAGCATTCAGCTGACGTCCATTTAAAATAGATAAATTTGTTTCCTTCGTCGGATTAACGGTCATTGTCAACTTAGTATTTTTATCATAAAAATCAATCGTTGGATTGCTGTCTTTTTTCGTCGCTTTATAATAAGAAACACTCTTTATCTCCGGCAGATTTGCAACCATGTTTTTATCAGTCTGTGAAATACCGCTATTGTCACTGACCAAATTATCAAAATCATTGTATTTAATATTGATGTATTTGGTTTGTCCTGTTTCATCTGCACCAGTTGTTTCAGATAAAATATTTCGTTTAAATCCATTTCCTAAAGCAACAATCGTGATAACTGCAGCAATCCCTATAATGATACCGACCATCGTTAAGAAACTACGGCGTTTATTTTTAAAGATGGAGCGAAAGGCTGTCCTCCAGAGAATGTACTTTTTCACGACTGCAGCACCTCCTCGATCATTTTCCCATCTCTGATTTTTAATAGCCGATCACAGTAAACAACTGTTTCTGGATCGTGTGTTACTAAAATGATCGTTACACCTTCATCGTTAAGCTGCTTGAATAGCTGCATGATTTCATCCGTTGTGTGGGTATCTAGTGCCCCGGTTGGTTCATCTGCAATAATAAAACTCGGCTGATTAATCAACGCTCGAGCAATGGCCACTCGCTGCTGCTGTCCACCAGATAATTGCTTAGGAAGCTGATTCAGTTTTTCTGATAATCCGACTCTTGTTAAGGCAGCCTTCACTTTCTTTTGTGTTTCATTATGTTTAGCCCCTTTATATAAAAGAGGCAATTCAACATTTTCAGCTACTGATAAATTTTCAATCAAACTAAAATTTTGAAAAACAAACCCTACAGAGCGATTGCGAATCTCAGATAATTCTTCATCCTTGAAATCTCCAATTTCTCGTCCGTCAAATAGATACTTTCCGTCAAAATGACGATCGATAAATCCTAAAAGATTAATCAATGTCGATTTTCCTGAACCAGAAGGGCCCATAATAGCAACAAACTCTCCTGCATCAATTGAAAAATTGATGTCTTCTAGAACCGTTAATTGTGTGTCCCCGGTCTCATAATATTTATAGACATGCTCCAACTTAATCATTCGCAGCTACCTGAATTTCCGAACCGTCCTTTAGCGCCTCATCTGGATTTTCAATGATTTTATCATTGGCCTTCAATCCTTTTTGTACTATATTATGCCCACTGACAGTTACTATTTGAATCGCTGTTTTCTTGACCTTGCCATTTACATATTTATAAACATATTGCTCATTTTTTGTTTTCTTTATCGCAGAATCAGGCAACAAAAGCTGCTTTTGCTGCAAAGTTACTAAAGTTGATAAATCGTCGGTCCAAGGAAAGTTCCCTTCTACAGTAAATTCGTAGGAAGCGACATTACTGTTGTCCCCACTAGTTGGTAACGCACTAGCAGCAATACTCTTAATCGTCCCGTCAACCTTTTTATTATTGCCGACCGTCGTTACTTGAACCGTTTGACCAGGCACCAATTTGTCTAAGTCATATTCCGTAACGATTCCTTTGACCTGTTTCTCCTTGCTGGATACTGCCACTACAGGAACTTCAGGAGTCCCTTTTCCTTTTTCATCCACTGAGGCAATCCCAGTAATTTCTGAACTGACTGTCGATGATGCTTGTTTCTGTTGGTCGGCTAATACATCTTTAGCTGATTGAACATCCTCATAAGCACCTTGTACTGCAAAACGTGACTGACTCAATTGATCATTTGCTGTTTGCAATTCTCCCTGCTGCTGTTTTAATTGTTCATTTAAGGCCGCTTTTTCTTCTTCTTTTGCTTGTGCCATTTTTTGCTGTATATCGTTGATTTGATTGGTGATTGTTTGGACTTGTCTTTCATTTGCAGCTACGGTCGCTTCTGCTTGGGAAGCATCTAAAGAACTTTTTTCTACCGCGTGCCGCTGTGAGACTGTTTCATTTTCCACGGCCTCATTTTGATACTCAATTAATGGCGTTCCTATTGCGACCTCTTCCCCGTTAGTCACAGGAATATTTTTAATTACTCCTTTATTTCCATCAAAAAAATAGAGCTGCTTCTTAAGTGGTTCCACTTTACCTTTCAGTTGTAACGGATCAGCTGCTTTCACTGTAAAGACATGGTAGGGTGATTCCTTCTCTTTTGAATTTAATGCAAAAAAAACACATCCTGCTATCACTAAACCGGTCACTCCGACTAACATAAACTTTGCTTTCTTCTTCATAAATTTCCTCCAAATAAGCTTTCTATAGTCAGTTTACAAGGCCAGAAAATTTTTCAACATCGAATCAGCACAGTATAAACTAACAAAAAAGTAATGCCGAAAAAAATTTAGGGCTTTTTGTTTATAAAACTCAATAAACCTATCAGACCGTTACATAGTTTTATAACTAACAACAAACTACATATTATAATTCGATATCCAAATGTATTTTATTTAAAAATTTAATTTATGAATTAAAAAAATTAAAAAGAAGGAAAAAATATTTGGTCTATTTTTGATACTGTAGGATTGCAGTAATAACAAAGAAATAAGGGGAATTAATTAAAGGGTGATTTTTGATTAATCCTAGATATTTATTCGCTGATAGGAGTGGTATGTATGGCAAGAATATTAATCATAACAAAAAATCTAATGGTGGAAAGAGAGCTGCAAGCAATCCTGCAACGTTCGAATGATGAAGTATATTGTTCTTGCGATCTATTAGATGATGCGCAATTTTTTCCTCAGATTATCAAGTATTTCTCATTAGTCATTTTTAGTGATACTGTCTCTACTTTAGATATTTCGAAGTCTTATACCTCTTTCAAGAAAAATGGTTTGGCTATTTTGAGAAAAGGAAATAAAGAAGAGCTAAAAAAATCAGAATTTTCTCCTTTGATCACAGTCATTGATGATTGGATTGAACCCGAGGCAACAGATATGGAGATCATGGAAAAAATTGCTAAACTCACAAGTAAACAAGAAAATACAGATTTTGCTGTCGGCAGGAATCATAGCTTACGAAAAGAAAAGAATTCTGAGCTATTCTTTTTCAATCTTTCTTCAAACGAAAAAAAGTTATTGTACCATCTCCATGACTATCAAAAAGATGGAAAAGTGCTCTCCCGAGAAAAATTATGCTCTCTAATTTGGGAAACAGAAGCAACAAGATCCAACTTATGTCAGCTTTCTAACTTAACCAATCGAATCAAAAAGAAACTAGCTATCTATCAGTTTCCTGATGGCGAATTGACCACATCTTGGAACAAAGGGTATTTTTTAGGTGACTTATTATTCAGTGAAATAGAAAAAAATATGAGCTAATTAACGCTAAGACGCTTATGGAAAGGGTTGATGACTCACCTCATTTTCATAATAACAAATAGAAGGATGCTTATTTTATTTCTTAGGTTTAACAATATAAGGAGACAGTTCATTGATAGACAATTTTATAGAAAATGGAATGGCAACCCTTTTTTTGACAAAATTTATAAGGTGTCATGAAACCTTCCTGTTATTGCTCCGATTGCCCTTGAAAATGAGTCTCCTCGGATCTGATGCTTCTCGGCAGATGCTC
>NZ_JAHLOS010000017.1 GCF_018917525.1 Enterococcus raffinosus | reverse complement strand
ATATTGGGTTTCATCTCTCTAGTTTAATAGGAAAAAGACCAGATGAAAAGCGGTCAAAAGATTGATGTATCAATCCTTTGACCGCTTAAAATGTTATACTTCCTTTAATGTTAAAAAAAGGAATCTCAACTATTCCTTTGAGATTCCTCGCTAATAAGCAGATGTCCACCTATAATTCTCGATTTTGAACAAATAGATTCATCGGATCATATTTTTCTTTTACTTCTTTTATTTTCTTTCCTGTTGCTCCTGGCCAAACTCGCGTATTCTCTGCCTGTCTCGTGTCGCTTGAATAAGCACCGTACACACCTTGCCCAAATTCTTGGATTGGTTGAAATAATGGGATTGCTTCATCGCTATATTCCTTATTAACAAAATAGACAATCATTATCTCGGCCTCTCTAAAGGGCCACGCATTAAAATCAGCAGTTTTTTCATTAACTGCACCACCAAGCGCTCGTAATTCTACACCATAAACAAATGACGGCTCCAACAGTTTTTCTATTTCTGCCGCAATCTCTTGCGGGATATGTGTCACTAATGTATTTTTCCCAAATGCCGGATTTTTTCCTTCAATGCGAGCATGCTCGTCAGGAAAGAAATCAGAGTAGTTCATCAAAATTTCAGTCGTTGTTGAAACCTCAGCCAGTTGAAGGGCTTGTTCCAGTACACTCTTCGCCTCACTGGTTTCCTCTCCATACCAAAAATTTCTCGTTTGCACCGTGATTTTTTGATCAGGCCCCTTATTTAAAAATAACGTGCTTGTTAATTTATTTGAAGCAGTTTTGAACCAATGATGCCAGCCTTGAATAAAACTAAACAGATCGCTGACTGCATAATTGATTGTTTGTACGATCATAGGGTTGGAAATTTTTGAATCCTTTGCTATCGTCTTGTCTGCCTGGAAAAGAAATTCGGTCACTACGCCAAACTGCCCGCCACCTCCTCGTATTGCCCAAAAAAGCTCTGGCTCATGTGCTTCGTCAATCACCCGTCGTTTTCCATCTGCGGTGATGATCGTTGCACCGATCACTTTATCAATGGTGAGTCCAAAGGAACGTAAAATAGTCCCCATACCACCCGATACGGCTAAGCCGCCAACGCCGGTGTCACCATGATCCCCACTAGAAATGACTAATTGATCAGAATGCAGTTTGACTGCCACATCTCCCCAGAGGGCACCCGCCTGAACTTTGACGATTCCTTGTTCTTTATCAATCACACTTATCTGATTCATCCGCGAAAGATCCAAGATGATGCCACGATCGTTTACTGAAGTTGCGGATAAGCCATGTCCACCACTTCTAACTGAAAATGGAAATTCCTGATCCTGCTTGATGCTTGCGGTATAGTTGATCGTGTCTATCACCTGTTCTTCTGTCTCGGCTAAAATGACAATTTTTGGCTGACCTATTTTAAAATCATTTGAGCGAACGCTGTCATAACGAGGGTCTTCTGGAAACACTGCGACTTTCTTCAAAGATTGCGGCAATTCTTTCTCCATACTTAAAATCCTCCATTTCGCTAAAATTGTTAGTAGACAAAGTCTCTCACGTCACATTTAATTAGTAAAAAGATATACTCCTAACTTGAGAAAGCGCTATTATTTCTTAACAATTTGATGGCTGGCTAAACAAAAAAGAACCATTTCACTGGTTCTTTTACAAGTAATTTAGTTAGCACCATTTTCTGGATAAAACAGATGCTGCATTCGCTGCAATACCAACTCGTCACCAACAAAAAACAGCGTATCACCAGCACAAATTTTCGCATACGGTCCAGGGGATAATAACAACTCATCCTTTTGTTGGATCGCAATAATCGTAGCACCAGTCTCGTGCCAAATATTTAGGTCATTGACCGTACTATCCAAATGGATTGCCTGATCGGTCAACGTCAATTCATAAGGAACGAAAGGGGCAACATTATGAACCCGTTTAGTCTGAGCTAACAGCTGATTCAAGAGCTGGCTCACATGCTCTAATTCTTTTTTCTGTTTTTCAACACTATCCTGAAGCTCATTTTTGATTTCTTGAACTGATTGAACATCTTGATATTTTTCAAAATAGACTTTGGCTTTTTCCCGTGATAGGACATATGCGCCGCTGCCATGCCGCACTTCCATAATTCCAAGATCCACCAATACATTAATCGCCTTGCGCGCCGTCTCAGGAGAAACATTAAAATTACTTGCTAGCGTTGATCGTGCGTGAATTTTTTCTCCCACCTGGTACCGCTGGTCAGCGATCCGTTCAGCGATCTCTACTGCCACTTGCTGATAGCGCGGCAGTAAGACCCGCTTCTTGTTTTCCCCATCCATTTCGATCCCTCATTTTTCTGCAGAATTCTGTTCAAGCATAGCATATTTTTTTAGGAAAAGCTGTAATCATCACAAAGTAGCGAAAATGAGGTTGTTAGTGCTTTCGTTTTTAGAATTTGTTCATAGAGGCTTTTTTTGAGAGGCTATCTTTCGCAAAAATTTTAAAAATAAGCTAAGCTGTGTCAGATTATTTTTGATTTAGGAGTGATTTTTTGCATTTTATTATGGGTATTATTGGGTTGGTTCTTGTTTTAGCATTGAGCTTCGTGATTAGCAGTGATCGGAAAAAGATTCGTTATTCTCCGATTGTGATCATGCTGATCCTGCAATTTTTACTAGGTTTTATTTTATTGCGAACAACTGCAGGAACAACGATTGTTAGTAGTTTAGCCGGTGTGTTTGATGCACTGCTGCAGTTTGCTGGCTCTGGGGTTGATTTTGTTTTTGGCGGAATCGCCAACAAAGGCAGCTTCCCTTTCTTCCTAAATGTCTTGATGCCGATCGTCTTCATTTCTGCGATCATCGGGATTTTGCGATACGTGAAGATTTTGCCGCTGTTTATGAGAGGAATCGGTTTAGCTCTTAGCAAAATCAATGGCATGGGTAAACTGGAATCCTACAACGGAATTGCTTCAGCGATTTTAGGTCAGTCAGAAGTCTTTATTTCCATTAAAAAGGAACTGCCTTCTTTGTCTGAACAGCGTTTGACGTCCATGAGTATCTCAGCGATGTCTACGGTTTCGATGTCGATCGTTGGCTCCTACATGGCCTTGATCCAGCCGCGTTATGTAATCACTGCGCTTGTATTGAATTTATTCGGCGGCTTCATCATCGCATCGATCATTAACCCCTATCAATTGGCAGATGACGAATTGGTGATTGAAGAGGATAAGGAGCAAACCTTCTTTCAAATGTTGGGAGAATATATCTTGGACGGATTCCATGTAGCAATCACTGTGGCAGCGATGTTGATCGGCTTTGTGGCGTTGATCGCAATGATCAATTTTATTTTCTCTAAGCTCACAGGTTTAACCTTCCAAGAAATTTTAGGCTATGTCTTCGCTCCATTAGCGTTCATTACTGGAATTCCTTGGAATGAAGCAGTCGATGCAGGAAGCTTGATGGCTACGAAACTGGTGACAAATGAGTTTGTTGCCATGACAGAATTAGCCAAAGGCAGCTGGGACTTCTCCCCTCGCACAACCGCGATCATCTCTGTTTTCTTAGTTTCCTTCGCCAACTTCTCATCCATTGGAATCATTTCCGGGGCCATGAAGGGCTTGAATGAAGAAAAAGGCAATTTAGTTGCTAAACATGGGTTGAAAATCTTGCTAAGCGCCAGTCTGGTCAGCTTCTTGAGCGCCATTATTACAGGTTTGATCTTTTAACTAAAACAACCGTCAAGCTCCAGTATAAATGGGTCCTGACGGTTGTTTTTCAATTTGGGCAAAGCTCCATAAAATCTCGAAACGTGGTTTGCTTCGCCAGTTTTTTCACCTGAGAAGCATCGCTCAACATCTGTACGAGTTCTTCAAACAGCTGTTCAAAGGAATTATCCCGTTCCTCCTTAAGCGCCAACAGCAAAACCAGCTTAACCTTCTTTTCCTTCCACTGCACTGGTTTTGCCAATGAGCAGATCGCTACCGCATTTTTCTTCGCTTCACGTTTGATAGCATGGGGCAGCGCGTAAAAATCGCCAAACGCCGTACTAGATAGTGCCTCGCGCTTTAAGACCTTTTCCACATAATCCTTCTCGCAGTAATCTTTTTGGTATAATTCCTGACAAAGAAATTGAATCACTTCTTCTCTATTGGCAAACTCTTTTTGCGGGAAAAATAACTCTTCCTTGAGAAATGTCGCTAAAACAGAGGGCGTTTGATTTTCTGCGATCAAGATCTGCTGGATTTTTTCCAAATCAGCCTCTGTCAAAAAGGCTTCATAACGATAGATCGGAATGGTTGTTTTCAGCTCCAAAGGCTCCGTTGTTAAAATCATCGATTTGTCTTCAGTTATTTCACTTGTCACAGCAAAAATCGATTCGGCAACAGACAACTCGATATCGAAGTCTTGGATCTTATTCAACTGATTCCTTACGACTCGTTGATTTCCTACGCCATAAGGTGAGACTAGTAAAATTCGCTTTTTCTTATGGGCACGAATATTTTCCAAAGCTGAAAGAAAATGCAAGGAAAGATAGGCCACTTCGTCTTCTGGAAATTGAATGTCTAGCTTCTCTTGAAGAAATCCCGACGCATACACACTTACGTTATACACGAAAGGAAACTTGCTTTTGATTTCATCCAATAATGGATTCACTAAATATTGCTGATGGGCAGAACGCTTGTATAAAGCCGAAACATGCGTCAATAGGTAGTCATTGATTTTCTCGTCTTGAGTAAAATCAATCAAAAAAATCGAATCAATACTGGCCAGTAAGCTTTCAATAACCGTTTTTAACTCCTTGTCGGCTAAATCCTCGTCAGAAACAATCGAACCAGAATAGAGACGATAAATATAGGCATATTCTTTTTCCGGGATCTCAACATCAAAGCTCTCTTCTAAGCGTTTGACCATCGCCAGCGTCAACTGCCAGCTCTGGTTCTTTTCCAATACGCTCTGAGAAGCATTCAAATAGCTTTTTTTGCTCACTCGCTCTAACAATACCGCGAGATGCAAAATAAATGAAATCGTCGAAAAATCATTGATGGCAAAGCCCTCTTCTTGATGAACTTGAACAACCGTTTTAGATAATTTCGCTAAATCAATTTCCTCAAAGTAATCCGAATAATTGTCTAAACTTAACTTGTTCGTCTCGATTTCCTGATTTAAAAATAACGTAAAAATCCGACGTTTAGCAGCTTCATCGCCTTCGATAAATAATTGATTTTGCTTTCGCTTAATCAAAAGCCGCTGATCATTTTTAGCGATCAAAGCATTCAATTCTTTGACCATTCGATCAAGGGTGGATTCACTGATAAAAAACTCATCTGCTAATTCGTAAAAGTCACAAGCCTTTTGATCCAACAATCGTGCCAGCAATTCAAAAGAAATATTAGCGGGTTGTTTTTCCAGTTTTACTTGTTGAAACAAGGTATTCTCAGGATTTAAAAAAAAACCTGCTCCCGCCTTTGAAAGAACAAGCGGCAGCTCCGAAAGTTGGTTTAGTTGTTGAATATCATTCCGTATCGTCTTCGAAGAAACACCCAGCTCTTTTGACAACTGTCCCGCAGTAGAAGGTTGTTGATTTAGGGACAATTTCTCTAGAATTTTTTCTTGCCTGTGAGAAATATTCACTAGGGATCCCTCCTGTAAAATAAGTGGCTTTTGCTTTATTAATTACCCCAATAAAAGCATAGAAGACTCAACCCTCTACGCTTTATTATAACATCATGCTGATTCTGACTCGCTCTCTTTTTCTAGTTGAACGAGATTTTTCTCGTAGACTTTCAGGAATGGATAGTACATGATCCCATCAAGAACAATTAAAATCAAAACTAGAACAACTGCTCGCCAATCCATCGTAGATAAAAATGCCCCAATCGGTGACGGCATTTGCCAAGAAAAGACGGCGAAGGTTTTTCCAACGATTCCCCAGGACATACATAGATAGGTGACAACCGCATTAAAAACCGAAGTAAAGATGAACGGGAAGAAGAAAATCGGGTTTAGCATTAACGGCGTCCCAAAAATCATTGGTTCAGAAATCCCAAAGAAGGAAGGAATCAAACCGATTTTCCCAACCGTGCTCAACTGCTTAGACTTCGAACGCATCATTAAAAAGGCTAAGGCTAACACAGAACCTGAACCGCCGATAATGACGAAATAAGTCCAAAAAGGTGTCGTGAAAATATTGCTTAGATCAGCACCCGCCATTTTTTCCGCCGCATTAATCGATAGATTGCCATCGCGGATCGGTCCTAAAATTCCGGCCAAGGCCGCATCGTGAATACCAAAGAACCAGAACAAATGAATCAAAAAGACACTGATGATGGTAAACGGTAAGCTGTCGGCAGCCTTGAAGCTCGGCGCCATAATATTATACAAGAATTGAACGGCTGTCGTATCAAAGGCATGGAAAATGATGAAGATCACTGAAAAGAACGTCATTAGAATCAACCCAGGAACTAAGGCAGCAAACGTCTCTGAAAGGGACGCAGGAACACTATCCGGCATCTTGATCCGTCCTATATTTCTTTTGCGCATCCAGTGATAACCTTCTACTGTAACGATCGCCACAAACAGTGACAGCAAGATTCCTCGGCCATCCAAAAAGCTGATTTCAACTTCTTTGCCGTCCCAGCCCATTTTCAATGGCGTCAATACTAGCATTAGGAAACCAACTAGAGCAAACATCATTGGTCGCAAAACATCTTCTTTATAGTGGCGACACAAGAAATACGTCACTCCTACGCAGATAAACAACGCCATGGCACTCAAGGTCACACCGCTGATCCAGTTCAAAACCAAGCCGTTTTTCTCAGCAAAGCTTGCCCAAGCCAGCAGAAACCCATTTTTCGTATCTTCAGTCACTGGCGGTGCATTCAAAATAATCGGAATCGATCCAAACAAGGTGATCGGCAGCATAGACATAAAGGCATCTCGGGTAGCCTTTAAGTGGCGTTGCTGACTCAATTTATTTGCTAATGGTGAGATGTATTTATCCATCGTATCGCTAAATGTACTAAATCCCATGACTACTTATCCTCCAATCAATTTCTTGATATCCTCATACACGCCTTTGCCATCCATGATTCCGTATTTCATTGGTGAGATCGCCTCAACCGGTACATCAACCGCTGCTTCAATCTGAGGCTTTAAGAAGCGAATTTGCGGACCGATCAATACAAGATCCACCCCCTCTAGAAAATCTTGATATTCCGATTCACTATAGGCACTGACTTCTAAAGTATGATCTGACGCTGCTTCAATTTTTTTCGCTAACATCCCGGTTGACATTCCCGCGTTACAAACCAACATGATTTTTTTCATTTTCTCGTCTCTCCTTATTCAGATTAATGGATTTATTTTCCTTCAGAAAATAAGTCTGATTTTCATGCCGTATACCATCCAACTATGTTGTTCCATGCTTTTTGTTGATTTTGATGCTATTTTTTATCACTAGCTAAACAGACTGGGAAAAGTTGGACTGGCATCCTTTTTCAGATTAATGGATTTATTTTCCTTTTAGAAAATAAATCTGATTTTCATGCCGTATACCATCCAACTATGTTGTTCCATGCTTTTTGTTGATTTTGATGCTATTTTTTTATCACTAGCTAAACAGACTGGGAAAAGTTGGACTGGCATCCTTTTTCAAATTGCAGTATTCTATTCAAACGCTCTTCTTTGGATTTTCTCACCATTGCTTTCAATGATGTCCTTGAACCAATAATAGGAAGCTTTTGGTTTTCTGATTTGTTCCTTTTCAAAATCAACTGCAACTAAGCCATAGCGTTTCTCTACACCATTTTTCCATGAGTATAAGTCAAACGACGCCCACGCATAGTAGCCGCGAATATCCACGCCTTGATCCATCGCATTCATAATAGCGTTAATGTGATCATTCATAAATGAAATTCGATAATCATCGTTTACTTGATCGACGGTCACATCTTCTCTGACACCAACTCCATTTTCAGTCACATAGATCGGCAAGTGATAGCGATCCCATGCTTCAAGCAAGCCATCCTGTAAGCCTTTTGGATAGATTTCAGTATCCCATGCAGTAAATTCACTGTTAGGGTCCTTCACCTGTTCAAACCAACCTTTAATAACAACTTTACTCTCACCTTTTTTCCCGGAATGATTGAACACCAACTGTGTTTCGCCTCCGGTATATGGTTTCACTAATGTGCGTGCATAATAGTTTAATCCGATAAAATCGACGGTATTTTCTTTGATGATTCTCAGTTCTTCGGTTTTCATGAAGCTGATATCATAATCTTCCGCCAGCTTAGCTACTAGATCAATCGGGAACTCACCTAGAGCAGCCGTATCTAAAATCCAGTTATTGCAATAATTATCCGCATAGCGCATCGCGACCCTTGTTTCGATCGTATCATCGACCCCATTAACTGGTGTATAGCTATGAACGATTCCGATTTGCCCTTGATAATTTCCTTCTCTGAACGCTCGTACACCTAAGGCACTAGCTAGCATGACATTGTATGCTCCGACCATTGTTTTCTGGACATCCTGAAGTCCCGGAGGATAGTTGCCGATAAAGTAGCCATTTGCGATAAACCATTTCGGTTCATTAAAGGTTGTCCAGTTGCGTACCTTATCTCCAAAATGCTCGAAGCAAACCTGTGCAAGATGCTCAAAAGCGTAAGCCACTTTATTATTCAGCCAGCCGCCTTCTTCTTCCCAATATTGAGGAAGATCCCAATGATAGATCGTCACGAATGGTTCGATATCGTATTTATGACAAGCATCTAATAATCGTTGATAGAAGGCGATTCCCTTTTCGTTGATTTCGCCTTCTTTATTTTTAATGATACGCGGCCACGAAAGTGAAAAGCGATACGAATTCTGTCCGCCTTCCTTCATCATCCGAATATCCTCTTCAAAACGATGGTAATGGTCACTGGCAACATCGCCATTTTCCAGATCGTTCTCATGTAAATAGCGATCCCACATTGATTCGACCTTTCCATCTACATCCCATGCACCCTCGCATTGATAAGAAGCTGTCGCGCCGCCCCATAAAAAGTTTTTATCCATTAATAGTCTCCTTCCACTTATATAGCTCACCAAATTCACCGATCATATCCACTGCGATGTCTGTTGATGTCAAATGCCCTTCTGCATGCACCAGCAGCAAATCAACCTCATCCATCCGCTCTTCAGCAGAAAGCCTACGAAGCATCTCCGCATGCGCCTTATGAGCCATTCGAATTTCAGTTTTAGCTGATTGATATTTTTCTTCAAAGGTCTGAAAATCTCCTTGTTTAACTGCCTGCAGCGCTTCGTATGAATCACTTTTTGCATTGCCGGCATGTAAAATGATGGCCATCGAATCCATTTCTGTTCCCATTTGTGCTTCTTCCAAGTAAACTCCCTCCTCGTTTTCTATAATCCAACTATAAAGCGTTTTCTAAACGAGTTAAATTTTTTATTTTCCACATTGAAGTGGAAATTCTCTTCAAAATCCGTACTAGTATAATTTCCAATAAAAAAAGAGCCGCACAGCTGTGCGACTACTTTTAAATGGTTTTTATTACATTTAACTTGATAAAATACCCTGCGGCAGATTCGACGACTTGTTCTATTTTATGATGCGGAACAAATGTTGGTTCAGCTACTTCTAATAGCGTGACTTCTTTCCCAAATCCGGGAACACCTACGACTAAATTCTCCGTCTCTAAATGTAGCTGCATCACATGCTGAAGCTGCTCAGATAGCTCTAGCAATGCCCTTTTTTCCTTGTTTTGGCACCAAGACTGTTGTTGCAAAAGTCGTAATCCACTTCGTAAAATCGTATTTTGGACCGTCTTTTGGTGAATCACTTCTTTCCACATGTCTAATTTCCTAAGCAGCCTTCGCTTCCACCGTAACCGTTACTCTAACGCCTAAAGCACGTCCGGCTTCGATGAGCTGTTCTGCGACTTCATTTGGACAGTCTACGTAAAAGACAAAAGCAGAATAATCCTTTGAGAATTTATCTAAAAATCATTTTCCTTCTTCTACCAACGATCGTCCAGTCAAACTTTCATAAAAAATAACTTGCTTGTTTCGTAAGAAGGTCTGGGGCAATTGCTTCTCGACTCCAACAACTGCTACTTTCTCCCCCTGATAGTGACGTTTGATGTGTGTCCATATTTGTTGCGCTGGTTTCGCTTTCTTTTCAAGAATAAACAATTCATTAACTTCCTTTCAGTTTTAATTCATTGCTTGCAGGAAATAGCCCTGCTGCTAGTCGATCATGCAAGACCATCACCTCCCATTCTTGCTAAAAAATAACAAACCATATTGTATCTATCATACCAGCTTCTACTTTTAAAGCAAGTCAAAAAAAGACCTTCAAGCGTTTAAACTTGAAAGCCTTGTGTATTAGCGTTGTTCTTCTTCTAAAACTTCGTATTCGTACGGTGATCCTTCATAGAAAAATTGCGTTGAAACTGTTGCATCTTCATCCATTGCGATCAATTCTTTTCGGAAGGGAAATCGGACTGCTTGCCCGTTAGCCGTTTTTTCACCAGGTAAAATGTAATAAAGCCGGTCGTCCGGTGTTGGCTTGTTCAATTGTTCCATTACCTCATCGACTACTTGTTGCTGGTCAATCGTTGCTGTCTTAGCAACTTTTTGATAATCCTCTAAGAATGCTGCTTGTCCTTCAAAATATGTGAGTTCCATTTTCTTCATCCTTTCAATTTAACTTTAACATCTCTAGCTGCTTTGCTAAAGTTACACGCTTACTCTGCTAAATCTAATTGACCGGCTTCTGTTTGATAGACCGGCCAACTTCCTGCAAGCTCGACGCGAATCAGCTTGAGTTCTGGTTGCTTTTGAATTGCTGCGATCACTGAATCAATCAATTTTGCTTGATTCGTCAAATGCTCCTGTGGTGTTAATAGCCGATCCTGATCCAAAGCATCCGAATACTCCCGATTTACTTCCACAATCTCATGAAAAGCCGCTTTGAATGAACGTTCGACCTTGCGCGCGAATTTCGCCTCATTCTCCGTTGTATAAGCCACTTGAGCTTTTTCTGCTAAAAAAGTCGCATAAATCAGCGGAACAGTCGATACAGGTTTGACCGGCGAAACATAATAGAATTCTTTTTCTAAAAGATCTAACGAGACTGTCAGCTTCATATTCTTCCTTCTTTCTGCTGCACGTATCTTTTACGAATGGATTAAGAAAATCGTGCTTTCTTCCACTTTTGATTATAGCATTCGCATAAGAATTTCTTATTTTATTTATCTCGTGAGATATTTTTAAACCCAGATTTAGCAAAAAAATAGGCTGTAAGCTAAAATTTCATAGCTTGCAACCTACTTTTTACACCATTTGAAAATGTTTTTTAAATCATTACCGTCATCGCAGCAGCAGCCAAGATCAGTATCAATCCAATGATCGTAATGGTCATTTCTTTTTTGGTTTTCTTTTGACCTAAGAACCAGATACCCGTCAACGTTGCTAAAACAACAGATGTCTGAGACAAGATGAACCCTGTTGCTAACCCATTCATATTCGGTTGTGCAGAGATCAAATAGGTCAATGCGGCAAAGGCGAAAAAGAAACCGGAAAAAATGTGCTTATAGGATACTGCTTCTGTAAGTGCTGATTTTTCTTTATCCTTCATACTTAACATCACTGAATAGACAAGCGCGACTAAAAGCATACCAATCGCTTGCGGTAGGAATGCATGCATCCCATCAATATTTGTTGCTTGCGGAGCAGCAGAATAAGCCCAGTAGCCGATCTCACCGACAGCTAATAAGAGAACTGCTTTCTTTAGGACATTGGCTTTTTCCTGTGTTTTTTCTTCTGTCCAAACCGTCATCCATGCACCTAAGATAATCAGGATCAAAGCAAAACCGCCTAATAATTTGGCGTTCATTCCTGGCCAATCGCCTAATGCGAAGACACCCCATAATGATGCTCCTAAGAGTTGAAAGGCCGTTGTGATCGGCATCGCCCGTGAAGAGCCGATCAGTGTAAAGGACTGAAAGGTAATGATTTGAGCAATCGCCCAACCAACACCTGAAAGGATCGAAAAGACTAGATCCATTCCAGTTGGAAAGCTTATTCCGTTAACTAATGCAAAAACGAAGGCAAAAATCAACGTTCCTAAAGTTGAACCCAATATTTGATTCACTGGACGGCCGCCGATTTTTGATGCGATGGTTGGGTAAAGCCCCCAACCAAGCAACGGTCCTAGTCCGATTAAGATTGCTGTTGTATTCATGGTTATTCCTCCTTGTGACAATTTTTAAAATACGACGCCGCTCTCCAATAGGATATTCGCATAAGGAGTCATTTCCCCAGTTCGAATAAACGCATGGCTATCATGCAGCGCTGCCTTCATCTCGCTATGAGGAATAAATGTCACAGGGGTTTCAGGTAAACGTTCTTGAATTTTTTTCAACATGTCAGGATTTTCCGTTTTGATTTCCTCGGCTAAATAAATACGTTGAACTTCCAATTCTTCCAGTACATTGTTCAAGACATCCATAAAGCTTGGAATGCCGTTATCGACTGCTAAATCGATTTTTTCAGTTGTCATGGGAACCGGCATACCCGCATCGCCAATACTTAATTGATCAAAGTGACCCATTTGTGCGATCACACGTGAAATATCTGAGTTGATAACTTTACTTTTTTTCATGCTAAAGATCCTTTCATTACTTTAATTCATTTTTGTAGGGAATCGATGGTTGTGCACCGAAGCGTTGAACGGTTAGCGAAGAAGCTTGATTGCCGTATTCGATCGCTTGCTCCAAGTTGCTGAAATCCTTCTTTAAAACACTGCTCATCGCGCCAATGAAGGTATCGCCGGCCGCCGTCGTATCCACTGCATTGACTTTGAATGCAGGTACGATGCCGCTGCGATCTTGCACATCATAAAGGGCGCCTTTGCTACCGATAGTAATGATCACTGCTTCAATTCCTAGCTGATGCAAATGATCGGCTGCGGCTTTTAGGCTGGCTTCATCCGTCACTTTGATTCCCGTTAAAATTTCAGTTTCCGTTTCATTTGGGATAATCATGTCGGTAACCTTCAATAATTCCTCAGGAACATTTTCTAAAGCTGGAGCCGGATTTAGAATCGTTTTTACCCCAGCCTCCCGAGCAATCGTAAAGGCTCCGATCGTGCTTTCTAAAGTGCTTTCAAATTGTGCAACAACGAAATCACTGGCTTTGATTAGATCAGCATGCGCCTGAACTTGTTCTGGTGTGAAAGCATTATTGGCACCTGAATGGATCATGATGCTGTTTTCACCCTGGTCATCCACAATGATGTAGGCTTGCCCGGTTGCTTGCTTTTCCAAGGTTTGTACGCCAGCTAATTCGATACCCTCTTCTGATAAAAGCTCCCGCATCATTTCGCCAGCTTCATCGTTGCCGATTGCTCCGATAAAATTCGTTACTGCTTCGGAACGTTTTGCTGCAACGGCTTGATTAGCGCCCTTACCTCCGCCAGCAGAAAAAATTTCCTTCGTATGCATCGTTTCACCAGGCTTTGGCATTTGTTTTACACGAATCGTGCGGTCAAGATTGATACTCCCAATAACTGTAATCGTATTCATTTTATTCACTCCACTTCTTATTTGTTAGACTCATTCATTTGTTTTGAAATTAAAACGTTTTATTAAAACGTTTTAATTCGACACCAAAAATATAGCACAGCTTGAAAGCTATTTCAAGTGTGCTGCTGAAAAACGTTCAATTAGTTGAACCGGTAAGGTCTTTTCTTCCCAATGCTTCTCAGGCTTTTCGATTCTTTCCAGTAACAATTCTGCCGTTGTTTGACCTAATTCATAGATTGGCTGCGCGATTGTCGTCAGCTGCGGCGTCACATATTCGCACATATCGATATTATCGTATCCGATGACACTGTAATCTTCTGGAATTTTTTTCCCCAGATCAGCCAGACCTAAATAAAGACCAAAAGCCAATTCATCATTGATCGCAAAAATTGCAGTTGCTTCTGTCTTGATGATTTCTTTGGCCGCTTGGCGTCCGCCATTTTTTGACAACTCGCCATGGATCAGGATAGTATCCGGATAAATTTCGCGAAAGCCTGTCAACCGCGTTTGGATGTTTTCTGTTGCACCTTCCGGCAAGACAACCGCTACTCTTCGATGACCTAACTGACTTAGATGTTCACCCGCGAGTTTGCCGCCATAAAAGTCATCGGTTAGGACCGCATCACTAAAGCCCTCCGCTTTCTTTTGATCCAAAACGATATAAGGCAGGTTCTTTTTCCGCAGGGAATCATTGATGGCCTGATTGGATATTGCTGAACTGGCGATGATATAGCCATCGACTCCGCGGCGGCTCAGCTCTTCCAGATAATCCGTTTCTTTTTTTGTATCCAAATCCGCATTACACAACATGGTCACGAAATTCTCACGATATAAAACACCTTCGATGCCTCGCACCAAGGTGCTAAAAAAAGGGTTGGTGATATCAGGAACCAAAACCCCGATTGTTTTGCTTTTTTTCATGATCATGCGGCGGGCAAAATAATCTGGTTCATAATTCAGTGCTGTCTTAGCTGCCTGTACTTTTTCGACCGTTTTAGGACTGAATTTTTGATCGTTGCCATTTAAAATCTGGGAAACCGTTGCGATTGAGACACCAGATTGCTTAGCAACGTCTTTAATCGTAATTTTTTTATTTTTCATTTGATTTCTCCTCGCTCATAGTAAGGTAATGATTTTTTATAAAAATCACTTTTTTCGCTCCGTATATCATTCTGCTAAACTGCTCGGGCTTAATAGCATTAATAATTCAGGTATATCGCTCGTGCGTTATTAGCTGGGAAAAGCAGAACTGACATCCTCGTAGTAAGGTGATTATTTTTACATAAATCACTTTTAGGTTTGCTTTGTATATCAGCCTGCTCTAAACTCTGCTACATTTTCTCATGAATGCATAGCCCTGTAAATACGACAGTTTGTGAACTTGCTATGAGCCGGAAATTTTTTTATACTGCTTATGATGCATTTGTAGGAGGAAAAAATGAATAAAATCACAAAAATCATTTTAGTAATTGTTCTGATCTTAGGAATCGGGCTGATCGCGGCGGGAAATTATTTCTATTCGTATGCTGTTGTTCCAGCAGAAAAAGATTTCCTAGCTGAGGGTTCAGATAAAAAGTCGGCGGAATTGATTGCCGCTGAAGACTGGTTTAACAATAAAAATAATCGCACAGACTGGAAGCTGACTTCAACGGATGGGCTGAAACTGTCTGCTTATTATCTACCGGCTGAAAAAGAGCAGCACAAAACAGTCATCATTGCCCACGGCTATATGGGACAAGCTTCCGATATGCCGCAATATGCCAAAATTTATCATGACCTCGGCTACAACGTATTGATGCCGGATGCTCGCGGTCACGGCAGAAGCGAAGGCGATTATATCGGCTTTGGCTGGGCGGAACGAAAGGACTATCTGCAATGGATCAATCGCATCGTCAAGCAAGACCCTCAATCTGAAATTGTCCTGCACGGCGTCAGTATGGGGGCTGCCACTGTTATGATGACTAGCGGAGAAAAGCTGCCAGACAATGTCAAAGCTTTCGTGGAGGATTGCGGTTATAGCTCTGCTAATGGAGAATTGAGCTATCAGTTGAAGCAAATGTTCAATTTGCCAGCATTCCCATTGATTCCAGTAACGAGTTTAGTGACGAAAGTTCGCGCAGGCTACTTCTTCGGCGAGGCAGATACTATCAAGCAGTTGAACAAGAATAAGCGCCCAATGCTGTTCATTCACGGAGATAAGGATGATTTTGTTCCTTATTCGATGCTGGATGAAGTCTATAATGCAACTAAAGGTCCAAAGGAAAAATATGTCGTTCATGGCGCTAAACATGCAGAAGCTCTAAGCAGTGATCCTGCCATGTATCAGCAAAAGGTCACGGCATTTCTGCAAAAATACGTGCACTAAAATACCGCAAAAAAGAGGTTCTACGCTCGAAAAAATCGAGTTTAGAACCTCTTTTTTCTCCAATCTGAAGTGAGACACTCAAGGCGTCTCGTTTTTTGCTCGCTCTAGTAAGTATTCAGCCAAGCTGTCCGTCACCGTAATATGGGTAAAAATCTTTGTTTTCGTCCCGACGTACAGCACTTCCCTTTTACTTTTCTCATAACAGGCAACAGCGACATTCGAAATTTTCCGTACATCCTCAACACCTAATCCAATAACATTTTCATTGATCTCGCAAGTAACTTCCTGACCATTCTGATCAATGAATTTTGAATTGACATCTCCGATTACCGCTAATTTCTCTAACTCGTCGATGTCCTGCTGATCGACGTAACCGATCTCCGTCATCGTATTATTTTTAGAAAACGGACTGGCGATTCCAACTAGTGCAAAGTCAACATTTTTCCCGGCTTCTAGCACATCGCGGATGCCGTCATTTTCAATCAAACTCTTTTTGATAAAAGCATTGTCCACCAGTGCCGGTGCGTAAAGATATTTACATTTCGCTCGAAGCTTTTTCGCTAGATCATAGGCCAATTGATTGGAATGAACATCCACCATCTCTGACCCTAGTCCGCCGATTAATGGAATAATCGTGGTATCTGCTTGATTCTCATAAGGGTACTCATCAACGATTCCCCGCAGCATTTTTCCCCAAGAAAGACCGATCGTTTGGGCTTTCGTGATCTCCTTTTGAAAAGCCGTAATTGCTGTTTGAACCAGCAGGCGCTCGATCTCGTCTTTTCGCAAGCTGCTGGTATCTAAGACTGCGGCTTTTTTCAACCCGAATGTTTCCTCTAAAGCCAGCTCCAGTTCGATGGAATAGGCGCTCTCGCTTTTAATAAAAATATCAACGATACCTTCATTCTTTGCATCATTCAAATATTTTGAAACCAGTGAACGTGAGATACCCAAATATTTAGCGATCTCTGACTGCTTCAAATTCTTTTTGTAATACATCGTAGCCACTTTTACGATGTCCCGATTGTGCTTTATAGCCATTTTGATCCCACCCTCTGAACAACTTTGATCCCATCCACTATACGGTTGATCCTACTCCCCTGCAAGTACCAGAATCATGAAACATATCGCTCCATTTATACGTACAAACTGTAAAAAAGCCGAGGATGTCCCTTGTTCGGCACATCCTCGACCTTTTTTAACTAAATAATTTCGATCACGCCGCCGACTTCAAAGCTTGGGAAAGTCCCTGGGCTGACAATAATTGCCCCGGGTAGAATTTCTCCAATTGCGTTACGAAAATAAATCGAAATATGTCCTAATTCTTCAAAATTTGCATTTGCTTGCGAACCTACCTCTTCGATCGTAAACTCTTGATCACCAAATTTGATTTTCCCACCGACCTTTAGGGCATCTTTAGGGCGATCCTCAAATTCATGAATCACACAAATATCTCTTAATTCTGCCGTTGCAGAAGGACCAAACAAAATAACTAAGCGTTCTTCCTCAAATGCTGGCACCATACTGCCAATTTCAATAATTTTGGTTTTTACCATCAATCCATTCGCTCCATTCAAACAAGTTTTTAATACATTCCGAAACTAGCCAACCATGCCAATATTACCGCAGTAAAACCAGTCAACATCCGACCGTATAAAATCGCTGGCACTCCGATTGCAACCGTTTCCGGTTTTGCCTCTCCTAATGATAACCCTACCGGAATAAAGTCACAACCTACATGTGCATTAATTGCGAACAATGCCGGCAATGCATACTGTACAGGAATCGAACCATTGGCGATTTGTGTACCAATCAATACTCCGATAACTTGTGAAATTACCGCTCCTGGTCCTAAGATCGGCGACAGGATCGGAATACTACAGATTAATGCTAGAGCAATCATCCCTGGTAATGAACCTGCTAATGGTGAAAGGACTTTAGCCAACCAGTCACCAACACCCGTGTAGTTGATGATCCCAACAATCATACTAATAAATGCCATGAAAGGAATAATATTTTTCAGCAGCATATCTAACGCGTCGCGACCAGATTGGTAGAAGGTACTCATCACTCCGCCGATAACACGGGAGAAACGAACTAAGAAGCTGTCCTTTTTCGCTTGTTCTTCTTTATGCTCTTCTTTGATTTTTGAATATCTTTCTCTGAACTCTTCTTCAGACTCACGACCTTCGTCTTGTTTTGTCACAATTTTTTCTGTCACGGCTGCTGATTCTGCATCCTGTGCATGAGCGTGATTAATCGCTGCCATTTGTTTTTCTTCTAAATTCGCCTCTTCTAAGATAGTTACATCTTCTGGACGGACCCCTGAAACAAAAATATCTTCCGTGATATGTTTAGATAATGGACCCGAAGGAGAAGACGGTAAAACATCCACTGTCGGAATGCGCTTCATCGGATATACACCGATTCGAGCCGTGCCGCCACAGTCAATTACGGCACATAGAGTTTCATCTTCTGGAATTTGATTCTTAAAGCCATCACAAGCCTCACAACCGGTTAAATCAGCAATTTGCTGCGCCACCGGATGAATACCGCCACCTGTAACAGAAACAACTTTATTTTTTTGCTCCGATGGAACTAATGTCAGACCAACTCCCCAACCTTTACTTCTAGGTTTTACAAATACTGTTTTGTACATTACGATTCCTCCTTTACGCAGTCGCTTTCTTCGCTTCTCTAGCCATCATGAATTTCGTTAGTCTCTCTGTTACAATTCCACGAATCAGGATAACTACAATCCCAACTAGGAAGTAACGCACAGCTAAACTTGATTGACTGAACCCAGCCTTCGTTACACCATTGGCAATTCCTAAGTAAACAAAAAGTTCTCCGGCATTCGCATACGGGAACAACCCAGTAACAGGATGGACAAAAGAAACGGCCGCATCGTAGAACGCTGGTTTTTCTTCTTCTTTAACGAATTTACCAAAGGTATATGCCATCGGATTCGTTAGCATTAAAACCGCCAAAATCGGCATCAAAGAGTAACGTAGAATCATGTACTTCGAACAATAGCGGATCGCTCTATCTACACGTTCTTCACCAATAAATGCAATAACGGAATAAGTAAATGTTAAAAGTACAATCAATAGTGGGACGATCCCAGTCATGTAGCCCATGAACTGTTCACCGCCGGCTTCAAACATACCAATAAAGTTTTTCCCTGCCCATTCGATATATTTCATTATAAAATCCTCCTCTTTTTAGGTAACCGCTTCCAATTTCCGTGTGTAAATCTGCGATAATGCTTTTTCCGTTTGGGATGCGCCTTTTTCTTTTGCGACATTACTGTAATTAACCAATTGCGTTCCTTTATACGATTGGTCCTCTTTAAAGCGAGCAAATATCGTTAATCCTTTACAGACATAACATTGAATAACTCTGCCGTCTGCATCCACGACTACCGCGACGATCGCACGTAAAAGTCTTCCCTTTACCACCTCGGTATAAAACTCATATTCCGTGCCTGCCTGTTCTGTCGTGATCTTCTTAATAAACCGCTGATAATATTTCACCTGAACAATGCTTAACAGGCTTTGACTAAGCATCAAAACGATCAAAACAATTACTAAGCCACTCATAAGCTACATCCTCTCCAAAAGCAGACAAGGGTATCCCTCATCTGCTTTAAATTTGCCTTAATCACCAAACGTTGAATCTTGAAGTTTCCGTAAACGATAAACCGTAGTTGATTCATCAATCTCAATATCATCATAGGTTAAGAACGTTCCATCTTTAATGTCGCGCTTCGCAACAGAAGAGCCGCCAACTAAACCGATTGGTACATTGTTGTTTTTCACCAGATCCGCATGAGTTTCTAACACACCGCGTACGCAATAACCACCAATGCCATCGATTTTTTCACCCGCTTTGATATCTTTCTTCGCTACCGCAACAGTTTCTGAAATTGGAGCACCTAATGGTACGATTGCATGATCGTGATTCAAGACTGCTTTTGCAATCGTGATCGGTGTTTCTAAACTAGCTAGATGATATGGACGATACAAGATATGATGGTCACGATCACCCTTCTTCATCAAATAGCTTAACTCATGACGCGCCCCGTCATTTTGTCCTTTAACAATTACGAACACGCCTGGTGCTAATCCGTCAACATATTCAACGACGCCATATTTATCTAAGATACCGCCATTTTCCTTCAAGTCTAAATCCTTAATAACTGAATCTACATCTCCGCTGATCCCGTGCATTCCTACTTTGTCAGGAATAAAGCCAATTGCATTCGACAATAGGTTCATTTCAGCCATGGTCTTCGTACCATCTTGGAAGGCAGCCAACATGTGACTGGACATTTGTTTAGAATCCGCTTCTGCTTGCGCAGTATCTGGGTTTGCACCAACCTTCAACTTGTTGTTCTTGCCTTTACCAGCAACTAAGACTTCCATCCCCATGCTTTTTGCAAATTCAAATAATTCTGTCGTTGCAGCAGGTTCATCCCCATCAGAGCCTGTGTAAACTAAGTCTGCCGCATCATAAATTTTCTTCATCAATGGTCCAATTGTGATATCCACTTCCACATTCAGTAAAACGATGTGTTTTTTCGCTAATAACGTTTCCAGCGAAATTTGGGCACCAACTTCTGGGACACCTGTCGCATCAACAATAACTTCTACCTTGTCTGAATGAATGATTTCTTTAAAATCTGAGCTGACTAAGATATCCACTTTTTTCTCTGCACTTGCATTATAAGCATCCGCTGCTCGTTGCGCGGCATCCTTATTGATATCACTGATACCGGTCACTGCCATCCCTGGAATCGTTGAAATCTGAGCAATCATCCCAAAACCCATTTGACCTGCACCAATTACCCCAACTTTGATCGGTGCGCCATTTCTTTCTCTTTCCAAAAGCTTCCCATAAAGTGTCATTGTTACCCCTCCATACTTTTTTGACATATGACAACACATTTGACATATGCCTTAAATCACTTTTAGTATAACATCGACAAAAGGTATGTCAACGCTTTCTTTTCACAAACTATCATTTTCCATCAATTGGAACATATGTTACAAAAGTAGAAACTACCGTAAAAAACGTGATATACCAACATCAAAGAGATATCCTCTATTAGGTTGAAACAATTCAAAGAATATAAAAGTCACAAATGCACATTCTTAAAATAACTACAAATCAAATAGTGGGAAAACGTTAATTTAGAAACATAATAGATAAGGACATACTCATGAAGGTTTGTTCACAATCTAATCAAAAGATAAGTTCTACAAACCGGCAAGTCATTCAGCCATTTAAAAAAATTAGACCAATTAAAAATTCTCACAGACTATTTTAATTGTGAACGAGCGAACAACGAAATTTTTATATAACTCATTCTCATTTATTACTGCGAAAAACAAAAACCGCTACTCTGACTCGTGTCAAAGTAGCGGTTGCTTATTGTTGTCCATAGGTTTCAAACTTCTCTAGAACTTCTTTCATTTGTTCCTGATTTAGTAGTTTTGGTGTACCAATGCATCGCGCCCGGTAATCGAGCTTAGCAAGAAACTCAATATCCTTCGCCACACCAAAGGCGCTGGATAAGTCTGGACCAATGGTTAAAACGCCATGGTTGCCTAACAAGATCCCGTTGTCTTCATGAATAAAGTTGAAGGCTTCTTCAGCTAATTCCCGAGTACCAAACGTTTTATATTCGCAGCACCGAATTTTCTCACCGACAGAACCAATGATGTAATGCAACGGTTCAATTTCCTGCTGCAGACAGGCAAATGTCGTCGCGTATTCTGAATGAGTATGAACAACTGAGCGAACGTCTGGACGATTCGCATAAAAAATACTATGAAGATCATATTCGCTTGAAGGTTTACGATTGCCTTCCAACACATTACCATGAAGATCCATTAGTACAATGTCTTCCGGTACTGTTTCAAAATAAGGAATGCCGCTTGGGCTAATCAGCATCGCTTCTTCTTCAGGTAGATAAATGCTGATGTTGCCGCCAGTACCCGTCGTTAATTTTTCAGTAATAAGCTTCTTGCCATAGTCAACGATCAGCTCACGCTCTTTTAAATGCTTCATCTTCTTCTCCCAGCTCCTGTTGATGCTTCTATTTTCATCACGTAATCATTCAATCAATAAAAATTATTCTCCGGTTGCTCTTTGATATAGCGTTTCAAATCATAAGGTGAAAAAATTCCACGATCTGTCACGACTGCTCCAATTAATTCTGGCGGTGTGATATCAAAGGATGGATAAATGGCCTTAACCCCGGATAAAGTATGTTTGATCCCATTCAACTCCATCACTTGTTCAGGATCACGCATCTCGATTTTGATGCTTTCATGGCTTGTTTTATCTGTATCCGGAATGCCTGTAACAAAGTAAGGAATGCCAAATCGTTGTGCCAAAATCGCGATTTGATACGTACCAACTTTATTGGCGATATAGCCATCTTGAGCGATCGTATCCGCCGCCGAAGTGAATAGATCGATTTTTTCATGCGCCATTAAATAAGCGATCATATTATCAGAAACAACGGTTGTGTCAAAGCCCATTTCAGCACAGCAGCTGGCTGTCAGCCGCGCACCTTGTAAGTACGGACGCGTCTCTGCGCAATAGAAGCGCAGTGTTTTGTCTTGTTCGATCGCTTCTCGCAGCAACATGCCTATAATCGTTTCACCGAAGCATTGGGTCAAAACAGTCCCGTTATCCGGAATTTTTTCAATCAAGTATTTGGCTACCTGATCCATTGTATAATAACGGCGATTTAAGGAATCGATCGTATTTTGTTTGATCGCTTCGGTCGGATCTTCCCCTTTGTCCAATGCTTGCACAGCTACTTCTACACATTTTTCTGTGATTAATGTCATGCGATTTGCCGTTGTCGGACGAGCGTTAGCAATCGTGTGGGAGGCTTTTTTGAGATAAGCGACCTGATCTTCTAGTGCGAAATCGCGGCTCTCTTCCGCCGCTAATGCCATACCCATACCTGCCGCAGTATAAGGTCCGGCGCTTTGTGTAACCATGTCCGTGATTGCCTGCGCTACGGCTTGATGCGTTTCACACTCCACAAATTCGATCCGCGTCGGATAAATTCGCCGATCCAAAATACGGACTTTTCCGTTTTCATACCACGCGACATTCTCATATTGCAGTAATGTCGGCATCGTATAATCTTGTCTTTCCAAATTATTCACCTGCTTCTATTGAAGGAATCCTGTTCTAAAACCTTTTAGTGCTGAATGTGCCGCTAAATTTACAGCAGTTCCTCATCTTTCTTAATTCTGCATACTAGGAAAAGTCGAATTAACAGCTTCGTCAATTCCAGCAATCAGCTGACTGCCGCTGATAACATGTTGCCGATTAATAATTAATTGAATGCCTATTTTTAATAAAATCCGTTCAGCCGTGACCTTTTTATCAGAAGGAATCAAGGATAATTCCTTCACCTTTGAATCTCCTACCACACGACGAATGATCTCGGTTCCAGCATAACCGATCGCGTCTTCCATGATTTTTTGCAGCATCGTCTCTTTAAAGGCGTGATTACGATACAACGGAAAAGTCACCGCTTCATCGTAAACTGTCGCTAATTTTGCCTGGACCTGATCGTAAACAGCGGCAATCGTTTCCTTGCACCACTGGTGAAATTCTTGGTCGCTCGTCGAATCAAACAAATTTTTGATCATGGGAAAATAAAGATGGGCCAAAACATTGCCGATATCATAGCCTGCTGGACCATAAAAGGCAAACTCTGGATCGATCACCTTTAATCCTGTTTGATTAATAAAAATCGAGCCCGTATGCAGATCGCCATGCAGCAATGATTGGGCATTATTCATAAAATTATGGCGCAGCAATGCCACCTCTACTTGAAGTGGTTCATTTTCATAGAGGTTTTCTCTGATAAAATCTTCATTACCCGCAGTCACGATATTCCGGTGTTTATAATCATCATACGGCTCAGTAAACACCAGGTCTTCACTGATATCGCACATTTCAGGATTGATAAAGTCTTTGACGCGCTGCTTCTTCACGTCACGATCCAAGACCAAATCACTCGTTAAAAGCAGCGTACGTGCTAAATATTCCGCGATTTCTTCGCTAAAATCAGAAAAACTCTGCTTGTCAATCAATTCATAGCGCATGTTTCGATAGTCAGAAACATCCTCCATCGTCAAAGCATACATCTTTTGATCATAATAATAAACCTCTGGTACAAACTGCGGTGCCAACTCATTTTGCAGCCGCAAAATCTCCGCTTCGATCCGATTTCGTTCAATGTCTAATGGTCGACCAGAAGAACGTAACAAAACATCTGCTTGCTTGATGATCAGGCTTTCCTGTGTCGCCTGATTCACCACACGAAAAACATAGTTGATATTTCCATCACCAATCTCCGTTACTTCAATTGGTGTCTCTGAAGGGAAAGCGCCCAATCTTTCCACAACATATTGTTTGATTGCTTCCGTATCCATTAAAAAATGTTTTTGATACGCATCTGATTCCTTTGGTGTAAGCTTCATATTATCGCCTCATTCATTAAATTTCCCAGATAACTCCATGTAATTGTGTGTTTTTCTACCCTGCAAAGGCAAGAAAAACTGACAGCTAGCTCATTGCTGGTATATTCATTTTTCAAGAAGCGTGAAAAATGGTTTTATTTTCGTACGCATATCATTTTTCTAACCTGCTAAAGCAGGAAGAAAAACTGACAAAAACACTCATCTAAAAGTTTACATTTAAAATTGTTAAATGCAACTCTTAGATGAGTGTAAATTCACGCTTTTACTAATATTCGATTCATTTCTACTTGCAATAATTGTGGCGAACGGTCTATCGCGTCGATGGTGTCGCCTGCAATATGTGAAGTAATGACTACGTTGTCCAATGCTAGCAAGGGCTCATCAGAAGCGATTGGTTCTTCCCATAATACATCAAGACCCGCGCCCGCGATCTGCTTTTTGGTTAAACAGTCTAGTAAATCTGCTCGATTAATAATATCCGGTCGCGCGGTATTAATCAAATAGGCACTGGGCTTCATCAAACGCAATAACGAGTGATTAATCAGATTCTGCGTTTCTGGTACTACTCTCAAATGTAGAGATACTACATCTGAATCACTAAAAATCTCCTTTAAGCTTTTTAATTTGATTTGATAGCCTTCTTGATCTAGGATGGCTTGATCGATAAACGCATCATAAGCACTGACCTCCAACCCTAGAGCAGTCAGACGTTTAGCAACGATTTTTCCAATATGTCCTAATCCGACTAGCCCGACTTTTAGATTGGAAAAGGAGGTTTTGTATGCATCGTTGGAAAAATTCTGCGGCCAATTTCCCTGCTTTACTTGAATGGCAGAAGCGGCGATATTGCGAACAGTCGCATACATCAAACCAATCGTAAAATCCGCTACTGGTTCCGCATTACGAATGACATTGATTACTGAAAGACCGGGTATCTCCTTCACTGCTTCCAAATCAATATGCTCCAGTCCACCTCGACAGGTACCGATCATCTTTAGCTTTTTTGCTTGAGCCAATAACTTTCGTGAAACAGGCGCCAAATGTACGAGCAAATACTCGGCTTCCCTTACCGCTGCCAAAATCTCAGCAGGCCATTCAAAATCATTCGGTCCATCATGCTCCAGAATTTTGATAACTTCGCGAAATTCTGATCGCGTTTTTTCAGACTGCCATTCGAAACTTTGAATACTAATGGGCTCCTCAAGTAGCAACCCTTTTGCGGCATTCGCCAAATTTGCAGCCGAAACGAACGGATCACCGATCACAACTACCTTAGTCACCCTGCAAACCTTCTTCCAATAAAATCCCTGTTTTCGGTTTCACGTGAAACTTTTCTGCTAAATCCAAAAGCTGCTGGTCTGTGATCTGCTGCTTAATTTCTTGTTTGGCTGAGCAAATCTGCAGATAGATTTTAGCTGCCTTTTCTGCCGTTTCCACTAGACCGAAAGCATCGTCCATCGTTTGACCAGTGCCCATGATTCCATGATGCGGCCAAATCACAATTCTAGAATTCTGCATTTTTTCAGCTGAGGCTGCTCCGAGTTGACTCGTCCCTGCAACCATCCACGGGAGAACCGACACCCCATCTGGAAAAACGACTATACATTCTGTGATCATTTGCCATAGCGTCTTAGTGAATTTCTTTTCGTCTAGGTCGTGAATAAACGTCATCGCTGATATGGCTGTCGCATGAGTATGCAAAATAACCCGATGCTCTGGATCTTGTGCAAGACGAACTTCATGACATTGAAGATGCGACGCCAGCTCACTCGTTGGTAAATCGCCACCCTCTAGTCCCCACAGCAGTTCATACCTGTCGCCTTCTGCATTTATTCGAATAATCGCTAAACTATCAGCGGGATTCTTTTGAATATTTTTGAAATATTTACCTGAACCTGATACAAGAAATAGCTCACCTGCTAAGCTTTTTACAGTAAAATCTAGTGGGATCGTTCTTTTAACCTGATCACTATCGAAATAGTATTGAACCTCTTCTTGCGGTAAGCGATAGCTGATATTCCCGCCATTCCGTTCGGCCCAACCATACGCCCATAGTTGACTGGTTGCTTCACACATTTCTTTGATAAAAGGAGCTTGATTGATCTCATGAAGTTTCACTTTATCATCCCCTGTTAACTATAGATTAGAGGAGGATCGTAATTAGTCGTGCCACGATCATAAAGGCCACACCTAACGCCCCATGAATCAGATACGTTTTGCTCTTAACAACATCGCCATTCGCTCCAATCACGAGTTTTTTGGCGCCATCAAAAAAGATTTTGATAAAAAAGGCCAATCCAATCAAAACAAACAAATCGCTAATCATCGTAATCCTCCTCCCTAATTAATAACTACTTTTGCCCATAATAAGCATTTGCTCCATGCTTACGTAAATAATGCTTGTCCAACACCCTTTGCGGCAGCTCTTCCGCAAAAGAATTTAATTGCCGCGTCAGCAGGTTCATTTTACAAACCTCTTCCAAGACTACCGCATTCATCACGGCACTATGCGCATCCTTGCCCCATGTAAACGGCCCGTGACCATGAAGCAGTACCCCTGGTACCTCTAAGGGTTTGAGTTCACGCTGTTTGAAGGTCTCCACAATGACACAGCCCGTTTCGTGTTCATAGCCTTCATCGATTTCATATTGACTCAAAAATCGTGCACAGGGAACCGAGCCATAAAAGGTATCCGCATGGGTCGTCCCCATTGCCGGAACATCCAATCCCGACTGCGCCCAAGCAGCTGCCCACGTTGAATGAGTGTGAACGATCCCGCCGATTTCCGGAAATTCCTTATACAAGACTGCGTGAGTCGGTGTGTCGGAGGATGGATTCAAGCGCCCTTCGATCACATTATTTTCTAAATCGACAACGACCATATCCTCCGCCGTCATCTCTTCATAGCTGACACCACTAGGCTTGATCACAAAATACTTTGTTTCAGAATCATAGGCGCTGACATTGCCCCATGTGTATTTAATTAATCCCTGTTTAGGTAAGTCTAAATTCGCTTGAAATACTTCTTCTTTTAATTGTTCTAACATTCATTCGGCCCTCTCTTACTCTGGATTGACAGCAACAACGATTTTGTTATAGGCAAGCTCGCGCTTAAACATCTTTGGCAGCACTTCTGGCAGATCGGTTAAGGTGATTTCATTACTCACCATTTCCTTGAACTTGATTCGGCGTTTAGACATTTCTTCTAACGTCGCCTCCCACGCCCGACCGGGATAAGGAGCTGTATAGGAATTCCATGAACCCGTGATCGTCAGCTCTGCCCGCATGATGCGTTCCGCTTCTTGTTCAGACAATGGCAAATCTTGATGTGAGATTCCGACAAGTACGACTGTTCCATGTTTTCGAGTGATCAGTAACGCCTGCTTTTGCGTAAATTTACTTCCAGCTGTTTCAATTACGACATGGACGCCTAAACCTGTTTCTGCCTTGATCGCTGCTTCTAAATCCTGCTCTTTGCTGTTAATGGTCACATCCGCTCCAAGTTCTTTTGCCAAGGCTAGCTTTTCGTCAAAAATATCGACAGCGATCACTTTTTTCGCACCAAATATTTTTGCGATTTGGATGGCAAATTGACCAATTGGTCCGCAGCCAAGCACCGCTACAGTGTCGCCAACCTTCATATTCGAACGCTGCATCGCATGCCAGCTGATCGTCGCCGGCTCTACCCCAGCCGCTGACAATAAATCCAAATCCTCCGGCATCACGACACAATGCTCTTCTGGAACTTTCACGTATTCTGCAAAGGCGCCATTACTGCCGGTACCGATTATGTTATAATTATCACTGAGTCCATAAGATCCTTCTTTCGTGTATTCGGAATTAGGATCTGGAATCAGCGGTGCAACAGCGATCTTGTCTCCGACTTGAACTTTAGTGACCTGTGATCCTACCCGATCTACAGTTCCACTAAATTCATGTCCTAAAATGAGCGGATACATTCTTGCACCATCTTCTAAGTTTGCGCGGGGCACATCTGAGCCACAGATCCCCGCGTAAGCGACTTTAACTAATACTTCATCTTCACCAATATCGGGAACATCCACCTCTTGAACTTCCAACACACCAGGTTTTATCAGCACACTTGCTTTCATCTTTTTTGTCATGATCTTTTCATCCTTCTCTATTAAGCTACCTTTGTTTTGCCTTCAGGGATTTCACCGCTATTTTTCGCCGCAGCGCGTTCAACATAGCCATAAAAAGCTTCTTTATTTTTACGGAATAAGAAGTAGACAACAAAGTACGCGACGATCGTTAAGCCGATCAACAATGGATTCTGGCTTAAAAATGCTAAGAAGATCAACCCAAAAATCGGTTTCCCTAAAATATTGAAGCTGGTTACCATCAACGCACCGGCTGGTAAAGTAACGCCGACTGTTTGGGCAATCTCGGTAAACATTGGTGCAGTATAAGAACACATATATAGCCCTAAGCTGAACCAGATCACACCATTTAACAATGTCTTCGCAATATTTCCATTCGATAAGCAGACCAGCGCTTGAACCATGTATGGAATCGCTAACAAGTCAACGACCGGCAATGTTTGGTTACCCGGTAAGATCATTGCGATAAAGACCATGATCGGGATCAACAAAATCCCTGAGATCAATGTTGCTGGTTCACCATAACCAGTCGCGTCATTTACACCCAAGTACCATTCACGACCTTCGTTGTTGCCGCGAACATTTTTACTAGCTGCCTGTGAGATCGGATTGAAGGCTTGTGAGAAGATTCCCGCTACTTTCGGGAAGATCGCCATGACCGCACTGGTTGCGATCGCTACTTCGGTGATTTGTCCCCATGCAGATAATTCCGCTAAATTACTGATATTTCCCAAAATCCCTAAAAACAGACCTAAGAATAAGCCCAATGAGATTGGTTCGCCCAAGAAGCCTAATTTTTTCTGCAGCCCTTGAGGATTCAATCGAACCTTATGCAGACCAAGCATATTCCAAATCGGGTCCATCAGTAGTGCAAAGATTCCTGGCTCGATATTGTGCATCGCGATGATCGTACAATTTGGATAATGATAATAGCTGGACCATCTTCTGGCTAACATTTCTGACAACAATAGACTGTACATGTTCAACAAGCACATTAAGACAACGGCTAAAATCATATTTTTCGTAGCCAAATACACCATCGAGCCCCAAACCATGTAGGAATAGTTATTCCACAAATCAGAAGGCTGGAACACATTCGTCCATTTGACTAAGAAAAGGACCGTTTGTAAAACTAAGGCAATCACTAAATAAATCATGCCCGCTTCTGTCGAATAGGCAACTAACGCCGTCGCCTGCCAACCCACATCGAATGCCGGCAGATTGATCCCTGTTTGATCGACCATCTGTTGCACAACCTTAGAAATAATCGGAGTGTAGGAATTCAAAATCAAGGTAAAACCCATTAATCCTACACCGGCATATAATCCAGATAAAAATGCCTTTTGAGTCTTCACTTTTAATACTTTGGCAACCACAAAAATCATTACCGGAACAAAAACCGCCGACCCAAACGTATCAAAAACACTCTTTAAAGTATCTAACATCTCACTACTCCTTTTTCGTTTTAATGTATTTATTTTTCTTTCTGAAAAATAAGTCTGATTCTCAAGCCGTATACTATTCCTCTAATGCGCTGAAGCGCAAAGGGAACTAGCATCCTTTATATTGTTTTCCAGCTTTACCAATAATTTCAGTAAAGCTTTGTTATTCCTATTCTTTCGCAAGAAACCAAATACAACCTTTTCTTAAAAGCTTACTTTTCTAATGCCAGCAAGACACCATCTACTTCTTCCAAAAATTCATCTTCGCCAAAACCGGTTAAAAAGCCAATCGCATTCACCACTGGAATCCCATAATCCCCATCAGGTAGCGGACTCGTATAGGTAATAAAGTCAAACTTGCCTGTTTTCGCTAACGACAATGCCTCGTTGGGATTCGCCTCTGTCGTATCAACGATATAGCCCTTTTCCTCTAATGTTTCTCTTAATTTTTCCGCCACCATTGATGATGTCACTGTTCCTGATCCACAAACTGATAATACATTGTATCTTTTCATTACTGCTTCCTCCTTTTCGCCTTATGCGATTTCTAACTCCATTTTTGCCACAATGTTATACATTTCTTCTACAGACGATGCTCGCTCTAAACGCTTTAACGTTTGGACATCTTGGAAAAGCCCCATCAATTTGCTGAGCATCTTCACCTGTCCATCCGGGTCCTCTACCGCCATTAAGATGACCAATGATACACAGACTTTTTCTTCCGGATTGATCATCGAACAAACCTCGATAGGTTCCGCCAAGGTTGCGATGGCTAAAGCTGACTGGTACACATGCTCACGATCCGTATGGGGAATAGCAATCCCGTAGTCTCCCATCTGCAATCCTGTTGGGAACCCCTTCTCTCTTTCCAATACTGCGGGAACATAGGTTGGTTTGACATATCCCAGCTCCTCCATTCTTTTCCCCAAGAATGTAATCATCTCTTCATAATCCTGCGGCTTCATTTTGCTAAAAAGCAACTCTCGTTTGATCACTCGATCCCTCCTATTCATTCTTTTTTGCTTCTTGCTTACTCAAAAGATAGCACGGAACCGCTTTCTTTTATATTTGTTTTGAAATCATTTTTTACTGAACCTATTCCGGAATATTTGTATGACTTGCTGAAAACATTGATTTCACAAGCGTTTAATCTTCCTTATCTTCACAAGCTAGCTCAATTTTTAGGTACTCATTTTTCCAAAAATTGGAAAAATAATTTTATCTTCGTACGCATATCATCACGCTAAACAGCTTGACCAATATACCTGTTAAATATTTATTATTACGTCTCCTGCTTTTACAAACTGCGAAAAGCGTGACTGACAAAAAAGGCCCACTCAACCTGCGAGTGGGCGGACATCATATTTTTTTGAAATCACTGATGATGGATAAAATCGCTGCTTTATCCTCTGCCTGATCTAGTCGGGCGATGGCTTTTTGATCACTGGCAATTTTCAGCAGCTGCATCATAGGTTGGATGTGCAATTTTTTATCGACGGCTGAGATGACTACGACATAACGATACGTTTGATCATTACTGGTAAATCCTTGTTTAACCTTTGCAAAGCACATTCCTAAGCTGCGTGTTCCGTTTTCTGGTACGGTATGAGGAATAACGATTTGATTGCCTAACAGAATACTAGGAGTGACTTCTGGAAATTGCTGTTCCAAATGCGTTAAATAGCTCGGCTCCACAATCTCACGATCAATCAGGTTCTGGGTCGACCTTCTTAAAATATCAAGCCACTCCAACTCCTCTTCCAAAATCAGGATACTCTCCTCTGTGATCACATCGATCAGATTCAATTTCGTTTCGTTAGTCAAAATCTCCTGATCCTGAATTTGAAAAATCGAATTATAAGAGATCGTCAATTCTTTTCTAATCTTGTTTTCCGTTTCCGCATTCATTGGGAGATGCTTTTTGATGATCGATAAAATATTATCCGGCTGCAGCTTATAGCTATCGATTTTGTAAATCAGCTGGATCACTTCATTAACAATCAACGTTTTATTCATGGTGGACAGATCATTTCCGACAACGATCACAGGCAGGTTGGTCGTCAATGGATTCGTTGAAAAAATCAATTGAACATCCAGCACCGCTTCCTTTTCATAAAATTCACGGATAGAAAAGGAATTGACAAAATGAATCATCGGAAACCAGTTATCCAACGTATTTTCCAGCAGCTTTGAACTAATGATTCCATTCGGACAGACCACCGCGGCTTTCACGATCGTATTGTCCAGATTGATCGGCTTTTCTTTTTGCATATAGGCGCCGATAAACATCGTGATCAAATAGATCTCGTCATTCGGAAGTCGCTCTTCAAAGAAATCTTCTAGCGGGGCGATCGAGGATTTCACGATAAAAAATAGCGGGTCTAATTGATTTTTGACAATATCAGTAAGTGTATAATCCGAGGTTAGTCCATAACGAATACGATAATAAGCTGGGGTTAAATGGAGTACCAGATTTTCGATTAATTGTGCTTTATCATTCAGCTGAATGATCGTATTTTTTTCTAGTACGGTAATAAAGGTTTCAATATGCTTTCGCAGCGCCTCTTTGTTCAGAGAAAAAGTATTGCTCAAATCAGTAATTTTTAAAGAAAGGATATAAAGACACAGATAGAGATGCTCTGTATAGGATTTTGGCAGCATTCGCTGTCCGGCAAGTACTTTAACGATTGCCGCATACTCATTGGTATCCATTATTTCCTTGGCCAGTAATCCAAAACGCTGCTCCATGGTATGCTCATTTTTTACCCTGCGATTCAGCAGAACCAGAAAATATGGTGCCGTTTGTATACGATTATCCGTATACTGAACATGTAATTCCTCTTCAACCAGCCGCAGCATTTCTCGTTGGGCATCAATCTCCGCTGATTGAATGAGCAAATATTTATCAAAAATAAGTCGATTGTAAATGGAATCCATGACCTGATCTGTCACAACTAAGATCAACCCGCGAATCACTTCCTCATCCCCGCGAAAATAATACCCATTTTTTCTAGAGTAATCGATCGTCAGCTTATATTTTTGTATCTGCTGCTTCAATTTCTTGATATCCGACACAATCGTATTCTTACTGACTTCAAGGCTCTCCGAAAAATGATAGAGAGAAAGATAATCAGCCGAGAAGATCAATAATAAAATAACTAACAGTCGATGATCCTCATCTAGGAAGCTGTTTTCGTCAGCCTTTAGTTTGCTTTCACTGTTCATGATTCCGGAGAAAGCATCGACCACCTTTGTATCCACAACAAAACTACCATTACGCGATCGAATGATTTTACGATAGTTGTGCTCTTGCAAATAATCATTGATCTTCTTTATCGCATAATCCAGTTGATTACGGGTTAAGTCATACTTTTCCATGATCTCTTTAGATGAAATCTTCACAGTTGATGCGACCGCCTGTAAAATCTGGACACTCCGATTATCTAGATCCATTCGATTCCCTCCTGCTTGTATTTTTTTCCTTTAGTCTAGCTCGAACAGGAGAGATAGTAAACGTTTTCTTTTTCGAACAGACAATAAAATAACGCTTTTACATATAAAAAGCTGTACCATAATTCTGGCACAGCTTTTTTGATTCCATTAAAATTCGCCTGGATTCGACTCGATCATCACCTTGATCTCATTACCTTCCATCACCTTATCGAAGGCTTCGCGCCATTCTGTCAACGGGTATTTTTTTGTGATCATCTCGTCGATATTGATTGCACCTTTCGCTAATAAATGGATCGCAATCGGCCAATCGTATGGATTTTGTGAGCGGCTGCCGATGTATTCGATCTCGCGTTGGATGATTGATTCTGTGTCTAAACCCACCATTTTATTGGCGAACAAGCCGACTTGGACAAATTGTCCTTGTTTGCGGATCAATGGCAGACTGGCATTAACAGCGGGAACTGCTCCTGAGGCATCATACACCTTATCCACGCCATAGCCATCCGTGATCTCATTGACGACTTTCGCTAGATCTTCCTTCATCGTATCAACGATAACATCTGCACCAAGTTTCTTTGCTAGTGCTAAACGATGAGCATCTTTTGTGATCCCCGTCATAATGACGAAGGCTCCGATTTCCTTGGCAATCTGCAAGAGATACAGTCCGATTGGTCCAGGGCCCATGATAATGATCGTATCTTTTAATTCCAAGTGACTCTTTTGATACATCGCGTGTACACAGCACGCTAATGGTTCGCTCATCGCTGCACCTTCGTAGCTTAAATGATCCGGCAACAAATGAATACTTTCTTCTCGTGCCAATACATAGTTCGCCATGGAACCATTTTGCTGCGTGCCGATTCCTTTTCGATGGGGACACAAATTATACTGCTTTTCCTTACAATAATCGCATTCGCCGCAGACATAAAAGGTCGTCTCACTGGTTACCCGATCGCCCACTTTGACTTTTGTTACATTGGCTCCGACTTCAACCACCTGCCCAGAAAATTCATGCCCTAGGACGACGGGGGTGGTGGGATTTTTGTATTCACCTTTAAACGTATGGATGTCTGATCCGCAAATACCTGTATAAGCCACTTTAATCAAGACCTTGTCATCTGTTGCTTCTGGTACAGGTAAATCGATAAATGCCATTTGGTCATAACCGGGTGCTTGTTTGGAAACACCCTTCATTGTTTTACTCATTTATATAAGCCTCCTACATCACTGTTGCTACTAATTCTGAGAGTTTCAAGAAGATCCATTTTAAAAAGTTTCCGCCGGTATCCAGATTGGTGATCTCTGCCGCACCTTCAGGAAATTTCACGATTCCTTGCGCCATTTCGGTAATGACTGGCGCAAAGTTCGTTGCCATCAATAGCGCTGCCGCCATTACAACTGTCAGTGAAATCACTGAGTGTAAAATGTTCCCTTTACGACTAGGAACTACTAAGGCTGCGAAGAATGGGATTGTCGCTAAGTCACCAAACGGCAGTACACGATTTCCTGGTAAAATGACCGCTAAGAACAAGGTGATAGGTACCATCAAAAGACCGGTAGACAAAGCAGCCGGTGAGCCTGTCGCTAACGCTGCGTCCATTCCTAGATAAATTTCGCGGTCGCCATAACGGCTTTGCAGTAATTTTTGCGCACCCTCTTGAATCGGGATCAGCCCTTCCATCAGAATTTTTACCATCCGCGGCATCAAGAACATCACACCACCCATGTTCATTCCAATTTGCAGAATACCGATGAAATCATAGCCTCCTAATAGACCAAGGAACATCCCGATGATGATCCCCATGATCATTGGTTCGCCAAAAATACCAAAACGTTTTTGGATCGTTTCAGGTTTAACATCTAATTTATTGATACCAGGAATCTTATCGACTAACCAGCCAACCGGCAGTGCCAAAACCGCATAGCCTTGCGCTGATCCCGTTGTGATACTAATTCCCTCTAAACCATAGTATTCTTGAACTTTCGGCGCAGTCTTATCAGCGATAATTTGAATAATGATCGTAAATAAAATTCCGCACAGGATGCCAAAGAAAAAACTTTTTGTTACAATGTAACCAGTTGCTGCCACAGAACTAACATGCCAGTAGTTCCAGATGTCAATGTTCAGTGTTTTCGTTCGATTTAATGCCAGCATAATTAAATTCACGATCAAGATCACTGGAATCATCACAGCCGCGATTGGTTGCGCCCAAGTCCCGGCTGAGACTGCTGGCCAGCCCGCATCAATGATCGTCAAATTCAACCCGAACCGTTCGACCATCGCTTGTGCTGCTGGACCAACGTTTGTAGTTAATACCGTAATCACCAAGTTGATCCCGATCATTCCGATCCCTACAGTTATTCCTGAAATAATTGCTTTTTTTACTGGAACTCTAAAAATAATTCCAACAATGAAAATAATGATCGGCAGCATGACGCTCGGGCCCGCACCTAAAATACTCTGTACTACATCCATTAAGCCATCCATTCACTTATTCCTCCTAATTTGTTTTGATCTTATTTCTCAACACATATATCATTCCGCGAAACTTCTAAAGCCAAATAATCTGTGAATCGCGGAACGGATATACATGAATGATCTGTTATTGGATTCCTTTTGCCGCCTCAATGATTTGATTTTCAACTTTTTCTGTTCCGATCCCTGTTAAAAAGGCCATAGCTGAAATCGCAGGAATTTTGTATTGAGTTGGAAGCATCGTCGTAGAGATCAGCATGTCCGCTTCATCCTGTTTTCCAGCCGCTTCCGCAATCTTAATTTGGGTGATTTCCACTGGCAGATTATTTCTGGCAAATAAATCCTCGACCTTTTTCATAACGACCGTTGATGTTGCGATTCCTGCTCCACATGCTACTAATACACGAATTGTTTTCATAATGATTTTCTCCTTTTAATGTTTTTTGACTACTTGCCCTGTCCTATCTGCAAAAGATAGAACGCGCTTCTTTTTTTATAGCTGATTTTTTTTAATGGTCATCACTAACTCATTTTCAGTAGTGGCTAACAATAGTTCTGATAAAACCGAATCATTTTGTAAAAGCCCCATCAACGATTGCAGCATTTCTAACTGCGCATGAGGCTGATTCAACCCTAAAACAAAGACGATCTGTGCTTTGACCTGCTGAGTATTATCTTCCATACTGTAAAAAGTCACAGGCTCCTGCATTGTAATCACTGCAACAAATTCCTCTCGTACACATTCAGCATCTGTATGCGGGATCGCCGCACCAAAGCTCATTAATTGAATCCCCGTTGGAAATTCCTTTTCCCGCTTCATGATCCGTTCGAAAAAGTCCTCTCGTACCCAGCCAAGATCGAATGCTTTCTGATATACCTGTTCAAATAGTTCCTCCTGTGACGTAAAGTTCTCTTGCGCGAAAACTAATGGTTCTTTCACATAGGAACTTAGTGTCGTTTCTGCCATCAATTTGCCCTCCAATATTCCTCGTTGAAACGCATCAACGCTTCTTGAATCTCATCCTTCGTTTTTGCTTTTTCTAATTGTGTTAATTCCTCTGCACCCGCCAAACTCATCATTTCAAAAATCAGATCCAAGTGCTCCTCTTTATCGTTGGAGCCTAATAATATAACTGTATGAATTCTTCTGCCGTCCTCAGATAGAATGCCTTTTTTCACCAGGCCTAGACTGATTCCAACACCGATTGCTCCCGCTTCTGTCACTGTATGGGGCAAAGCGATCTTATGTCGTAAAACGGTATAAGCTGGTAGATTAGGCATCTCTTTCTTCAAAGCCTTGATGTACTCTGGCGTGATTACCTGCTGACGTTCAAGTGGTCGCGCTAACGCCTCTAAAACCTCTGACCAACTGATCGCATCTTCAAAAATTTGAATCGTTTCACCTTTCAAAAGATCAATTAAATGCGGTCGTTTTCTTTCAAGAATCTTGGATTCTTTCGGAGCGAACAATCCTAACAGCTCCTCATAGAGACTTGTTTCATCCACGACCTCCGCATGTTTTTTAACTACTGCCAAAATTTTTTCTGGCGTTACAATCCCTGTCTGAATAATCGCCGTTGATCGTAAAACACGTTCTCTTAATTGCCGTTTTTCTTGTTCAGATAAAAAATTATTCACGACAAAGACTTTCTTTTCGGTTTTCAGCGGAACCGCCGAAAAAATGAAATCCACATCAACCTCTGTTCGGTAAAATTCCCGTGCCGACATCGACCTCACAAAATCAATTTCCGGAAGCAGGTTTTTTAAGGTGTTCTCCAATAAAACAGCAATTGAGATCCCGTTAGGACAAACAATAATCGCTCGCTTGCGGTTTTCCGGGTGAATAATTTCCGTGCTCTCAACGATGTGGCTGCCGATAAACAACGAAATAAAAAATAATTCGGCATCAGGAACTGGTTGTTCAAAGTACGTTTCCAATGGACCACTAGCTTCCTTAACTAAGTAAAATAGTGAAAACAAATTGGCATCCTTATTCTCTTGATAGAAACGCGTCTGCAGATTCAAATGGTATTTGATTCGATAATAGGCTGGCCGCATATGGACGAGCAACCGCTCTAATAACTTTTCCTTTTCCTCAAGGTTGACACCTGCGATACGTTCAAAATTCGCAATGACCTTCTCAAGCGCCTCTTTCATCTTATTGATCGCTTTGACCGACAAGATATCGCCTCGCGAGAGATTCGTTGTCAATAGCAGCATTGTTACATACACACGTTCGTTCTCACTTAAACCATCCACGTCCCAAATGACTCGATCCGCAGCGAGATACTCCTTCGTGTCGGCAAGCTCGCGATAATTGACCTTAAAACTATAAGAAATCAATTTACCCTTTTGCGCTCGGCGAATTATCAAAATGATTAATAGCGGCAACGTTTTTAATCGTTCGTCGGTAAATTGAACGTCCAATTCTTCTTCTACCAGCTCCACCCGTTTGCGAAACACTTCGATTTGTTCAGGATCGATATTGGCGAATTGAATAATCACGTTGATACCGTTGTACATGGCCGCGAGATTATTCAATAAATCAGACAGAAGGTTTCGTTTATTCCACTCATCGCCTTGGATGAAATACCCCTTTTGCCTGGTATACTTCAAAGCCAGTTCATGTTTCTGAAGCGCGTGATCCACTTCCTTTAAGTCCCTCAGCACCGTATTTCGACTGACTTTTAGATCCTCAATGAAATGATTCAAGGATAAATACTCTTCTTTGCTTAGCAACATCAATTCAATTATGTCCGCCCGTTCTTTACCGGAGAACACATAGCTTTCTGTCGATTCTCCGAATTGCTCATCACCACCCTTATAATTTGAAAGAATCTCATTTGCGATCAGAAAGTGGCCATTTTTTGTTCGTTTGATCTCACTCAACTTCTCATCTACTAAAGAATCATTAATCTTTTTCAACGCATAATTCAATTGTCCCCGCGTCAAATCAAATTTCTCACATAACGCTTTACTAGTGATTTGCGGATTGTTGACTAATTCAACAAAAATCTGATTCGTTCGTTCTTCTAAATTCATTCTCATCCCTCTTTACATCTTCAATTTAGACGAAAAACGCTTACATTTCCATCTTCTTTGTTCCCAAATAGTTCGGTGTTCTTTATGCAGCTTGGTACTCACAAATGCCTTTTTTCACAAAAAAAAATGAGCAAAAACCAGAAATCCCCAATTAAAGGGGTACGATCGTTCCAGCGTTCCTGTTTTTTGCTACATATTATGCAGCTTGGTACTCTTATTCATCTTTCATTTTAACAAGAGTCTCATTAGTTGTCTGTTTTTTATGTAAGTTAGCTTTTGCAAATAAAACGAAAGATGGACTCTAATTTATACAAAAAAGGACTGAAATGAATACGTTCACTTAAGTCCTTTCGTTAATTGGTTATTTAAAACTCGTTTTTGATCCGCTTAAAAAGGGTACTGACCGTTTCCTGATTTCGTCGTTACCCATTGAACTCGCGTAAATTCCTCCAAGACCCACTCACCATTAAAGCGTCCGATCCCCGAATTTTTCTCTCCGCCAAAGGGGGCATTCGGTTGGTCATCGACAGTCAGACCATTAATATGACACATTCCGGCTTCGATTCTATTTGCCAGAGCACGCCCTTTGTCTAAATCTTTGGTAAATAAGGCGCTCGACAAACCATATTCTGTATCATTCGCTGCATTGATCGCCGCTTCCGTATCCTTCACCTTCAGAATCGGCAGCACGGGTCCAAAGATTTCTTGATGGAAAATTTCTAAAGCAGGGTCTTCGGAGACTAAAACAACTGGCTCAACGACTTGTCCTTTGATAGAACCCTCCACTAAGAAAGTGGCTCCTGCTTCTTTCGCCTGCTGAATGATCTCTTGAATTTGATCCGTCTGTTTTTGATTGATGATTGGCCCAACGACCGTCTTTTCATCAGATGGATCACCGGAAACCAACTCTTTTACTCGTTCCACTACTTTATGAACAAATTCATCAAATACAGCCTCCACCACGATTGCTCGATTTGCTGCCATGCAGATTTGTCCGGAATGCATGAACTTGCTGACGATCAAAGCGTGTGCGGCTTCTTCAATGTCTGCATCATCAAGTACGATAAATGGGGAATTTCCCCCTAATTCTAATGCCACCTGTTTGATCTTTTTGCCGCTCATTGCTTGACTCGCGATATTTTTCCCTACTGGAGTGGAGCCAGTAAAGGAAATGAACCCTGGTATTGGATGAGCAACAAAATAATCTCCGATCTCACTGCCGCTGCCGACAGTGACATTAACTAAGCCTTTAGGAACGCCTGCTTCTTCGAATATCCTTGCAGGTAAAAGACCTCCAGTCACTGGACTATCACTGGCTGGTTTAATCACAACGCCATTTCCTGCAGCAATGGCAGGAGCTAAAGAGCGCATCGTCAAATGAAAGGGGAAATTCCACGGGCTGATAATGCCAATTACTCCTACAGGTCTGTGGGTCACAAAACTTTCTTCTTCAACTGTGTTCGTTGGTAAAAGCTTCCCCTCTGTTCGCATCGGAAAGCTGGCTGCTTCTTCAGTAATCCCTTTTGCCAGATTAACTTCGAGTCCCGCCTTTATTTGGGTGGCTCCCCCTTCTTTGATCAGCCATTCAACGATCTCTGCTTGCTTTTCTTCCATTAGCAAGGCTGCCTTTTTCACAACCTCACTTCGCTCTTGAGGTGTTTTAGCCATCCATTCTTTTTGGGCTCTTTGAGCTGCTTGATAGGCTTCATCGACATCTTCTGTATTCGCACCTTGAATCTTCAAGAGCGTTTCTTGCGTATAAGGGTTTTTATCCTCATTCACATGCTCTGAGTCATTGCCTAATTTCCATTCTCCGCCAATAAATTGTTTTTCGAACTGTTTTACCATATTCTCCACCTCTCCTATCCTTCCATATTAGAATACGCTTTCAGTAAAAAGCAAAAATCCGGCTCAAAAAGATAAGCCTCTGAATCTATCTGCCTTTTTAAAGGCTATCTTTCCTTTATTCAATAAAAATAGGAGTTGCGACAAAAATCTTGTCACAGCTCCTGTTTTCGAACAAATGTTATTTCAGAAGTAGCTTCTTCGGAAATAAACCGAAAATTCTTGAAGCTGACCACTTCTGTCACAACCGCTTTACTCAACGGCTATCCTTATCTCATAAGGTTCAAGTTTAAACAGTTGTACCAAAATACGATTTACCTGTTCAAATAATTCGTTGTTATCGTCGAATCGTTGTTTTGTCTGGATTCGCTGATTCCCTGTCTGATAACTAATTTGATCGCCAAAATAGTTTGGTTTGATTACCTCATTTGCTTTTTGCAAAACAATCTCCTCTTCGCCGATCCCTACAGAAATGGCCTTCTCTTTCCACCCGTTCTTTTGAGCAATCGTTTGAACAAGGGATGGGACATCAAAATGATCTAGTACAGCGGATCGATGATCTTCAAAATGAATGGTGAAGGTCTCCGTATTTTGCAGTCCGCAAGCATTACAACCACCCTCGATTAGAAATGCTTTACTGGATATCGCTGCTTTAGGCATGCGATTCCCTCACTTTCTGGTAGATTTTCGTTAGTGAATCCGCATCTAAATCAGCAAAAGACGAAACTACCATATCCGCGAATGCCAAATCTTGCTTTGGAAATACCGGATTGGCAAAGCCAACACAAACCATTCCCGCATTGTGAACAGCTCCCGTACCATTTTTTGTATCTTCAATACCTAAGCAATTTTCAGGCATTACACCTATCCGCTCTGCCGCAGCCAAATAAACGTCTGGGGCCGGCTTCGAATTCTCCACCTCTTCAGTACTAACGACTTCTGAAAAATATTCAGACAAGCCAATTTCTGCTAGATTCACTTTGATTTCTGCTAATGACGACGAGGATGCTACTGCCAGTTTCAAGCCTGACTGAGACAATCCTTTAACAAACTCCTGAACATGAGGAATTACTCTAATGCCGTCTCGCTTGATCATTGCCTGCCGCAAAGCTGTCATTTGCTGAACATAATCCGAAACGGATAAGGGCAATGAAAATTCCTGCTTCATTTTTTCCCACATATAGTCACTAGTCGTACCCATGAATTGAAAATGATAACTGTCTTCTACCTCATGGCCAGCTTCTCTTAAAATCTGTGATTTACTTTGAAAATACGTATACTCTGAATCGACTAAGACCCCATCCATATCAAAAATAATCGCTTCTAACATTGGTCCCCTCCATTAAAACGTTTGTTTAAACTCTACCATAGTTAAATGACTGAGTGTAGCTATTATAGGAAAAAGGCCAGCTAAATTGAGATTACCTAAACTTTCATTTACTCTTGCTTCAGTCAAAAAATTAATATTTAGTCTTAAACACAATTTTTTTCAAAAAAAAATGTAACAATCAACGAAAATTTAATAACGCTGTAGATTTAAAAGTATTAAACAAATCTCTTTAATGCTCCTATGGTAAATCCTATTTTTCGTTAAGTTATTTAAAACTCGATTATTTCAATTGACTATCTATCAAAAAAACACCAAAAACCTTATTATTCAAAAGGTTAATTTTTTTTAATAGAAAAAGGTATTTGCAAAACCTATTTACTTTTCCGTTATCTAATATTATCATTTTTGTGAAAAGTATTACTTGATAATGAATAAAAATAGACAATTGGAGGATGACATTGATGGATACAGTGAAGCTTGGACAAAGGCAGATTTTTGGTATGAAGAATACAAATCTTATGAAACGGGTAGCGAAGTATTTTGAACAAACCAAGAATGCCGCGCAAGTCGTTGAGTATTTGGTTGCGATTCTTTTGCGATATGCTTTATGCGCGAGTGATTATTCACTAGAGCCATTGACAGGGCTTATCCATCAGATTTTTCTTACCACAACACCGAATGATACGTTGCGGAAGCACTGTGTCTTCTTTGAGTCGTTCTTTTCAACGGATGAATGGCAAAAAGTCGTGAATCGTCTATTTAAAAATGAAAGCGAATACCAAGAATTTACTAAGGAAACGAGTTTCTATAAAACCTACTTGGAGAAAAAGAACCGTGAACAGCCGGAACCTTCTGAATACCAGTACACGTTGATATCGAGCTTCAAGGACTCAAATGGAAAAAAACATACATGGACACTGCGTAATACAAAACGAGTCTCTGAACACTTAGAAAATGAAACCGCTAACGTCTTAAAACTCTTAACGAGCTTAACGGTTTTTCAGACCGACTCTGCTCGTCGCTTTGCTGTATATTTGAATTTTTCTAGCCATGAAGGCCGGATCGATGCCCAGCATAAAGAGGTTCAAGAAGAAGTTGTTCCAACCGAGACGATGGAAGAGCAAACGACACCTAGAGCTTCGATTGAAAATAAAAAGCCGCAAAAGCAACCTGCAGCTGTGTCCACGGCTACGTCTAAACCGCCTTATTATGATGAAGTCGCTGCAAAAGTAGAAGCAAAATATCCACTGCCGGGAGAAAAAACGCCAACGGAGCTGGAGCTGTCTGGTCTGGAATCTGCTTCCGCCATTGAATCCGCCGAGAATTCGCATGAACTGGATATCAACTACTTACGCTATGGAAAAACCAAAGAACAAATCAAGGAAGGTCGGAAAAAGAAAGAACTAGACATGAGGGCTGCTAAAGCTTCAGGAAAAAGTGGGAAGAAGAAACCTAGAGGAAATCAAAAGAAGAAAAAGGGGAAAAACAAGAAAAATAAGAAGCAGAAATGATCGTAGGGAATTATTTCGGTAGCCTATGGAACGGAAGCTTCTTTAATATGCCCAAATATGCCCGAAAATCATTCTGATTGAGCCTGTTCGATAACTATTTTCCGTTGTAGTTAAGAGATTGTAACAAAAAAAGCGCAACACTTGGCTGCACTTTTACAAGGTTCTCTCAATAGACTTCTCTGGAATAAACCACATCAATAAAATTAAGACATTAACAACTAATACAGCAATTGGAGCAATTAATTTTCCTAAGATTAAAGCTACGATTGCCAAGCCAATAGATAGGTATAATTTGGGGTAGTGCCTAAATAATTGCCCAATTTTAGAATCTTTTCCGTTTGCGCGAACTAATGCTCGAATCAACAAATAGTAGGCAAAATCTGTTCCTAATGTTACTAACCCGTACAATGCTTGCGGCGCCCAAGAAAAAGGATAGTCGCCGACCCAAGCAGTGACATAGGGAAAAAGTGTCATCATCAAAATCAAAAAATTATTGGCCCATAATACCCAGCCATCTACTTTTCGAACTAGCTGAAAAAGATGATGGTGGTTGTTCCAGTAAATTGCTAAGCTGACAAAACTGATTAAATAGACGATAAATTTATGCTCCATATGTAAAAAGGCGGACCACGTAGAACCATTCGGCTCATGTAATTCTAACACTAACAAGGTCATGATAATGGCGATGACCGCATCTGTAAAAGCTTCAATTCGTGACTTTGGCATTTTCTCTTAACTCCATTCGTTACTTACTAAACTATAGTTTCTCCTCCTATTAAACAAAAAAATCGATTGATTTGCCAATAAATACGTCTTAAGTTGGACGTAAGTGAGAAAATTGTTTGCTAAACTAGGTTTAAGTTAAAACAAATGGAAAGAAGGAATTTAAAATGATGAAAGATTACCCTATGGTTGTACGAATTTTAGCTGTTGTCGGCTTTTTCTTAGTTGCTAGTTTGATTTTAAGTATTGTTGGTCCGCTTATTTCAGGCCTGATCGGATTATTCTTTAGAATTGCTATTCCGTTAGCCATTGCTTACTTCTTGGTCAACTGGTTGACCAAACGTCGTGGACGGACCTATTAAAATAAAAAATGACGAAAGCTGATTGAGCTTTCGTCATTTTTTTGATTTACCCCAACGCAACATCCAAAATCATCATAATAATAAACCCCAGCATCGCACCAAAAACACCAAAATGATGTTTGCTGTCTGTTGTCGCCTGAGCTTCCGGGATTAATTCCTCCACTACAACGTAGATCATCGCCCCAGCCGCAAAAGAAAGAGCGTATGGCAGCAACGGTTGGACACTTGTTACCAATAGCGCTCCGATTACCGCTGCGATCGGTTCGACAAGTCCTGATGCTTGTCCATAAATAAAGGATTTCGTCCGACTCAGCCCTTCTTGACGTAACGGAATTGAGACCGCCGCACCTTCTGGAAAATTTTGAATTCCGATCCCTAAGGATACCGAAATTGCGGCCAAAACTGCGGCAGTAGGATTTGCTGCTTCACTGGCTGCACCAAAAGCAACGCCGACTGCCAAGCCTTCCGGAATATTATGCAGCGTAATAGAAAACACCAACAAAATCGTCCGTTTTAAATGGCTGGGAAATCCTTCTTTTTCCTTATTGGGTCCAAAATGCATATGAGGAATTGTCTTATCTGCTATATAAAGAAACAGTCCGCCAAGACCAAAACCAATACTAACCACTAACCAAGGAATCGATCCATTCTCCTCAGCTGCAGCAATCGCCGGATCTAACAATGACCAAAAACTCGCCGCGATCATCACACCAGAGGCAAAACCCAACATCAAATTCAGTACGTTGCGGTTGATATTTTTAAAGAAAAAGACCAATGCAGCTCCCAAAGCAGTCATTCCCCAAGTAAATAGCGTTCCTACTAATGCTTGTTGCCAGGCTGCTAGGCCTAATAACCATTCAATCATACAAACCTCCATACTAGTTATTCTGGTAGTTATCTTTCTTATGGATCGCCCATTTGCTGATCCATTAAAAATTTTTTTCTTGCATCCGATTTCATTCAACTATTAAACTAACTTAATGAAACCGACAAAACATAGACTGGTATCCTGAAAACGTTTATTCGTATACACCTTATCATATTTTAGGCATACCTGTAAACTTCTTGTGAGACACTTTCTTTGCTGGTTTTTTTTAGACGCGTTATACTTTTTAGGTAGGAAACTTACAAAATGAAAGTGAGTGAAGAAGATGACAAAAATTAATGCAGGCGTAGCAATGGTCAATGTTTTAGAAGCTTGGGGAATCGACCATATCTACGGGATTCCCGGCGGTTCATTCAACTCAACCATGGATGCATTGTATCATGAACGCGAGGCGGTAAAATATATTCAGGTCCGTCATGAAGAAGCTGGCGCTTTAGCCGCTGCGGCCGATGCAAAACTAACTGGTAAAGTAGGTGCAGTCTTTGGTTCAGCTGGCCCTGGTGCTAGTCACTTAATCAACGGACTTTACGACGCTCAAATGGATCATGTTCCAGTCTTGGCTTTATTAGGGCAAGTTGCCTCTACTGCCATGAATTACAATTCATTCCAAGAATTAAATGAGAATCCAATGTTTGCGGATGTCAGTGTCTATAACCGGACAGTGATGACACCAGAAAGCTTACCTCACGTGATCGACGAAGCAATCAAAGCTGCGTATCAGCAAAAAGGTGTTGCAGTAGTTACGATTCCCGTTGATTTTGGCTTTGCAGAAATCGAAGAAACAGAAATCGCGACGGCAAAAAATCATAAAACAGGCGTTGTTTTACCTGATGAAGCAGATTTGAAGGCCGCACTACCGTTAATCGAAGCAGCGAAACAACCGGTGCTTTACATCGGGCAAGGCGTTCGCGGCGGCTTTGATGCGATCAAAGCCTTCTCTGAGCATTTCTCAATGCCCGTTGCAGCTGCTGTTTTAGCTAAAGGGATTATTCCTGATTTATATGAAAACTTCTTAGGTTTTGCTGCTCGTGTGGCAACTAAACCGGCAAATGAAGCGTTGGCTGATGCTGACTTGATCGTCTTTGTCGGCAGTGATTTCCCATTTGGCCGATATTTCTTCAATCCAGCTGCGAAATTTATCCAAGTCGATATCGACGCCTCAAAATTTGGGCGCCGCCACAATGTTGACCAATCAGTATTAGGTGATGGTGCAACAGCTCTTCGTCGTTGGGTCGAACTTGGAACACCCCGCCCTGCTGATGCCTGGTTGAAAGCCAACCAAGAAAATATCCGCAATTGGCACGCTTGGCGCAAGAGCTTCTATAATGATGAATCAACACCGTTACGGGCAGAACCCGTTTTTAAAGAAATCAATCGCATTGCTGAACAGGATGCCGTTTATGTTGCTGACGTTGGGAATGTTACCTTGAATGCGATCCGTCATTTAGAAATGAATGGGGAACAACAATTCACGACTTCTGGTTGGTTTGCTACGATGGGCAATGGTGTTCCAGGCGGAATCGCTGCACAATTGACTTATCCAGACAAACAAGTCTTTACCTTCAGCGGCGACGGCGGCTTTGCTATGCAAATGCAAGACATCATTACACAAGTAAAATACAATTTGCCAATTATTAACGTGGTCTTTTCAAATGATGCCTTTGGTTTCATCGAAGCCGAACAAGAAGATACAGAACAACAAAAATTCGGAGTCTTTTTAGAAGGCGCTGACTTCGGTAAAGTTGGAGAAGCGCTTGGTGCTGATGGCTTCACGATTACTGAATATAGTCAATTAGAGCCTGCCTTCACTGCGGCAAAAGCCTGCAAACGTCCCGTCGTGATCGATGTTAAAATCAAAGACGAACGTCCACTACCTGTGGAAGCTCTAGAATTAGAACCAGAAAAATTCTCAGCCGAACAAATCAATGCCTTTAAAGAAAAATATCAAGTTCATGATATGCCAACACTGCGTGAACTCTTAAAATAGTAAAAAAGGTAGTGCCAAAAATTTTTGGCACTACCTTTTTTACATTCTGCGAATCGTTTGTTTCGCTTCTATTTCTAATTGCTTCGTCAATTCCGCTGCGGACAACTCTCGGTTTACCAAAGCCTGCAGAACCATTGGCAAATTGACTCCCGTCACTAAGGACTGGCGCGAATCATCCATCACACAATAGCTGGCATAGCGAAATGGCGTTCCCCCAAACATATCTACCAGCCAAACGAGCTCATCAACTTTCGTCAATAAATCGTCAGCGTAGTCTTCAATTTTTTCTTGTAGTCCTGTTGCTCCTGGTTCAATATTTAATGTTTCCACACAGCTCTGTTCGCCCAAAATAGATTCAGCCGTTTGTAACAGGCTGTCCGCTAAATGGTCGTGGGTCGCGATAATGATCCCGATCATACTGACACATCCCTTCACAGCCAAGTCTATCCTATTTTAAATCCCAAGTAAATTCTTAACGGTTGACTTGAAACTTCAGATGTTCCCCGATATAATGCAAAGAGGCCTTGCGCCAATACTGATAAAGCGAGGAAAAGCATTGATTACAGTAAGTGACGTTAGTTTACAGTTTCCTGATCGTAAACTTTTTGATGACGTAAATATTAAATTCACTCCCGGCAATTGTTACGGATTGATCGGCGCGAATGGTGCCGGCAAATCAACCTTTCTGAAGATTTTAGCAGGCGATATCCAGCCTTCTACTGGCTCTGTTACTTTAGGTCCGAACGAACGGATGGCTGTATTAAAACAGAACCATTTTGATTTTGAAGAATATACGGTTCTTGAAACAGTTATTATGGGTCATGAACGTTTATACCAAGTCATGCAGGAAAAAGACGCCGTTTATATGAAGGAAGATTTTTCTGACGAAGACGGTATTCGTGCAGCAGAACTTGAAGGCGAATTCGCTGAGCTAGATGGCTGGGAAGCCGAACCTGAAGCCGCGGTCCTCTTACAAGGACTGAACATTCCAGAAGAATTGCATCAGCAAAAAATGAGCGAATTAACGGCTGGACAAAAAATCAAAGTCCTATTAGCTCAATCACTTTTCGGCAAACCCGATGTTCTTTTACTAGATGAGCCAACGAATGGCTTAGATATCCAATCAATCAACTGGTTAGAAGAATTTCTAATTAATTTTGATAATACCGTGATCGTCGTATCCCATGACCGCCACTTCTTGAACAAAGTGTGTACTCATATGGCCGACCTAGATTTCGGGAAGATTAAATTGTATGTCGGAAACTATGACTTCTGGCTAGAATCCAGCCAGTTAGCCGCAAAATTACAATCTCAACAAAATGCGAAAAAAGAAGAACAAATCAAAGAATTGCAAGAATTTATTGCTCGTTTCAGTGCCAACGCATCGAAATCAAAACAAGCGACTTCTCGTAAGAAAATGTTGGATAAGATCACCTTAGACGATATCCAGCCTTCTTCACGCCGTTACCCATTTGTACAGTTCAAGCCAGAACGGGAAATCGGGAATGACTTGCTGCAAGTCGACAATGTCAGTGTGACAATCGATGGCAAAAAAATCTTAGATAATATCTCTTTCACCTTGAATCGTGACGATAAGGTCGCCTTCATCGCTGAAAACGACTTAGTCACAACAACGCTATTCAAAGTGATCATGGGGGACTTAGAACCCGATACAGGGACGGTTCGTTGGGGTGTAACAACCAGCCAGGCTTACTTGCCTAAAGATACGACGAAGGAATTCGACAGTGATATGCCGATCCTTGATTGGCTGCGTCAATACGCTAGCAAAGAAGAAGACGATAACACCTTCTTGCGCAGCTTCCTAGGCCGTATGCTGTTTTCTGGTGATGAAGTGATGAAGCCTGTCAATGTCTTATCTGGTGGTGAAAAGGTTCGCTGCATGCTATCGAAATTGATGCTGTCAAAATCAAACGTCTTAGTTTTGGATGATCCAACCAATCACCTAGACTTAGAATCCATCTCAGCATTGAATGAAGGTCTGATTGCGTATAAAGGTTCCCTTCTATTCGCCTCTCATGACCATCAGTTCATTCAAACGATCGCGAACCGCATTATTGCGATTTCCGAAAATGGTGTAGTTGATCGTGCAGAGACAACGTACGATGAATTCTTAGAAAATCCAGAAGTACAAAAACAATTGAGTCACCTGTATTAAAAAAAAGCATTCGCGAAATCGCGGATGCTTTTTCTATTAAGGAAGCAAATTAAATGAATTGAACGAGTTCCATCAGGATCGGAACAACGATCACAAATAATACGGTACTAGTTGTCACTAGATTTGTTGCATATTTAACATCACCGTGTGCTTCATTCGCTAAGATTGGCAAGACAGCCAACATTGGTGTTGCAGATTGCACGATCAAGGTTTGCTTCAACAATGGTGCTAGACTGGCGCCAAAAACATTTGAGCCGAGAGCGATCAAACCGATTAATACAGCAGGGGCTAAAACGAAGCGTCCCAGTAATGCTACCACCGTGTCACGATCAAAGCGGATACTCTTCAAACCAGCATCGTACAAAACGATCCCGATGTAAAGCAGTGACAGCGGAGTAACGATACTGCCGACATAGCCAAGCGTTGCATTGATAAAGCTTGGTACAGGAATCCCTATTAATAGGAAGACGATCGCTACGATAAAGCCAAGTAAAGGCGGGGGTAACAATTTCTTCCAGTTCAATTTGGCTTTATTTTCACCTTTGACTTTGGTTGGATCATCGTTGGAGATCAAGAATACCCCAAAGGCCCAAGTTGAAACGGTATTCGTCACATAATACACCAAGAAATATGGCAATGCCTTTTCACCGAACAAGGCAATATTCAAAGGCAACCCAATGAAGATCGTATTGGCATTCACCACAGCATTCATGAATATCCCGCGGCGCCCTGGCTGAATCTTCAAAATTTTAACTAGCGCATAGGCTAAGATGTAAGAAATAATGACCGCTCCAACAGGATAGATCAGACTACCGGATAGTTGGAACAAGCTTTCTTTAGTTAAGTTCTTTAATACTGATACAAAGATAGACGCTGGCAACGCCACCCGCGTAATCAATGACGAAATACTTTTGCCAAAACTATCATCAAACCAGCCTTGACGTTTCAATATATGTCCTAATGCAATCATAATAATGATGCTTAAAACACTTTGGATCGATTGAAAGAAAATCATCTTTCTTCCTTCTTTCTCTTATTAAAATTCAATCTATTGCTCTCCCACGTGTTTCCTACTCAAAGGAAACACGCAGAACAGCTCTTATTCATTACTCACTTATTCAACGTCAAGCGGTTGATATTCTGGGTACCATTTCATCTCTTCGACTGCTTGTTTGATATCTGTAATCTCTTCTTTATTCAATTGTTGATCTACGACACTTTTCACAACAACTTCAGCAATCGTTTGAGAAAATTCCGTTAATTTTGAAACTGGCGGCAATACTGCTGCACCTAGTTTGCTTGTATCAACAATTCCACCTAAAGCATGGCTCGCTTGTGACAACATTTCGCCATTGACGCGAGTTGCAGTAGAAGCAATGATACCTAGACCTAGACCTGGATACATCAAGGCATTATTTGCTTGACCGATTTGATACGTCACGCCGTTGTACTTCACGTCAGCAGCTGGAATTCCTGTCCCGATCAACGCCTTACCATCCGTCCATTTAATTAGATCTTCAGCTGTCGCTTCTGCTAATTTCGTAGGATTAGACAATGGGAAAATGATTGGCCGTTCGGTGTTAGCTGCTATTTCTCGCACGATTTCCTCAGTAAAGGCTCCCGGTTGTGTGGAAGTCCCAATAATGATCGTAGGATGAATGGCTTTAACAGCTGCGGTCAAATTCGTTAATTCGTCCGCGTTTGAAAATTCGCTGCGTTGACGAACAAAGTCTTTTTGACCAGAGGTTAAGTCCTCTGTGTCTTCAAATAGCACCCCTTGTTTGTCTACCATGTAAAAATGTTTACGAGCTTCTTCTTCTGATAACCCTTGACGTTTCATTTCATCTAACAATTGGTTGGCGATTCCAACACCAGCTGTTCCAGCACCAAAGGTCATAACTGTTTGTTTCGTCAGTTCCTCTTGCGAAATGTTTAAAGCGCCTAAAACACCGGCTAAAACAACGATCCCTGTCCCTTGAATATCATCATTGAAGGTCGTAATCTTATCTTGGTATTTTTCCAAAATAGTTGCGGCATTCGAACGACCAAAATCTTCCCAGTGCAGCAATACTTCAGGAAATAATTCTTCAACCGCTTCTACGAATTGATCAATCATTTCATAATAGTTATCGCCATAAACACGTTCATGTTTATTCCCTAGATACATTGGGTCGCTTAACAATTCTTGATTATTGGTCCCCGCATCAATCGAGACTGGCAACACTTGGGTCGGATTGATCCCTGCCGCAGCAGTGTAGACCATCAATTTGCCGATGGCGATGTCTACTCCGTTCACGCCCCAGTCGCCAATTCCTAAGATTCCCTCTGCATCTGTCACTACGATCAAGCGAATATCACGACCATTCGCAGCGTTTTTCAAACTATCTTTGATACTTTCAGGATCATCAATCGACAAGAATGCTGCATCTTGCGGTTCAACAAACAATTCGTTATATTGTTCGATTGAATCAGCCACGGTTGGATCATAAACGATCGGCATAAACTCAACAACATGCTGACCCATCAATTTATAGAAGAGAGTCCGATTAGTATTGAATATTTCCATCAAAAATAGACGCTTTTCTAAATTTGTGGTTTTGCTTTGATATTGACCGTACGTTTGTTCCGCTTGTTCTTCCAAAGTTTGAACTTTAGATGGCAACATTCCGGTCAAGCCAAATTGTTGCCGTTCTTCTTTTGTAAAAGCCGTTCCTTTATTTAAAAATGGGTTATTTAAAATTTCGTTTCCTCTCATTTGTGTTTCCCCCTTAGTTGTTTACAGTTAGGACGATACACGCTTTGATAAACTATAGTCAAAACAAAAGCTTAGAATAAATTTTATTTATATGATAGTCTAATTTCACAAGAGGAGATTATTATGAACTTTAAAGACCTAGAATATTTCCAACGCTTAGTACGCGAAAAGAGTTTTACAAAGGTTGCAAATGCCTTTCATGTCAGTCAACCAACCATTACTTACGCAGTGAAACGATTAGAAGATGAATTAGGAGCTGAACTCGTCTATCGTGACCAATCGCACAAGCAACTGATTATCACCCAATCTGGGCTGATCTTATCCCGTCACATTTCAAATATTTTAAAAGAGATTACGATCGCTGTTACCGAGATTGATCGTTTGAAGGAAGAAACCTTAGATTTTGGCTTGCCGCCGATCATCGGGAATTTTTATTTCCCAAAGCTTTCTTCCTATCTTTTCAAAAATAATTTGATGCAACACATTCACTTAGTCGATGGCGGTTCTCGGGATCTTTATGGATTATTGCGCCGCGGGAAAATTGATCTTGCCCTTCTAGGATCAACACAACCGATTCGTGACGATGAACTGACCAGTGAACTATTGATCGAAAAAAGATTTATGATCGTTGTCAGCCCGAACCACCCTTTAGCTAAACGCAAAGAGGTAACCTTCTCTGAGCTGAAGGACGAACCTTTTGTGCTATTGAATGAGCATTACGTTCATCCGACAGCCTTTAAAAAAATGGCGCAGCAGGCGCATTTCGAACCGCAAATCATCTATCAAAATAGCAACTTAAATATTTTGAAAGGCATGATCCGCGAACAGATTGGTATCGGCTTTCTAGCTGAATTGGCGGTTTCATCTGACGACCATTTAGTGATGATCCCGATTACTGACGAACCACAGCCAACGTTTATGATTTCATTGGTTCAGCGGGAACAAATTTTAGATTCAACGATTCGTGGGCAATTAATCGAATTAATCCGCGACTTCAGTCAACAAAGAGAGCAGTAGCTAGCTCACAAGTAAGGGAGAATTTTTCTGACGTAAAAATTCTGGGGAGTTTCGTACGCTCACGATTCTGCTAAACTACCTGTCCTTTATATTCCCAAAAAGAAATGATTATCTACTCATGTTTACTAAACTGAGAAAAGCATAACTCGCAAAAAAAACGAGGAAATCTGATAGATTTCCTCGTTTTTCATTAATTTAAGTTCGTTTTTCGCCGCGAGTAAAGACTGCGATACAGCCAAGCCCCGTATGACTGGCGATTGTTGTCCCTAATGGAAAGATTCGAACCTCTTTCGGTTGAATACTTTCCTCTAAATGACGTTTTACTTCTTCTGCGCCTTCTTGGTCAGCGCTGGTTGTGATAAAGATTGTTTGATTCGCTGGATCTGTCGTTGCCGCACTAATTTTATCGGCGACTAGCTGCAACGCTTTTTTACGTCCGCGAATTTTTTCAACATTTTGTAACTTGCCCTCTACATCCACTGTGATGATTGGCTTGATATTCATTAACCCACCAATTGCAGCACTGGTTTTTGAGATGCGTCCGCCACGTTGTAAGTGATTTAAATCATCAACCGTCACCCAATGATGATAGGTTAACTTATTTTCTTCCAACCACTGATGCAAGTCTTTTAGTGACATTCCAGCTTGTTGCTTCTGAGCAGCCTCATAGACCATTAGTCCTTCACCGCCACTTGCCGCTAAGGAATCCACTACGTAGACTTCCGCATCTGGTAGGTCTTCTTTTAAGAGCTCAACAGCCTGCATCGCACTTTGATACGAACCGCTCATTCCAGAAGAAAAGCAGATATATAAAATTGGAATATTTTTCTCCGCATAGCCGCGGAAAAATTCTACATAACGACCAACATTTACTTGTGACGTTGTGGGCATCGCGCCATCTTTGATTCGTTGATAAAAATCATCGATCTTAAAACTGCGGCCCAAGTCATCAGCGAACTCTGTTCCATCTATTGAAACATACATTGAAATAAAATCCACGTTGTTTTCTTCTAGTATTTCATAAGGCACATCGCAACATGAATCTGTCAGAATCTGATACATTTTAAAATCCTCCAAACACCCGCTTAGTAGTAAATCCATTTTACTAGATAATTGGTTGCTTGTCTCACAATAAGTTAGATTTGCGCCCAAACACTTTCCATAATATTCGTTTGTGTCCGATCTGGTCCTACAGAGAACGTAGAAATACGTACACCGACAAGCTCTGAAACACGACGAACATAGTTCCGAGCATTTTCTGGCAAGTCTGCTAGATCCCGACAGCCAGTAATATCTTCACTCCAACCAGGTAGTTCTTCATAGACTGGTTTGCAGCGATTTAATTCCTTCAAGCTTGCTGGATAATGATAAATCAATTCTCCATCTAGCTCATAAGCCGTACAAATCTTGACCGTTTCCAATCCGCTCAACACATCGATTGAGTTCAAAGATAGATTGGTAATCCCAGAAACGCGTTTTGAGTGACGCATAACTACAGAGTCAAACCAGCCAACCCGACGTGGACGGCCAGTTGTTGTTCCATATTCACGACCAACTTCGCGGATCTGATCGCCTACTTCATCAAATAGTTCCGTTGGGAAAGGTCCATCACCAACGCGTGACGTATAAGCTTTACATACCCCTACGACTTTATCGATCTTAGATGGTCCAACACCGCTACCGATCGTGACACCGCCGGCAACCGGATTAGAAGAGGTAACAAATGGATAAGTTCCTTGATCAATATCCAGCATCACACCTTGCGCGCCTTCAAATAGGACACGTTTACCTTGATCCAACGCATCGTTTAAGATCACGGATGTATCCGTTACATATTGTTTAATTTGTTGACCATATTCATAATACTCTTCAAAAATATCATCAAAGCTCATCGCCTCGTCATCAAACATTTTGACGAATTGACGATTCTTTTCTTCCAAGTTGATCATCAAGCGTTCTTCAAAAATTTCTTTATCCAATAAATCAGCCACGCGAATACCGACACGAGCTGCCTTATCCATGTAAGCAGGTCCGATCCCTTTGATGGTCGTACCGATTTTATTTTCACCCTTTGCATCTTCCTGCAATTGGTCCAACTTGATATGGTATGGCAAGATGACATGTGCGCGATCAGAGATACGTAAGTTATCCGTCGTGACGCCGCGTTCATGTAAGTACGCCAACTCCGTAACCAATGACTTCGGATTGACTACCACACCATTTCCAATAACGCTGATTTTTTCTTTGTAGAAAATCCCAGAAGGAATCAAGTGTAATTTATATGTTTCATTGTCAAATTTGATTGTATGACCTGCATTGTCTCCACCTTGGTAACGAGCAATGACTTCCGCATTCTCACTTAAAAAATCTGTGATCTTTCCTTTACCTTCATCGCCCCACTGCGTCCCTACAACTACTACAGATGACATCTGAACACCTCATTTTATTTTATTTAATCCTGAACCATTGTAACAAGAATAGCGCTATACTTCAATGAAAATTCGAATATTAAAAAATAAAGATTATAAAAACACGGTAAATCACGAACATTATTTTTCAATAATCATAAAATCAATACAAATTTCGAATACTAAAAAAAACTCGCAAAAAAGCGCAAGTTCAAGACCTGCGCTAGAAATCTTCTCTCGGTGACAAGGAAGAGAATTTATTGTATTCCTTAATAAAGAGCAGTTCTACGGTTCCTCGTGCCCCGCTCCGGTTTTTCTCAATAATTACTTCGATCACGTTACGGTTGGCTAGTGATTCTTCCTCTTCTTCACCTTCACGATCATAATAATCATCACGATATAAGAAGGCGACAATATCAGCATCTTGCTCGATTGATCCTGATTCACGGATATCACTCAACACCGGACGCTTGTCTTGCCGTTGTTCAACTCCACGAGAAAGCTGTGACAAAGCAATGATTGGTACTTTTAACTCTTTTGCTAATTTTTTCAATTGTCGTGAAATTTCAGAAACCTCTTGTTGGCGATTTTCTCGTCCAGTCCCTTCGATCAATTGCAGATAGTCAATTAGGATCAAGCCAAGATTTCCTTTTTCCTTGGCTAATTTGTGACATTTTGCTCGAATCTCAGACACTTTGATTCCGGGAGTATCATCAATAAAGATATTCGCACGAGACAGGCTTCCCATTGCAACGATCAGGTTTTGCCATTCTTCTTCAGACAACTGCCCCGTTCGTAAGTGACTCGCTTCAATTGATCCTTCTGCACACAGCATCCGGTTTACTAAGGATTCAGCCCCCATTTCCAAACTGAAAATAGCGACTGATTTATCAGTTTTGGTTCCAACATTTTGGGCAATATTCAAAGCAAAAGCTGTTTTACCTACCGCCGGACGAGCGGCTAAGATGATCAATTCCTCTGATTGCAGGCCGGCAGTCATTTTATCTAATGCCGCATAGCCCGTTGGCAAACCAGTAATTTCTTCATCATTTCTAGCCAATTGGTCGATATTTTCAATCGCCGTATTCAAGACCTCACTGATGGTCAAAAAACCGCTCTTATTGCGTCGTTCTGATACTTCCATGATATTACGTTCGGCAGCATCTAAAATCGTCTGTACGTCGTCTCCTTGCTCAAAGCCTTCGGTCACGATGTTCGTAGCCGTTTGAATCAGATTTCGCAATAGAGACTTTTCTTCCACGATTTTGGCGTAATAGCCTACGTTAGCCGCTGTCGGAACGCTCAAAGCAAGTTCAGATAAGTAACTTAAACCGCCAGCATCTTCCAGCTGGTTTTGTTGTTCTAGTAATTCTTTGACCGTCACTACATCGATTGCTTCATTGCGATCGTTCAGTTGAATCATTGCTCGAAAAATCAGTTGATGACCGCGACGATAAAAGTCTTCTGGAACTATGTACTCCATGGCCGTAATCAAAGCATCAGTCTCCAAAAAAATAGAGCCTAAAGTCGCTTGTTCGGCTTCAATACTTTGGGGTGGCACACGATCTTGTAACATTTCGCTCATGTCTGTTTACGCTCCTCTTCGTCCATCTATTTTACAAAATCTGCTCACTAAATACAACAAAGAGTATGAGAGATCCTCTTAATTTCAAGAACTCCCATACTCTCTTGTCATTATTCCCTTTAAATAGCTTATTCTTCCACTACATGTACTTTAATGATTCCTTCAACCTCTGTATGAAGTTTTACCGGAACTTTCGTATAGCCCAAAGTCCGAATCGGATTCTCCAATTCGATCTTGCGTTTATCAATTTTCAAATCATATTGTTTTTTCAAACCCTCAGCGATTTGTTTAGAAGGAATCGAGCCAAACAAGCGCCCATCTTCGCCGCCCTTAGCTTTGATTTCTACCACCGTTTCTTCTTTTGCTAAAAAGTCCGCCAATTTTTTTGCTTCAGCTAAAACTTCTGCCGCCTTTTTATCCTGAGCCTTCTTTTGCCCACTTAATTCAGAGATACTGCTTTTAGTCGCTTCTTTTGCTAGGTTATTCTTTAATAAATAATTTTGTGCGTATCCTGTTGGGACTTCCTTGATATCGCCCTTTTTACCTTTGCCTTTAACATCTTGTAAAAAAATTACTTTCATTCTTCTGTCCCCTCCGTTAACTGTTTATTAATGGCATCCAATAATTGTTCTTTCGCTTCAGAAATCGTACTATTCGATAATTGAGTAGCAGCATTTGTAAAATGCCCACCACCGCCTAGTGCTTCCATTACTGTTTGGACATTAATCGTCCCAGAACTTCTGGCACTGATAGCAACTACGCCATCGGTTCTTTTGATAATTACGAAAGCCGCATTGATATCCACCATTGATAACAGAGTATCCGCGGTCTTGGCTGCCGTTACACTATCATACTCATGGTCATCAGTCCCAGTAGCGACAACGATATCATCTCTAACATAATCGCTCTCACCAACAAGCTTACTAATTTCCAAATAGGATTGGATATCGGTGCTCAATAGATATTGTACTAAAGAAGCATCCGCTCCACAAGTCTTTAAATAACTAGCAACATCGAAAGTTCGAGCCGTCGTTCGAACAGCAAAATTCTTAGTATCTACCGTAATACCAGCTAACAACAATGTCGCAGCCATCTTACTCATTCTTTGTCGTTCATTACTCTCAAATTGGATCAGCTCTGTAACTAACTCCGATGCTGAAGAAGCTGAAGATTCGATATATGTTAACAATGACTTCTCTGGAAATTCCTCGCCTCTTCGATGATGATCGATAATGACGATATTTTCAAACTGATCATATAAATCCTGATCAATCGACAATGATGGTCGATGGTAATCTACCATTACCAATAAATCACCAGCTTTGCGTTGCTTTTTAGCTGCATCTGGCGAAATCAGTAAACCTTCCAACTCGCCATTTTTGTGAATTTCTGTTAAACAACGTTCTACATCTGGAATTGTTTCATCCTCATTAATAACGATTTGAACTTTTTTATCATGATAGCGAGCTAAACAAGCAACACCAAACGCAGAACCGATCGCGTCCATATCTGGAAAGCGATGCCCCATTACAAATACATTGCCTGTTTGATTAAACACATTCTTCAAGGCCGTTGACATTGCTCGTGAACGCACGCGTGTCCGCTTCGCAGCACTTGCAGAGTTACCGCCATAAAAAACCGGCTTTTGGCCTTCTCCAGCATTTTTAACCACCACTTGATCCCCACCACGAACCAATGCAATATCCAAATTATTTTGAGCCTCATCACCAATAACTTCCAGTGATTCCGTGCCATAGCTGATTCCCATGCTGACAGTAATCAACATGTCTTGTTTTTCAGCCGAAACACGGATATGCTCTAGCAAATCAAAATTATTCTCGATCATTTTTTCTAAATCATCATAGCGAGCAAACAGAAAAAAGCGCTCTTCATTTACTCGTTTATAGAAAATCCGATAGGAATCCATCCAATCAGAAATAATCGTTGTAATGAAAGAATTCAGATTAGAAATTTCCTTATCATCCCGACGATCAATTACATCATCATAATTGTCTACGGAAAGAATTCCAACTACTGCTTGCTGTTGTTTTTCTTTATTCTCTAAGGCATATTCCTTTGTGATATCAATTAAATAAGCAATGTGTTTCTCTTGGTTTAAATCAAAATGATAGAGAATATTGTCTATTTTATAAATGCTCTTGCCTTTTTCAGCCCGCTGCAGCAATTCATTGACCATATCTTGCTGATCTTCTTTTGTTAAATGCTTAATTTTTTCTGTAATCGCTGGATTTGACCAAATGAAGGTATTGTCATTATCCCAAGTAATGATTCCTACAGGCATGTCATCAGATACATACTCTAACGCCTCTTCAGCATGTCTAGAGGCATCCTGAATCTTCTGTTGATTGGAAATCTCAGTCTGTTTACGCAGAGCAAGCATATAAACCCATAGTAAAAGATCGATTAATATAACAATTACTGCTGTCAAAACATTGAACGGTAATGCGAAAATTGCGGCTAACTGAATCAGTAGTAAACAGAACAAGAAAAAGGACCATTTTATTCTAGGATTCCTTTTCATTTAGAACCTCCTAATTCATTTTACCTATTCATTCTAAGTCCCAACAAGTAGAAATGAACAGTCTAACAGTATAATTTTATCACAATCCTCCTCGACAGGCGACTCTCCTGAATGTTTCACGTGAAACACAAAAAAGAGACTTCCAAAACGAAGTCTCTTTAAAATGACATTTTATTCTTCAGAAACGAATGCTAATAAGCCCATAATACGAGCGCGTTTAATAGCGATCGTTAATTTACGTTGGTTTTTAGCGCTTGTTCCAGTTACACGACGAGGTAAAATTTTACCACGTTCGCTGATGAAACGTTTAAGTAATTCGATATCTTTATAATCGATGTACTCGATATGATTAGCAGCAATATAGTCTACTTTACGACGTTTGCGACCTCTTCTTTGTTGTGCCATTCCGTTTCCCTCCTATTCAATTGTTAGAATGGTAAATCATCATCTGAAATGTCGATAGAGGATCCACTAAATGGATCTGAATCTCGATCGAAGTCAGGCATAGTGTTCTTAGCTGACTGAGAGGATTGATTATAATTGTTGTTAAAATTATTTCCCCCGCCTTGACCTTGGAAGCTATCATCAGAACCAGAACTTGGATTCTGTTGACGTTGTTCACTTGCAGTACGAGATTCCAGTAATTGGAAGTTCTCAGCAACAACCTCTGTCACATAGACACGTTGTCCTTGCTGATTTTCATAATTTCTTGTTTGGATACGGCCAGTCACACCTAAAAGAGTTCCCTTACGCGCATAATTTGCTAAAGTTTCTGCTGATTTCCGCCAGATCACACAATTGATAAAATCTGCTTCGCGATTCCCGCTTTGATTCGTAAAATTACGATTCACTGCTAAAGTAAACGTCGCAACACCTGTACCATTTGCGGTGTAGCGTAAATCAGGATCCTTTGTTAAACGACCAACTAGTACAACATTATTAATCAAAGTAAAGCCAGCTCCCTTCTCGTCAATTGTTTCACGTGAAACAATTATTCTTCAATCTTAACGATCATGTGACGAATAATATCGTCATTGATTTTTGCAAGACGATCGAATTCGTTAACTGCACTAGCTGTTGTTGGCGCAGTTGCATTGACGATATGGTAGATGCCTTCACGGAATCCGTTCATTTCGTAAGCGAAACGGCGTTTTTCCCAATCTTTTGAATCGATAATTTCAGCTCCATTATCTTTCAAGATTGTATCGAAACGTTCTACTAAAGCAGTTTTTGCTTCTTCATCAATGTTCGGACGAATGATGTATGTGATTTCATACTTCGTGTTTTGACTCATTGATTTTCACCTCCCTATGGACTATAAGGCTCTTAATTTTATTAAGAGCAAGGAGAGCGATCTAAATTTTATCTAGACTACTCACAAATATTCATTATACATAATCATCCTGCAAAAATCAAATGTTTCTTTACTTTAAGGTACGAAAAAAGACTGGAAATGCTTCCAGCCTTTATGCTTTTTTTATTCTTCTGTATCATTTTGTGTTTCTTCAGTAATTTCCGTTGTTTCTACAGTCTCGACTGTCTCAGTCTCTTCGACTTCTTCGTCTTCTTTATCAACGATGGCCATCGTCACAACTTTCGTGTTTTCTTCCATCTTCATCAAACGAACGCCTAAAGTAGCTCGACCTGTTTGTGAAATACTGCCTGCATTGAAACGAATGATTACACCCTTATCTGTAATCAAAAGAGTATCTTCATCGCCAGTAACCGTAGTCAATCCTGCTAGTGGACCATTCTTCTCTTTGACATTCGCGGTCTTGATCCCTTTACCACCACGACCTTTGATTGGATATTCAGAAGCTTTCGTCCGTTTACCATAACCTTTTTCGGTAATAACCAAAACTTCTTGATCTTCTTTCAGTACAGCTGAGCCGATCACGTAATCTTCGTCTCGTAAGCGAATCCCGCGAACTCCGCTGGCTGTCCGACCCATATCGCGAACAACTGCTTCCTTAAAGGTTACAGAATAGCCATCGTGAGTACCAATAATGATCGTTTCGTCACCTTCAGTGGACATTACATTTACTAGTTCATCACCTTCACGCAGTCCAATCGCAATCAATCCATTGGCACGAATATTTGAGAAAGCCGTAACAGTTGTACGTTTGACCGTTCCTTTCTTCGTAACAAAGAATAAGAAATGTCCATCTTCTGCTTGTCCATTTACCGAAATTACCGCTTGAATTGTTTCATTCGAATCAATTCCCAGTAGATTGATAATTGGTATCCCTTTAGCTGTCCGGCCATATTCAGGTACTTCATACCCCTTCGCCCGGTACACACGTCCGCTATTAGTAAAGAATAACAATGTATCGTGAGTCGAACATGAGATTAATGTTTTCACGAAATCATCATCGTGAATTCCCATCCCTTGAACTCCTCGTCCACCACGACGTTGTGATCGAAACTCAGTCGATGCTACACGTTTGATGTAGCCATTATTTGTTAGTGTAATGACAACATCTTCTTCTTCGATCAAATCTTCATCTTCAAGACTCAATACTTCACCGACTAATAATTCTGTTCGACGATCATCACCAAATTTAGCAGCAATTTCTGCTAATTCCGTACGAATAATTTCTTCCACACGTTCAGGACGCGCTAAAATGTCCTCTAAGTCGCTGATTGTCTTTAATAGCTCTTGGTATTCATTTTCGATTTTCTCGCGTTCTAAGCCCGTTAAACGGCGTAAACGCATATCTAAGATTGCTTGTGCTTGACGATCAGATAATTCAAATCGTTCCATCAATGTCGTTTTAGCGACATCATCTGAAGCCGAATTACGAATCGTTGCAATAATCTCGTCTATGTGATCTAACGCGATACGCAAACCTTCTAAGATATGAGCACGTGCTTCGGCTTTTTTCTTATCGAAGATTGTTCGACGAGTAATAACAATTTTTTGATGCTCGATATAATTTTCCAAGATTTGCTTCAAGTTCAAGATTCTTGGTACACCTTTTTCAATTGCTAGCATATTGAAACTAAAGGATGTTTGCAGTGATGTCATCTTGTATAAATTGTTCAAAATGACAGAAGCACTGACATCACGACGAACTTCGATGACAACCCGCATTCCTTCACGAGAAGACTCATCTCGTAAATCAGTAATGCCCTCTACTCGTTTATCTCGATGCAATTCAGAAATTCGTTCGATCAGTTTAGCTTTATTAACCATGTATGGCAATTCGGTAACAATAATTCGTTCCTTGCCATTCTTTTGTTCCTCGATCTCGATCTTCGCACGAACTGTAATTGAGCCCTTACCTGTTTCATATGCCCGACGAATTCCTGATTTTCCCATCACTAAACCGCCAGTTGGGAAATCTGGTCCTGGAATACACTCCATTAATTCTTGTGTCGTTGCTTCAGGATTTTCCATCAACAGTTCGATTCCGGCTGTCACTTCTCTTAAATTATGAGGTGGAATATTCGTTGCCATACCAACTGCGATCCCAGTTGCTCCATTAACTAATAAATTTGGGAAACGTGCTGGTAATACCACTGGCTCTTGTTCGCTGTCGTCATAGTTTCCTTGAAAATCAACGGTATCTTTATTGATATCCCGCAGCATTTCCATCGCGATCTTACTTAGACGTGCTTCGGTATAACGCATCGCCGCCGCGCCATCACCATCGACAGAACCAAAGTTTCCGTGTCCATCTACTAACATATTGCGGTAGCTGAATGATTGTGCCATCCGTACCATTGATTCATAAATCGCACTGTCACCGTGAGGATGATACTTACCCATTACATCCCCAACAATACGAGCAGATTTTTTATGCGGCTTATCAGGAGTGACTCCTAATTCATTCATTCCATATAAAATCCGACGATGAACGGGCTTTAAGCCATCCCGCACATCCGGTAAAGCACGTGCCACAATGACACTCATCGCATAATCAATGAAGGAGTCTTTCATTTCACTGGTTAGATTGACGGCCTGTATATTTTCTCTTCGATCTTCCAAATTGATCCTCCTCACTAAATATCCAAGTTTTTAACGTAATGCGCGTTTTCTTCGATAAACGCGCGACGTGGTTCTACTCGATCCCCCATCAGCATTTCAAAGACCTGATCGGCTTCAATCGCATCGTCAACACTGACCTGCAGCATCAAACGATTTTCTGGATCCATCGTTGTTTCCCACAATTGATGATCGTCCATTTCACCTAAACCTTTATATCGTTGAACATTTGGTTTTGGAGACGCTGGAAGTTCAGAAATTTTTTGAGCTAATTCTTCTTCCGCATTTTTACCTGGTTGGATATAAGTAATGTTCTTTCCTTGTTTGATCCCGTACAAAGGCGGTTGCGCGATATAAACATAGCCAGCTTCCACGATTGGACGCATATAACGATAGAAAAGAGTCAATAACAGTGTTCGAATATGTGCGCCATCAACATCGGCATCCGTCATGATAACCAATTTGTGATAACGTGCTTTCGATACGTCAAAATCTGCTCCAAATCCAGTTCCCATTGCAGTAAACAATGAACGGATTTCTTCGTTGGCTAAAATTTTATCCATCGATGCCTTTTCCACATTCAGAATTTTTCCGCGGATCGGTAAAATCGCTTGAAACTCACGACTACGTCCTTGTTTTGCTGATCCACCGGCAGAATCTCCTTCGACGATAAATAATTCGCATTTTTCTGGATCGTTACTTGAACAATCGGCCAATTTACCTGGTAAATTGCTGATTTCTAAAGCACCTTTACGACGGGTAACTTCACGAGCGCGTTTGGCAGCTAAACGTGCTTTAGCCGCTAATATCCCTTTTTCAACAATCCGACGACCAACCGAAGGATTTTCCATTAGAAATTTCATAAAATTCTCTGAAAATAGACGATCTGTAACCGTACGAACTTCAGAGTTTCCTAATTTTGTTTTGGTTTGACCTTCAAATTGCGGTTCTGGATGTTTAATCGAGATAACAGCTGTTAATCCTTCACGGACATCTTCACCAGAAAGATTTTCATCATTGTCTTTCATGATTTTTTGTTTGCGAGCATAGTCATTGATCACCCGAGTCAAAGCGGTTTTAAACCCAAATTCATGCGTTCCACCTTCATAAGTATGGATATTGTTCGCGAAACTCAAAATATTAGTATGATACCCATCTGTATATTGCATCGCGACCTCTACAGTAATATCCTGTTGCTCACCTTCTACAAAGACTGGTTCATCAAAAATAACAGCTTTATTGTGGTTTAAATGCTCCACATAGCTCTTGATTCCGCCTTCGTAATGGTATTCTCGTAGAACTGGTTTTTCTTCTCTTTTATCTTCAATCGATAGCTTCAGACCGCGATTCAAGAAAGCCAACTCCCGGACACGTGTCGCTAATTTTTCGAAGTTAAAAACTGTTGATTCAGTAAAAATCTCAGGATCTGGTATAAAATGGACCGTCGTCCCATGCTTTTCTGTCTCACCAATTACTTTTAGATCATCTACTACAGCACCACGTCTATAATCTTGGAAATAGATTTTACCTTCTTTGAAAACACGAACGTCTAAACTTGTAGACAGAGCGTTAACAACAGAAGCCCCTACACCGTGAAGTCCACCAGAAACTTTATATCCGCCACCGCCGAACTTTCCGCCGGCATGCAAGATTGTAAAAACTGTTTCAACGGCTGGACGACCTGTTTTCGCTTGAAGTCCCACAGGTATACCACGACCATCGTCACTAACGGTGATACTATTATCTTCTTCGATCACCACATGGATATGTGTTGCAAACCCAGCTAAAGCCTCATCAATGGAATTATCCACGATCTCCCAAACAAGGTGGTGCAAGCCTTCCGTGCTAGTTGAACCAATATACATTCCCGGACGTTTTCGAACAGCTTCTAAACCTTCTAAAACCTGGATTTGACTGGCATCGTACTCTTGAGCACGTTCTAGTAAACTCTTTTCCTCTTCTGTCATCTACGTTTCTTTCCTTTCTATCTGCCCTTGATAGACATAAAAAATATCCGGATGGACCGTCATTTTACCTTTAACATGATTCAACGTTGTTGTTGTTAAAAATGTCTGGACCTTATTTTCAATCGTCTCTAATAAATGAATCTGACGACTATCATCAAGTTCACTCATGACGTCGTCTAAAAGTAAAATCGGATATTCTCCTGTTTCTTCTTTCATCAAATCGATCTCTGCCAATTTGACACTTAAAGCAGTCGTTCGTTGTTGTCCCTGTGACCCATAAGTCTGAACATTTTGTTGATTAACCTTAAAGATCAAATCATCTCGATGAGGACCTAAAAAAGTGTTTCCTTTGAATATTTCCCGCTTGCGATTTTTCTGTAGTTCATTCAGAAAAATACTGCGAATTTTTTCAACTTCTTCACTTTCTAGCGGGAGACTGGCATCATATTCGATTGCCAACGTTTCTTTTTGATTAGTGATCTTACCGTGAAGATCATTAGACCAATACTCCAGCTTTTTAACAAACTTCAGACGGTTAGCTAAGACCTTACTACCAAAATCTACCAGCTGTTCCGTTAAAATATCGAGGTAAATCTCATCTGTTTGTTTCTTTTCAGATAATTGCTTGAGATAAAGATTACGCTGTTTCAAAGTCTTCTGATACTGAGCCAAGTCATAGAGATAGACCGGATTGATTTGCCCTAATTCCATATCTATGAACCGCCGTCTCATTTGAGGACTTCCCTTCACTAAGGAAAGATCCTCTGGGGCAAACAAAATGACATTCAACTGGCCGATATAACTGCTCAATTTCTTTTGTTCAATATGATTCACCTTAGATTTACGGCCTTTTTTCGTTAGTAATAACTCCAACTCTAACTCACTAGTCCCACGTTGGATACGACCTTTTATTTGAGCAAAATCATCTTCCCAACCAATTAATTCTTGCTCACTGCTAGTTCTATGACTACGGGTTAAAGCTAAAACATAGATGCTTTCTAAGAGATTGGTCTTTCCTTGGGCATTCTCACCTAAAAAAATATTTAATCGGTTTGGAAATTCCATAATAAGTTCTTGATAATTACGGTAATTTCTCAACTCAAGCCTATTCAGCTGCATCTTGTTCTTCCTTATTTTTGACCATAAAAAAAGTTCCTACCTCAGGAATCTCAATCATCATTCCCGGATAGAGCTTTCGGCCACGGCGGTTTTCCAACTCGCCATCTACAAATACTGTTTCTTCTGCAAGAAACCACTTGGCTTGTCCACCACTAGAGATTAAATTAATCTCTTTCAATAACTGACCAAGCGTCATGAACTCTGTTTCTAAAAAAATTTTTTGTTTCACATTCATCCCTCATTTTCATGCTAGAAACACCTCTTCATTATACCCTTTTTTAATAGATAAAACAAATTAACTCGTTGTATTTTTCGTTTTAAGAAGTTTTAACCCTTTTTAATTAATTCACTCAAAAAAAAGTAAAAGGTCTTAAAATCGATTTTAAGACCTTTTACTGGGAATGTATTTTTTACAATTTATTTTCATATTTTTCAAAAAACTTGTGAAACTCACTGTTTTTCCTTAATTAGTCCGTACGGGTGTGATCAATTGAATAAAGGAAACATCCCCTTCACTCGGTTCCAAAGTAAACGGACGAATCGCTGAAATAAATTGAATCTTGATACTCATATCACCGAAAGCACGTAAAGCATCTTTCATGTAATCAGGGTTAAAAGAAATTTCTAATGGGTCTCCACTAACTTTTTCATAAACCAGTTCTTCCTCTACTTTACCGATTTCTGGCGAATTTCCGTAAAGAATAACTGAATTATCAGCAATTGCTAAACGGACGATATTATTACGGCCTTCGTGGGAAAGTAAAGAAGCACGTTCGATAGCTGCCAAGAACGTTGGAACAGAGAAAGTAATCTCAGTATTGAAGCTAGTTGGGATTAAACGATTCGTATCAGGATAATTTCCTTCTAGTAAACGAGAATAGAAATACATCGTTGGCGTTTTGAATAAAACTTGGTTCTCCATGATGCTGATCTCTACTTCCGCTTCTTCATCTGACAATGAACGAGAAAGTTCAACTAAGCTTTTTCCGGGTATAACAATATCAAAATCAGTATTCGCATTTTCTACAGGCACAATCCGTTGACTCAAACGATGAGAGTCTGTCGCAACTGCTAATAATTGGCCGTTAGACATCGTGAAGTGAACCCCTGTCAAAATCGGGCGACTTTCATGTTGTGAAACTGAGAACACCGTTTCGCCGATTAATTTTGTCAACATGTGGACAGGTAATTTTAACTGATTTTGTTCTTCAACGACTGGCAAATGTGGATAATTATCTGCATCTAAACCATTAACTGTAAAATGAGCTGCTCCAGAAGTGATTAATACTTGATGATTTTCTTGGACTTCTAATGTAAAAGTCGCTTCTGGTAAGCGTCGAATAATTTCACTGAAAAAACGAGCTTGTAAAACAATTGTACCTACTTCAGCAATTTGTAATTCAGCTTTCTCATCATCGACAGCTAGAAAAGTTTCAATCGAAATATCGGCATTGCTACCTGTTAAATTTAATCCTTCATTATTCAGCTCAATTTTTACTCCTGTTAAGATCGGAATCGTTGTTTTAGTAGAGATTGCTCGTTGGACAGTTTGTAATTCTTGAATGAAGCGTGCACGATTAATCGTAAATTTCATAATGGAACTCCTTTTTTATTTTAATTAGTTTTATATAGAAAAATGAATTAGATAGTATGACTCAACTAGTTTAGCCTCAAAGGTTTTTAGCTGGAAGACGTTTTCTTTATTTATTTAATAAATTAAGTAATAAAAGTAGTAGGGCCTGTTAATCATGTGGAAAAAGTGAGTCAAAGCTTGAAATATCAAGTTTTCCACTTGTGGAAAAGGTGTGGATAAACAGAGTTTCTTTTTCTTTATTTTCCACAACCTAACCTAACAGTAGGTTTTTGATTTCTGCGATTTCTTGTTGAATACTGCTGTCATTTTTCATTAATTGGCTGATTTTTTCGTGTGCGTGAATGACAGTTGTATGATCTTTTCCACCAAATTCAGCACCAATTTTAGGTAAAGAACTTTCAGTCATTTCTCGAGCTAAATACATAGCGATTTGTCGCGGAACAACAATCGTTTTGACACGTTTCTTTCCTTTTAAATCCTTTAACTGGATATGATAAAACTTAGCGACTTCATCTTGGATTTTACTGATGGAAAGTTGTGAGTTGCTGGTCCCTTTCAAACTTTTTAAAGCATCTGCCGCGATACTAGTCGTGATATCAGCACTATTCATCGTGGCGAAAGCTTGTACTCGAACCAAAGCCCCTTCTAGTTCACGGATATTAGAATCAATTTGTCCTGCAATGTAACTCAGAGTATCATCTGGTATTTCAAGATTTTCTGCCTGCGCTTTTTTCCTTAAAATCGCAGTTCGTGTTTCTAGATCTGGCGGTGTGATATCTACCGATAAGCCCCAGGCAAAGCGAGAAACTAATCGTTCTTGTAACTTTGGTATTTCATTTGGTAGGCGATCACTAGTCAGGACGATTTGTTTATTATCATTATATAAATTTTCAAAAGTATGGAAAAACTCTTCTTGAGTTGCTTCTTTGTCGGCAAAAAATTGAATATCGTCTACTAGCAATAGGTCTACTTTGCGGTATTCCTGTCGAAATTCCTCTGAGGTTTTATTCTTGATTGAATTGATAAAGTCGTTTGCGAATGTCTCACTAGAAACATATTTGACTTTTGCCTGCGGATTTATTGCAAGCATTTGATGTCCAATAGCATGCATCAAATGGGTTTTACCTAAACCAACTCCCCCATAGAAGAAAAGTGGATTGTAGATTGATCCGGGTTCTTCAGCAACAACTAAAGCTGCCGCATGCGCCATTTGATTGCCCTTCCCGATTACGAAGGTGTCAAACGTATATTTAGGATTGAGCATTGCTCGCTTCGTTGTTTCAACTTTGGGTGGTTCCTCTTTTTCCACAATGCTAATGGGTGGTGCTTCATCTGGTGTAACAAATAATGGCATAATCTCATCGCCGGTTACTTTAAAACCGATCTCAACGATTTTCGCCGCCAAATGTTTTTCCCAATAGCGCTTATGTAAGTCACTTGTAACTTCGATCGTCAATTGATTATGAGCTAAAGATAAGGGTTTAGCTGTACCTACCCAAGCATCATAACTGGCAGGATTGAGGTCATTTTTGTAACTGTCCTTCAATTCCTGCCAGAAATTGTCCAATGAGGTCAAATAATCGCCTCCTAATTAATAAATTCAGATAGACATACTTTATCATTTTTTTAAAAAGTTTTCCACAACCAGAAACAAAATAGGACGATAATTCTCTTTTTCCACAGAATGTATAAAAATACAAAAGTACTATCCACGAATATGTAAAAAAATATGCACAACTAGATTGTAAATTGTGGATAATTCTCTTTTTCCACTGAACAATGCACAAAAATAAAAAATTAAAGGGCACGAGAGACAAAGAACGAACGAACTTGTTCACATAAGTTATCCACCTTGTGGACAAGTTATCAAAAAGATAAAATCTTGGGGAAAAGGCGTTTGAAAATTCTATGCAAATTTTTTTGTGGATAAATGTTTTGCACAATTACTAGCATTTTATCCCCAGATTTTGTGGATAAAATTTTCTTTGAGGTTATCAAATAGTTTTTCAGATAAACACGATTTTTCAAAAAATGAGAGAACGATTTTCCAAATTATCGTTAAAAAAATACAGGAGGAAGCATGGAAATATCCGAATTTCAACAGCCTTTTTCATTTCGTGATTGACAAAGTAGGGGATGAGTCGTTATAATATTCGGGTATGTCTATGTAAAGTTAGCTATGGAGGTGTATTTTAATGAAAAGAACTTATCAACCCAATAAACGTAAACGTCAAAAAGTTCATGGATTCCGTAAACGCATGAGCACTAAAAACGGCCGTCGCGTATTAGCAAGCCGTCGTCGTAAAGGAAGAAAAGTACTTGCTGCTTAAGCCACTGCCGGTCAGTGGTTTTTTTTGTACCCAAAATGCGATTCTTAAGGAATTTTTCTGATAAATAAAGATGATTCCTTAATTTGAAGTATGGTATTATTGTCAGGTATAGATTTAAAAGAAACGAAGGAAACTAGATGCAGAAAAAATATCGGGTCAAAAAAGAACGAGAGTTTCAAAAAGTGTTTGAAGAAGGTGCTTCTTTTGCGAATCGAAAATTCGTAGTTTACCGTCTAGAACCTTCTGGTCAAAAACATTTTCGAGTAGGCTTGTCAGTCGGTAAAAAAGTTGGGAATGCTGTAGCACGAAATCAAGTAAAACGTCAAATTCGAGCAGTTCTGCAAGAATTGAAAACTGAATTACCACCTATAGACTTTATCGTGATTGCACGCCCAGCTACGAAAGATCTGCCTCATGATGAAATGCGTTCGAATCTTATACATGTCTTAAAATTAGCAAAAATATTAAGTTAGGAAGGAAACAGATGTAAGTGAAGAACTATAAAAAAATACTATTAATGACAGGATTACTGAGTCTCGTCTTCTTGTTATCCGCCTGTGGTACTGGAGAAGTTAGTGCAAGCAGCAGCGGCGTGTGGGATCGTTATGTCGTCTATTATTTCGGGCAAGCGATTAAGGGACTATCATTTGGCAATGTCGGAATCGGGATCATTTTATTTACGATCATTATTCGGATCATTTTGATGCCGCTTATGCATTTCCAAACAAAAAGTATGCGTAAAACGCAGGAATTACAGCCTAAAATCAAAGCACTCCAACAAAAATACAATACTCGTGACCAAGAGACACAACAGAAACTGCAAGAGGAAACGAAAAAACTTTATGCAGAAAATAATGTGAGCCCTTACGCAGGTTGTTTACCACTGTTAGTTCAAATGCCAGTAATGATGGCTTTGTATCAAGCGATTTTACGGATTCCTGAGTTGCGATCTGGGCATTTTCTATGGTTGAACTTAAGTCAATCCGACCCATACTTTATTTTACCGATACTTGCAGCCATCTTTACTTTTGCAAGCAGTTATCTATCTAGTATGAGCCAGCTAGAATCCAATGCTTCATTGAAAATCATGAATTTTGCGATGCCAGTGATGATCTTTGTTATGGCATTAAATTTGGCAAGTGGTTTGTCATTGTACTGGGTAATTTCGAATGCTTTCCAAGTAGTTCAAACACTATTAATTAATAATCCTTTCAAGATTCGTCGCGAAAGAGAAGAAGCTGCTCGTCAAATTCGTGAAAGAGAACGTGCGCTTCAAAAAGCCAAGCATCCGAAGAAAAAACGAAAAAAATAAGCATGATAAAAAACTACAAATAAGGAGGTTTAGAAAATGCCTGTTTATGAAGGTCCAACGATCGATGAAGCAATTTCAAAAGGATTGCACGCTTTAGGGTTGAAGAAAGAAGCCGTCGATATTGAAATTTTAGCAGATGCGAAAAAAGGTTTCCTAGGAATGGGAAAAAAAGATGCTCGTGTATCAATCGAGCCAGTTATTGTTGCTGAAACTGCTGTTACTTCCGAACCGGTGAAAGAATCAACAGAAGAACAGCCTGTTGAGTCAATAATGGAAGAAGTACAGGAGCCTGTAAAAACAGCAGACACGACCGGTCAATTAGTTGAACTAGATGAGGACGAGGCTGTCAAAGAATTGGCACTTTACTTAACGAATATTACGAATGACATGGGAGTACCAGCGTTGGTTAAGATTCAACATGAAACAAGTGGTTTGATTGTCATGAATCTAGAAACTAGCAAGCAAGGGATGCTGATTGGTAAACACGGTAAGATTTTGAATGCTCTACAGTATTTAGCTCAAGTCTTTCTGCACCGCGTAGCGAAAGAAAAATTATCAGTCGTTGTAAATGTCGGAAATTATCGTCAAAAACGCGAAGAAGTTTTAACTCGCTTAGCTCAGCGAACCGCTGAAAAGGTTAAGGAAACAGGTCGTCCAGTATTTTTAGAACCAATGCCTGCTTTTGAACGAAAAATGATTCATTCAGCGTTGAGTAAAGATGAGTACATCAAAACCCATTCTGAAGGTGAAGATCCTTATCGTTATCTGGTGGTTGAACCAGCGAAAAAATATTTCTAATTCTGTTTAAAATGAAAAGTGCGGAGCAGTTGACCTGCTCCGCACTTTTTTGTTATCTATTTTAGTTATGGAAGTTCTTAAACAAAATTTGAAAAAGCAGGTATTTTGGTAAGAAAACTTGAATTGTTGAAAGATCTATGCTAATCTAACACCAGAATTTTGTAGAAAAAGCAGTCAAAGTGCTCAATCTACTCCTTTTCAAGGGGTGGAGTAGGCACTTTTTTTATGTTCTTAATTAATAGGAGGAAAACAAGTGGCAGAGATCACCTTAGAATTTGATACGATTGCAGCGATTTCAACTCCGCCAGGTGAAGGCGCGATCAGTATCGTGCGATTGAGCGGCGATCAAGCAGTAGCAATCGCAGATAGTGTTTATCGCAGTGGGAAAAAAAGTTTGTTAGAAGTTCCGTCACATACAATCCATTATGGACATATCATCGATCCAGAAGACCAACAGATAGTTGATGAAGTCATGGTGAGCGTGATGCGTGCACCGAAGACCTTTACGCGTGAAGACATAGTGGAAATTAACTGTCACGGCGGTATTGTGGTAGTAAATCAATTGTTACAATTGATTTTGCGCTCTGGCGCACGTTTAGCTGAGCCAGGTGAATTTACTAAACGAGCATTCTTGAATGGACGTGTTGATTTATCACAAGCAGAGGCTGTTATGGATCTGATTCGCGCAAAAACGGATCGAGCGATGAGTGTTGCGATCAATCAGTTAGATGGAAATTTGTCTCATTTAATTCGGCAATTACGTCAGGAAATTTTAGAAACACTCGCGCAAGTCGAAGTGAATATTGATTATCCAGAATATGATGATGTTGAGGAATTGACGACTCAATTATTACTAGAAAAAGCTAAACAGGTAGGTCAACAGATTGATGCATTATTGTTAAATGCTAAGCAAGGAAAAATCTTACGCGAAGGCTTAAGTACAGCAATTATTGGTCGTCCAAATGTGGGAAAATCAAGCCTGCTCAATTATTTATTACATGAAGAAAAAGCAATCGTAACAGAAATTGCTGGAACTACACGTGATGTCATCGAAGAGTATGTGAATGTTCGTGGGGTTCCATTGAAACTGATTGATACAGCAGGAATTCGTGAAACCGATGACGTGGTAGAACGCATTGGAGTAGAACGCAGCCGTAAAACATTAGGAGAGGCAGATTTGATTTTGTTAGTCCTAAATCAAAGCGAAGCCCTAACTGCGGAAGATAGAGAACTATTGGAGGCAACACAAGGATTAAAACGCATTATTTTATTGAATAAAACCGATTTGCCAAGCCATCTATCAGCAACGGATATTGCTACATATCTGAGTGAGGATGAAGTATTTTCAATCTCCGTTTTAGAAAAGGCTGGATTGGATCAATTGGAAGAAGCTATCGCCAAACTCTTTTTTGGAGGTCAAACTGGCGAAAAGGATGCTACTTATGTATCAAACACTCGTCATATTGCATTGCTAGAGAAGGCGGGACAATCATTAAGTGAGGTTCAAAATGGTATTATGGCAGGTATGCCTGTGGATCTTGTTCAAATTGATATGACGCGCTGTTGGGATTATTTAGGTGAAATCGTTGGAGATAGCGTGCAAGACGAATTAATCACGCAATTATTCAGTCAATTTTGTTTAGGAAAATAGTGAAGGAGCAACTATATGGAATATCAAGCAGGAAATTATGATGTGATTGTTGTTGGTGCAGGGCATGCGGGTTCTGAAGCGGCTTTAGCAACAGCACGCATGGGGCAAAAAACCTTGTTGATAACAATCAATTTAGATATGGTAGCGTTCATGCCATGTAATCCATCTATTGGTGGACCGGCTAAAGGAGTGGTCGTACGAGAAATCGATGCACTTGGTGGTGAGATGGGACGTAACATAGACAAGACATATATCCAAATGCGGATGTTAAATACAGGGAAAGGTCCAGCAGTACGTGCATTGCGTGCTCAAGCGGACAAGCATGCATATGCAGAAGAAATGAAACACACGATCGAAAAAGAAGAAAAATTAACTTTGAAGCAGGGAGTTGTTGATCGTTTAGTTGTTGAAGAGGATATTTGCAAAGGTGTTGTGACTTCAACAGGCGCAGTTTATTCAGCGAAGGCTGTAATTATTACAGCAGGGACGGCTTTGCGCGGAGAGATTATTATCGGCGAATTAAAATATTCTTCTGGTCCCAATAACTCCCAGCCATCAATCAAATTAGCTGATCATTTACAAGAATTAGGATTAGAAATCCATCGTTTTAAAACAGGAACACCGCCGCGAGTGAAATCTGGTTCGATCGATTACAAAAAAACAGAGATTCAACCTGGCGATGAAAAACCTAATCACTTTAGTTATCAAACGCCAGATAGTCAGTATTTAACGGAACAAATTCCTTGCTGGTTGACCTATACGAATCCAAAAAGTCATGAGATCATTCAAAATAACTTGCATCGTGCACCGATGTTTACAGGCATCGTGGACGGAGTTGGGGCTCGTTATTGTCCATCAATTGAGGATAAGATTGTACGCTTCGCAGACAAAGAACGTCATCAACTATTCTTAGAACCAGAAGGACGTAATACAGAAGAAGTATATGTCCAAGGATTATCAACTTCACTACCAGAAGATGTCCAGAATGACGTTTTACATTCGATTGAAGGGTTAGAAAATGCAGAAATGATGCGGACAGGTTATGCCATCGAATATGACATGGTAGCTCCTCACCAATTACGCCCAACCTTAGAGACGAAAGTGATCGAAAATCTTTATACTGCTGGACAAACCAATGGAACTAGCGGATATGAAGAAGCTGCTGGTCAAGGCTTAATGGCCGGAATTAATGCGGCCTTGAAGATTCAGGGAAAAGAACCATTTATCATGAAACGTAGTGATGGATATATTGGTGTTATGATTGATGATTTGGTGACTAAAGGAACTAATGAACCTTATCGTTTATTGACTTCACGAGCAGAATATCGTTTGATTTTACGACATGATAATGCTGATTTACGTTTAACAGAAATTGGATACAGGATCGGTTTAGTAGAAGAAGCAAACTATCAAGCATACCTAGTTAAAAAAGCGCATATCGAAGCAGAGATAGCTCGTTTACAATCAATTCGCATAAAACCTCATGATAATGTTCAGAGCTTTCTGAGAGCTAAAAACAGCGCAGAATTGAAAGATGGTGTTTTAGCGAGTGATTTCTTGAAACGCCCAGAAATTACCTACCAAGAATTGTTGCAATTTATTCCAGCAAATGATGAATTGACAGAAAAAGAAGTGGAACAAGTTGAGATCCAGATTAAGTATGAAGGCTATATTAAAAAAGCAATGGAAAAAGTCGAAAAGTTGAAACGGATGGAAGCTAAACGTATTCCAGAACGAATTGATTATGAAGCAATCAACGGATTAGCGACAGAAGCAAAACAAAAATTACAAAAAATTCAACCTGAAACGATCGCTCAGGCCAGCCGGATTAGTGGCGTAAACCCTGCTGATATCAGTATCCTAATGGTATACGTGGAACAAGGGAAGATTGCGAAGGTTGGTAACAAAACGGTTTAATAGGATAGCTTACAAAAATAGGTCAAGACCATAATATGTATGGTCTGGCTTATTTTTGTAAGTTGAAGTTAATCGGTTAAATAAAATCTATCTTACTTTTTTTCTTTTATAATCCTACAAAAACCGTTTAGTCTGTAATAGGCCAGATATACTTAAAAAGCTCTCTCATAAATAATTCTTATTCTAAAAAAACAAATATCCTTTTCTTCTGATAAAAATCATTTCAAGTTATTTTGGTGTTCCATGTGAAACACTCAGACCATTTTTTGAAATTAATAGGTAAATCTGCCGTAAATAACAATTAGAAGTTAAAAAATTTTTCTAAAAAAGATTGCTCGATATTTATCAAGCTAAGCGTTTTCTAAAAATCGTCATTGTGATAGAAAACACATATTTTCGACTGTTTTACGGAATTTTATTCGATGGGCAATTTTTAAATTTTAGAAGATGAGTTGAAGAACCAAATGTTGCTGATAGTTAGTCATTTCAACTGACTAGTTTTTTCAAAAAAATAGTCATCATATAGACTCCAATGATCTAGAATTTAGTGAAGAGGAAATAAAAAAATCAAACTAAAAAAGGCCAATGCCAACAAACTAAAAGCTAATGAAAAAGGAGGATAAAGCTTTCTTAATCTCTGTGTGAAACATACGTAAACCATTGCATGTAAAGCAATAATGCGTTAAAGTAGAGGATAGTCTGTGAAACATTTTCCTGTTTCACGAAAATGAAAGGATTTCTTATGACACCAGAAGAATTTCAAGCGGAATTAGGTAAGCTGGGAATCGAACTATCTGAAAAGCAGATGGATCAGTTTGCGACCTATTTTCACTTATTAGTTGAATGGAACCAAAAGATGAATCTCACTGCGATTACTGAACATGAAGAAGTCTACTTAAAACATTTTTATGATTCTATTACACTAGCTTTTTCTGAAACGTTCGTTGCGAAAGGAAAGTTATGCGATGTTGGTTCAGGTGCTGGTTTTCCTAGTTTACCATTAAAAATTGTTTTTCCGGAGTTAGAGATTACCATCGTGGATTCCTTGAATAAGCGAATCACATTTTTGACAACGTTGGTAGAGGCTTTACAATTAGACGGTGTGCATCTTTATCATGATAGGGCGGAGTCTTTTGGACAAAATTTCGAGTTTCGAGAAACGTTTGACTTTGTGACTGCACGGGCAGTGGCACGTCTGAATATTTTGACAGAATTATGCTTGCCATTAGTTAAAAAGAATGGCTACTTTTTTGCTTTAAAGGCAGCGAAGAGTGAAGAGGAATTGGTAGAAGCAAAACCGGCGATTGCTCTATTAGGCGGTAAACTGATCCAAGCCGAAGATGTTTCATTACCCAATGGTGATACGCGCCACATTATTATAGTGCAGAAAAAGAAAGAAACACCGAAAAAATATCCACGTAAACCAGGCCAACCAAACAAACAGCCATTAAAGTAGTTTTAATGGATAAACATAGCTTATTTTCTTATGGAAAATAAATTCTTTAATATGAACTAGGAGGAAATTAGATGGCACGGATCATATCTGTTGCAAACCAAAAAGGCGGAGTCGGAAAAACAACTACGACTGTCAATTTGGGTGCGTGCTTAGCTCAAGACGGTAAGAAAGTTTTATTGATTGACAGTGATGCACAAGGGAATGCTACAAGTGGTTTAGGTGTGCGCAAACCTGATGTAAAACAAGATATTTATGACGTTTTAGTCAATGAGGTTTCCATTAAAGAGACGATCATTAAGACACCGCGAGAAAATCTATCAATTGTTCCTGCAACTTTGCAATTAGCTGGAGCAGAGATCGAATTAACTTCTATGATGGCTCGTGAATCACGCTTAAAAAGCGCTTTAGCAGAAGTAAGTGATGAATACGACTTTATTTTAGTAGATTGTCCACCCTCATTAGGGCATTTAACAATTAATGCTTTTACAGCAAGTGATGCGATTTTGATCCCAGTTCAATGCGAATATTATGCGTTAGAAGGGTTAAGTCAATTGTTGAACACGGTTCGTTTAGTTCAAAAACATTTCAATCCTGGATTAGAGATTGAAGGAGTACTATTGACAATGTATGATGCTCGAACAAATCTTGGTGCGGAAGTGGTCGAAGAGGTTCGTCGTTATTTCCAAGAGAAAGTCTACGATACAATTATTCCGAGAAATGTCCGTTTATCTGAGGCACCTAGCCATGGCAAACCGATCATTGATTATGATCCACGCTCAAAAGGTGCTGAAGTTTATCAAGCTCTAGCAAAGGAAGTGTTAGTTCGTGAGCAAAAATAAAGGATTAGGTCGAGGAATCGATGCTTTATTTCAAGATCTTTCTGAGATTGAAGAAGTCGATATAAAGAACGACCAAGTAATTGAGATACCTTTGAGTGATTTACGTCCCAACCCTTATCAACCGCGAAAATCATTTGACGAAACGTCTTTGCAAGAGTTAGCCAATTCAATTGAGCAATCTGGTGTCTTCCAACCGATTATTGTGAGAAAATCAGCCGTAAAAGGTTACGAACTGATTGCTGGTGAACGTCGTTTTCGCGCTTCAAAGTTGGCAGGTAAAGAAACAATTCCTGCAATTATTCGTGAGTTTGATGAAGAAGCAATGATGCAGATCGCCGTATTGGAAAACTTACAACGAGAAGATTTGAATCCATTGGAAGAAGCCGAAGCTTATGAAATGCTGATGAAAAATTTAAAATTGACGCAAGCGGATGTAGCTAACCGATTAGGGAAAAGCCGCCCGTATATCGCCAATTATTTGCGTTTGTTGACCTTACCTAAACTGGTAAAAGAAATGGTACAGGATGAACGTTTATCAATGGGACAAGCTCGGACCTTGCTAGGATTAAAGAAAAAAGATCAGATCTTGAAACTAGCGAATCGCGCAGTAAAAGAGAATCTGACAGTGCGTCAATTAGAACAGATTGTTACTGAATATAACGAAGGAAAAGCGAAAGATAAGAAAAAAGGTCCTCGTTTAACCAAGGAAAAGCCTTACTATTTAAGAGAAAGCGAAGATCGTTTGATGGATAAATTTGGGACGGGCGTTGAAATCGTTGAGAAGGATGGTAAAGGTAAAATTTCGATTGAGTATCTATCGCCATCAGATTTGACGCGTATCTTAGATATTTTGAATATCCATTTTGATGAATCTTAGACAATATATATGAATACGAAATGGGAGGTTTGCCAGATGTATGATTTAGGTGATATCGTTGAGATGAAAAAACCGCATGCTTGCCAGACAAATCGCTGGGAAATCATTCGTATGGGTGCGGATATTAAAATTAGGTGTGTCAATTGTGGTCATATCGTCATGATGACAAGACGCGATTTTGAGAAGAAAATGAAAAAAATCCTTGAGAAGAAAGCTGATACAACTCAGAAATAATTCTTAGTAGAGAAAGAGTGAAGTAGAACATGGCCTTAACAGCCGGAATCGTAGGATTGCCAAACGTTGGTAAATCTACCTTATTTAATGCAATTACGAAAGCAGGGGCGGAAGCTGCTAATTATCCTTTCGCAACAATTGATCCAAATGTAGGAATGGTAGAAGTGCCTGATTGGCGCTTGGAACGTTTAACAGAATTAGTTCATCCGAAGAAAACTGTTCCAACAACATTTGAATTTACAGACATCGCTGGAATTGTGAAAGGCGCTAGTAAAGGTGAAGGATTGGGAAACCAATTCCTAAGCCATATTCGTCAGGTAGATGCTATTTGTCACGTAGTTCGTTGTTTTGATAATGAAAATATTACGCACGTTGAAGGGCGAGTAGATCCATTAGAAGATATTGAGACAATCAATTTAGAATTAGTTTTAGCTGATTTGGATTCTGTAAACAAACGTTATGCACGTGTGGCAAAAGTAGCTAAAACGAAAGAAAAAAATGCGGTGGCAGAGTTAGCAGTCCTAGATAAATTAAAGCCCATTTTAGAAGAAGGACAATCTGCTCGAACAATTGAATTTACTGAAGAAGAGCAAAAAATTGTTAAAGGACTATTTTTATTAACAAGTAAACCAGTACTTTATGTAGCAAATGTTGATGAAGATACTGTTGCTGAGCCTGACAGTAATGAATACGTGCAAACCGTGCGGAATTTCGCTGCTAGTGAACATTCAGAGGTAATCGTTGTTTGTGCTGAAGCGGAGGAAGAAATTGCTGAGTTGGATGATGAAGACAAAGTGGAGTTCTTAGAAGCAATGGGAATTGAGGAGTCTGGATTAGATCAACTGATCCGAACGGCTTATGACTTATTAGGGTTAGCAACGTACTTCACTGCAGGTGAGCAGGAGGTTCGTGCATGGACGTTCCGAAAAGGCACCAAAGCTCCTCAAGCAGCAGGTATCATTCATACTGACTTCGAACGTGGTTTTATTCGTGCTGAAACAGTGTCTTTTGATGATTTAGATAAGTATGGCAGTATGCATGCGGCGAAAGAAGCTGGACGTGTTCGATTAGAAGGAAAAGATTATGTTGTACAAGACGGCGATGTCATGTTGTTCCGTTTCAACGTTTAGGGAGGAAAGAAACAATGGAACCAGAAAAGTTACAAACGTTGCAAGCAGAAAACAATCAACTTGAAGCAAAGTTGACTAAACGTAACGAACAATACATTTTTGACTTAAAAAAGGCTTTAAAAGCAGCGAACTTAACAGATGAACAAACTATTGTAGCTTTAAATGAGATGCTGCCAACTTTAGTCGAGGAACAAAAAACTGGGAAAACTGCACGTCAATTATTTGGAACAGTTTCAGAGCGTCTGGATGCAATTGTTAACAAACCAGCTGAACAGAAAAAATCGACTACCGCATCACTGATGTGGCTTGATAATTTCCTATTGTTATTTGGCCTATTAGGGGTTGTTGCAGGGATCATGGGATTGTTTGTTTCACGTGGAACACAAACCGTTACTTACGGTTTAACAACGTTAATCGTGGCTTCTGCTGTCGGTGGTTTAGTATTCTATATGATGTATTTATTTGTTTATCAGTTCGAGCAACCTGGAGCAGATAAATCGAAAAAACCAAAGACATGGAAGACGATTCTTATGTTGGCCTCAGTTACAATCGTCTGGTTCTTAGTCTTTAACGGGGCAGCATTGTTGCCTCCAACGTTAAATCCAATCCTTGATCCAATGGTTATGATTGTACTATCGGGGTTAGCGTTAGCATTACGCTATTACTTGAAAAAACGTTTCGGCATTATTAGTAGTCTAGCAACAGCACCAAGAAGATAGCAAAAAAGAAGCAAAGTTCCTAGGAACTTTGCTTCTTTTTATTTTGTCACCTCATCGACTAGCTTTGCCATTTCTTGTTGCTGATAAACAGCAGTAGCTTGTTGAATAATTTTCTGTTGTGCTGCTTGATCCATGGTAGGATTTTGCATCATCGCTGCTTTAACTTTATTTTGAACGAACGTTTTTGCCTCAGATTGCATAGTGGCTTTGTTGTCTTGAACTAATTTCGCTAGTTTTTTTGCTTGTTCAGTACTTAAAACTAACCAATCTTTTTGAACATTGAAAATATTTTTTTCTTTAATCAGTTGATGATTTTTACTAGGACGTGTCTGAAAACTCGTTACTGAGTCAGTTTGAAGATAGCAGCCACATAAACAAATGATAAAAACGACTTTGCCAATTTGTCATACCGTGTAGCGACACGACGAAAGTGTT
>NZ_JAHLOS010000016.1 GCF_018917525.1 Enterococcus raffinosus | reverse complement strand
CAGGAGTCAATTCTAGAACATCACACAAGCACCAAGCAACTAAAGTGTTATTAAATTATCAAAGAACAAGAGAATAAAACTGGAGTGATTTATCACTCTAAAAAATATATTACGAGGAGGATACAAATGATAAAAGCAGTTGCGACTGAAATTTTTAACGATAAAAATATCGATTTTGAAAGGCCGATCTTTTGGCGACAGCAAAAAATCAGGTGTCGTCTATTGGTTCTGCCGGAGAACTGAAGGTATTAAAGAAACTAATTTATTAATAAAAACGCGAAAGCTGTTCGTAAACGGCTTTCGCATTTTTCTATTTATTGGCTTCTTCGGCGTATTCCTTGAAGGACTGTGTTTTATACATATCTTCTGTTGATCGCTGATTATTCTTCGAAAAGACGCTGGTTGATTTCTCACCTAGCTTTTTCTCAATTCCGTTTAAGGTTTTCACCGAATTTTTATAATTGATTTCCTCTACTTTAACTGGGCTTAAACCACTGTCGTAATAAAACCGCAGTAGATCCCCATTGTTGATCTGATCGGAGATGTCCAGCTGTTCCTCGACTTTCTTTTTAACTTCTTTGGCTTCTTCTAGTATTTCCGGCTGACTAAAGTTCAATAAGGCACCGGTTTGATTATCGTAAATATCGCCTTTATGGTAAGAATAGTCCTCCGTAACAAAATCTCCATTGCGGAAGGCGACTAGCTGTTCTCGATTAGGAGAAAGCAGATCGTTGCCAAACAGCATTAAATTACTTGAATTATAACCCACTAAATTCAATAGCGTGGGCAGGACATCGATTTGGCCGCCATAGGTATGACTAGTCGTCCCATTTTCTTGTCCCGGAAGATGAATGATCAAAGGTACCTTTTGCGCTTCGATGGTATCAAAGGTCGTCCAATCCTCTTTGCCAAATAATTCTTTAGTGGCCTCAATACGTGAATCAGAAATACCGTAGTGATCGCCATACAAAACGATTATAGAATTTTCGTAAAGACCACTGGCTTTTAAATAATCAAAGAATTCTTTGATGGCGGTATCGGTATAATTCGCTGTGGCAAAGTACCCGTCAATTGTTGAATCTCCTGTGTCTACCTTTGGAAAACCATTCTCCGCTTCAGGTAACTCAGAAAACGGGTAGTGATTAGAGACTGCTAAAAATTTCGCGTAAAAAGGCTGTTGTAGGTGCTCCAAATATTTCACCGATTGCTGGAAAAAGGGTTTATCATGTAAGCCGTATTGGAAAGAGTTTTTATCATTCAAGCTATAGTAGCTGGAATCAAAGAAGTGCTGATAACCAAATCGTTTATACGTCTCATTACGGTTCCAAAAATTCCCAGCATTTCCGTGAAAAGCAGCGGTTGTATAGCCTAATTTTTGATCAAAAATCGCAGGTGCGGCATTAAAGGTATTCTTGCCACCCAGCTGTGAAAATAGGGAACCTTGATTCAGACCAAACAAGGAATTTTCCAATAATGTTTCCGCATCACTGGTTTTACCTGCGCTGACCTGATGGTAAACATTGTCGAAGCTGAAAGAGCTTTGACTGTGATACAGACTATTTACAAAGGGCATGACTTCATGTTCGACACCGTTTTCATCTTTCAACTTGTAGTCTATCAAAAATTGGTGGGCACTTTCCAGATGGACATAGATAATATTCTTATCTTTTGCAATACCAAATAAGTCCTTGTTTGTTTCCTTTGGCTGCTGCTTGAGCTTTTCCGCTAAAACCTCCATATCATTAGGACTGGCTTGTGCGCGGATTTGTGATACTTGATAGGTTTTGACACCGTCGTAAACGGTATAGGCGTTGATTCCTAAATATTTCACTAGATAATCTCTAGAAAACGTTCTAGTCAATAAGCCTGGACGACTTGTTTCTGCTAGTGCAATATTTCCGGCGAGAAACAAGAGTGAAGCCATCGTAACAGTAAAAGCCAGCTTTGCTCGAACCGGACGGATATCCAATGGGAATTTCTTTAGTAGTAAAGCGGCTAGTACAAAAATACAGTCCAGAAAATACAGAACATCATGGGGCTTAAACAATCGAATCGCACTTTCTCCAAGCCCGCTGGCGACTTTTCCGGCACCTAATATTGTATCAATGGTGAGGAAATCGGTGAATTCTTGATAATAAACCACGTTAGCAAAAAGTAAGATGCTCAGTAATAAGTAAATGAGATAACCCGTGATATAGGCAGCTTTCGTCCTTCGAATAAATAAAAAGATCGACAAAAAGAGCATCGTGGTCGCTATCGGATTGATCAGCAGGATAAAGACCTGAAGCGCATTATCCAACCGCAAATCAAAATCAACCAAATAGGCAAATAGATTTTTTGCCCATAACAATAGCGTCAATATGAGAAAGAAGCCGAATCTCGAGTTCAGTTTTTCTTTGATCATGTCATAACCTCTCTTAGTCCATGTTCTAATTAGTTAATTGTATCGAAAAAACGGTTGGTATGTAAAGGCTATCAATGTGAGATGCAACAAAATTTAGAAAAATGCAATGATCCGTGAATATTGTAAAATTTTTATGTGGGATTTGATTTTTTTCAAAAAACGAACCGATAGTTTTTCTATCGGTCCATTTTCTATGCTTCGGTTGGTTGTTTCTGGTATTCCTTTACGAAGGCTTTTGCCTCTTTGTTAATTATTTTCAAATCGCATCCCTGTTGCTTTGCTGCAAATACACAGCCGCAATAGCACTGGCGGTACACATCGTACTCTTTACACATCTCGATCGAACGCTGATAGCCGGAATTCTTTTTGAAATCACTCGGCAGGTAATGCGTATTGTAGATTTTTTGAATATCCATGCCGATCTGATTAATCAGTTGACTATTTTTTTTCGGCGAGATCGTCAGTGCACTCCCGAAATAATCATACCCGCGTTCTAGCGCTTCTTTTGCGGCTAAATCCAGCCGCATATTGAAGCAGGCGGTGCAACGTTTACCGCCTTCTGGTTCTTCTGTTAGTTCTTTTTGCTGCATCAATTGAATGAATTCATTCGGTTTGTACTCATCAACAATCAGATCGACCTGATTGCCAGTTGCCGCATTAAAGTCATTGATAAATTTTTCTTGAACTAAAACTCGACGCTGGTATTCACTTTCAGGATGGATGTTTGAATTCGAGAAGAAGATCGTCACATCCGCATGCTGGGTTAAAAATTCCAATGTATAGGTACTGCAGGGTGCACAACAGGAATGAATCAAAATTCGTGGGCGAACCGCTTGTTTTTCCCAAGATTGAATCATCTTATGCAACACACGATCATAGTTAATTTTTTGGTTGCTCATTTTTTCAACGATTTCCGTTGCATCAATTGTATTCATCAAATCACCTGAAGGTATTATAAGTGAAATGAGGTTAGAAAAAAAGTCGGGTGAGAAGTATTTTAAAATTAGAGAAAACTGACTCAAAAGTAAAAAAAATCTGAGAATGATTGAAATATCATAAAATCTGGATATAGTATATACTGTAAGGTATATACCGAATGGTTTTGTAGAGAAAATTAGTCTAGCCAAGCTGTGAAAGAATCAGTATAGTGAAATGGAAGATTGGATAGTAGGCATAAAGAAATAATCGAAAAAGGGAGAAATTATGGAAGACAAGAAAACGACAAAGGCGAAATTTGACCAGGTATCCACTGAGATCGAAAAACGTATCCATGAAGGAATCTATGTAAGCTCACAAAAATTACCTTCTGAATATGATTTGGCGAAGGAATTCGATTGTAGCCGCCTAACGATTCGTAAAGCCATCGATGACTTAATCAGCAAGAATATTCTGGTAAAGCGGCGCGGTAAGGGAAGCTATGTGATGTCACAGCCAAAAATTCAAAGTGGGCGCTCTGGGCTGCAAGGCTTTACTGAAGCCGCGAAGGCCTATGGAAAAACCAGCAGCACCGAAGTCATTTCGTTTCAAAAGGTTGAGCCATCAGAGGAAATTCTGAACGCCTTGCAACTAGAAGAAGATCAACCGGTTTATGAGCTGGTTCGACGCAGGATATTAGACGATGAACCAATGACAGTAGAAAAAATCTATTTGTCCGAGTTTTATGTAAAAGGATTAAAGGCAGAGGATTTTAGCGGCTCGCTCTTTAAATTGCTGGAGGAAAAGACCGAAATTGCTTATTCTCATCAGGAGGTGGAGGCTATTTTAGTCAAACCAGAGCTTTCAAAATTACTGGATGTGCCGATGGGAGATCCCTTGCTGCAGGTCTATTCCGTGACCTATGCACTGGACGCGACACCGATCTTTTACGATATCTCCTACTATCGCTCGGATCGCTATGTCTTTAAAACCACACTTACTCGCTACGGCAAATAAAAAAGTACAACCGAGGAGGTCTCTTATGTCAATTGATTTTCGAAAAGTGATCGAGGAAAATAAGGAAGAATTCTATCAGGATCTGGATCAAGTGATGCGAATTGAAAGTGTCAAGAGTGCGCCAGCAGAACATGCGCCTTTTGGGAAAGGCCCCAAAGAAGCCTTACTAGCAGTCATGTCTTTAGCTGAAAAATATGGCTTCAAAACGACAATCGTCAATGATGCAGTTGGATATGCGCAGTGGGGTGAAGCGAAAGACTATATTGGTGTCGTGGGTCATCTAGACGTTGTCCCAGCAGGTGATGGCTGGTCATTTCCGCCGTTTAAATTAAGCAAAAAGGATCAACGCTTTTATGGCCGCGGAATTTTAGACAACAAAGGGCCGATTTTAGCTTGCCTATTTGGCTTGAAGCTGTTGAAAGAGCTGGATTTGCCCGTAAAGAAAACGATCCGAATCATTTTTGGTACCGATGAGGAAAATGGTAGCTCAGATATTCCGCTTTATTTGAACGAAGAACAGCCGCCACAGTTTGGTTTTACGCCTGATTGCAAGTATCCGGTGGTTTATGGTGAACGCGGAATTGTTAACTATGAAATTTTGACACCGTTTCCACAAGAAGAACTAAAGGATTTAGGGGATTTCATTGGCGATCAAGCTCGCGATCATGTTCCAGATACGTTGTCAGTAACTATACACGGCAAGAATATCAGTGTGCAGGGCAAAAGGGCCCCTTCGAATGCACCGGAGCTAGGAGAAAACGCAATTACGCTATTGGCGGAAAAAATTTTACAGGAACAAGCCGTTACTGGAACACTGGCGGAGTATTTTTCTTGGCTGGTAAAGGGCTTAGCGAATCAACATCATGGGGAAGGCTTGGGCCTTGCTTTTTCAGACGCGGATAGTGGTAAATTAATGATCACGCCCTATGAATTGATCAAAAAAGACCAGCAGTTAGCCCTTTCGGTAGCGATTCGCTATCCCGTTTCAGTTACAGAAGCAGAAGTAACCGATAGCTTGAAAAAGCATTTGCCGCCGGAGAGTCAGCTAACAGTAGTCCGTCGCATCAAAAGCAGCCATTTTCCTAAGGATGATCCCAATGTTCAACTCTTATCAGCTGTTTATGAAGAGGTTACAGGATTGGATGGGACTCCGGTAACGACGACAGGAGCAACTTATGCCCGCTTTGTCCCGAATATCGTCGCCTTTGGTCCTTCATTTCCTGGTCAAAAGGGGATTGCCCATAATCAGGATGAATATATGGATGAAGAGGATCTGTTGAAAAACATGGAAATCTATATGCGGGGAATGTTAAAACTAATTGAATAATTGATTTTTTTGAGACCTAGCAAGGGATTGCGGGTCTTTTTTTTTGTTGCTTCATATCTTTAGCTTAGAAAACGGTAAAAAAAGATAAAAAAATTTCAAATTTAGTATATACAAAACAGTATATACTATCTATAATGAATTCAGATTTTGAAAATGTAAACGGTAACGGGAGGAGCACGACGATGGCGTGGGGAGCAATTGCGACATGGCGCATGGCACATGATGGTGTAATAGAAGCAATGCGTTTGCTAGAGAAGAAAGGGAAGGCTGGTGACGCAGTAGAAACCTTAATTAAGACAGTGGAGGATTATCCTTATTATAAATCTGTCGGTTTTGGCGGGCTGCCGAATGCTGAAGGAATTTTGGAAATGGATGCTGCCTTTATGCACGGAGATACGTTTGAAATTGGTGCGGTAGCCGGAATCACCGATGTAAAAAATCCAATCTCTGTTGCACGAAAACTTAGTAAAGATAAGTTCAATAGCTTTCGGGTCGGTGAAGGAGCAACTAAATATTCAATGCTGGAAGGCTTCGAACGAAAGAGTATGTTGACAGAACGTGCGCATAAAATTTGGGAAAAGCGTTTGAAGGAAATCCAAGAAAACAATCTGAATCCCTACGATGGTCATGATACGGTTGGAGCGATTACGTTGGATCAGAAGGGAACGATGACAGCAGGAACATCTAGTTCTGGTTTATTTATGAAAAAACCAGGACGGGTCGGTGATTCTCCATTATCTGGATCAGGCTTTTACGTGGACAGTGAAATCGGCGGGGCAGCTGCGACAGGCTTAGGGGAAGATTTGATGAAGGGCTGTTTATCCTATGAAATCGTTCGTTTGATGGGAGAAGGACTGAAGCCGCAAGCCGCCTGCGATAAAGCTGTCTATGAATTTCATGATAAATTAACTGCACGCTATGGCAAGGCAGGAGCCTTCTCGTTGATTGCCATGAATACCAAAGGTGAATGGGGCGTAGCGACAAACGTTGAATTTACCTTCAGTGTAGGCAACGATCAGGAAAACCCGCAGATTTTTATTGCCAACATGGGAAGCAATCACACCACAGATATCCAACCAATCACACAGGATTGGCTAGATGCCTACGAAAAACGGATCAAAGCACCGATTGAATAAAGAATTAGGAGAGTGAAGAAAATGAGTAAAAAACAAATTTATCTATTTTGCGATGCAGGGATGTCCACAAGTATTATGGTTAACAAAATGATGGAGATCGTTGAAAAACACAATATGCCGCTGCAAATCACTGCCTTTCCAGTAGCACGTGCGCAGGAGGTGGTTGAAAAGGAAAAACCGGTAGCGATTCTTTTAGGCCCACAGGTAAAATTCTTACTGGAAAAAACTCGGGAACAGTTCGCTCCTCAGGGAATTCCAGTTGCAGTGATCGCACCAGAGATTTACGGCATGATGGATGGAGAAAAAGCGATGAAGGAAGTCCTAAAATTAATTAAACAAAATAAAAAATAGAATCGAACTGATTGGAGGATAAAAAGATGCAGAAGTTTTTAAACTGGTTGGAAAAAGTTTTGACACCATTAGCTAAAATCATCGGAGAGAATAAGTATTTGATCGCGATTCGTGACGGCTTTTTGATCTCTACGCCTTTATTGATCGTAGGTTCTTTCTTCTTATTACTGGCAAATTTTCCGATTCCAAATTGGAGTAACATGATTTCTCCAATTTTAGGCAAGAATTGGGAATCCTTGATGTCGGTACCTGCTTCAGCATTGGTTTCTTTCTTTATCCTAACGCCTTATACCACATTGTTTACACCAGAGAACAGTACTCAAGTTTATGAAGTAACGAGTTTGCCGTTAAAATGGATGGGTTCAAGTGGTTTATTCTTAGGAATGATCATTGCACTAGTTTCTACTCGAATTTTTGCGGCAGTGATTCATCGCGGATGGACAATCAAAATGCCAGAGGGTGTTCCGCCTACTGTAGTGAAATCTTTCGAAGCCTTGATTCCAAGTTTTGTGGTAGTAACAATTATGTTCGTTCTCAATTGGTTGGTTTCTTTGACATCAATGGGGAACTTGCAGGATGTGATCTTTACATTCTTACAAACGCCACTATTAAGTTTAGGCAACACGTTAGGCGCGATGATTATTGCCTACTTATTCCTACATTTCTTTTGGTTCTTCGGTATTAATGGAAGCAGTGTTGTTGGCGCAGTATTTAATCCAGTTTTACGTGCATTGTCAGTCGAAAATATGCAAGCCTTTAAAGACGGGCATGAAATCCCTAATATCATCACAGGTCAATTTCAAGATATGTTTGCAACATTTGGCGGTGGTGGATCAACGCTATCATTAATTATCGTGATGGTACTCTTCTGTAAGAGTCAGCGGGTGAAAAAGTTATCACAGCTATCGCTTGTTCCAAGTATTTTCGGGATTAACGAGCCAATTATTTTTGGTTTGCCGATCGTGCTAAATCCGATCCTTTTGATTCCTTTTGCACTTGTTCCTACTATTAATATAATTATTTCTTACTTTGCTATGGATTGGGGCCTCGTTCCTTATACGAATGGCATTCAACTGCCTTGGACGACCCCGCCGATTATCTCCGGCTTTTTAGTCAGCGGCTGGCAGGCCTCGATTTTGCAAGCGTTGCTGATCGTACTGGGAATGGCAATCTACTATCCATTTATCAAAGTACTAGATGATCAGTATTTACGAGAGGAAAAAGAAGCGGAGGAACTGGAAACAGAAGAGATCGACTTCGATACCTTTGATTTTGACGAAATTTAAGTAGGAGGTTTTTTGGATAAATGAATGATGAACAGTTACAGGTCGTCATGGGCCTGATCATGAATGCCGGTAATGCAAAGGGCGAAGCGGTTGCGGCATTGGCGGCGGCGAAGGAAAATAATTTTTCTGAAGCTGAAGCGCGAATGAAAGCAGCTAACGAGGCACTAGTCGAGGCGCACAACACGCAAACGAGCTTGCTGACCGCAGAAGCTAGTGGAAATAACTCTGAAGTGACATTGTTGATGGTGCACAGCCAGGATCATTTAATGAATGCTATTTCCTATTTAGGATTAACGCAAGAATTGATTGATGTTTATAAACGTCTGACTACATTAGAAAAATAATAATATACAGGCTGACAAGGATAATCTCTTTGTCAGTTTTTTTATATCTCTTTAGGAGGATACAGGAGTATAATCAAAGGAAAAAATGATCGGAGGGCAGGAAACCAATGAAGCCATTTAACACTTATAATGAAGAAAAACATACCTATCCGATAGTTATCAGTTTACCTCATAGCGGAACATGGATACCAGAGGAAATGCGCTCAAGCTTACAGGAAGGTGTGGTTTTGGCGAATACAGATTGGTTTTTACCAGAGCTATACAACTTTCTAATTGCGAAGGGCTGTACGGTAATCGAAAATTGCGTGAGTCGTTATGTGGCTGATCCGAATCGTGAAAGTCAAATGATCGGGACAAATTATCAAGAGACGGTGGTTTATCAGCAAAATACCTTTGGAAAAGCCTTGTATACAAAAAAGCTGTCATCAGATATTATTGATGAACGCTTAGAAAATTATTATTGGCCCTACCACCAAGCATTGCAGAGATTAATCGACGCCAAAAAGAGCCGATTCGGAAAAGTCTACTTAATTGATTTGCACAGCTTTGCTGAATATCCCAATGGGGACAAAAAATACACCGGCTGATTTTGTGATCGGAAACCAAGTGGATCAAACTTCTAGTACAAATCTGCGAAAACTGTTAACAGTTTTTTTGGAAGAAGCAGGCTATAGTGTTTCAAATAATCATCCATTTTGTGGAGGTTTTATTACTCGTCACTTTAGTGAACTACCCAAAATGGAGACATTGCAGCTAGAAATTCGCTATAATCAGTACATTGAGGATCGTTCTTTCGGTGAAGAGGTGCTTACAAGATATGATTCAGAATTATTTTCAAAAGCACAAGAGCGCTTAGAAACAGTTTTTGAAAAATTATTAGTAAAGTTATTAGATAGAAAGGATTTAAAAAATGAATGATCGAAACGCGTTTACGCGCAAATTATTTTTAGATTCAGGAATCGAAGCAGGTATGAGAATTTTAGATGTCGGATGTGGTGCCGGCGAAGTTAGTTTTTTAATGCAGGAGATTCTTGAGGACACAAGTGAAATTGTGGGAATCGATATTAATGAAGAGTTGATTTCGGCGGCACAAAATATTGCGACTGAAAGAGGTTGCCAGCATACTCGATTTTTTACTATGGATATCGCTGATGAAGCGCGTGAATTGGGAACCTTTGATGCGATCATTGGCCGCCGTATATTGATGTATCTGCCTGATCCTTTTCAGACGATTAAGGATTTGATCACTTGCTTAAAGCCAGGTGGTCGAATCGTTTTTCAAGAGAGTGATGCTATTGGTGCGGGAGAGCTGATTGAGAAGTTTCCATTACATACGAGAGTCCAACAGTGGGTATGGGAAACGGTTTCTAAAGAACAGGGAAACATTCATATCGGTTCTGAATTATATACATTGTTTTTGCAGGCGGGTCTCCAAATACAGGAGGTTCGATCAGAAGCTGTTTTACAGACTATTGAAACGGGTAGTGATTTAGTTTGGTTATTAAAGGTCATGGAAAAGCGAATCATTCAAGCTGAAGTGGCAACAAAGAAAGAAATGGACGAGATTAGTGAAGAAAAATTGATGCAAGAAATGGAAAAAGCTCAATCTGTCTTTATTAGAGATATGAACTTTGGAATTTATGCTACTAAGTAAAAAGCGTTCGATCATTTTTTGATCGAGCGCTTTTTAATAGTCATTTGGATAATGAACCACGATAAATTTCACGACATTGCTGGTCTGATTGTCCCAATTGTGATCGATTGTCGAAAAATAGTGAGCGGAGTCGCCAGGATAAAGTTGATACGTCTTTTCTTCGATCACCAATGTCAAGATTCCCTCTAAAACATACACGAACTCTTCCCCTTGATGCGGATAGGTAGTTGGTAATTCACGCTTTTCATGAGGCATGATCTCGATCATTTTCGGTGCGATCTTCTTATCCTGTGGTGTGCGGCTCAATTGCTTGTAGATCATGTTGTTCAATTTGTGGATCACCGGCTGGTCGTACCCGCGAACAATCGGTTCGATTTCTGGCTCTTCTTCAAAGAAGTAATTGATTTTTACTTTAAATAAATCTGCGATGTTTGATAAATGTTCGACGGCGATTGTCGTGATTCCCCGTTCGAATTGCGATAAGAAGCCAGTTGACAAACCCGTGGCTTCAGATAGCTGTTTAAGGGTCATCCCTCGTTCATTACGCAAATTTTTCACTTTTTCCCCAATATTCATTTGAAAACCCCTTACATGCTTAATTATTTTTAGTATACCTGAAAAGTAGTCAAATTTCTAACCATCATTAAAATGAAAAACTTCACGAAAAATAAAATAAAAAATTCACCATTATGAATAAAGCGTTTGCAATTACCTCGACAGCCCTTTATAATTAAGGATGGGAGGGAAGCACGTGAAAAAGCCGACGATTTTTAATATTCAGAAATTTTCGACCCATGATGGGCCGGGGATTCGTACGACGATTTTTTTCAAAGGGTGTCCCATCAGATGTGAATGGTGTCACAATCCTGAAAGCCAAGTATTTGCACCAGAGATCATGTTAAATAAATACGGCAAGGAAGAGCTGATCGGCCAAGACTATTCGATTCGTGAACTAGTCAAAAAAATTCAGGCGGATCAGATCTTTTACGATCAATCAGGTGGCGGTGTGACATTTTCTGGCGGGGAAGTGATGGCGCAAAATATGGATTATGTGGTGGAATTAGCGAGGGAGTGCCAACGATTAGGGATTACTGTCGCAATCGATACTTGTGGCGTCGCCCCGACTGAAAATTATCGACGAATTCTACCGTATGCAGATTTATTTTTATACGATTTAAAGTTCATAGATTCACATAATCACCAGCTTTATACAGGTGTAGGCAATCAATTGGTGTTGGAGAATTTAAGATTTTTATCAGAGCAGCAAGCTGAAATCAATCTTCGTTTAATTTTACTGGATGAAATTAACGCAGAAGAATTGGATGCAGAGGAAGTTATTGACTGGCTGGCAAAAGAAAAAATTCATGTGAGTGAAATATCACTGCTGCCATATCATGATTTCGGTCGAGATAAATATGAGCGGCTGAAACGAGTGTGTACGCAGAATTTTATCAAGCCGTCCGACGAAAAAGTGGAACGATTACAAAAAATTTATCAGGATGCAGGGTATCAGGTATCAATTGGCGGATAAGTAAACAGACAACTTAACACATAAAATAGGAGGAAGATCAATGGCGGAATTAACATTAGAACCAACAAGAAGGGGAAGTACGGAGCGGATCAAACGATTACGGGAAATTAGCGACAAGGAATGCACACCAAGTATTTCGATGGAACGAGCTGTCCTTTTGACTGAGGCCTACAAAAAATGGGAGGGGAAAGTTTCTGCACCTGTTTTACGAGGGAAAGCCTTCAAGTACATCATGGAGAATCGAACCAATTATATTGAAAAAGGGTCATTGGTCCTTGGTGAAAAAGGAGATAAACCATGGGCAGCTCCGACATTCCCTGAACTGTGCTGTCATACCTTAGAAGACTTTGACAATATGAACAATCGCGAGAAAGTATTCTTCCGGGTGAGTGAGGAAGATCGTCAGATTCAAGAGGAAGTTATTATTCCTTACTGGCATGACCGTGCCATGATGACGCGTATGAACCGACTGCTGCCAGAGGAGTGGCATCTATTATTCGATGCCGGTTTGTATACCGAATTTCTAATGCAGCGCGGTCCTGGTCATACGGTGGCGGATGGAAAAATGTATCAGAAGGGTTTTGCTGATTTTAAGGCGGAAATTCAACAAGAAATCGACAATTTAGACTATAACAATGATATGGAAGCGTTAAATAAACGAGAAGAACTAGAGGGCATGAAGCTAGTCTGCGAAGGGATGATTATCTACGGCAAACGCTATGCGCAGCAATGCCGTGATTTAGCTGAAACGGAAACAGATCCGCAATGGAAACAGGAATTGTTAGATTTAGCGGAAGTCTGCGACGTAGTACCAGAGCATGCGCCACAAACCTTCCGTCAGGCGATTCAAATGTATTGGTTCACGCATATTGGTGTAACAGTGGAAATGAACAACTGGGATGCCTATTCTCCAGGTAAGTTGGATCAGCATTTAGAACCTTTTTATGAAAAGGATATCGAGGAAGGTCGTTTAACCCGTGAGGAAGCGCGGGAGCTTTTAGAAAATCTATGGATTCAATTCAATAATCAGCCAGCCCCTCCAAAGGTTGGAATCACATTGAAGGAAAGTGGCACATATACGGATTTCTGTAATTTAAATACGGGAGCTTTGCGTCCAGACGGAACAAGTGGTGTCAGTGATGTCAGCTATTTGATTCTGGAAGTCATGGATGAAATGAAGCTGCTGCAGCCAAGCTCAAACGTACAAATTTCTCGTAAATCCCCTGAAAAATTCCTGCGAGAAGCTTTGAAGGTCTCTCGTAAAGGCTGGGGACAGCCGGCAATGTATAACTCTGAGGCGATTTTGGCAGAGCTGAGCTATCTAGGAAAATCGGTCGATGATGCTAGAGAAAGCGGGATTTGTTCTGGCTGTGTCGAGGTTGGTGTAGCCGGAAAAGAAGCCTATGTGCTGACCGGTTATCTGAATATCCCGAAAGTATTTGAACTGGCTATGAATCGCGGCTATGATCATTACACTGATAAGCAAGTCGGAATCGATGTAGGCGACTTCACTAAAATGGATACCTATGAAGAAGTCTTTGAAGCTTTCCATAAGGAACTGCAATACGTAGTTGATGTGAAGGTAGCGGGAAATAACATGATCGAACGGATGTATATGGAGTTCATGCCGGTACCACTGCTTTCTGTGATGTCAGATGATTGTATTAAAGTTGGGAAAGACTACAATGCAGGAGGCGCACGCTATAATACCAGCTATATCCAATGTGTCGGTATTGCAACGATTACCGATTCCTTAGCAGCGATCAAGCACAATGTTTTTGAAGAAAAAACGATGACCATGCAGGAACTATTGGATGCCTGTGAAGCAGATTTTGAAAATTATGACGAAATCTATGATCGGGTTTATAATGAAACTCCTAAATACGGAAACGATGATGAATACGCCGATACATTGTTGCGGGATGTAGCAGCTTCATTGCAAGAGGTGATCGCAGGTCGCCCAACACCGAAAGGATCGAAAACGGTCGTGGAATTTTTACCAACGACTTGTCACGTTTACTTTGGTCAAGTCATGGAAGCTTCACCAAATGGGCGTCATAAAGGGATTCCATTGCCAGACGGAATTTCTCCGGAAAAAGGGGCGGATCGCAACGGTCCGACTGCGGTGATTAAGTCAGCGTCGAAAATTGATCAAACAAAAACCGGCGGGGCTTTGCTGAATCAGAAATTTACCCCGAGTGTAGTAGCCGGAGAAGCTGGTATCACTAATATGGCTTCACTGGTTCGCAGTTACTTTGCATTAGACGGACATCATATTCAGTTCAACGTAATTGATCGTGAAACGCTGCTGAAGGCACAAAAACATCCAAAAGAGTATGAAAATTTGATCGTGCGCGTAGCTGGTTACAGTGATTACTTTAACAATTTAGAAAAAGCCTTGCAGGATGAGATTATTTCACGGACGGAGCAAGCTTTTGGATAAGTGAATAAAACAATTTTTTAACCAGAGAAATTTTTTCTCTGGTTTTTTGTTGTTGGTTGAATTTTTTATAACTTGAAAAAGCGTCTGACAATAAAAAACAGTTGATTACTTATAAGAAAACAAAAAGTAAATTTCTTAACTTGTATTAAAGAGGGCTTGCAATTGCTCAAGATGAAATAGAGGATTTTACCACTTTAATGGTGGGGAGTTTGAAGGTGAAATCTATGATTAAAACAAAGTGAAAAAGATAACTAAATAAGCAGATTAATGATAACGGATTATTCAAATCTAGAAGTATCATTGCTTAAAAAGAACAGGTGTAATATTAATTTTTAAGATAAATAACGAAGGAATTGAGTAGAAAATGGATTGCATCGTCCTACTAATGCTGGTAGAATGTGGTTGAGATTATTAGTCGTTTGTCGACAATCGACTAATAGTAGATTGGGAAATTTAAAAAAATACAAGTAATATTCCGAAAAATATTGATCAACAAATCACATAGTAATTGTTTGTTCGAGCCCTTATGCAATACAACAAAAAGCGAGCGCTATCAAAAAAGAGTTGTTTTTTTGAAAATCACGATGGCTAAACATCGTATTTTATAAAGAAAGGGATGGAGGATAGGTATGCAAATGTATGACGTAATCATCATCGGTGCCGGGCCTGCTGGCTTGTCAGCTGCTATTTATGCCGGTCGGGCGAGACTAAAGACGTTACTAATTGAAAAAGGAAAGGATGGCGGACAGATCATTTTGACCTCTGAGATTGAAAATTATCCGGGAAGTCTCGAAAAAGAATCTGGTCGTTCGTTGATTAAACGAATGACGGAACAGGTGGCTTCTTTTGGGGTTGAACGGGCTGCAGATACGATCGTTGATGTGGAGCTGTCTAATGACGTGAAGGTCATCAAAGGAAAAAAAGAAGAGTATCAAGGTCGCTCAGTGATCATCGCCTCGGGGGCATTTCCACGTCCAATTGGTTGTGCAAATGAGAAAGAGTTTATGGGAAAAGGTCTTTCTTACTGTGCAACTTGTGATGCAGCCTTTTTCGAGGACATGGAAGTTTTTGTGATCGGCGGCGGGAATTCAGCGGTAGAGGAAGCGATGTTCTTGTCGACCTTTGCCCGAAAAGTGACGATCATTCAGAATCTAGCAGAGTTAACGGCAGATGCCATTGCGATTGAACAAATAATGGCGAACGAGAAAGTTCACTATGTTTACAATTCTGTCGTGGAAAGTCTTGAAGGTGACGGTATCGTTGAAGCGATCACGATCCGGAACACCGAAACAAATGAAACAACGCGCTTCGAAGCTGACGAAGAAGATGGGTTGATCGGTGTTTTTAGCTTTATCGGCTACTTACCACAGTCGAAAATTTTTGAAAATGTCGTAGAAATGGAAAATGGCTACATTAAAACCGATGAAAAAATGGCGACAAATGTTCCAGGCGTGTATGCGGCGGGAGATGTTCGAGTGAAAAATGTTCGTCAGGTCGTTACTGCCAGCGGTGATGGTTGTACAGCGGCTGTCGCAGTCGAAAAGTATTTGCATCATTAGCATTTTTCTTGAAGTGTGGATCAAAATTATTTTTCTCTGGGGAAAAATGAATACATTAATCTGAATAAGGAGTAGTGAAAAGATGAAAGTGTTAAATAAAAAGAATTTTGAAGCAGAGGTCTTGCAAAGTGAGGGGATGATGCTGGTTGATTTCTTCTCAGAAACCTGCGAACCGTGTCAGGCACTGATGCCGAGTATCGAAGAATTCGCTGATAAATATAGTGGTAAAATTCCTTTTGCCAAATTGGATACTGCGAAAGCCAGAAGAGTGTCGATCGGTCAAAAAATTTTGGGGATACCAGTTATTGCAATTTATCAAGACGGCGAAAAGGTCGAAGAATTGGTAAAGGATGACGCAACTCCTGAAAATGTAGAGGCCATGATCAAAAAGTATATTTAACGGATAAAACCGTTTAAATAATAAAAAAACAAGGAGGAATCAAGATGTTGCTGAAAGACAAAAAAGTTATCATCCTCGGCGACAGAGACGGCGTTCCTGGTCAAGCCATTGAAGAATGTGTGAAACCATTAGGCGTAGATATAGTATTCTCATCCACAGAATGCTTTGTCTGAACGGCCGCGGGCGCAATGGATCTGGAGAATCAAAAGAGGGTAAAAGAATTTACAGAGGAATTCGGTGCTGAGAATATCGTTGTTATTCTTGGTGCGGCAGAAGGTGAAGCTGCTGGTTTAGCGGCCGAAACTGTAACTTTGGGAGACCCTACGTATGCCGGTCCATTAGCGGGAGTCCAGTTAGGACTTGACGTATATCATATCGTGGAACCAGAAATGAAAGAAGCGATCGACTCTGAGCTGTATGAGGAACAAGTTGGCATGATGGAAATGGTACTAGACGTTGACGATATCGTCGACGAAATGACTTCAATTCGAAGTCAAGTAAGTGAATAGGTTCAATGTGCAGCTTTTTTGATGATGCTGGACACTAGCCTGTTCAGCATCATCCCACAATTTTGAAAAGAAAGGATGTTTCTATGTATAGCGTATTGAAAGGGTCGAGCTATTTTCTTGCACATACCCCAGATATGGTAGTCCACAACGGCACTACTCAAACACTTCAGAGAAAAATTGATCCTGATTCAGAATACTTGAAAGAAATAAGCAACCATCTACGTGATTACGAAACTTGTGTTACTTATCCACCGAATCAAGTCTATATCGGAAATATGACACCAGAAGAACTCGAAACAATCGAGACCCCTTGGTATGATAAAAAAGCTGAGAACAAGCGCCAAGGCGTTTTTGGGGAGATCATGCCTGAAGACGAGTTTATCGGCATGATGAAATATGTCGATGTGTTTGATTTGGTCAAATTGAGCGATGAATTTAGTAAAACAGTAAAAGATAAATTAGATCAGCATCCACTATTGGATGAAAAAATTTTAGCAAAGCTTTCAGAAGAGGTATCCTCGGAAGAAATCTCAGGTTTCATCGAAATTGAACAGGCTGAACCGCTCTATTTTAATGGCGAAATCGTAGGCTGTGTGAAAGCCGCTCATAATTTAGATGATACCTTGTTTGCGCATGTCATTTTTGAAAATCTTGTTTCGAAAGCTTCGTGTACAATTGCGATCCTGCATTTGTTGCAGCAAACAGGAATTGATAAAAGTGAAGTTGAATATGTGTTGGAATGTTCAGAAGAAGCCTGCGGAGATATGAATCAACGTGGCGGCGGGAACTTTGCAAAGGCAGCAGCGGAAATGGCTGGGTTGGAGAATGCAACTGGCAGCGATGTTCGTGGTTTTTGTGCTGGACCGACGCATGCTTTGATTCAAGCCGCTTCATTAGTAAAATCCGGTGTCTTCAAAAATGTTATCGTGGCTGCCGGCGGTTCAACTGCGAAGTTGGGTATGAACGGGAAAGACCATTTGAACAAAGGGTTACCGATTTTAGAGGATTGTGTCGCAAGTTTTGCAGTCTTAATCTCTGAAAATGATGGAGTCAGTCCAGAGCTAAACATCGATATTGTTGGACGTCATACGGTTGGTACAGGAGCCTCACCACAAAAGGTGATTTCATCATTAACCAGCATCCCATTAGAAAATGCTGGCTTAAAACTAACCGATATCGATAAATATTCTGTTGAGATGCAAAACCCTGATATTACTAAACCAGCGGGAGCAGGAAATGTGCCTGAAGCGAACTATAAAATGATTGGTGCTCTAGCAGTAATGAAAAAACAAATTCAAAAATCCGAACTAGCTGATTTTGTGAAGCAGCACGGAATGGTCGGCTGGGCACCGACTCAAGGTCATATTCCATCTGGTATCCCATATCTTGGCTTCGGACGAAATGATATTATGGCTGATAAGGTCAATCGAGCAATGTTTGTCGGAAAAGGCAGTCTCTTCTTAGGCCGAATGACGAATTTATTTGATGGCATTTCATTTGTGTTGCAAAAAAATAGCGGGAAACAGGAGGAAACTGTTTCCGAAGATCAAATCAAGCAATTGATCGCGGAATCTTTACGGGACTTCGCGAGCCATCTTGCTGGAAAGCTAGAGGAGTGATCCTATGGCCGAAAGAGAAACTAAACAAATAATTGCGGATGTATTTCACGGTCTTGCGAACACGTTGGAGACTGGCCGAGGTGTTTCCTCAACAGTAGCTTTGACCGCTTTAGGAAGCGAACAGGGTGAAGCGGAGCTGATTGAAGCGGCGAAAATGGTAGCAGACAAAGGAATTTCTATAAAAGTTATTGGTACACAGGAAATTGACTATTCCGGGATTGAAAGTTTCTTGGTTTCAGATGCGGACGAAGGGCAAAAGAAGTTAGAGGAGCTGTTGAATAAAGGGATTGCGGATGCTGGTGTGACGATGCATTATCCGTTTCCAATCGGCGTTTCTACTGTTGGCAGAGTGCTTACTCCAGCAAAAGGGAAACATATGTATCTAGCGACAACAACGGGTACCTCTGCACTAACACGAATAGAAGCTTTAGTATTAAATGCTTTGTATGGCATTATCACGGCGAAGGCCTGCGGTATTGCAGAACCAACCGTAGGGCTATTGAATATTGATGGTGCGCGCCAAGCAGAGATTACGTTAAAGCGACTGGTGGACAATGGTTATCCGATCCACTTTGCAAAATCGAATCGCAGTGATGGTGGAGCGGTGATGCGCGGCAATGATGTCCTTGACGGTACTTGTGATGTTATGGTGATGGATTCGTTAACAGGAAATATTTTGCAGAAAATCTTTTCTTCTTATAGCACTGGTGGAAATTATGAATCCTTAGGCTTTGGTTATGGGCCTGGTGTCGGAGAAGAAATGGATAAATTGATTATGATCGTTTCACGTGCTTCAGGAGCACCTGTGGTAAGCGGGGCGATTGAATTCGCCGACGAGTTGGTTCGAGGAAACTTCCAGAAAATTCAGGAAGCGGAATTTGCTAAATTGAAGCAAGCGTCTTTGGAAACGTTGTTAAAAACGGCTCAACCACAAAAAGAAACGATGCAAGACGAAGTTTCTCAGCCAGATAAAGAAATCGTAACCGAAGAGATTCACGGAGTTGAAATCTTGGATTTAGAGGATGCTGTCCACCATTTATGGAAGCAAGGAATATACGCGGAGAGCGGTATGGGGTGTACCGGTCCAGTCGTAATGATTGCGGAAAAACGCTTGACCGAAGCAAAGGCTTGTTTGGCTGATAGTGGCTATATTGGAAGCTGAGTTATCGATCGTGGATGTTTTGCGCAAGAAATATCAGATTTTCACTCTATTAAAGAACATTCAAACTAGATGCATTGAATTGAGGAAGGAGCAAGCAAATGAAGTTAGATATTGCAAATTTTCATGTCAAAGATATTCAATTCGGTGAAAAAACAGAGTATGCCGATGGGATCTTGATGATTAATAAAAAGGAAGCGTTAGACGTTGTTTTTGAAGACGAACATATCACAGAAGCAGAACTGCATATCGTTAAACCCGGGGATGAAGTCCGATTAGTTCCGGTAAAGGAAGCGATTGAACCTCGTTATCGTGTTGGAGGTGGACCAGTTTTTCCAGGCGTAACTGGGAAATTGATGCAAGCGGGTGATGGTGTGACTCATGCGTTAAAAGATATGAGTGTCTTAGTTGTTGGACAACATTGGGGCGGCTTTCAAGATGGACTGATCGATATGAGTGGAGAAGGGGCAAAATATACCTACTATTCTCAACTTCAAAATGTTGTACTAGTGGCTGACACCGATGAAGAATTCGAATGGCATGAGCAGCAAAAGAAAAATCATGCATTACGCTGGGCAGGGATGCGTCTCGCTGAATATATCGGAGCAGTAACTAAGGGCTTGAAATCAGATGAAGTAGAAACCTATGAATTGGAGCCAGTGACAAAACGCAGTGAAGCGGTCAACAAGCTGCCAAGTGTAGTCTTTGTTTTACAGCCGCAATCACAAATGGAAGACCCAGGCTATAATGATTTGAATTACGGCTGGGATTGTAATTTGATGCTGCCAACCTTCATGCATCCAAACGAAGTCTTGGATGGGGCGATGATTTCTGGCTCCTTTATGCCTTGTTCGTCAAAATGGTCAACGTATGACTTCCAGAACTTTCCAATGATTAAGCGATTATACGAGGAACATGGGAAGACTATCAATTTCCTAGGAATCATTATGTCAAACTTGAATGTTGCATTAGAACAAAAGGAACGCGCAGCCCTTTTTGTGGCACAAATGGCGAAAAGTCTAGGTGCTGACAGTGCAGTGGTTGCTGAAGAAGGATATGGAAATCCAGATGCCGACTTCACTGCGTGCTACGTAGCTTTGGAGGACGCTGGAGTGAAAACAGTTGGTTTGACCAATGAATGTACAGGGCGCGATGGTGCCAGCCAGCCACTTGTATCGATGGACGAAAAATGTGATGCGATCGTTTCAGCGGGGAACGTTTCAACGTTGATTGAGCTGCCGCCAATGAAGACAGTATTAGGAGAATTACAAGCTTTGGCTAGAGATGGGCTTTCTGGCGGCTGGTCAAATGATGAAATTCTAGGAGCCTCAGTAAAATCAGATGGGTCGATTATTATGGAGAACAATGCAATGTTCTGCGGAGATCAAGTAGTTGGCTGGTCAACGAAGACCATGGTTGAATTCTAAATTTTTCATTTGGTACTTTGAAATGAACTGAAGAATTCAATATAAAAGAACTAGGAGGGAAATTATGAAAGCGATTTTATACATCAATCAGTTTTTCGGGCAGATTGGCGGCGAAGAATTCGCTGGTCATGAGCCGGAAATTAGAGAGGGAATTGTTGGTCCAGGTATGGCTTATGCTAAAGCCTTAAAAGATGAAGTCGAAATTACTCACACGATTATTTGTGGCGACAATTTCATGGGATCAGAAACCGATGAAGCAATTAAAAGAATTCTTGGCTTTTTAGATGATAAGGAATTTGATATTTTCTTTGCTGGACCAGCATTTCGAGCGGGTCGATATGGTGCGGCTTGTGGTCATATTTGTTCGGCTGTTCAGAAGAAATTTGGTGTTCCAGCAATCACCTCGATGAATGAGGAAAATCCAGGTGTGGAGATGTATCGTAAGGAAATGTACATTTTTGAAGGCGGAGCGAGTGCAGCAGCGATGCGTAAAGATGTGGCAAAAATGTCCGCTTTTGCCTTACGTTTATTATATGGAGAGAAATTGAATTCAGCAGCTGAAGAGGGTTATTTTGGTCGAGGAGTTCGTGATCAGATTTGGTTAGATCCACCAGTGCCAGCGACCGACCGTGTGATCGATATGCTATTGAAAAAAGTCAATGGAGAAGACTATCAATCTGAATTAATCATTCCTAAATCCGAGCGGGCACCGATCGCACCAGCTATTCCAGCTGAAGAATTGGCTAAAATGAAAGTTGCCTTAGTGACATCTGGCGGAATTGTTCCAGTTGGAAATCCTGATAGAATTCAGTCTGCATCAGCAACTAAATGGGGTAAATACAATGTTGAAGAGCTAAATGAGCTGAAAAAAGGTGAGTTCATGACGATCCACGCTGGATTTGATCCTGCTGCAGCTAATGATGATCCAAATGTTGTGTTGCCGTTAGACGTGCTGAAAGAGTACGCAACAGAAGGTAAAATCGGCGGCGTTTATCCATACTTCTATGCGACAGTTGGTACCGGAACGACGCAAGCAGAAGCTACTAGGATGGGACAAGAAATTGCGCAGGAATTGGTCGATGATGGCGTTAAGGCTGTTATACTAACCTCCACCTGAGGAACCTGTACTCGTTGCGGTGCAACGATGACCAGAGAAATTGAAAAAGCAGGAATTACGATTGTTCAAATGGCAAACCTGATTCCAGTGGCCCGTACAGTGGGTGTAAACCGAATTGTACCAACGATTTCAATTCCGTATCCATTAGGCGACCCTGCCACACCGAAGGAAGTTCAACACAAACTCCGTTACCATCGTGTGGGGGTTGCGCTAGATGCGTTAACCACTGATATTGAAGAACCTCGACTCTTTGAAGTAAAAGTTTAATTACAAAATTGACGAGCTGTTTAACGACGGCTCGTCCGACAAAAAACTTTGAAGAGGAGACGTTTAGATGAAAAAAAATATAGTATTTTATGTTTCACTTTTAATCACGGCTGTTATCGTAGTGATCGGTTTGGTCGCACCAGGTCCATTCGCACAGGCGATGAATAGCACGAAAGCTTTTTTAGTGGATACATTTGGTTGGTTTTATTTAATTGCTATGTTTGTATTTGTCGTTTTCTCGTTACTTATTGCTTTTAGTCGTTTTGGTAAAATAAAATTAGGTCCAGATGATTCTGTGCCTGAATATAGCAATAAATCTTGGTTCGCAATGTTGTTTGGAGCTGGCATGGGGATCGGTTTGGTCTTTTGGGGAGTGGCAGAGCCGCTGAATCATTTTGCTACGTTTGGCGGAACAGAAAAAGCAGCGGATATAGCTATGCAGAAATCCTTTTTACATTGGGGCTTTCATCCATGGGCGGCTTATTCGATTATTGGAATGGCCTTGGCTTACTTCCAGTTCAGGAAAAACACACCAGGATTGATCAGCAGTATTTTCTTGCCGATTTTAGGAGAAGAAGGGGTACGAGGACCAATTGGGAAACTAATTGATATTTGTGCGGTTTTCGCAACAGTTGCCGGAATTGCCACCTCGCTTGGTCAAGGAACCTTACAGATTAATTCAGGTCTAAATTATTTGTTTGATATTCCAACGACCCGTCTGGTTCAGATTATCATCATTGTGGGCTTAACCATTATTTATACCTGGACGGCAGTCAGCGGAATTGATAAAGGGATCAAACTATTGTCAGATATCAATCTTTATTTGGCAATTACGCTTCTCTTGGGCGCTTTTCTGGTCGGTCCGAAAATCATGTCATTGAACATTTTCACTAATTCATTTGGGGGATACATCAATAATATCGTATCAGAAAGCTTTTCAATCAATCCATTTGGAGACAACTCGTGGCTCGGTTCATGGACAATTTTTTATTGGTCGTGGTGGATTGCTTGGGGGCCATTTGTAGGAACCTTTATTGCTAGAATCTCCAAAGGAAGAACGATTAAGGAGTTTGTCTTAGGAGTAATCATTGCCCCATCGATGGTCTCCTTCATTTGGTTCTCGATCTTTGGTAGTTTAGGATTGAATCTTGATATCGGAATTATCAATAAGGCAAAGGAAGTGACGGAAACGGCACTGTTTGTGGTTCTTGCTGAATATCCATTAGGGATGATTTTTTCAATTATTGCTATCTGTCTTTTGTGTACTTTTTTCATCACATCTGCCAATTCGGGAATTTTTGTTTTATCGATGTTTTCATCAGAAGGTGACTTGAATCCGGGAAATGATAAAAAAATCCTTTGGGGAGTGATTCAAGCGTTGCTAGCCTTGGTTCTATTGATGACCGGCGGGTTGGATGCTTTGCAAACATGCTCAATCGTAGCGGCATTACCATTAACAGTGATCATGCTATTATGTGCTGTTTGTTTATTTAAGGCTTTGATGCAGGAAAAGAAAATACCAAACAAATTACCCGAATCTTCTAAGCTAGAATAACGCACCTAGACTGACCATTCATGTGAATAAAAGTACAATCTGATTTTTTGTAAAATCAGAGATATTGGAACGATTGAAGTGGTCAAATACCGAACGACAAGAGACTTGGCAAAGGCTTTCTGATATAATTAGTGACGTATATCTGAAAGGGTGCTGATTTATTTATGGATATTATGCCTAGATACGAAAAACAAAGTTTAAGCGATATGGTCGTGTCGTACGTTAAAAATAGAATCTTGTCGGGCACATTAAAAGGTGGCGATCGTTTAATCGAGACTGATATCTCGAATCAATTTAATATTAGCCGAGCTCCGGTAAGGGAAGCTATGCGGATTTTGAACGAGCAAGGCTTGATCACGTTTTCTCCTCGCAAAGGAAATCATGTGATCGAAATGGAACCAGCGGAAATAATGGAAGTATTTGAAATTCGGACGTCATTAGAAACACAGATTTTGCGAAAAATTTTGCGAAATCAAATGATTAAGGAAGAGGATTTCCAACAGCTGACAGAGATTGCTACAGAGATGAAGGATGGCGAAAATCGTTGTCGCACTGAAGAGGACAAAGTCTTTTTATTGAATACGCTAGACCTTTCTTTTCACAAATATCTATGGCAATTATCTGGCAGTGTGCGCAGAGCTCAAATTTTGGAAAGCTTGTTCTATCAATTATTAATTGCAATGAACGAGGATCTTTCATCATTGGGGATTCTTGAAAAGAAATCGGAAGAGCATCTTGTTTTTGTTGATGTTTTGAAGAAGAATCAACTTCCAGCAGTTGTTCGTGAATTCCATAATCATATTCAAAATTATGTTCGGGCTACTTTGCCGGAAGAGGAACAGAATTTTTGTTTAGACTGTTAAGGGAAAATACGCTTTTGCTTGTGTTTGATTTTTGGAGGAACTATGACAAACAAAGTAACGGTTTGGACGAAGCAACACGAGAATATTTTAGAAGTATTGGAACAAACAGGGCGATATATTGCAAAAAAGGAATACATCCAACAAAAGATGGAGGATCACAGCAATCTATATCTAGGTGTGTATGAATGGTATGTGCAGGCGGCTTCTCGGCTTGTTCAGCCGCCGCCAGATGTGAGGTATCCAATTTGGGTATCGCTTTCAGAAGAAGACAGTATTCAAAATAGTGAAGGTAATGCGATTTTAGAAATTGAGCTTGATGAGGATCAGTTGATTGTGGTTGATTTATTAAAATGGGGAAATATTGTCAACCATTTGTACATTCCCAAAGATTTAGAGGATCAAAAGGAACACACAAGGCTGTTGGAGAAATACGGGATTGATGATATTACTGCTTTTATGACGCCCTTTTATCCTAATATCAAACGAGAAATTGAGCAAAGTCATGAGCGGCTTTTCGATGATTCGAGCGTATTGGGGGAGATGAAAGTGGGAACGATATGGGAAATTCGCAAGGAATGGATTACTCAAATAACCAGGTAACATTGTATACTTCTCAAAGTCGAGTGGTGGTTGATCAGCTGATTAAATCGGGGAGACATGTTGTCGACAACACCTTTATAAAAGAAAAGTACGGAGAGACGGCGCAAGTATTTTTGCAGGCCTATAGCTGGTATCGACAAAATGCTGCTAATGTCGTTGCGCGTCCAGCAGAAGCTGATTCTGCAATCTGGACTTTTTTGGATGTAAAATACCTCGATTATTCAGCGGATTCTCAACTGATCAAGCTATGTGTGCCAATCGAGAAGATCGTCTTTTTCCGGATGTCTGATTGGAACCGGATTTTGAATCTGCGTTTCCTAGGTACGGAAGAGGAGCAGGCAACGTATTACAACAAGCTGAAAAAATATAACGTGAGCTATGAAGGCGATGTCTATACGACCGCGTTCTATCCGCATTTGAAAACTGAGCTGGTACGCAGCTGGCAAAAGCTTTTTCAATATGATGCAGAGATAAAGACAACTAAGCGGTTACCCTTTGAAGATATTCAAGGGGGGATTTGGGAAATTCAGCAGGTCTGGGTAGAATCCTTTTTAGAATGGAAAATGTAAATGAACCGTCCAATTTTTTTTGGACGGTTCATTTTATTTATGCAATGCAATTTGTTTAGTGTGGATGTTTTTTAGGAAGGTTTGATCGTGCTCCACAATCAGCATTGTTGGTTTTACCTGAAGTAAAAGGTCTTCCAATTGTTTTTGATTGAATACGTCTAGATAATTTAGGGGTTCATCCCAAATATAGAGTTCGGCTTCTTGGGCAAGGGATTTTGCTAATTCAACTTTTTTCCGTTGTCCCATGCTCATTTCTTCGATTTTATTCTGAAAGACATTTCGTTCCATTCCCAGTTTTCGCAAATTATTTAGAAACATGGAATAATCTAGCTGATTAGCTTCTGCGAAATCCTGTAGCTCGCCGCGATTGCTTTCATAGTTTTGGCGAACATAACTAATTTTAACGTTTGGTCGCAGGAGTTCTCCGCTGCCTTCGCCTGCAAAAGTTCCTAGTAAGTAATGTAATACGCTGGATTTTCCGATTCCGTTCGGACCGGTCAATGCTGTGATTTCTCCCCGTTTTAGTTCAAAGGATAAGGGCGCAAAAAGTGGTTCTTGGTCGGGATAACGCAACGCTAGCTCTTCGACTTTTAAAAGCTGAACATGTCGGCTCGGCTGATAGTTCATCGTTAGACGATCGACATCTTCTAAATCCTTTAAGAGCCCTTCTTTTGCTTCGATTTGATCATACATTCGCTGCTCGATATTTTTTGAACGTTTCATTGTCCGAGCAGCTCGCGCACCGATAAAACCTGTATCGAAGATTCCGCCGCTGCCTTTTTCCGAGGGTTTGCCGTATTTATCTGTTTCTCGAGAGCGCGACCATTCGGCTTTTTCGGCAGCTGTTTTTTTCAAACGACCGACTTCTTTTTTGATTTTGCGGTTTTGTGCGAGCTCGAATTCGTCTCGCAGTTTCTTTTGCTCCTCATAGGTCGAAAAATTTCCTTGATAAAGCACTAATTGGCTTTTTTCGATGGCTAAGGTATGATCAGTGACCTGATTTAGAAATTGTCGATCATGGCTGACAACGATAAAGCCATCTTTATGTTGCAAATAATTCGCCACATGTTGGCGCCCTTGCAGGTCTAAATGATTGGTCGGTTCATCAATTAGTGGAAAAAAGTCTTCCTGTGTAAAGAGTAGTGCCAATAACACTTTTGTTTGTTCGCCCCCGGAAAGGGTTTGATAAGGTTGCCACAACACTTGTGGATCCAACTGAATCAGGGTCATTTCTCGCTCTAATTCCCATAACTCAAAATCAGCGACCTCCAGCAATGCGTAATAAGTTAATTGCTCGGTTTCGTCCATGCTTGCTGGAAAATAGACTGGACGTAACGGAAACTGGATGTCTCCTTGATAAGTATATTTTCCTAAGAGTAAATTCAGGAGTGTGGTCTTTCCACGACCATTACGGCCAACGAGGCCTAATTTCCAACTGCTATCGATTGTTAAATTGGCATCATTAAACAGTAAATCGACCTGTTTATCAAAGCCAAAGGTTAAATGTGTAATTTTAATTGTAGACATAAATAATTCCCCCTTTTGTTTCAGAGAAACAAAAAAATCCTAACCAATTTTCAGGAGAGGATTAGGGAAATTCTTGGCTCAATAGTGATAAACAGGTAGAACGACTAGCTCATTAGAAAGGTAATCATTTTTCAAAGTTCGTGAAAAATAATTCTATTCTCGTACGCCTACCATTCTGCTAAACTGCTTGTTCACTAAATTCGCTAACAGCTTTATTGCCTGTTCATAATTAACAAACTGTCAAAAGCATAACTGGCAACAAAAAAAGACCATCCCTTGAAATCCTAAGCCAATCCTGAAAATCTGCCCACTGATCCTATCAACATCTGTCAATCTATGATCAGTATACAGCTTCCAACATTCGCTTAGTTTTTCAACGGCATGATCCCTCGTTTCTGTCTTTGATGAATTTATTAAAACAAAATTTTTTGGCTTTGTCAAAAAAATACGGACGCAGCCGCTTCCCCAAACATGCTACGCCCTGGAGTGATCCTCGTAAAACGAGGCGAAGAAAATTATTCTTCTATAATTATAGTAGCATAATTTTGTGAAAAAAATGTGTTTGAACACTTGAGAGTGTTAGAAGTGGAGACGTTGTTAATATTTTTGTTACAATGAAGGCAAAGAAGGAGGTGGAGGGATGAACGATGCAGGAATTTATCATCGTCCCGAGAGTGAGTTTGCGTTTCTTTATACCAAAGATCTGATGCGGATTCGTTTGCAGACTGCTCGTAATGACATAAAAACCGTGGGATTGATCAGCGGAGATTTTTATACTTTTGCTGAAGAAAAATGGTATCAGAAACAGCAAGCCATGAACAAAGCTTATACGACTGATAATCATGACTATTGGGAGATTGAAGTCACCGCTTTACATCACCGTTTGGCCTATGCTTTTTGTATTACAGATTATTCAGGTAAGCAGGTTTTTTATACGGATCAGGGAATTTTTGACTATGAAGAACAGCGCTTAATGCATGATAATCTCTATTTCCGAATGCCTTATTTTCAAGAAATTGATCGCTTTAAGGTACCGGATTGGGTAGCTAAAACGGTTTGGTATCAAATTTTTCCAGAGCGTTTTTATAATGGCGATCCCTCGAATGATCCGGAAGGAACGCTCGCGTGGGGAAGTGAAAAGCCGTCGCGTGAGAATTTTTTCGGCGGTGATTTACAAGGAATTATTGATAAGCTGGACTATTTGGAAGAGTTGGGTGTGAATGGTTTATATCTTTGTCCGATTTTTACCTCACCGTCGAATCACAAGTATGACACCGTTGATTATTATGAGATTGACCCGCACTTTGGGGACAAACAGCTTTTCCGTGAGTTAGTCGAAAAGGCGCATGAACGTGGAATGCGTGTCATGCTGGATGCAGTATTCAATCATCTTGGAGCAAGCTCTCACCAGTGGCAGGATGTGATTTTGCATGGGCAAGAGTCAGCCTATGCGGATTGGTTTCACATTGCATCTTTTCCACCAAGCTATACCGCAATTCCTAATTCCGAAAACGCGAAAAATTTAAACTATGATACATTCAATTTTAATCCGCATATGCCGAAACTGAATACAGCGAACCCGGAAGTTCAGAAGTATTTGTTGGAAATTGCGACCTATTGGATTCGTGATTTTGATATCGATGGTTGGCGGCTGGACGTGGCAAATGAGGTGGATCATCATTTTTGGAAAGAGTTTCACCAAGCTGTTTTGAAGCAAAAGGAAGATTTATATATTTTAGGTGAAATTTGGCACTCTTCTCAACGCTGGTTACAGGGCGATGAATTTCATGCTGTGATGAATTATGCCTTTACGGATAATATCAAAGCTTTCTTTGTTGAGCAGTCGATCTCAATTTCGCAAATGATTTTTGGGATGAATCGCCAGCAACTGCTTTATCGTGATCAAACCAATGAAGTAGCTTTTAATTTACTAGACTCTCATGATACACCCCGTATTCTGACTTTGTGTCAGGGCAATAAGGAGTTGATGAAGGCTATCTTGACGTTCATGTTTATCCAAAAAGGGACGCCGTGTATTTATTATGGCACCGAGGTTGGTATGGAAGGCGAGATGGATCCGGATTGTCGCCGATGCATGATTTGGGATGATCAGGATGAAGAGCTTTTAACATTTGTGAAACAATTGATTGCTTTACGGAAGCAGTTTTCGGAAGTGTTCAGCTATGGAACTATGACTTGGCACTATGATGATGATAAGCAAGCTTTTTCGCTGACTCGACAGTATAAGGAAAAGACTTTAAGAGCTACCTTTAATGAAGGAGAACCCTTTGAGTTTGAAAAAGAAGGAACGCGATTGTTTGGGCAGAATTACCATGAAGATGATGCTTATCAGTTATCGCGTCATGGATTTGCGATTGAGAAGATGTAAGACGTTTTGATTGGAAAAAAGGGAAAAGATGAATATAGTAGATACATTCATAAAAATAAGGGTGCCAGTCCAACTTTATGCAGTATTAAGAAGCGAAATACTAGGGGAGAATGAAAAGGAAAAAAAAAGGTGATTGAACCTAGTTGGATCGCATACGGCACGAACATCAGGATTATTTTTCTGGAAGAAAAAATAATTACTTTAATAGGAGTAAGGATGCCAGTCCAACTTTATGCAGTATTAAGAAGAGAAATACTAAGGGAGAATGAAAAGGAAAAAACAAGTGATTGAACCTAGTTGGATGGTATACGGCACGAACATCAGATTTATTTTTTCTGGAAGAAAAAATAATTACTTTAATAGGAGTAAGGAGCAGTATCTATGGAATTCATTATTCTTTTATTATCCGGAATCATCGGTTTGCTGCATTTGGTGATTATGGGGCTGGAAATGTTTGCGCCAGCGGAAAAGCAGGCAAAAACATTTGCGATGCCAATGGAATTTGTCACTCAAAAAAATGCTCAAATTGCCTTGAAAAATATGGGTATCTATAATGGTAGCTTAGGGCTGGCCTTGTTGACGAGCTTATTGCTATTTCAGGGAGATATAAGATTGAAGGTTTTGCTATTACTCAATCTGTTTGTCGTGATTGTGGGACTCTATGGTGGTAAGACCGTGACAAAATCGATCTACCTGATCCAAGCGCTGCCTGCGACCATTACAGTTTTAATCATCCTGCTTCATTTGATGTAAACGTTCGGCTAAGAATCAAGTCTTAGCCGAACGTTTTTTGGCTGACTTCTGCTACTTTGCAGGAAGCATTGTGTTATAGTAGGAAGATCAGTCGAGAGCTACGGAGGAAGAACATGAATAATAATGATTTATTGTTGCGTTTAAGATATGCGTTGGATATAAAGGATGCGGATATCGTAAAAGCTTTTCAATTAGGCGGCTTGGATGTTTCCAGAGAAGAAGAAAGAGCCATGCTAACGAAAGTACATGATCATGAATTTGAAGAAAATGAAGGGTTTGAAAAGAACGTTTATGTGAAAATGATCAATAATAAAACCTTGGATACCTTTTTGAATGGTTTCATTACCTTAAAACGCGGCGAACCGAAAAATAAAAAGTCAGAGACACCACAGCCTAAAAGTACAGAAATTAGGTATATGAATAATGTTTTATTGAAGAAAGTGAAGATTGCGTTAGCATTGACCAGTGATGACATGCTTGATATTTTAGCGGAAGCGGGTGTGTATCCTTCTAAAGGAGAGCTTGGTGCTATTTTAAGAAAAGAAGGGCATCGCAATTTTAAGCCCTGTGGTGATAAGTACGCGCGGAATTTTCTAAAGGGATTAGCCTTATGCTATCGCGAGTAATTGAATAAAATGATGAGGACCAGTCTTTCATATCAGGACTGGTCTTTTTTGTGCATATATGTGCATGATTAAATTATATAAACATCTTATTGACTTTATATAATCCGCATATTAAACTGTTATTAGATTAAATAAAACTTTTTAAGAGGAGAATCGCATGAATCGTTGGGTTTATTTATTTTCAGAAGGATCTAAAGAACAGAAGGATTTATTAGGCGGGAAGGGAGCCAACCTCGCTGAGATGACAAAATTAGGGCTGCCTGTTCCAACAGGTTTTACAGTTACTACAGAAGCCTGCTTACATTATTTAAATCACGGCAACCAGCTGATCGACGAAATGAAGGATCAAGTGATGGAGGCTGTTGAAAAATTATCGGCTAAAACAGGAAAAAAATTTAGCGATTTGGAAAACCCGTTGTTGGTTTCCGTACGAAGTGGTTCAAAATTTTCGATGCCGGGAATGATGGACACGGTTCTAAATCTAGGTCTGAATGATAAAACAGTTGCAGCTTTAGCTGAGAACAGTCAAAATGAACGATTTGCCTATGATTGTTACCGTCGTCTGCTTCAGATGTTCGGAAATGTTGTGATGGGCTTGGATAATAATGATTTTGAACATCGCATCACAGCTTTAAAAAAAGTGAATGGTCTAACCTTTGATAATGAGTTGACTGCGGATCATTGGAAGCAAATTGTAAGCGAGTACAAAGAGATTTATCGGAAAAAGCTGCAGCGAGAATTTCCACAAGATCCGATTGAACAATTATATCTAGCGATCGAAGCGGTATTCGGCAGCTGGAACAATCAACGAGCCAAAACCTATCGTCGTCTTCATGACATCAGTGATGATCTCGGAACAGCCGTGAACATTCAAGAAATGGTCTTCGGAAACTTTGGTGATACTTCAGGGACTGGGGTCGTCTTCTCACGTAATCCATCGTTAGGAGATCCAGGCTTATTCGGTGAATATTTAATCAATGCGCAAGGCGAAGATGTGGTAGCCGGAGTTCGGACGCCAAAACCGATTCAAGTCTTAGCGGATGATATGCCTGAGCAATACCAACAGTTAAAAGGCATCTGTGAAGATTTAGAAAAACACTACCACGATATGCAGGACGTTGAGTTTACGATTGAACGGGAGAAATTATTTATCCTGCAAACCCGTAGCGGCAAACGAACATCGAAGGCAGCGTTGACAATCCTGCTAGATTTCTACAAAGAAGGAATTATCGATGAAAAAGAATTAGTCAGTCGGATCGAAGCGAAGGATTTGGAAGCAGCCTTGCATCCAAACTTCGATGAAAAAGAATTGAAGAGTCATGAATCCTTCTTATCTGGATTAGCAGCTAGCCCGGGCGCTGCAACAGGAGCGGCATACTTTACTGCCGAAGCGGCGACCGAGGCTAAAGCGCGAGGGGAAAGGGTTGTCTTAGTAAGAGAAGAAACATCACCAGAGGATATTGAAGGAATTGCTGTCAGTGAAGCGGTGATTACCAGCCGCGGTGGAATGACTTCTCATGCGGCAGTGGTTGCTCGAGGAATGGGCATCTGTTCCGTAGTTGGCTGTGAACGATTGACAGTTTTAGAGGAAAATAAAGCGACCGTTGGCGACAAGGTTATCGAAGAGGGCACGATCCTTTCTGTAGATGGAAGCAGCGGAAATATCTACTTTAGTGAGATTCCAATGGAAGAGGTGACCAATACCGTTGCTTTAGATGATCTTCATGAGATCTGGGAACGTCATGCAAAGATCAAGGTTCGCGCAAATGCCGAAACACCGAACGATATCGAAACCGGTATGGCTCTTGGAGCAGTCGGTATAGGCCTTGCTCGAACGGAGCATATGTTCTTTGAAAAGAGCCGATTGTTGCAGTTCCGACAATTGATTTTGGCTGATAGTCTAGAAGAACGTTTGGAAGTATTAAAGGATTTGAAAAAGGTCCAAAAACAAGATTTCAAATATATGTACGAAGCTGCTAAAGGCAAAGCAACAACGATCCGCTTACTTGATCCGCCATTACATGAATTCTTGCCAAAAGGAGCGGACGAGTGCCGGGAAGTGGCGAAGGAGCTTGGCAAGACCTATAATGAGGTGAAACGGAAAACCGATAATTTAGCTGAAGTTAATCCAATGCTGGGCTTCCGCGGTCTACGTTTAGGTGTAGCGTATCCAGAAATCTATCAGATGCAAGCCGAAGCGATCATTGAAGCTGCTTGCGAAGTGACAAAAGAAAATGATTTTGCCATCCAACCAGAGATCATGATTCCATTTACCATTGATGCGCAAGAGTTCGCTCGGGTGAGGGCATCGATTGAAGAGGCAATCCAAAAAGGTTTAGAAGAGCAAAAACTAGTTGTGGACTATCAAATTGGAACAATGATCGAAATTCCAAGAGCCTGTTTTGTGGCCGATGAAATTGCTAAGCATGCCGATTTCTTCAGTTTTGGGACGAATGACTTGACGCAGATGGCTTTGGGCTTGTCTCGAGATGATTCACCACGAATCATTAATCAATACATGGAGGCAGAAATTTTTGCGGACGATCCATTCCAAGTTCTGGATGAAGCTGGAGTTGGTGCCTTAATGAAATTAGCCATTGAGCGAGGAAGACAGGTTAATCCGAAGCTGAAGATTGGAATTTGCGGTGAAGCAGCGGCTCATCCAAAGTCAATTGCCTTCTTAAATAACTTGTCTATCGATTACATCTCTTGTTCGCCATTTAGAATTCCGCAGGCGAAAATGACATTGGCTCAGGCAGCCCTGTAAAAGTAGAGTAAAGCGCGAATAAAAAAACAGTTATATGAGTTTTAGATTAAAATATAATATGATTTCAAAAAGAGATAGTCTTTTAAAAGGCTATCTCTTTTTTGTTATTAACTAGATAATTCGAAAATTTAATATTAAGTAAAGATAACAAATAAATGAGAAACACGAAGGTTAAATGAATAAAATATAATTTGTAAACGGATACAACCTTCGTTATACTTCTTGTAGGGTTTAAATGTGTCATGTCATAAGAAAAGACCCTCTTTTTTTGATTTGCTTGGATAACATATTTTTTTTAGAAAAAACTTCATTTTTGATGAAAATTGTCTTATTTACATTAAATGATAGTTTTTTCACAATGACTTATGAATAAAAATACGGTATAATGCTGACTTGGGAGGTGAAACAAACTGCGGAATTAGGAATCATAGAATAACATTTTGACATTCATGAGCGATCTTTTCCGTTGATTGTTTTGACGTATTACATCCTCAAAAGGGACCGTTGATTCGTCTTTTTGAAAAAAAGTTATTCTAAGCTGTCAAAATTTGAGAACGATATTTAGACATGATCTTTCTAATGAATCTAACAGGTTTTAACTTGTTATAAAAAAAAGAAAGCAGGGATTAAACAATGACAATTGATTGGCAAAAAGAAGTAGAAGCACGCAAAGACGACTTACTGAAAGACTTAGGCGATCTTATCCGGATCAACAGTATTCGCGACGTGGAACATGGAACAAAAGAAGAACCTCTTGGACCTGGACCAGCAGCCGCTTTACGTAAAGTATTAGAATTTGGCGAACGCGATGGTTTCGTGACGAAAAATATCGAAAACGTAGCAGGTCATATCGAATACGGTGATGGAGAAGAAATGTTCGGACTATTAGGACACGTTGACGTAGTTCCTGTTGATGACAACTGGGATACAGACCCGTTTGAACCAGTGATCAAAGATGGAAAATTGTATGCGCGTGGTTCAGCTGATGATAAAGGACCTTCAATCGCTGCTTATTATGCAATGCGTATTATTAAAGACCTAGAATTACCAATCTCTAAAAAAATCCGCTTCATCTTCGGTACGGACGAAGAAAGCGAATGGGTAGGGATTCACCGTTATATGGAAGTGGAAGAAATGCCTAAAGTCGGTTTTTCTCCAGATGCACAATTCCCAATTATTAATGGTGAAAAAGGAATCTTGTCTTATGAAGTAACTTTCGCGCCTAAAACAGGTGCTGAAGCTGGCGACTTTGATCTAGTAAGCTTCAAATCAGGCTTGCGTACGAACATGGTACCAGGGGATGCAACAGCTGTTCTTAAAGTAAATGCTGAAGCAAAAGTTGCTGATATGAAGGCTGCATTTGACGCATTTATCGAAAAATCAGAAGTGAAGGGTGAATTTGCTGAAAACAACGGCGAAATCACGATTACTGTAATTGGTAAAGGTGCTCACGCACAGGAACCAAAATTCGGCGTCAACTCTGCAACATTCTTAGCAGCATTCTTAGCTGACTACAACTTAGACGGCAATGGCGCTAACTATATTCAAACAATCGCTGAATATATGCATTTAGATTACAACGGTAAGAAATTAAATGCTTACACAAAACACGATGTAATGGGTGAAACAACTTCATCAGCGAACTTGTTCGATTACAATGCTGACGGCGACAAAAAAGTTACCTTAAACATTCGTCATCCAGAAGGCATCGACAAAGATACAATCTTAGCCAACATGGAAGAAGTTCTTAAAGCTGCAGATGTTTCAATCGCGATCATTGGTGACGTGAAAACTCCTCATTATGTTCCAGCGACTGATCCATTAGTGAAGACATTATTGGACGTTTACGAAGAACATACTGGTCTTGAAGGCCACGAAGAATCAATCGGCGGGGGTACTTACGGTCGAATCCTAGAACGTGGTGTCGCATATGGCGCAATGTTCCCAGGTGAAGAAAACGTAATGCACCAACCAAATGAATTTATGCCTATTGATAGCTTGTTCAAAGCAACAGCTATTTATGCTGATGCTATTTATCGCTTAGTTAAATAGTCGGTATTGAGAGACAGGAATCCTGTCTTTACAGGATTCCTCATCTCGATGGGGAAATGATAGTAAGGAAGGAATTTCAAAGATAATGAAAAAACTCTCAAAAGACGCTTTTGGTGGAGTAGCGGGGAAAGATTATGTCCCGTATGTAGCGGATAAGCCTAAAAAAGCAGGTTCACCAATCATCATGATTTTAGGTATTTTGCTTGCTGCGTTGTTCGCTGCGTCAACTGCTTATTCAGGTATGAAGGCTGGTTTAACTGTAGCTGCAGGTATTCCAGGCGCAATTATTGGATCAGGGCTAGTCGCTCTATTTGTAAAACCTAAAACAATTTTAGGTAAGAATTTATTGCAATTGATGTCAAGTGGTGGGGAATCTGTAGCATCAGGGATGATTTTCGTATTGCCAGCCGTTATTTTAGTCGGTGGTAAAGTGAACTTCATCGAAGGTGTTGGCTTAGGAATCGGTGCTGTTTTACTAGGTGTCGGTGTATTCTCAATCGTTCAAGATTACATGCTAGTCAGCGAACACGGTAAACTAGTTTATCCTGAAGCAATGGCGATCTCTGAAACATTAGTCGCTTCAGATACTGGTGGCGATTCATTGAAATACATGGGAATCGGTTTTGGAATCGGCGGTATCTTAACTGCTTTAACTGGATCTGTATTTGGCATTATGAATAATGTTATCAGTTATGTAAATGAAAGCTTCTACAAATGGAAATTTGAAACAGAAGTAAATCCATTATTAGCAGGTATCGGATTTATCGTCGGAATGGACGTATCAGTCTTGATGTTTGCTGGTTCGATCTTAGCAAACTTCGCGATCGCACCATTATTGGGCTACTTCATGGAAATGGCTAACAGCAATGCCCATGTTTGGGATAATGCGTCTCAATTATTGAGTGCTTCAAACTTTGCAGTGATTTCCGGTTCTTATGTTAAATACATCGGTGCTGGTATGATGATCTCTGGTGGATTGATCGGTGCGATCAAATTGATCCCAACAATCATTTCATCAATTTCTGCTACTATGAAGGGTCGTAAAGACGGCGTTGAACAAGAAGGCGGCGGTATGTTGCCATTGATCGTTGGTGCTGTTGTAGGTATCGTAATGGGCTTCGTTATCACTGGAAGTGTTGCAATGGCACTTGTTGGTGGTTTGTTGTCAATTATCTTAAGCTTCCTATTCGTTATCGTTGCAGGTCGTTTGACTGGTACGATCGGTACCTCAAACTTACCAGTATCTGGTATGACGATTGCGTCAATGGTTATCTTGACATTAGTCTTTGTAATGATGGGCTGGACTTCAGCTGAAAATACACAACAATTATTGATGTTTGGTACATTTATCGTATTAGCGATCTCAGTAGCTGGTGGTTATTCTCAATCACAAAAAGTTACGTTTGTAATGGGCGGAAACTTCAATGAAGGTCGTCGTTACTTCTTGATTTCTAACATTGTCGGTGTAGTTATTGTTACAGGTATGATGGTAATCTTATCTCCACAATTAGCAATTACTGGTTCAAACCCTCCATTTGGTTTGCCACAAGCGAACTTGATGGCGACATTGACTTCAGGGATTACGTCAGGATCACTTCCATGGCATATGATCATCGCTGGTATCGCAATGGGTGTTGTATTACACTTCATGAAGGTTCCAATTATGACATTTGCGATTGGTTTCTACCTACCAATCTCAACAACATCAATCATCTTAGTTGGTGCATTGATCCGTCGTTTAATCGATGAATTAAACAAAAAAGAAACAGAAGAAGTCGCAGAAGAACGTATCACTTTAGGTGTCAGCTTGTCTTCAGGTTTAATCGCTGGTGGTTCAATCATCGGTTTGATCGGAATCATTTTACAAGTAACTGGTGTGGTAACTCCTGGAGCGCCAACTGGCTTCTTAGGTTCTAATGGGGCAGCATTCTTGTTACTTGCAGTCTTAGTTGTTGCGATCGTTGCACCATTGTTAAGTGTGAAGAAAGTGAAACACAATGACTAATGAACAGCCACAAGCTGTAAACCCTGAAACACAGGAGCTGCTAAAACGCGTTTATCGCATCAAAGAGGATTTGCATTACGAAGTTCGTGACGGAATCGTATTCGTCATCACGGAACAAAATGCTTGGATTCAACGAGTCTTACGTAAGATTCATTATAAAATTCCAGAAACCTCTGAGATGGAATTGGATAAATACGGCAGCTTTATTCTTCAACAAATTGATGGGAAACGGACGGTTAAGGAGATTGGCGAAAACCTTGGTTCGGCCATAGAAGAAGCCAATAATCAACTGTACGATCGTTTATTGATTTATTTGCATCATTTAGAGAAGAATGAAAAATATATTGAGTTAGTTTAAGGAATGAACGCACTAGGCAAAAAGCCTAGTGCGTTTTTTGCGGCTGATGCTTTTCGTAATAACGTAAAAGGTAGGTTTAAATATTCAGTAAAACGAACAAGTATAAAGGAAATCTTTAATTTTTTTGAGCATGATGGAAAAAATTCTTCACTCATATAGAATAGATATAGATTAATTCTTCTAGAGGAAAACTAGGGGAAAAGTGTCTTGTTTTTGAGTTTGATTTATCTGATATTTATTAGTTTAGGCTTGCCGGATTCGGTACTGGGCGTTGCTTGGCCCACGATAAATGGAGAGTTCAATGTCGCTGCAAGCGCTGCTGGGATCATCGCCATGATCGTCTCGATCGGCACGATTCTTTCAAGTTTTCAGACCAATCGGTTGATTCAAAAGATCGGTGTTGGTAATTTGATTGTTTGCAGCATATTTTTAACCGTTCTTGGATTATGCGGCTTTTCCGTGTCGCAAAACTTTGTCTTTCTAATCGTGAGTGCGATTCCTCTTGGATTGGGGGCAGGTGCGATTGATACGGCGGTAAATGATTATGTCGCGCTGAATTATAAAGCTCATCATATGAATTGGTTGCACGGTTTTTGGGGCATCGGTGCCACCACAGGTCCCATTATTATGGGCTTCTTTTTAAGAAATCAAAATTGGCGGGGCGGCTATCTTGTGTTGGCTAGCTTGCAATTTTTCCTCGTCGTGATTGTCTTTCTTACACGCAAACAATGGAAGCAACCGCCGCAGGTAGCTCAATCGGAAAAAGCGCAGGCTTCAATGCTTACGTTAATCAAGCAGCCTGGAGTAATATTTTCATTGATCTGTTTCATTTTTTATGTAGGAGTCGAGGCATGTATGGGACTCTGGGGTAGCAGCTTTTTAGTCCGGGTGAAGGGCATTCCTGTATCAACAGCGGCATTCATGACATCAACCTACTATGCTAGTTTGACGGTCGGACGACTAGCTGCGGGCTTCTTCACCTTCTTCTTATCCAGCCGAAAATTATTGTATTTAAGTGAGTTGCTACTATTGATCGGTGTGGTTTTTCTGGCTTTTGGTAGTGGGAACTTTTCGGCCATTGGCTTTATCTTTACCGGGCTAGGTTCAGCAGCGATTTTCCCAACGATGTTACATGAAACACCGGAACGCTTTGGGACGAAAAATTCCGCGCGGATTATGAGTTTACAGCTAGCGTTGGCATATACAGGGACAACCTGTTTGCCGCCGTTGTTAGGCTTTTTGGCAGATCAGTTTAGTTTGATAATTTTTCCATATCTTTTGTTTTTATTTGGTGGTATTGTTTTGTTGTCGACGGTGATGTTGGAAAAAATCATAAAGGAAACACGGGCTTAGTTTACTATTAGGAATGCTGATTCTTTCTTTGTTGGGTTAACCTAGCGAGAGGGATTAGCATTTTTTTATTCAAAAAAGAAGTTATTTTTAAAAAGACTAATCGTTCTCTTAATTTGTTTTAGAAGCAAGCAATGTTAAAGTAAAAAGTGCTTCTAAAAAACTGTCAAAGCTCATTACATAGCCAAACCAATGTTTTACCGGATTGATTAGGGAAAAAGACTCTGTTTTCTAAAAAGCGCTTACAATATAAGATTAACTCAAGAAAGGGAATTGGTGATTCAATGGATAAACGAGACTATGAAGTGTTCGATATTTTAATCAAAAGTAACCATCTAACGATCACTCAGATAGCGGAGCAAATGAAATTATCCAATAAAACCGTTTCAAAATCATTAGATAGAATAGAAGAATTTTTGAAGGGGAGTGAGCTATCTCTTAGTCGGAAACCCAAAATCGGGGTTGCGATTATCGGGGATAAAACAAAATCAAGCAGGTTTCTTACTCATGAGATGGAACAAACGGTTCCAAATACAAAGGAAGAACGAATACAGTATCTTTGCTTTACGATCTTAAATAATCAAGGCTACTTCACGTTAGCGCAATTATCTGATTCTTTGTTTGTGAGTAAAACGACGTTGGAAAAGGATATGAGTCAGGTGTACGAGATTTTCGATTACTTCCATGTAGCCATCGAAAAAATTCCGGGAAAGGGTTCCTTCTTAAACATTATGGAGTATGAACGCCGAAAATTAGCGTTGGACTTGATTCATTATTTTTGGGGACAAAATTGGCAGGTCATTAATCAAGATGGACAATTCTTACACCTGATCGAGGGGATTCCAAAGTTTGCACAAATTTTTATCAATCTGGACTATTTAAAACAGATCAACATGATTCTCCAACAATTTATTTCTCAGAACAGGATCAAGATGAGCGATTTGAATTATCAGTCTCTAATTTTACATTTACTGATCGCGATTGAACGAATCAAAGACAATCAGTTGATCGGTGAACAATCCGCAGAAGATCGACAGCGAGCTTCAGGAATAGAATCTTTGATCACTGAGTTGGAAAAAGCCTTTGATATCCAGATACCTGAAATTGAAATCGGCTACATTCAAGTGTATTTTGATCAAATGAATCCTCTTGCGACCAATGAGGCTGTTATTGAAGAAACAACAATCGGCAAAATGATCCTTAGGTACACACTGCTGGATGAACAAACGGCCGTGAATGCTTTAGCACGACATATCAAACTGGCTTTAGAACGAATCATCAATGAGTTGCCGGTCAATAATCCTTATACAAAGGATATTAAGAAAAATTTCCCGCTGTCATTTGATGAGGCTTTAACCTTAAAGAGTAAATTAGAAGAGCAGTATCAGGTATTTATTCCAGAGGACGAAGTTGCTTATATGGCGGTACATTTGCAGGCGTATCGAGAGCAGTTGCAGACAGAGGATACGAAAATCGACGTTTTGCTTGTTTGCAGTAGTGGAAAAGGCACTTCTCAATTATTAGCAGCACGAATCAAGCGGACTTTTCCTGAAATAATGATCAATCGAATCTTATCGGTTCAAGAGCTGGATCAGACAATCATCAGTGAGGACCTGGTTCTTTCAACGGTTAATATTTCTTTGCCAGATGAAAAATTATTGATCGTTTCACCTATTTTGAGTCAAGTTGATCGGCAGCAGATTCAATATTATCTGGAACACGATCAAAAGAAAAAATCGCGGAACTTTGAGTTCAGCCGCTTGATTAAAAAAGAACTGATTTTTTTAGATAAAAGCTTTCATACGATCGATGAAACCCTCTCTTTTCTTGGTGAACAACTGATCGAAAAGGGCTATGGGAAATCTGGCATTATTGAGAGTGCCAAAGAACGTGAGCAGTTTTCATATACTTCGTTTGAAAAGTTTTCGACACCTCATGCCAATCCTCAGTACGTGAAGGAGTCAGCTATCATTTTTCTGAGATTGACCAATGAGATTCCTTGGGGAGACACACGGGTCCGGTTTATTTTCTTCCTTTGTGTAAAAGATGAGGGGCCGCAGCAATTAGAAAAAATATTCGATTCACTCTTAACGATTATCGATGAAAACGAAAAAGGGTATTTAGTAAAAGGTGATGCGCAACAAATTCTAGATTATTTGAAAGAAGGATTATAGGAATGAAAGTTTTAGAGGTATTGCACACAGATCGAGTCGATCTAGCGCTAGAGGCGGAGACTAAAGAAGAAACGATTCAAAAAATGGCAGAATTATTCGTGCAGGGATCACTTTTAACCGATGAAGAAGCCTTTGTCTCGGCCGTTTTAGATAGAGAAATTCATTCCACCACAGGTGTCGGAAATGGAATCGCCATTCCTCATGGAAAGTCTCAGGCAGTCAAAGAACCAGCGATTGCTTTTGCCAGATTGACTAAGGAAATCGAATGGCAAGCTTTAGATGAAAAGCCTGTTTCCTTGATCGTGATGCTGGCGATTCCTGAAAGTGAACAAGGAGATACCCATTTATCGATTCTCTCGGAGATCGCGGTGAAATTGATGGATGAGGAAGTCATTACTAAATTGAATGAAGCAACAAATGCGAATGAGATCGTCGAAATTTTAGGCTAATAGGAGGAAGAAATGATGAAAAGAAAAATTATTGCAGTAACGGCGTGTGCAACAGGGATCGCTCATACCTTTATGGCAGCTCAAGCATTAAAAAAGGAAGCCAAAGCAAAGGGCTATTTATTAAAAGTTGAAACTCAAGGTGCAACAGGAATCGACGGCGCGTTAACAGAAAAGGATTGTCAGATCGGTGAGGTCGTGATCTTCGCAGTGGACACAAAAGTGCGTGATGAAGAACGTTTTGCTGGGAAGAAGATCTTGAAGGTTCCTGTGGCTGCACCAATCAAGGATGCAGAAAAGGTCATTAATGATGCGTTGGATCTAGTAGACAATAATTAATTGGGAGGAATAAATGATGAAAAGCGTGTTATCAGAGATCAAAAACCATGTATTGACAGGGATTAGCTACATGATTCCGTTGGTAATTGCTGGGGCAGTGATTATGGCAATTTCACGGGTAGGAGGTTCGTTGTATGGATTAACGGATATTTGGGATGCAAAATACGCAGATAGTGCAAATGGAATGATTCGTTTGCTTCATAGTATCGATGGCTTTGGCGGAACAGCTCTAGGTTTGATGTTCCCAGTAATTTCAGCATTTATCGCTTATTCTGTCGTAGATAAATTAGGGATCGTTCCCGGTTTAGTTGGCGGAATGCTGGTTAAGGATATCAATGCAGGCTTCTTAGGTGCAATAGCAGCTGGATTGATTGCTGGCTACATTTGCCTATGGATTCGTAATCATGTGAAATTACCGCAATCAATGGCCTCCATCGTTCCAGTCTTTTTGATTCCGGTTTTAGGAACATTATCAACCGTTCTTATTATTAATTACATTATCGGGGTTCCATTTGCGGCATTAAATGTCGGCTTGGAAAACTGGTTAAACAGTCTAAGCGGCGGAAATCAAATTATTATGGCGGCAGTCGTAGGCGCAATGGTCGGCTTTGACTTGGGAGGTCCAGTCAATAAGGCGGCTGTTACGACAGCGATGGCACTACTAACTAGTCAAGTGTATGCTCCGAATACAGCTGCGCAGGTTGCAATCATTATCCCTCCGATTGGCTTGGGTCTAGCGACTGTTTTTGCAAAGAAAAAATACAATACTGAATTACGTGAGGCTGGAAAATCAGCGATCATCATGGGCTTAGTCGGTGTCAGTGAAGGCGCGATCCCGTTTGCAGTTGAAAGTCCGTTAAAAGTAATCCCATCAACAGTGATCGGATCGGCGATTGGTTCTGCAATGGCAGTAGGTTTAGGTGCGGTCAATCAAGCTCCAATTAGTGGATTTTATGGCTGGTTTACAGTTGAAAAATGGCTGATCTACGTGTTGTCGATTGCTACTGGTTCATTGTTTGTGGCTGTTTCAAGTGTTTTATTACGTAAAAAGGATGCTGGTATCGAAGTTTCCTCAGTTGAAGAAGAGGATTATAGCTTTGATGAGGCAGAGTGGGAGAACTAATGACGAACGTTCATATCGTGAATCATACCCATTGGGATCGAGAATGGTATTTTACTTCAATGGATGCGTTAGTATTAAGTGATCAATTATTTTCCGATGCGATTGAAGAACTAAAGAAGCATCCTGAAGCCAGTTTTGTTTTAGATGGTCAATTGTCTATATTGGATGATTACTTAAAGCTATATCCAGAAAAATTAGAGGAAATCAAAAGCCTAGTAGCGGATAAGCAGTTGTTTATTGGTCCTTGGTATACTCAATCTGATGCATTCTTTACTTCTGGCGAATCAATTTTGAGAAATGCAATGATCGGCATTTTTGAAAGTAAAAAATATGGGAACTATCTACCGATTGGGTATTTACCAGATACTTTTGGTTTTAACGCACAGATTCCAGTAATTTTAAAAGAAGCAGGGCTGGACAGTGTCATTTTGTGGCGCGGTCTTCATCTAGGCAAGCATATTCAATCACCATATTTTAAATGGTTGGGTCTAAATGGTAAAGCTGAAGTAACAGCTTTAAATTTACCTCAAGGATATGGAACAGGTATGTTATTAGAACCTACAGCAGAATATGTTGATGGGCGTCTTGATCCGGCGGTAGAGTTTATCAAGCAATACACTGATGGAGAAGTTTTGATTCCTTCCGGCAATGACCAGCTAGCCATCATCCATGATTTTTCTAACAAGGTTGAACAAATCAATCAATTAGGGAAATATGATTACAAAGTCAGTACTTATCAAGATTTTTTAGCTTATGTGAATGAACAAACGCTTGAAACATATCGCGGTGAATTCCGTGAACCAGTACTTGCTCGTGTGCATAAAACGATCGGATCTGTTCGGATGGATTTGAAGCAGATGATTTTCCACTTAGAGGATCACCTAGTTCAGCGGATTGAACCTTTGACGGTCATAGCAGATCAGATTGGTATTAAGCTAAGTAATCGATTGCTGATGCAGGCGTGGAAAAAACTGTTAGAATCTCAAGCACATGATAGTTTAGCAGGATGTGTGTCAGACAGTGTTGCCGAAGATATTAAACACCGATTAAAAGAAGCACAGGAAATTTGTGATAGTATCGAAAATACAATTATGAAGCAATTGGCAGATGCTTTAGATTTGAAACCGAATGAACTATTAATTGTCAATCCATCTCCGAAAATTTTTAATGGAACAAAAACGGTTACGGTTTTATCTCGAACTGCTACTATTCGTTTTTCGGGAGCTGACTCAGTAGTGGTCAAAGAAGAATATGTGGATAGTCGTGAAAATATTCTTGAAGAAACACCTGCGGGTAATCGATTTATTACTGAACCAGGTTATTATATTCTAACAGTTGAATTAAATTGTGAGCTACCTGGCTTAGGGTATAAAGTCTTTTCTTTTGAGGAGCACACGGAGAAGATAGATAAAATCAAATATACTGACCAGAAAATTAGCGGAAATCAACTTTCATTAATTTTTTCTAACGGGAAAGTTGATTTGGATTATCAGGGGCAAGTTTTTTCTGATTTCATTTCACTAACTGATGAGGCCAATGCAGGAGATGCCTACGATTTTTCTCCACTTGAAGAACAGCAGGTCGAGTTATTATCTTTTGGTCATTGCGAATGTTGGAAAGAACCGCATCAAGAAAAAATGATTTTAAGTGGAAAGCTGAAGCTGCCAAAATCGTTAGCCGACCGCAAAGCTGGACGCTACAATCAAGAGTTCGCTTATCAAGTTACCTTGACGCTTAATAGGAAGGACGAGCTTCAAGGAGAGGTTACCTTCAATAATTCGTTACTGAACCATCGTGTCCGATTGCAAATTAAGAACAACCAACTATTTAATCAAGTGCTTGCAGGTGTTCCATTTGGTTTTATTACTCGCGAGAATGAGAATCTTGTTGGGTGGGAGAAGATTTATTCTGAGATGCCAGTCAATGTCAATCCTTTTGAAAAAATCATTTGCGGCGTTTCTCAGGATCATTGTTTGACGCTCTTTACGCAGGATAGCAAGGAGTATGAATATCAGAACGATAAATTGTGGATTACTTTACTAGCAACAACGGATAGTCTAGGTAAGCCAGACCTGCTTTATCGTCCGGGACGTGCTTCTGGCGATACGACAAAAAAAGGGCATATTATGATGGATACACCATTAGCACAACAACTTGGTCAGGATATCGCATTTAAATTTGTACTGCGTATCGATGAAGCAACAGTTGATGAAGTTATTTTGCACCATTGGAGAGAAGCACTGATGCAGCCATCAATCGCTTATCAAAAACAAACGTTGAATTATTTTGTGCATCGGATTGATAATAAGATTCAACCATTTGAACATCCCTTGTCAGTTGAGACAAAAGAACATAGTCTTCTTGATTTTGAACATAGCGATTTATTTATCAGCAGTATCCATCGCTCCTATTATACGGCAGAGGCATTTGTTGTTCGTTTTGAGAATCCAACACAGGAAGATATGGCACTACCGATTACTAAGCTTTTCAAAGGGAAGAATGTTGAACGAATCAATGCGATTGAAGAATCAGTGCAACAAAACGAAAGAATTGATCCGTATAGTATTGCAACATTTCTAATCAAATAAATGATGAACTGAGGTGATTTCGGTCATCTCAGTTTTTTATAAAGGAAGAGAAGATGAAAAATAGTATTTTAGCGAAAACTGGAATAAGTAAAGATCTGTTTTGGGGTTATATTGGCCTGATTTTTTTTATGTTGGGAGCAACTATCGAAACGAGTTGGTTCTCATCGTATTTAACAAACAAAGGTTTTCAAGTAAAAGACGTTTCTTTGCTTTTTAGTTTTTATGGTATTTTTGTAGCATTTTTTTCATGGATCACCAGTTTTTTAGTAAATCGTTACTCTGTAAAAAAAATGATAATTTGTAGTCTTATTGTAGCCTTTTTAAGTACAATAATTCTTTTACCCGGTTTGGTGAGCATGCGGACAGGTTTGATCTTCTTAGGCTATATGCTTCGAGGAACCGTTTATCCTTTGTTTGCCTATTCTTTATTAGTAGCAATTACGATTCAGACACCTACTGAAAAATTAGGACGTGGAACCTCATGGTTTTGGTTATGTTTCAACTTAGGAATGACAATTATTGGGCCAATCTTAGCGACAGGTTTGTTAAAGGGGATGGCTCCAACATTCATTTTTATTTTTGGGGGTGGATTGATTTTATTTGGTGGCTTGGTAACACTCACGCGTTGCGAATTTCAACAATCGAAGAATAATTCTGCGACTGTTCTGATTGAAATGAAACGGGGATTTTGGATTCTGTTTCAATTTCCTCGTTTAATAGTTGGTCTACTAGTGAAAGGAATTAATAATATTGGGCAATTTGGATTTGTAATTATGATGCCGATTTTTTTGCTGCAACATCAATTTTCATTAAGTCAATGGACAAGTGCATGGGCGATTTGCTATGTGATTAATTCTTTTGCAGGTCTCTTCTTTGGTGGTTTAGGGGATAAATATGGTTGGCGCAAGGTTGTTTCAATGTTTTCGGGAACGATCACAGGATTCTCGTGTTTACTATTGATAATAGTCACTAACTTTTTCCCTGGGAACTTCCTCTGGTTGTTATCAGCATTTAGTCTTTTTGCAATCGGTATCGCAGCATTTACACCTTTGTCAGCATTGATCCCTTCAATGGTTCCTGAACATAAGGTGACGGCAATTTCTGTGTTAAATCTTGGTTCTGGATTAAGCAATTTTATCGGGCCGGTGCTAGTAACTTTACTATTTCAACGTTATGGAGGAAATTTTACCTTATTAGTATTTGCGATTCTGTATTTTCTTGCGAGTCTGTTAAGCTTGTTGCTCAAAACACCCGATGAAAAGGGCTCTAAAGAATTAACCTCAATCTAAAAAAGTCGTCGTAATTTTTGTTACGACGACTTTTTCCAACGCTTCAATTTTGGAAAGAAACTGTTCATATGTTCTAGGGCTTCTTCTTCTGTTTTACCTTGTTTTTCTAGGATTCCGGCTTCTTTCATATGATGTAAACTGCCGGCGATCATATCCTCCATCGTACAGTCATCCACAAAAGCACCGTGTTTGTAGCAATATAAGCAGTACTCACTGCTTTCTGAGCCATCGTGTTCGGTTCCATGGACTCCTTTAGTCAATGGCATTCCGCAACTTTGGCAATAGGTCATCTCACTCATTAAAATCCTCCTCTTAATAAAATTCAGTAATCGTTTTCATTGAACTTTAACCGAACTTATCAGTAGTATTTGTTATAATTATTCTATCAGAAAAAAAGGATGCTCGTCCAACTTTTCTAAATTTATTGAGAATCGGTGATAGGTAGAATAACGAATTCTTGATTGTTAAAGGAAAGTTTGGTTCATCGAATAAAAAGTAGTCCTATTTTTCGAGTAGCAAACAAAAGATACTATGAACATTAAGGAGAGAAGTCAATGAAGATCAATCAATTTGGTTTAAAACGTGTCTCACTTGAAGAATCAAAGAAAGAACTGGAACAGGCCGGCTTTTTGACCATTCATTCTGCAAAGGATGCGACGAAATTATGGTTTGAATTTTTACGGAAAAGCTTCTTAACTGTCCGTGATGATAGCGGCTTTATCAATAAGCTTGGCAATTTTTTGGCGGATGAACAAACTGATCTTGGCACGTTTTATCAGGCAGATTCTTCGGTAACAAAGGAAGTTTTTTATACGATGGGACTGCAGCAGTTAGATTTTGAACCGACGATCGATTTTGAGCCAAAGAATGTTTTAGCGGAAGCCGAAAAGATTGGTGTTCCAACGATTGACGGTGATTTTTCTACCAGAGAAACACTCATCGAAGCTTGGTATTTATTATTAACCAGTCATACGAAGAATGGCTTGAATTACTTAGATAAATTAGCCTCAGAAGGCTACTTCGAGGACAAGGAAGTTAGTAAACCTTTCTTCTTCAATGGAAAAGCCCAAGCGGTATTCGACACGTCTCGTTTAATTCGTGAAGTCGTCTATGTGGAAGCCCCCTTGGATACTGACAAAGATGGCAAACGGGATTTGCTGAAGCTGGAGATTTTACGACCTGCTGAAACAGAAGAAGGACTGTTGGTTCCAACGTTATTTACTGCAAGCCCCTATAGCCAAGGCGTCAATGGACCAGCGGGAGAAGAGCTGACTTATGATGTGAATGTGCCGCTGGAACGGAAGGAACCAACGGAGACTACCTATGAAGATATTAGGTACAAACCGGAACAGATTGAGCTCCCAGCTGAGCGGGAAGTGAAGGGCAAAGCGACACATGCAACGGAAACCTTCACGCGTGAAAATAATCATAGCCTGAATGACTTTTTCTTAGCTCGCGGTTTCGCGGTGGTTTATGGCTCAGGAATTGGAACTCGTGATTCTGATGGCATTCAAACCTGCGGATCGGTAGAGCAGACAACTGCAATGGTGGCTTACATTGAATGGTTGGCTGGCAACCGTCGCGCCTTCACGAATCGAACAGACAATATTCGTATCAAGGCTTGGTGGAGCAATAAAAAAGTAGCCATGACTGGGAAATCCTATCTTGGAACGTTAGCGACAGCTTGTGCGACACGACAAGTAGAAGGATTAGAAACCATTATTTCAGAAGCTGCAATCTCTGATTGGTATCAGTATTATCGTGATAATGGCTTAGTTATCGCACCTGGCGGATTCCCAGGTGAAGATGCGGATGTACTAGCAATTGAAACCTTCAGTAAAATGCGTAATGCCGGTGATTACCTCCATAGCAAGAAATTCTTCTTAGACTATTTGAAGGGCATGGCAGAGTGGCAGGATCGCAGATTTGGTAACTACAATACCTTCTGGGATGAACGAAATTATCTGCCATTCATCAAGGATATCAAATGCGATGTGGTAATGGTTCATGGGTTAAACGACTGGAACGTAAAACCACGTCAGGTTGCAGATTTATGGGATGCGTTGAAAGATATTCCAGTTGCGAAGAAACTGATCCTGCATCAAGGGCAGCACATTTATATTAACAATATGCCGTCATTTGATTTCCAAGATATGATGAATCTGTGGTTGAGTTATAAGCTTTATGGTGTTGAAAACAATGCTAAAGATATTTTACCAGACATTGTTTATCAAAAAAATACGACTCCTGAAACTTGGAATACCTTGCAAGACTGGGCGCCTGCCAGCGAAAAGGCCTATCATTTAGGCGAAAAGAAACTGGCGGATAGTGCTGAAACGGGTCATTACACTTTCAGTGATCAATTACCAAAAGAACAATACGAGAGTTATACGAAAAATATTGAGCTTTGGGAAAAAGAGCTTAAAGAAGAAGGACCAATGGACGGGCACCGTTATTTAGCGAAAACGGAAGCCTTAGATGAAGCAGTTTTCTTAAATGGTCGTCCGAAGGTAAGAGTCAAAGTAGCTTCAAGTGTTGATCTAGGAATGCTGAGCTTTGAATTAATCGACTTTGGTACTGCAAAACGTTTGAAACCTACGCCAGATGTGGTCGCTTTGCATGGCTTACCATTAGGTAGAAATTGGCGTGAAGATAATCTAGTGGAGTTCAAACTAGGTGCGGAGGATGATTACAAGCTGATCGCCCGTGGACATATTAATCTGCAAAATCGTGAGAATCCTTGGAAAAACGACGATCTGAAAGCCAATGAATTTGTGGAGATCGAAGTAGTCTTGCACCCAACGATGTATCATCTACCAGCAGGTCGTCAAATTGGCCTAGCTGTTTATGGAACAGACTTTGGAATGACCGTTCGCGGCAATCAAGACATTGATTACACCATTGATTTAGCCGAATCACAATTGATCCTGCCTATGGGTGGTGAATAAATCCTTTAAACCAATCACAGCTTTTGTGATTGGTTTTTTCTTTTATCAAGTATCTCTAGAGCAGAATGATAAGCTCTCCTTATCATTATTCTTTTTAAGTAATTTGGTATATGATAGCCAGAGATATAAAAAAAGGGGTGGAATAATGAAGGAGCGTGTTGTCGTCTTTGGCGATGCGATTATCGCGATTATCCTGACGATTATCGTCTTAGAGCTACCAATTCAAACAGCGGCAAATGGAGCTGTGGATCTTTACTCATTATTTAGAGCAGTGGGCATCTATTTTATCAGCTTCTGCTTTGTGGCAAACCTGTGGTTTCAGACTGGTTATGCCTTTAATAAAATCGATCAGGTGAAAAATAAAGATTTGGTCGTCTATTTGCTATTACTATTTTTCTTATCATTGGTGCCTTCTGCAACTCGATTACTGATTGATGACACCATAAAGCAGACCCTTTTGATCTATGGAGTATTGACGCTGATCGTTACGTTTGTAATGCGGCGCTTGATCGTAGCATTAACAGCCCAATCATTAAAGGATGAGGAACAGCGGAAACGGCGAGTAAACGAGCTGAACAGGCAAGACCTATTAGCGATTGGTTTTCGAATCATCGTTCTAATCGTAGGGATGTTTTACGTTAGACCTGTATTAATTATTTATTTGATCTTGCCGATTCTGGCATTTTTGCAAAATATTATTGATCGAGAAGAGGATAATTTGATCGCGACAATGGATGAGGACCAGCAGCTCGATTATTTCCAAGATCGGAATCAGGTTTGGGGGAACTCGATGCGACGCTATTCAAGCTTACTGCGAGATTCAATGAAGGGCGATGACGCTCAAAATCCAGAGCGTTGGCGACAAGTCATGGCCGATTGGGACGAACATGTGACTAAAGAGATCAACCAACGCAAGCAAGATCTTCCAACATTGAACGAGCACGATAAACGCCGTGCTGAAGCAGAAATTACGCGTTTAGAACAGCAGAAAAAAAGACTGGAAATGCAAAAAGCCATGACTGAACGGCGTTTTAATCGGCAAAAGGACCCGAATGAGCCGCGTCTGAACCATCCCCAAAAACCAAAGTAAATTGCCAAGACGAGGAGTAAAAAGGCTTTTCGTCTTGGTCTTTTTTTATTCTAAAGCTATAATGAAGTAAAAATATCGCAGGAGAGCTAGGTGGAGAATATGGCAATAACGCTGATCGAACATCCAATCAAAATGTATATTCGTCGGGATCTTGGTATCACTGTTGAACAATTTGGCAAGCTCGCAGGTATTCCGCAATCGACTTTAGCAACATGGATCAAACGCGAACGGCGAGTCGAAAAATTACCCATCGACTTCTACAGCGCCTTAGCTACGGTTCGCAAACAAAAAATTGAAACTGTGTACGGCGAATTATTAGAATGGCAGCAGCGTTATGATCGTTACAAGCAGGAGAGCCTACAAGCAATCGCAGAGGAGCAGCCTCTATTTTCTTTAGCGGCAGAAGAGGGGCGGACGATTTATCGAATCTATCGTACCAAGCAAATCGAAAGCCAGTTGCTCGAACCAGCACGACGTTTAAGAAAAGCAATTGATCAGCTGAACGTTCAAGCGTTTATTCAAGTGATGATCGAAATTTACGGAACGGTAGAAGTTGCGATGCCGACTTGGATTGTGAAATCCTTCAACAAAAGTGAGCTGAAGGAAATCGGTCAGGCATTTTACAATGAATTATTGATGAAGGGTTAGACTTGGGCTTATTTCCGAAGCTGCTTCTTTTGTAATGACGAATATTTGAAAAGTGTGACAATTACTTTTGTCACACTCTTTTTATGGTTAAAACTTATATTGTTTTTTACTAAGCATTTCATTACAGTCATGCTGATTAATTTTTTTAGCTATTCGAACGATGCCACAAAGCAAGCACCACTCTTCAGTTTAAAAGGTAGATGTCTAAAAATATGGGATTTGAAAAGAAAAGCGAAACGCCCAATAACTGCTTTTCCTCCGAAATTGCTCTTTTTTGGTGAACTAAGTGTTATTTCGAGAAATCTTTTCTATTTAGATGGACTGCAACGATAATGGCCAAAAGAACCGCGACACCCAACACCAGAAAGAAACCAATGCTGGAGCCTTTTCCCGGCAACCCACCTGTGTTCATACCCCAAATCCCAGAAATAAGTGCAGGGATGGAGATAATCAAGGCTGCAGAGTCCAAATATTTCATTAAGTGATTCAGATTATTGTCCATCATATCGGTGAATAATCCACCGACTGTCTCTAGTAAATCACGATAAATGTGGATCAATTTTTCAGCATGTTTTTGATGAAGCTGAATATCGTAAACCAACTTTGAATCGTTCAAATCCTGAATAAAGGATTCCTTTTCCCACAGCCCATTTAATGTACCTTTTTGATCAGCAAGGGTGTGATCGAGGTAAACGATTTTTCGCTCGGTGTCTGCCAGTTTGAACAAAGCGTCATTTTCGGTCGTTTTTCTTGCCGCCGCATCCAGCTCGTCGATATCCTTCTTTATCTCCATCAATTCTTCAATGTAGTGGGTATAAAGCATGTAGATACCATACGAAATGAGCTCGGAAAATGTATGAATTTTCTCTTGATATTTTTCAAGTAGACGATCGATAAAGGTTGAATCTTTGCTCACATGGGTGATGAGCAGCGAATCGGAGAGGATAAAAATCAGCGGCTCAAGTCGTTCTTCTATCCGATCTTCTTTTTCAGCAGACAAATTAGTCAGTCCCAAAGCATAGCTATTATTCAGCGCGGTATTTTCCAAGGGCTCCAAGCGCGAAACTTCTTCGGCATGGTTTGCTCCAAGAAAAATATTTTGCGGCAATCGGTAATTTTTAATAATTTCTTCTTGTTCTTCCTTCGTTGCATCCTTTAAGACAAGCCAGTTGCCTTTACCTGAAGAAACCTCTTGAATGTGTTGATTATTGATCTCAAAATATTGAATCACATCATTCATCCTTTCGAAAATTCGATACAGAGTTATTTTTAGTTTTTTATAACAAATTATTGGAAATAAAGCTGAGGTTATTTCTAATAATTACTCCTGTTAATTTTCTATAACTTATCCCTAATATATTGTCAATTAATAAGCTTAAATAATGTGAATTTGAATATTTTGAGCTAAATATTTCAAAAATAGAATAAAACAGGTTACGATATTATTAGAAAGTGAGGAAGAAAAATTATGAAACCAATTTTGAAAGACCCTAGAGAGTTATTTTATGGGGGCTCGTTTGAGAAACAGGATCAGAATACTCCCGCACTGCAGACCAACATGAAGCCACAACCAGATTGCGGCGAAGAAAGCTACGTTGGGAATGGAAAATTAGAAAATCGTAGAGTATTGATTACCGGAGGCGACTCAGGTATTGGTCGGGCCGCAGCGATTGCTTATGCTCGAGAAGGTGCAGATGTCGCAATTCAATTTTTCCCTGGTGAAGAAGAGGATGCGAAAGAAGTCGCTAAGTACATCGAAGAGGCTGGAAGAAAAGCAGTCTTGCTTCCTTATGATTTACGAGATGACGAAGCACCAGGTGAAATGATCAGAAAAACAGTCGCTGAATTAGATGGATTAGACACACTCGTGCTAAATTCTGCTCAGCAAATTTCTCAAGAATCAATTGAAGAACTACCAATTAAACAAGTAGAAGACACGTTCAAGGTGAATATTATCTCGATGTTTGCTCTTGTTCAGGAGGCTTTGCCGCATTTACCTGCAGGCAGCAGTATTATTACAACAACTTCTGTCCAAGCCTTCAATCCGAGTGATCACTTGATGGATTACGCTGCAACGAAAGCGGCTATTGCGAACTTCACTGTTGGTCTAGCACAACAGCTAGCGAAAAAAGGTATCCGTGTGAATGGGGTTGCGCCAGGTCCAATCTGGACACCGCTTCAGTTAGATCAAGGTCAACCTAAAGAAAAGTTACCTGAATTTGGTCAGGATTCATTGCTAGGAAGAGCAGGGCAGCCAGCTGAATTGGCGCCGGTGTATGTTTTCTTAGCTTCTAATGATGCAAGCTACGTTACCGCTCAGATTTACGGTGTTACTGGAGGAGAAGCGATCAATCTGTAAGGAGGGATACGCGATGATACATTTAATCGAAGCGATCGGGATTTCGCTAATTCTAAATTTAATCTCTTTAATGTTTAAACGTAGACAACCGGCTGTTGCTTTGGCACGTGTGAAGAAACAGACAGGAACAAATCGTTACCGTTAAGCAACTTTTCAAGTCGTTAAACAGTTTTTAAGGAGGTGCACTATGAATCGAGGAATAAAAGCAATTGGGATCATTCTTTCATTGATTTTGATGTCCGTGATGCTAATGGTCATCGCCATCAGCTCACCCTATTTGAATCTTCCATTTGGCATTGGACGCGGAGAATTTTTAAGAAATACATTAACAAATTATTATTTCCGTCAATACCTGTTTTGGATTGCTTTAGTCGTTACAATTGTCCTAGTTATTGTCATTCTCGTTCTAATCTTTTATCCAAGGGTGAAACAAACTTTTGTATTGAAGGAAGACAAAGGACGCTTATCTCTGGACAAGAAGGCGATTGAGGGATTTGTTCGTTCGAAATTACGGGGTGTAGGCTTTGTTTCATCCCCTGATGTGAAGGTTCGGGCAACCAAGAACAAGATTAAGGTCAAAGTGAAGGGCCAGCTGACTCGAACATCATCGTTAATTGGGAAAACAAATGCGTTAATGACGGAAATTCAGAATGACCTACAAGAAATTCTTGGCAGTCAGGAAAAAATCAAAGTGAATGTTGCCTATAAGGCATTTGATGAAGAAGAAAAAAACGTCGCGAACCAGTCACGCGTACAATAACGAAGACCGATTCATTCAATTTTGGAATACAGGACAACAGTTAGGAGGGAGACAGATGGAAAAATTAATCACTCAATACAAGCTCCCGATGATCTTTGGCGGATTAGGCTTGGTTCTTGCCATATTATTTGTCACGTTGGGCTTTTTCAAGACACTCTTGATCGTTTTATTAACAGCTCTTGGCATTTGGCTGGGAAGCTATTTAGAGCAAACCGGCATAATGGACAACTTTTTCAGTCAACGAAAGAACAATTAATCATCATACAAACCACTATATAGGAGGAATTTATAATGGAAAATTACAACACAAACGGAATGGCCGCAGGCGTTCATACAGATTCAACAAAAACAAATAGCACCGCAAACGTTAAAGGTGAATTGACCTATGACGACAAAGTAATTCAAAAAATCGTCAGTACAGCCGTAGAGCAAATCGATGGATTATTAACAGTTGACGGTGGTTTTTTCTCTAATATTGCTGAGAAATTAGTCAATACAGACAATGTGACTGCCGGAATCGAAACAGAAGTTGGTAAAAAGCAAGTCGCTGTTGATATGGATGTCGTCATTGAATATGGTCGTGACATTCCTAAAATCGCAGATCGAATCAAGGAAGTTATCCATGATGAAGTAGAGAAAATGACGCATCTTGATGTGATCGAAGTAAATATTAACGTAGTCGATATCAAGTCAGAAGCTGAGTATCAAGAAGACAGCGAAACGGTGCAGGACAAAGTAACGAGTGCCGCAAAAACAACAGGACAATTTGCTTCAAAACAAACAGACAAAGCTAAAAGCGCAGTCAATCGCGGCACAAACAAAGCACAAGAAAAAATCGAAGAAAATCGTGAACCACGAGTAAAATAATCGAAGGAGGAAAATAACATGGGTTTATTATGGTCATTAATTATTGGAGCAGTAATCGGAGCAATCGCTGGAGCGATCACAGGTAGAGGAAATAGCATGGGCTGGATCGCCAACATCGTAGCCGGTTTAGTCGGATCAGCATTAGGTCAAGCGTTACTAGGATCATGGGGGCCTTCATTGGCTGGTATGGCACTTGTACCGTCAATTATTGGAGCGGTCATTTTGGTGTTAATCGTGTCATTTTTCTTAGGCAGATCAAAATAGATTAACAATGGTCCACAAACGTCTCAGAGAGCGTTAGGAACAAGTAACGAAGAAATAACATAGAAACGTGATAGAACAAAGAATTAAGGATGAGTACCTGTAACAAAGAGTGTTTCCCCCGAAGAAGTTTTCTTATAGCAGCACAGATTCACTTTCAGCAGCAAGCTAAGGAGTATGAGAGTTTAAATCAACAAAGAGTGCTGTTGAAAATGAATCGAATGTTTTGAATGATAAAAGGATTTCCTGTCGTTGACTTACGAACGATAGGGAATCTTTTTTTGGCGAAGCAGGAGTGATAGCACGATAACAAATGGACTTGGACAGTTGATACTTGTTTCAAATTATCCCGATTTTAAGTAATTTTCTTAGGTAGTTAAATCGTGTTATAATAGCGCAAGGAGGGGAGATCATGTTCAAGTTAAAAATAGCTTTTCGAAAATTACGATTGCAAAGAAAACAACTTAAAAATTTACGTGTAGATAAGAATCACGCAAGGTATTCTGAACAGCAAGAAGTTTTTTGTTTGTTACTGGGACACCCTTCTGTATTATTTAGCATGGAGCGAAAGGATACCTCTTCTAATCCACTATATAAATATGTTAATGGGCTTTTGGTGACAGCGAAAAATGATAAAATGTATCATTCTACTTTGAGGCTTTTAGAGAAATGAATGATAATTTAGAGTATTTAACCGAACGATTAGAACTGTTGAATGAATAAATGAAACAGCAGGACATTTACTCAGAAGTTTACCTGATTGGTGGATTTGCAGGGAGAGTTCTTTTATCAGATTTTAGATCAACTTTTGATATAGATTTTATTTTAGAAGAGATTAATGATAATCATAAGCTAGATATTTTTAATGATCTGATACATCAAAAAATAATAGAGTCATGTGATCCTAAGAAATTAAGTACACTGATAAAGTTGTATAAGGGTGATATCCTGAACCCTGATAATATGAATTATAATTTTCACACGATGAAGGATTTCTTGAAACGATACAATATTGATACATAAATCAACTACAACACCTGCGAGGTTTCCAAAATCGCAGGTGTTTTTAACATTCAGAAGAAAATTATCGTTTTTTGGAGAGTAGAAAGCGCACGCTAATTAACTTAAAAAGCAGCATTTCAACAACAAAAAAACTGGTCAAAAGTAGAAAAAGATATCTACTTTTGATCAGTTTTTTTAGTAGAGACTATGATGCATTGTTGAGTATTTTCTATTATTATGCAAACGTTGAAATTGACAATTAAGCATATTTAAGTTAAATTATAAATATACTTAAAATGACTTAATGCGATAGGAGGATGGCTATGATCCAAAAAGAACGTCTGGAACTGATATTAGATGAACTAAAAAAGCATGGTACTCTCAGCTTGAAGGAAATAGTGTCATTAACGGATTCTTCAAGAGATACGGCGCGAAGAGATATTGTAAAATTAGCTCAAAGTAACGCAATTGATCGGACATACGGAGGAATAAGTTTACCCAATACCTTTAGCCGTTTGGACGAATATCTGGAACGCACGGAGGATCTAAGCGTTGAAAAAAATATCTTGGCGAAAACAGCCAGTAGTCTAGTAAAAGAAAATTCGCATATTTATTTAGACATTTCGACAACCGTCAGCCATATTCCTAGACACATTGGGCATCTTGAACAGGTTATCGCTGTTACTAATTCACTAGATATTAGCGATCAGCTATTGAGAAATACGAAGTGTAAAACCAAGATTTTAGGCGGAACGATCGATCCTGTTAAACGAAGTACGGTTGGGACAAAACCAATGCTGGAATTAGATTCATTTACCTTCGATATTGCGTTTATCAGTGCGGCAGGAATCACAACTTCAGGTATTTTTTACGCCTACGACGAAGATATAGACTTTAAGAAAAAGATCAGAGAACAATCCAAAATTGTGGTGCTGCTGATTGATAATACAAAAATCGGATTAAGCCATAACTATAAAGGCCTGAATTTTGAAGAGATAGACTTTCTTGTTGTAGAAAGTCGACTGCCAGATGATTTAGAAAGAAAAATAACAGAGAGTAATGTCTCAATAATCAATTCAAGGTGGGTGAAAGCATGATTAAAACAGTAATATTCGATGTAGACGGGACAATAATCGATACCGAGTTTGTTATGATTAAATCCTTGCAAAAAACATTAAAAGATGAAAAAAATCTTGAAGTTCCAGAGGAGAATTTGGAGTATATTCTAGGTATTCCAGGAAAGAAAGCTATAAAGCGTTATTCATCCTCAGAAGCTGAAGTAGATATGCTGCATTCCAGCTGGGCAGAAAATGTAAAGCGATACATTCAGCATGCAACAGTATTCCCTCAAATAAAAGAATCATTGATTAAGCTAAAGGAAAAAGGAATCCAGCTAGGAGTCGTTACCTCTAAAACCAATGAAGAAATGGAAACGGAATTTACCCAATTCGGCTTAAATGAGTACTTTGATGTTTTAGTTACAGCTTCTGATACAAAGAAACATAAACCAAACCCTGAACCGATTCTTTATGCACTACAAGAATTGAAATGTTCACCAGAAGAAGCCATTTATATTGGTGATTCCATCTATGATATGCATAGCTCACAAAAGGCTGGGGCTCAATTCGCCTTAGCAAAGTGGGGAGCAAAGGAAAATCCATTATTCTCAAGTGCAGATATCTTTTTAGAATATCCACTGGAGATTCTTCATTATTTGAAATAGTTAAACCCATTTTTTTGCGAAGAGTTATTGTTCTTCTCGCTTGTCTTCTTTACTGTCCAAATAGGCTTCATTGACTTGCACTGTGTCGAAACGCGGTCTCGGTTCGTATGTTATGCTATTAGGTAAAGATAAGACGTGTAAAGGAAATGGGGGATTAAGAAGCGTGTATGAGCTGAAAATATCAGATAGGCAATGGTGGTGCTATGATATATTGGGTAACATTGGATGGCTTGTCTATTACGCAGGACTGATTCTTTGCATAGTTAGGAGACCAGCATTTATGCAGGATGCTGCCATTTCCGCATTAATCATAATAGGTGGTTTGTTGTGTGCTTTTGTCATAATGATTGGCCTGATAGAGCTTGTGAGTGAGAGAATTAAAGGGCTTTCTCGAAGGCTTTCTAAAATACGGTTGTTTAGAGGCTTTGGAGCCATAACCCTAGGCTCCTTGGCTGGTACAGTAATGTCGGGTGGTATTTTTGTTTTTATATTGTTGGCGGATTCTAGTGATCATTCGGGTATTCTATATCTTGGTATGATGTTTGGTGGAGCCCTGTTGTGCTTTGTTTTTGTGTCACTGATACTCAAAGGTTTTGAAAAGCAAAGAGAATAAAAGCATCATTAAAGATCCTGCTTTTAATTCCATTTTTTTCAACAGTTGCAAAAGGTGCTTTAGACACTGGAAATAATAAAATTGTTCCAGCTAACTCCTTTGTGGCGCAGGATTTTTTCCTTTTGAGTGTTTCAGATTTATCAGTAAATGCAGTCAAAACAGTATCACCATATTCGTGTGTTGACCATTTAGCCCTTTTCTTTACCAAATCTCAACGAACTTCACAAAACTATACAAAATTTTCAGATTTTTTTGAACGGACGTCTGTATAATTAAGGTAAGAGATTTGAGAAAAGGGGAATAGAAAATGACTATACTCATTGGTCTGGGATTATTTCTACTTGGAGGCTTTATCGGCGTAGCGGTAATGTGTCTTGTTCAGGTAGGGAGTTTGGCGGATAAAGAAATCATCTATCGGTATTCGGAGCAGGAACAGAAGGAAATGAACAACGAGTATTCAGATGGAGAGAACTTGGTTTAGGTAGTTTCTTTATGCTTGAGAAAAGTGTTCGAATTATAAACGTTATATCAGAACCATCAAGGCAGTTGAAGGATTCAACTTGAATCATAAGAAGAGCTAAAAAAAGAAGCGATGATTCGCTTCTTTATAGCTCTTCTTTGACTGTCTTGGTGATTTTTTGTAGTTCATCGGTCATTTGACCAGAATGTTTGATGATATCTGATACACGTAGGAAGCTGTTTTTGTACATCGCTACTTCCCGGAATTTTTTATATTTTTCTTCGATCTCATTAAAGGTTGCTGGTTTGCGGTCGTCTTGTTCGACGGTTTCCGAGCTATTTACATAATGCATCCCTAAAAATGAGAGGGCATCATTGATCCCATCTAAAAATGCCTCGTACTCCTCTTGGCGAATCTTGCCGTCAGCCAAACGCTGCCTCTGTTTTTCAATAAACATCTCAACTACTTGTTCCATTCCCAATCCTCCTGTCTTAACGCATTTTACTTGTTGCTCATCCAGTTTATTGTACTATGAAACGGATCACTTGTGTTATAAAAAATGGATTTTTTTCTCGCAAATTGAAAAGATAATAGAATTTAAATTATCATAGGAAATTTTCGAAATAGTTTGACAGTTTTTCTTTTTTTGGGAATAATAAACGAAAGATTAAAAAAAGCTAATAAATTGTTAAATTGAAGGAGACGTTCATATGGAACAAAGTAAACGCAAGCAACTATTGAAGCTAATCGAATCCGACTGTCGGTTAAGTATTGAAGAATATGCGGTGATGCTGGGCGAAGATGAAGTGATCGTTTCTGCTGAAATCAAACGAATGGAACAAGAAAAAATTATTTGCGGCTATCGGGCTCTGATTGACTGGGATAAGGTGGAGGATGATTGGATCGAAGCTTTAGTTGAGGTTCAAACGATTCCTAAAGGTGAAGAAGGCTATCGCGAGATCGCGGAGCGTGTCCGTAAGTTTCCTGAAGTCAAATCGTTCTTTTTTGTCAGCGGCGGCTTTGATTTTATCCTACTGCTGCAAGGGCGTAACATCAAAGAGATCTCAAAATTTATTTCGACCAACTTAGCGTCGATTCCTGACGTTTCAGGGACGCAGACGCATTTCTTGCTAGACAAATATAAGGAGTGGGGCATCGATATGTATCAGGATGACTCCGACCCTAGAATTCAGGTGAGCCCATGAGAAATTTTTTAACGAAAAAAATCACGGATATTCAACCCTCAGGCATTCGAAAATTCTTTGACATTGTTTCTGATCAGCCGGATGCGATTTCCCTTGGTGTCGGCGAGCCGGATTTTGATACGCCTTCTCATATGGCTCAAGAAGGGGTTCGTTCGATCCAGGAAGGGCGGACATTTTATACGGCCAATGCGGGTCTGATCGAATTGCGGAAAAAAATCAGCGAGTATTTGCTTTATCGCAACAAGGTTCAGTATGATCCGAAGACCGAGGTCGTGGTTACAGTCGGCGGTAGCGAGGCGATTGATATGGCACTGCGGATTTTTGTGGATCCAGGAGATGAGGTCATTATTCCTCAACCAAGCTTTGTGTGCTACGAACCGATTACTCAGATCGCTGGCGGGACACCAGTGACGATTGACTTACAGGCTAAGAATCAGTTTATGCTGACGCCAGAGGAATTAGAAGGAGCGATAACTGAAAAAAGTAAAATTTTGATTTTATCCTATCCCAATAATCCGACGGGCGGAACGATGGGTCGCGAAGCCTTGATCAAGGTGGCTGATGTTGTGAAGAAGCATGATCTATTAGTGATTACAGATGAGATTTATGCGGAGTTGGTTTACGATGAGCCGTTTACCAGTATTGCGGAGCTACCAGAAATGCGTGAACGGACGATCGTCATTAATGGATTTTCAAAAGGGTTTGCGATGACTGGTTGGCGTTTGGGCTTTATGGCTGGGCCAGAGGTGTTTATGGAGCAACTGCTGAAGCTGCATCAGTATACGATCATGGCAGCACCGACAGCGAGTCAATATGCGGCATTGGCAGGTCTGAAAAATAATTGGCAGGAAACCGTTGAGCCGATGCGCTTGTCCTATGAGGAACGTCGAAATTATCTGCATCATGCGTTAGAAAAGATGGGGCTGCCTTGTTATAAAGCCAAAGGCGCGTTTTATCTCTTCCCGCAGGTTAGTCAATTTGGCTTGAGCAGTGAAGAGTTCGCGTTGCGTCTATTAGATGAAGAGAAGCTTGCGGTCGTTCCTGGATCGGCTTTTGGAAAAAGCGGTGAAGGATTCCTGCGGTTATCGTATGCCTATTCGATTTACGAATTAAAAGAAGCGATTCAGCGTTTAGAGCGTTTTGTGATGCGCTTGAAATAAGAGGAAGGAGCGAAGAGATTCGCTCCTTTTTCGTGTGAAAAAATCTGCCCCAGGGGAGCAGATTTTAATTATTTGGGTATTCTTCTTGCGAGAACTCAGTATTTTCATATTCGCCATCATCTTTTCCATAGTAGCGGTTGTAGCGCTGCTTGAATTTACGGAAGAGGAAGACACCGAAGGCTTTAAAAATCGTGTAGGTGGGAATACCGAAAACCAATCCGAACAATCCGAAGAGATTTCCCATCACTAATAACACTAATACGATAGTAACAGGATGGACCTTCAATTGATCGCCAAGGACTTTTGGCTCGATTACATTACCATTTAAAATTTGCTCCACGATCCAAACAATAATCAGACCGATCAGCATTTGGAAAGAATGTAACACGGCGATCACTGCACAGGGAACAAAAGCGATAAAAGGACCGATATAAGGAATTACCGAAGTAACTGTGACTAAGATTGCCAGTGGTAGGCTATAGGGCATACCAATAATCGGAAAACCGATAAAAACGATCACTCCATTGGCTAGAGCAACGATAAATTGGCCTTTCAAATAATCGCCGACTTGGCTGTTTAAGATCGCCCCCAGCTCATTGGAATCGTCACGAAATTTCGGCGGTAACAGCTTTAAGAAATACCCATGAAAATGGTGGGCATCCTTTAATAGAAAGAAAGTGATAATCGGCGCCGTGAATAAAATCACGAAAAAGCCGCTGACGGTTGAAAAGAGATTGCCAATAAAGCTCTGGAAATCACCTAATGAATTCGATAAGGTATTGATGATCTGATAGACAACATCCTCCAGAGAGCCGAAAACATCTTCGATTGGGCTTTCCAAAGGGGTTCCTGAGGCGAGATTCTGCAATGTCTGATTAAAATTTTCGACATGCTGTGGAAAATCCGAGACTAAACTGGCTGTCTGACTGTAGATTCTCGGCACTGCCCAAATACTGAAGGTACCTAAAAGCAGCAGTAAAGCAAGCACAATGCCAATAATTGAGTATATCCGTTTTACACCCTTTTTTTCGAAATAATTAACGATCGGGTCTAACAGATAATATAAGATCAGTGACAGTAAAACCGGCGCAAAGATGGTTTTAAAGATAATTAGTAGCGGGTTGAAGATAAACCGTACGTGATAAAAAACAAAAATCAACGCGCCTAATAAAACACCAGCAATTAAGGTAAAGATGAGGTTCCGGCCGCCGATAAACTTGATCCAACGGGTCGCTTTTGTCGATGGTCGTTCCATTTTTATCAAATCCTTTTTTCTTTTTATTGTAGCGAAGAAAGAAACGCTAGACAAAAAATCGGCTTAAATGACTTCTTTTTTAGTTGGAATTAAGGATTATTGCGTGAATCTGTAAATTATCTAAAATTTCTATTTTATTTTCACTAAAACCTTTCTTGCGTTTCCTCATAAATGATAAGATGAAGCCATATCCTGGGGGATAAGAATGTTTTTAGGAGGTTTTTATGCTGTCACGTTTCAAACAATCAAAGCTGTTCTTTTGGACTGCCGAGATTGTCTTAACGATTATCGGGATTTATTTTTTATTACAAATGCCGAATATTTTTAAACCAGTCGTGGGAATGGCTTCTGCGATTTTGATGCCGCTGTTGATCGCGGGTTTTCTTTACTATATGTTTGATCCGATCGTGGTTTTTTTGGAGGAAAGAGGGGGGCTGCCGCGTGTGGTTGGTTTTCTTGTATCCTTTATTGTGATCGCGGTGATTATCGCCCTGATTATGATGAATGCTGTTCCAAAAATGATCGAACAAACCGTTCAGCTTACCCAAAATTTACCCGTTTATGCAGAGGAATCAGGTCGTTGGATAAACGATTTGGCTAGTCGAGATGAATTTAAAAATTTCAATTTGGAAGAACAATTGGCTTCAGCGAACCTGACGATTACTAAACTGATTAACCTTGCGATTGTCAGTGTGACCTCAAGTTTGTCACGAATTGTTGGCTTGGCGATGAAATTCTTTGTCCTCTTGTTCACCGTTCCATTTATTTTGATTTTCATGTTTAAAGACGGACATAAGTTTTTAGATGCTGTATCGCAATTTTTTCCTATCACTATTCGCAAGGAACTTCGACAAACGGTGCGCGAGCTCAATGAAACACTGTCTGCTTATATCAGCAGCACGGTTTTAGATGCCTTTATCATTGGGATCTTAAGCTTTATCGCAATGACTATTTTTAAACAGCCATATAGTTTGCTGTTGGCGCTTTTTTGTGGGATCACCAACATCATTCCTTATGTTGGTCCATTCATCGGGGCTGTTCCGGCAGTGATCGTTGGGCTGTTCATTTCGCCGCTTCAAGCGCTGTATATGGGCATATCCGTTCTGGTTATTCAGCAATTAGATGGAAATTTGATTAAACCGCTGCTATTCGGGAAGTCGTTGAATATCCACCCATTGACGATCATTTTAGTATTGATCGGAGCTGGCAGTGTTGCCGGAATCGTTGGCATGCTGATTTGTATTCCAGTGTATGCGGTGATCAAAACCTTAATCATTAATCTTCACAAAATTTATCAACTGCGCCGCGAAAGTAGTTTGTTTAAAGATGGTGGCGAGGAGCAATAGCACCAAAATTTAAGAGAACCGTCATCCAAAATGCTGAAACGCTGGATGACGGCTCTTTTTTTTGATTTTTATTGGATCAGCAATAGAAAAAATAACTATTTCTAATCCAGATCGTCAGAATGATGCAAAATTTTACCAAATATCGGTTTATTTCGTTCGAATTTGAAATGGTAAATCACTAGAAGACCGATAAACCAAAATGGTGAGAACAGCAACGCTTCCCGTGTATCCGAGGCAAGTGCTAGGACGAACAGGACAAAAGCTAGGAAAGCAAAGATCAAATAGCTTGAATAGGGAAACAGCGGTAATTTGAAGGTATTTTTGGCTGCCAATTCGGGCTTTGTTTTACGATAGCGCATGTGAGTAAAGACGATCATTCCCCAAATGAAGATAAAGCAAATTGTAGCAATCGAACTAATCATCGTGAAAATATGACTAGGTACGAAAAAGTTTAAGAGAACCGCGATAAAAATGACGAGCGTTGAGAATACTAATGCACTACCCGGAACACGATTACGTGTCAGCTTGGTAAAACGACTGGGTGCGCTACCTTCTTGAGCTAATGAACGGACCATTCGGCTGGTACTGTAAATGGCGCTATTACAAGCAGACATGGCGGAGCTTAATACAACTAAGTTAACAATAGAAGCTGCCGCAGCGATCCCGATTTCGGAAAAGACCTGAACGAAGGGACTTTGATCCGCAGATAAGCTTGACCAAGGGTAGATCGACATGATCATAAATAGTGAGCCTAGATAGAACAAAATGATTCGCAGCGGAATGGTATTAATCGCTTTTGGCAACACCGATTTTGGAGCAGCGGTTTCGCCACCGATCAAACCAACCAGCTCGACCCCGCAAAAGGCAAAGGTCGCCATTTGAAACGAGAGAACAAAGCCGCCAGCACCTTTCGGAAAGAAACCGCCATGCCGCCACAAATTACTAATATCAACAGAACCAGCACTGGTTTTAAAACCAGTAAAAATCATAAAAACACCAGTGATAATCAAGGCGATGATGGCGACGACTTTGATCAAAGCAAACCAAAATTCCAGTTCGCCAAAAAGGCCAACAGCAACTAAATTCAATCCTAATAGCAAGATTAAAGCAATGACCTCCGGCAGCCATTGAGGAATATGAGGCAACCAATAGCTGACGTATAGCCCCGTTGCTGTAAGATCAGCCATAGCAATCGCGATCCAGCAAAACCAGTAGGTCCATCCTGTGACAAAGGCAGCCTTTTTCCCTAAGTAGTCATCGATAAAATCTAAAAATGAATGATAATTTAAGTTTGATAGCATCAGTTCACCTAAAGCGCGCATGATTAAGAAAATAATGCAGCCGGTGATTGTGTAGGAAAGAAGAATCGAAGGACCAGTTAATTGAATGGTTTTTCCTGAGCCAAGAAAGAGCCCAGTACCGATCGCTCCTCCAATTGAAATCAATTGGACATGCCGATTTTTTAAGCCTCTATCCAATTCTTCATGTGTTTCCAATAAAATCAGTCCTTTTTTTAAGAATAGTCTGAGTTTATCAAAAATTGTGAAATAGGTTAAAGAATATCCTTTGAAGTAACAAAGTGGAGAGAAAACTCTAATAATTCAAAAATAACAAAAAAGAAAAAGACTTGTTAAAGATTTTGCGTTAAGCTGTGTTTGGAATAGCTAAAATGCTATAATATTAAGAAAATTGTGTATCAACACCTGCGTGCTAGCTCAACAGGCCAGCTGGGTAGGAAAGAGTGGACACATAGAAATGAATGAGGAGGAGAACCGGTTTGAACAAAAAGACAATCGGTTGGCTGATTTTAGGACTGGTTGTGTTAGGTGCTGTTGGGTTTGCCGGCTATCATATTTACCAAGAGAATGTTATCCAGTCAGAAAAAGAAAACAAAAAGGAACTAAATGCTCGTTTGACTGATCTTTATGAGGATCAAAAGTCCGGCTATTTTAAAGCGGATATCTCAGCTGAAGCTTTTGATGAGTTAGCAGATGAAGTGAAAAGTCAAAGCGGGGAAAGTCAAACCTTAGAAGATATTGACCAAGCGAAGAAAAATTTTAAACTCCAGGTTGAAATGAATAAGCTTTTCGAAAAGGATGTTTTAAATGGGTTAGATCTATCTGCCCATCCTGTTCTGAAGGCGCCTAGCGAAGAAGACATTAATACGCTAAAAGGTGAACTGGAGGAAAGTAGCGCGAAAGACAAGGACTGGGGTCAAGATATTAGTATGATCCTCGGCATAGCAGAAACACAATCAAAGGATTTCACCAATGCAGATGCGGATGTAACGAATCTAGTCAATAAAGGTACTAGTTTGACGCTGACTGATTATTTAGAGGGTGTAAAAACCTTGGCGATTCTGCCAGATGGGAAGTTCAAGGAAAAACTATTAGAGAAGCTGACACCAGTCAAGGATCAGCTTACTAATGAGAATGATGGCTTTGCGGCAAAAATTCAGCAAAGCGATGCCTCGATGGCAGCAGCAGAAAAAAGCTATCAAGAGCGGCAGGCGAAAGAGTTGGCTGCCCGTAACAAGGAACTGACAGAACTGAAAAAAGAGTTAGCAGAGAAGCAGGCGACTTATGATTCTTATAAAGACATCCTTGATTCCATTGATGACAGTAAGAACGATGAATCCTCTCGGAAAAAATCCGAAGAGGAATCGCGATCACGGGAATCAGATTCATCCCGTTCCTCTAGTTCATCCAGCTCAAGCTCTAGTTCATCATCAGAACAGCCAGATGAGGATTAAACAAAGAGCAACGATTTTTCTATGAAAAATCGTTGCTCTTTTTTAGAGTGATTTTTTCGTCAGAGGATGATTGATACTCTTCAAACAATGGAAAAATCTGCGTTCGTTTCTTAATATCCAGCTTAATGAAAATATTGTGGACGTGGGTTTTAACAGTGCCTAGTGACAGAAAGAGCTGATCCGCGATTTCTTGATTGGTGCGATGGAATAAAAGCAGCTCAAACACTTCGGTTTCTCTTTGCGTGAATTGGTGAGCATGACAGAATTTTTGAATTAAAACTGCTTCCTCTTGTTCTTCAGGGGTCACTTCCTCCTGTACTTGCCGGTCCTTCAAGAAGAAGTGGATCATCAAGAGACAGACGACAATAGAGAAAATATCCTCAGAGATGCTTCGATTGTATATTTTAGTCGTTAAGGAGCTATATTGATCGACGTTAAAAATCACGAAGCTATCTTCAATGACGATTAGAATGCTAAATAGAAAACTGATGATTGATAATTTTTTTAGGTAGCCTTTGTTTAGATCTGGCAGCTCTTTTTTCGTGCCTCGCCAGCAGTAAAAGCCTAAATAAAAGAGGAAAATTTGGTTTCCTAAATAGTAGAGCCAAACCTTAAAGGCAGAATTTGGCAGCAACGGGACTGAGATCATCCAAACAGCCAAAGCGATCAAGAGGGTATAATGCAGTCGATTGAGCTTTTCTTTCCGTAATTCGGCAATAATGGAAACGGAGAAGAAGGCATTGCCCATGAAAATAATGGTTTTGACGGCAGGTGCACTCATAAACGATTGGTCATAGCTTTGCGCAAAGGTATTGATAAACTCAGTCATATAAATAATAATATTGTCGAAAATAAAAAAGGCTAAATAGAGACTGATCAACAGGAACACTTTGTTTTTTTTCTTTAGATAGGAATTTATCGCAAAAGCCATGGTAATGGAATAAAGGATGATCAAAAGGATGTTGTAAACAAAGATAGCTATCATATTGAATCCCCTTTCATTTCAGGATCAAAAAAACTGTTTCTCAACCTAAGTATAACATTAATTATTCCCCCAACGCTCCAAAATACGCTAAACTTTTCCCTAAACTTTTCTAAACCCTTGAAAAATAAAAGGTTTACATCCAAAAATAAACCGCGGATTAAAGGTCATAACACCAAATGATAGCGTTTACATCCTTTAGCTTATCGTAAACTTGTGGTTTTTCACCTAAAGTAAAGATGCAAAAGCAAACAAATTACTTAGGAGGCGTCAACATGGCAAAAAGAGATTTCATTACAACAGAAAATTACACGAAGGAGGAGATTCAGTACATCGTTGATTTATCGTTGAAAATCAAAGCTTCTATTAAAAACGGTTTTTATCCGCCATTATTGAAAGATAAAGTGTTAGGCATGATCTTCCAGCAATCTTCTACTAGAACTCGCGTTTCATTTGAAACAGCGATGACGCAATTAGGTGGACACGCAGAATATTTGGCACCAGGCCAGATCCAATTAGGCGGACATGAAACAATTGAAGATACGAGCCGCGTGTTATCTCGTTTAGTTGATATTTTGATGGCACGAGTTGAACGTCATCACAGCGTATATGACTTAGCAAACAATGCGACGATTCCAGTTATTAATGGGATGTCTGATTTTAACCACCCAACACAAGAATTAGGCGATCTTTGTACGATGATCGAACATTTACCAGAAGGCAAGAAAATTGAAGACTGCAAAGTTTCCTTCATTGGTGATGCCACACAAGTATGTTTCTCATTAGGTTTAGTTGCAACAAAAATGGGGATGGAATTCGTCCAGTTTGGTCCAGAAGGTTTCCAATTGAATGACGATCATCGTGCTAGATTAGATAAGATTTGTAAAGAATCTGGCGGTTCATATACTGTTTCAGATCAAATTGAATCAATTGAAGGCTCTGATTTCGTCTACACAGATGTTTGGTACGGCTTATATGAAGCAGAATTATCTGAGGAAGAACGTATGAGCACTTTCTATCCTAAATACCAAGTTAATGATGAATTAATGAAACGTGCTGGTGAAAATGCGAAATTCATGCACTGCTTGCCTGCAACACGTGGGGAAGAAGTAACTGACGAAGTGATGGATGGACCAAACTCAATTTGTTTCGATGAAGCAGAAAACCGTTTAACGTCAATTCGTGGTTTGTTAGTTTACTTAATGCATGATTACGCAGATAAGAATCCAATTGATGAAAAGAAAAAAGCAGCAGCAAAAGCAGATTTGGAAGTCTTTTTAGGAAAAGCACTATAGACCCAAGAGGTGAGGACGGAAATGATCTGCAGCGTTAAGTAAACTTCATCAAGATTATTTCCATTCGGGGATTGAGGCAATCCTCAATCCCTGTTTCCCTTGTACCGGAAAGGAAGAAAACAATGGGAGAAAAGAAGAAAAAATTTAGTTTGATGAGTGCAATCTTATCCGTTATCTGTGTCGTGTTCGTGGCAGAGGCAGCGGCGCCGGTTGCGGCGATCGGAAATTCACAGTTCTTTTGGTGGATCTTCCTGCTAATCGCGTTCCTTTTGCCATATGGCTTAATGTCATCAGAATTAGGCACAACCTATATTGGCGACGGCGGGATCTATGACTGGGTGACACAAGCCTTTGGGCATCGCTGGGGTTCACGTGTCTCTTGGTACTACTGGATCAATTATCCGCTATGGTTGGCTTCACTGGCAGTTGTTTGTCCCGATCTGTTAACGACGATCACAGGAATTGAGTTCTCAACACTACCAGCAATTTTGATTGAACTAGTATTTATCTGGGTAATTGTTTGGATCAGTTTTTATCCAGTCAGTGACAGCGTATGGATTCTGAATGGTGCGGCTGTTATTAAAATGATCTTGGCTATTTTGATTGGTGGATTAGGTGTTTATACCGCTCTTACGAAAGGAGTAGCGAATGAGTTTACCTTATCATCGATGTTGCCAAGCTTAGATTTAAATAGTTTATCCTTTATTTCGGTTATCATTTTTAACTTATTAGGTTTCGAAGTTATTTGTACCTTTGCGGATGATATGGAAAATCCTAAGAAACAAATTCCGCAATCGATCATTGTCGGCGGTATCGTGATCGCGGCAATTTATATCTTCTCAGCATTTGGGATCGGTGTAGCGATTCCAACGGATCAAATCAGCACCGGCAGCGGACTGATGGACAGTTTCAAACTATTGACTGGTTCAACTGGCGGCTGGTTCATTATTCTGATGGCGTTCCTGTTCTTGCTGACCTTGTTCGGTAACATGATTTCATGGTCATTAGGTGTAAACAACACGGCCTGCTACGCAGCTGAGAATGGTGATATGCCGAAATTTTTCGCGAAACGCGGCGGGAAAGACGAAATGCCGATTGGTGCAGCTATCATGAATGGGATTGTTGCGACTGTTGTCGTAGTGATTGCACCGATTTTACCGAATCAAGATTTATTCTGGGCATTCTTCTCATTGAACCTAGTAATGTTCTTAATGTCTTATGTACCTGTATTCCCAGCTTTCTACAAACTAAGAAAAATCGATCCAGATACACCGCGACCATTCAAAGTTGGCGGAAGCGACGCATTCTTGAAAGTTTTGGTTGCGCTACCAATGATTATGATCGTCATTTCATTGATCTTTACAGCATTACCGTTGCAGTTTGACCCTGCGACATTAAGTGAACAACTACCGATCACGATCGGAGCTGTCGTCTTCACACTATTTGGTGAAGCGATTATATGGGTGAAAAAAATCAAGAAAGAAGGAGTAATTTATCATGGCGAAGAGACTCGAAAAGACAACACCGAAACAAGACGGGTTTAGAATGCCCGGTGAGTATGAACCACAGGAAAAGGTTTGGATGATTTGGCCTGAACGTCCAGATAATTGGCGTGACGGTGGGAAACCAGCGCAAGAAGCATTTACTGAAGTAGCCAAAGCCATCAGCAAATTTACGCCGATGAATGTGGTGGTTTCGCAGCAACAATTCCAAAACTGTCGTCGTCAATTACCAGAAAATATCACTGTTTACGAAATGTCTAATAATGATGCCTGGATTCGTGACTGCGGACCAAGCTTCGTAATCAATGATAAGGGCGAATTGCGTGGGAATGACTGGGGCTTCAATGCTTGGGGCGGACTTGTTGACGGATTGTATTTCCCATGGGATCAAGATGATTTAGTTGCACAAAAGATTTGTGAAATCGAGCATGTCGATTCTTATCGGACAGATGATTTTATTTTAGAAGGCGGTTCTTTCCACGTTGATGGTGAAGGCACAGTTCTAGTAACTGAAATGTGTCTATTGAGTGAAGGACGCAATCCACATATGAGCAAAGAAGAAATCGAACAAAAATTGTGCGATTACTTGAATTGTGAAAAAGTACTTTGGTTAGGGGATGGCATTGATCCAGAGGAAACGAATGGACACGTGGATGACGTAGCTTGCTTCGTTCGCCCTGGTGAAGTGGCATGTATTTATACAGAAGATGAAAATAGCCCATTCTATGAAGCTGCTCAAGATGCTTATAAACGTTTAAGTGAAATGACGGATGCGAAAGGCCGCAAATTGAAGGTTCATAAAATCTGCTGTCCAATCGAAAACGTGACGATCGACGGCAATTTCAAGATCGATTATGTGGAAGGAACCATGCCGCGTGAAGATGGCGACATCTGTATCGCTTCTTACATGAACTTCTTGATTACCAATAACGGTGTCATCGTACCACAATATGGCGATAAAAATGATGCATTAGCTTTAGAACAATTAGAAATGATTTTCCCAGATAAAGAAGTTGTGGGTGTGAATACAGTAGAAATCGTATACGGTGGCGGAAACATCCATTGTATCACGCAGCAACAACCACAAAGATAGGAGCCTGTCATGTCAAAAATCGTTATCGCATTAGGCGGAAACGCCCTAGGAAATTCCGCAAATGAGCAATTAACTAAAGCTGAATTAGCAGCGAAATCCATCGCGAATCTAATCACTGCCGGGCATCAAGTTGTGATCGCTCACGGCAATGGTCCGCAGGTTGGAAAAATCCGGTTAGCGTTTGAAGAAACAAGTCAAAAGCCAGAGGACACGATGCCGTTTCCAGAATGTACGGCCATGAGTCAAGGCTATATCGGCTATCATTTGCAACAAGCAATTGATGAAGAACTGGTTTCTCGCGGCTTAGGAGATATCCCCGTTGTATCTATGCTGACGCAAGTGGTGGTTGATCCGAAAGATCCGGCATTTTCGAATCCAACCAAACCAATCGGCGGCTATTACAGCGAAGAAGAAGCCAAAAAATTGATGGCTGAAACGGGCGATGTTTATGTTGAAGATGCGGGCCGCGGCTGGCGTCGGGTAGTACCATCACCAAAACCAGTAGATATCTACGAAAAAATCAGCCTACAAACCTTAGTCGACGCGGGGCAAGTCGTGATCGCTTGTGGTGGAGGAGGCATTCCAGTCATTTATGAAGGCACTCGCTATAAAGGTGTCGATGCCGTAATCGATAAGGATTTTGCTGCAGCGAAAATGGCTGCGTTGATCGATGCTGATGTCTTCATTATTTTGACAGCTGTTGATCATGTCTTTGTAAACTTCGGCAAACCGGATCAAAAAGCTTTGGAAACAACTTCCGTGGCTGATATGAAACAATATATTAGCGAAGATCAATTCGCGCCAGGAAGTATGCTGCCAAAAGTCGAAGCAGCCATCGACTTCGCCGAATCAAAAGCCGGCCGACGTGCGATCATCGCTTCACTGGAAAAAGCTTCAGAAACACTGGATGGAAACAGCGGAACAACTGTGCAAATGTAAAGTAAAAGCCCATATCCCTTTATGAAAAAGGGATATGGTTTTTTTGTATATAAAGTTTTACGATGTTTTGTATTAGGTTGTAGATAAAAGAGAAATTGATATGAGAGTTATAAGCATTAATAAAAGTATTAATGCTGTGGTTATTCTATAATCTTAGCTAATAAACTATCCACATCTCTTTTTATCAAACTTTGCATACTTTCTTTATACTGGCTTAAATCCAAAGATGTCAGCTTTTCCTGAATTATTGGGATCAATTCGGGTTTAGCTTGAGCTAAATGAATCAAATAGGGGATACATTGACGAACAATCGGTGCTTTTGGATCGTCTAGGACCGCTAGGATTTCTGCGAGATGTGTCTCAATGACTTTCTGCGAATCCCAACGAGTATTAATCATAAAAAACTTAAAGGTTCGTCCACGTCCACAAGCTCTTTCGCAAGTCAGGGCAGGAAGGAATACTTCTAATTGGTCAGCATAAAGCGCTTCTGTCAGACAGCGCTCTTCCAATTCTTTAAAAGCGTTCATGGCTTCTTTGGTATCTTTGGCAGTCAGAAGCTCTAGTGTTGTGTTCATAAAATACCCCCTTCTAGAGTAAAACAGCCGTCAATGCGACGACTGTTTTTTTAATCCTCATCTTCTTCTTTTTCCTGCAATTGTTTTTTCAGATCATTGATTCGCTTATCAAGGTCTTTGCTTTGATTTTTCGTATCATCGATTTGATCCTCCATCGAGTTCAATGCGGAATCCCGAGCATCTTTTTCCCGGGCATATTCGACTTCCTTATTACGATAAACATTCGTATATTGATCAGAAAGTGTTCCGCCAGAGGGTTCGACTTGTTGTACTAAAGCGTAGACCTGCTGCGCATATTGATCAAAAGTTTGCCAGTTGTCTTGGGTATCTGTCACGATAAGCTCGAACTGACTTAAGGTATTGATCCGTTCAGAGATTAATTGATTACTGAAGGTGGAAGCTTCTTCTACCATCGGTGTATTCAATTTCGCCGCGGTCAATTCATTTGCTTTTTGTTTTGCCAAGGTATCGATATTGGCTGTTGCTGTCTGCAAGGCATATTGGCGCGTTGCTAATACTTGTTTTGTTTGACTGGAGCGGGTTACTAATTGGTTGCCGACTTTTTGTACGGAAGAGGGCATCTGAAAATCAACGTCTTCTTTGCCGTTGTTTAAGAGATCCATCGTTTGCTTGAAGATTTCTTTGGTCGCCTGTCCGACACTGGCATTGTCTTGCGGTTGCGGTGTATCATCGCCAGCCCAGACTGCCACGGTATAGTGGGGAGTCGCTCCGACAGTCCATAAATCCTTCGCTTCATCAGTCGTACCGGTTTTGACTGCCCAAAATTGATTGTGGGCTAGGGTCAAGCCGGCTGCTGTTCCATCTGCATTCTCATGAACAGCTTTCATCGTATCAATCGTTAGATAAGCGGCATCATCACTGTAAATTTTTTGTTGTGCGATATCATTTTGTGAGAAGATATCTTGTCCGTTATCTTTACGCTTGATCGTTTGAATATTTAATGGGGCACGATAATTTCCTTGATTTACCAAAGTCGCGATCCCGCTAGCCATTTCTTGAGTAGTTGCTCCGTAGGTCATCCCGCCGACTGCAATAATCGGATTGTCATCTGCCACATCAAGGCCGGTAAATTGCATTTGTGCCAAGGGCTGATAGACAGCTTCCTTCAGCTCATTGCGATTTTCATCTGCTAATTTGTATGCGACAACGTTTGAGGAAATCGCTAAGGCATTTCTCAATGTAAGATTCCCTTTGGAACTATTATATACATTATTTGGATACGTATTATTTGGCCGATCATCGGAGACAACACTGGTTTCTAGCAAGCCGCGCTCATACGCAGGAGCATAAGAGACCAGTGGTTTGATCGCCGAGCCAGGTTGACGATAGGAAAGAAAGGCACGATTATAATGATTTCCTTCCTCACCGCGGCCACCGATACTAGCAACAACATCACCTGTTTGATTATCAATAACAGTCATCGCAGCCTGCTTGGTAAAGAAGTTATTATCACCGCTGCGATCTTGCCAGGCATTCATAACGTTGCTAACGATCCCTTGCAGTTGATCGTGTAAGCCGGTATCAATATTGGTACTGATTTGATAACCGCCGGAGAGAATTCGTTGATACACCTTATTATAGGCAGAGCTATATTCTTCGTTGTAACGATCTTCTTCCTCTTTAGAGTCAAACTGGTATTGGAAACGGAAATCCTGTTGCTCCATCAAAATTTTAGTTGAAGAATCAACTGCTAAGGCGACTTCGTTATTGTCTAGTTGATTGTTCAACGCATTGCTGTGAATTTTAGCCTCGAAATCATCCGCGACAGCTTTATCATATTGATCCTTTGTAATGTAGCCCTGTTGATTCATTTCCTTTAAGATCAATTTGGCCCGCTTCAAGGCGTTCTTTTTGTTAGACGTAGGATCAAAAATACCTGGATTATTCGTAATCCCCACTAATGTAGCTTTTTCCAGCAAACTGGTATCGTTAATGGATTTGCCAAAATAAACCTTTGCTGCGGCATTGATTCCATAAGCACCGTGTCCGAAATAAACATTATTTAGGTAGTATTCTAAAATTTGATGCTTGGTGAATTTCTTTTCTAACGATTGCGCCATCACCATCTCCTCGATTTTACGAGAGATCGAGACTTCAGGTGTCAGGTAGATATTTTTCACCAATTGCTGGGTAATGGTCGATGCTCCACGGATTCCGCGACCGGTCGCGGCGTTCAATGCAATAGTCAATAGTCCTTGTGTATCGACCCCATGGTGCTCATAAAAACGTTTGTCCTCAATTGCGATCAGCGCCTGCGAGACTAATGGGTCCATCTTGTCATAGGTCAGGTAATCCCGTTCTTGCGTTTTCAGCTCCTTGATAACTTGACCATTCTTATCTAAGACTGTTGTTGGATGGTATTGCTTGAAGTCGCTCTCTTGAATGGAAGCTGCGTGCTCTTCTCCTGCATCAATGGCGGCAGTTACTTCTTTGCCGTATTTTTGGAAGAAGAAAATAGTTCCTGCGATCACCATAAGCAGCATCACTGCTAGAATGCTAAGAGAAATCTTGGTTGATTTCGCCAATTTTCCCCGAGGTGTCTTTTTTCGCACACGTGGTTTTTTAGTTTCTTTTTTTTGTTGATGTCGTTCTTGTCTGTTTGCCATATTTGCCTATCCTTATTTCAGTTATTGTCTTTATTTTTCTTTCGAGAAAAAGTTTTATGTTCATGCTGCTTACTATTCTGGTAGTTAGACTCAGTAGTATTTTGCTAACTCACAATCAATGCATGCTGTTTTATGAATCTGTAAAAGCAGAGCTAGCATCTTGATAAAATCATTTCTTCTAGTGTAATAGAAAATGACGAGAATAACTATGATAATCATATTTTTCCAAGAAAAATTTAGATTATTTCATAAAAATAGGCTGATATTTACTTGAAATACTTGACGCTTGCTTAATTTGTCGCCACAATAAGGGGGAGAAGAGGTGACCTATGAACACATCAAAGAAATGGTTGATCTTTTGGGGTGTGCTGGCTGCGTTGTTTGTCGGTACCTTCGGCGTCATATTAAGCGGTAATTTTCCGCAGTTTACGATTCCTTTCAGTGTCTTTGCTAGTGACGATAAGGGCAAGAAGAAGGAAGAGTTGCCGAAGTTAAAGGTACTGGCATTAAGGGATGTCAATGATCAAACATTATTAGATGAACAAATTGAAAAAGTTGATGCTTTAAACAAAGCATTTACGGAGGATAATAACAGCTTTTCCAGCTCGCAGGCGATGGCCGATACGATTGAGAAAATCTATGGTTCTGCCAAGGATGGAAAGAGTATCTTTAATCTTTATCGAAAAATTTATCCAATGGTCAGTTCGCAAGAGAACGGCTTTGTTAGCATAAGTTTGATTGGGTTTGGGCAGCGTTTGATTGACGATGAACCGCTGTCGACGCAACGACAAGTCTGGAGTTTTACTGATACTAATGGAACGCGTCACGATTACACCGTAAGTCTGCGGTTCAATGGAAATGAGCTAACGGAACTATCAGCTGAAGATGGTAGTGAGGTGAAATCGGTCATTACTAGAGACGATACGTATCTCGATAAATCGGCGGATTTTGAGACGGCTTGGACGGAAGTTGTTCGTCGTGGAACGGATACACAATTGTATCGAGAAATGAAGAAAGCTGGAATGGACAGCAACCAAACAGAATTTAAAGCACTAGAAAAAAGTATCGAACTGACGGATTCAAGCGGATTTTTCGAACTATTCAAGGATACCAGAGGGGATATCGCTCATGCGTATCTATCTGGCTTCTATCATACGAATACCCCAACGGATGGGCAATCTGATTACTATTTCCGCGTACCGACATCTGAAAAAAAGGTCGCAGAATTTGTCGTCGTTTATGATCGTTTGCAGCAAAAGATTGTCTCGATTAACCGTCAGTAGGGAAGTTATCAAAAATTCACTTTTTATAGAATAATAATAACGAAAAAGATCATCGGATTTTCCGATGATCTTTTTTGTGTTTTATAATCATTAATAAAAAGCTTTTTAGATTTAAAGGGATATTGATCGTCATGTTCCAATTAATTTATTAAATATATTATAAAATATGTGGTATATAGCGAAAATTTTTCGTCATAATTCAAAGATTTTTTTTGAATTTTGACGGATTATAGAAATTTATCACAATTATTGTTATATTTTTATCAACAGAAATAACCCAAAGATTCACATTCTTAGAGGCGGGGAAAATTGAGAGAGCAATTCCTGTAATCGAGCATACCATTTTGGTATGAATACTTGATGGGGGGTGGTACATGGAACGCTACTTCTGTTTTTGGCCAAAAACAATCTCCGAAAAATAAATGGACTACTATCTTACAAGGTAGTAGTCTCTATCGTTAGGGTAAGGTTATTTGTTGTGCATTTTTTTGCGCTTGGGTAAGAGCAGAAAAGGAGAGCGAAATGAAAAGAAAAGGATTAATGAAAAAGTTAAACGGGATCATGTCGTTGGTAACGCTATTGATCATGACGGTATCTTCGTTAGGGATACCAGCACAAGTATTTGCAGCAGACAGTAATGTTCCTGCAAATTTGACAGTTAAACATAATGATACGCAAAAATGGACTGTGATTCAGTTTGATAAAGTCGAGGATGCTGACAGCTACAATGTTTACCGTTCAGAATCACAAGACGGAGAATTTAAGCGTATCCAAACATTTAAGAGTGACCAAACATATACAGTTGATGATTATATGGAATTAAAGACAAGCGGCACACTTAAGGCCGATTATCTTTACTACTATAAAGTTTCAGCTGTTGTCGATGGTAAGGAACAAGAAGCTGCTGGTCCGATCGCCAATCAAGATGTTGTAGCGAAGACAAATGAAGCTGAAATTGAAGAAGCGGCAGAGGCACCAACAGCGACGACTACTGAAGAAACAAAAGAAGAGGCAAAAGAAGAGGCAAAAGAAGAAGCTGCCGCAGAGGTTGGCGCACAAACGTATGGTTCAACCAAGCATTCTTCTGGCTGTGACACAAAACATAGTGGGAAAACCTGTAACAATAATGCAGGAAAGCATGATGAACATTGCGATAAAAAGCATAGTAAAAACCGCAAATGTAATTCAAACAACTGGAAGCATGACGATGATTGTGATAAGAAACACAGCGGTAAGAACTGCAATAAAAATAATTGCAAACATGACGAATACTGCGATAAGAATCACAACGGCGGAAGTTGTAACGACAACAAATGGTGTCATAAACCAAATTGTGATGAAAAGCACACGGGGCATAACTGTAACAACAATTGGAAACACCATGAAGACTGCGACAAAAAGCATAACGGCAAAGATTGTAACCAAAACAACTACAAAGAAAAATGGGATGCAGTTAAAAATGTTTGTGTGACTGAAACACAACATCACTGGTTGAAGCTTAGCTGGGAGTCAATGGGCAGCAATGCTGAATACAAAATCTTCCGTGCAACCAAGAAATGTAATGATTACAACTCTGGTGATTTCAAAGAAATTGCTACAGTAACAGGAAAAACAACGTATAACGATATCAAGTTGAATCATAACCAAACCTATTGCTACAAAGTAATGGTGAAACGTCCGAAAACTTGTCCATATACTATCGAAACTGTCAGCAGTTCAAACATTGGTAAATTTACTGTTTGCGCGACTACATTGAATCCAAACATTAAAGCAGCCGCTGTTTCTGACAAAGCAATCAAAGTAACGTGGACAAATACGAAGAGCGATAATGCGTCGACACGTTACGCAACGAGCTACACATTGTACCGTAGTACAACAAACAATATCAACAATGCGACTGCGATTACTGTTAATGGTAAACAAGATGGTTCTGAAATGTCATATACAGATGATTGCTTGAACCAATGCACGACTTACTACTACTGGGTGAAAGCAAACTATGGTCAATGGAGCAGCTGGGTTAGTCCACAATGGGGACCAAGTTGTGCGACAACACTTAAGAAAAAAGAAATTGGTACCGATTTGAAGGGCTGCGTCAAGAATCTTCTTGTATGTGGTTGTATTCCAACACGCTACTATGGCGCACAAATCTTCTTAGGTACTAAGAATCCAAGCTCGTTGGATTATACAAAAGTACGTGTTTACCGCCGCACAAGCAGTGGTCAATACGGAGCAGCGTACAAGACAATCGATGTTCGCTATGCGAAATATATGAACGGACCTTACGGAAAAGGATATTATCTTGACTACACGTTGAGTAAAGTTTGCCTATCTAAAGGAACATACTATTTTGCGATTCAAGCAGTAGGTTCTGATTGCGGAAAAGAAATCACTGGACCAATGAAGGAAATTGGCTGTGTTACTGTAAGATGTTAGGCTGACGAAACGTTTGTCAAATTAGGGTTGGGGGTTAAAAAGTGTTCTAAAACGAAAGAACCCCGTTTTTGATTGGCTTTCTAAATAGCAAAATCGTCCAAAAAAGTGTTAGGAGAGGGGTCTCCTAACACTTTTTTCATAGTTTAGATTAATCGATAAAGATCGCTTCATGTCCTGTATAGGGTAAGAATTTCTCAAATAAATCGGCTGTCTTTAGCTTCATATAATTTGTAATTGAGCCAGAGCTACAAGCATACCATTCACGTTCAGAGACAGACTTGTCAAAGACCAATTGGATTTCATAGTCGGGGTCCTTTAATAAGCCAAAAATCGTCGCAGCTCCGGGAATGACGCCTAAACGCTCTTTTAGCAAATCGGCTGAGGCAAAAGAAACTCGCGGAATCTCTAATTTCTTACCAAATTCTTTGGTGACAAATTTGAAATCAGCTGGCGTAATGTACAAATAAAACTTCGTCTTCTTTTGATTACATAAGAAAATTGTTTTGACTACTTCAACGCTCAGCCGTTTATCGATGTCGATACAATCCTCCATTGTAAGTGCTTCTCCAGTGGCTACCTGATAAAAAGGAATCTTCAACTTTGTCAGTATTTCGTATGTTTTTTCTTCCAATTCAGAACCAAATGCTGTCGGCGGGGTAGTGGACATGTCACTAACGTAAACCATAACGGCCTCCTTTTCGCTTGTCTATAAAGAAAGTAAAATATTTTCACATGAATAAATCGCTTAACAGCAGGTATGTCCATGTCCGGCTTCACGAATTGGTTTTTGAGCAATAAGCAAAAATATTTCGAAATTGTCAAGAAACACAGAGATCGAAGAGAACGGATGTTGATTGGTACCTAATCGGTGCTCAAAAGCTGAACAAGTTCGCGAAGTCTTTCTTGTGATAAATAGTACAATACCCGTTTACGAGCGAATACTCAAGCCGAAATGATTAATCTGATAAATTTTCTAGTTCTTTTTTTACAAGCACTTCCAAGACATTCTCGATAGCATTAAAGTCAGTCCCGCAAAGATTTGCTCGGATGATGACGTATTTCTTATCTTCCATTTGAAGCTCCTTACAGCCGGGGGATGTACCAATAATCAGCTGCGCATCGTTTGGATCTTCAACAAATCGCAAATGGTAGCGATTTTTGAAATGCAAATTGATTTTTTCTTGGATGAAAACACTGAATAGCTGATTGTGTTCCGAGAACGCATACACTGAAATTTCGGGTAAACAATTTTCCAATGAAAAGAACTCTACACAAGTCAAAAATGAAAATATTCGTAATTGACGCCGATCAAATCCTGGAACTGCTTGAGTGAAATCATCCCAGAAGGCATCAAATCGACGATAATAATAGGGACATTGTTCTTGCAAATTGTCTAGCGCAACACTATTTTTTAAGTGTTCAAGCATTTGATCGTTCAAATGGAAAAAAACCAAAGAAGCGTAATGCTGTTTTAGTTTACGGGCAATTACTTTTTGTTCGCGATTACTCAATGACCGAAAATGGTGCGAAAAACAGGTAGTCCAATGGGTAACCACTTGATTGAAGAATGGGTCATCAGAGGCATTTTTTTGCTGTAGCTCAAAATCATTCAATTGAGAGCTATAGATCGCATAAAGAAAGAATTTCCATTCATTCGTATTCCAGGTCCTTAAGAAAGATGGTCTTTTTGGATATTTGAATTGATTTATCCAGTCATCTTCAACTTCATTAAAAGCAAGTATTCCTTTTTTACTTAAGGATTGATTTGTGATTAATAACCAAAAACAGATCATTTCTGAATTGGTTGGATTAATTGTGAGTTTTAAGTATTCCTCAATTTTTCTTGCTAATTGAAGATAGCTGCTAGTATTGAGCCAGTCAATTTGAGAGAATTGATAATAAAGCCCTCTGACAAAAATATAATAGAAGCGACGAATATCAACCTCACGCCCTTTTAAACTAATTTTAGCCGAGCAGGAGATATAGAGATCATAGTCAGTAAGCTCTTGATTGATCTCCTTAATTTTTCGTCGCAATTTTGATTCGCTGATGTTTTTATCCATGCAAAACTGAATCGCCGAGATTTTCCGTTTTGCTAGGACTGCCCGGATAATTTCACAGGCCAGATCATGTTGATACAAATAACTTATCAATGATTGGAGGTTGGTGGAGGTACGATCTAGCTGGATACCGCGACCATTATCCATGCGAAGCTTTAATGAATAGTCTTTGTCCGTATAGAGATCTTCGATAATTGATTGCAACTCTTTACAATTCACTCGAATCGTGCCAAGACTAGCATAACCGATTTTTTCTTGCAATTCTTTCATAGAGATCGGTGTTTGCAAAGCATCTAATGTTTCGATGATCTGAATTTTTAACAATGTATTTCTATCCATCCCAAGCATGAATTACCCCTCCTATTCTTATTTGATAAAAATTAACCTCGTTGTTTTATATGATAAATTAAAATATCGTTTAATACAAATAATAAATTAATAAAAGGTGTAAAATAAACCATTTTTTTCTGAAAAATCAACTTTTTAAAATAACTATCATTATTTTTCTGGTAGCAGGATCGCTAATTGAAGATTCATAAGCTCAGTTTTAGAAAGAGTTATTAAAAAACTAGAATATTAACCTATAGAAGTGTTGTTAGAAATGAGAGATGTAGATAAAGATTTGATACGAAATTGTGAAGAAATTTACAATAAAGGTCGATGAGAAGCTCTTTTGATACATATAAAAGGGTTTTGTTGGTGATTTTTTTATGAAAGCTGTCGTTTCCGCTTTCATTCTAAGGTATAATAAATCTAAAAGGAGTCGGCAATGAGAATCTCAGAAATGAAAAATATTGGTGTGGTAAATGAAGAGAAGTTAGCTCAGGTAGGGATTGTGGAACCAGAGCAGCTGCGGGAATTGGGTACAGAGGCGGCTTTTTTGAAGATCCGACATTTAGTGGATGATGGTGCTTGTCTCCATCTCTTGTATGGATTGGAAGGGGCAATCCAAGATATTCCTAAGCGGGAGTTAAGCGAACGACGAAAAGCTGAATTACGTGATTTTTTCAAACAATTAAATTAGATTTGATTGAGCAGGCTTGCTGATTATTCTTTTTCACGTTACACTACAGAAAAAAAGGGAAGTGACCTTTTGTATCTGATGGCATTAGTTGTTTTCATCATTCTAGTTGGTGCATATAATGTTTTTCTAAGTCTTTCACGACGCAGGAAAAGGACTATAACTCCACTGATGGTGAATATCCAGGTAACGTTAAATATCGTATTAGTAGTAGCAGGCTTAATCTACTTGATTTTTGGATAAGAAAAAGAGGAAGACGGCTGTCATTCCTCTTTTTTATGGTATTTGTCATGTACATTTTAGTTAACGAGCAGAAACGATTTGTGCGCCAAATGGCATCAAAGCTAGTTGAGCAAGTTTCAATGATTGAGCGGCAAAAGGAATACCGACAATCGTAATACATAAAAATAAGGCGCTGGCTAAATGTCCCAAAGCCAAAGGAATGCCTGAAACGATCAACCAAATAATATTGACGATAAAATTTACTCCAGTCGTATGGTAAACGATGTCTTTACCAAACGGAGCAAAGCTTAGACTAGCAAATTTGAAGCATTGCAAACCAATTGGGATACCAATGATTGTGATACACCATAAGATGCCTGCGAGGCACCAAGTTAACCCGCCGATTAGTCCACCGAAGATGAACCAGATAATATTTCCTAAGCAAGACATATTTCTTCCCTCCATTTACCAATAGTGTATCATGATTTTAAAAATCTACCTCCAACTTAGGATGGAAATTCGATAGAAATGAAGATAAAGTCAAAGGACACTAGAAAAGGTACGGGTCACCTTTTAGAAAGGAAATGAACATGTTAGAAAAATTCGAAATACTTTCTGTTGATCAGAAAACATCAGTGCAAGGATATCATTGGACTTGTAATGAGCCATGGGCGGTACTCCAGCTGACACATGGGATGGCGGAGCATTTAATGCGTTATGAAGTCTTAGCAGATTATTTAAATGAGCGAAATATCGCGGTCATCGGACACGATCATCTTGGTCATGGAGCGTCTATTTCTAGTCAAAAAGGGCTTCAGGGCTATTTTCATGATGAAAAGACTAAACATGGATTGGTCCAGGATTTGTATCAGGTTACTGAGTGGGGGAAGAAGCTATATCCTGATGTCCCACTCTTTGTTCTAGGACATAGTATGGGTTCATTTGTATTACGGAATTATCTCTATGAGTACGGAGAGGCGATCAGCGGAGCAATCCTTGTAGGAACGGGTCAGCAGCCAGTTTGGCTGACTCGCTTTGGACAACATTCAGCAAAATTATTAAGTAAAATCCAAGGAGAAAAACACCCAAGTAAGCTGATTGATCAACTAGCTTTCGGCAATATGAATCGAAAGATTGCCAATAAGCGGACGAATAAGGATTGGTTGTCCAGTCTTTCAGAAGAAGTCGATGCCTATCTAGCTGATCCTAAATGCGGTTTTCTATTTACTTTAAGCGGCTACTACGAACTTTTTTCATTGATTATTCGTTCGCAGGAGCCGGAGTTGCTGCAACAGGTGCCGAAAAATCTTCCATTATTGTTCTTATCTGGAAAAGAAGATCCTGTCGGAGAATACGGCAAAGGTGTGATGAAAGCAGCAAAGACTTATCAAGCAGCTGGTGTGAAGCAGGTGACCGTTAAGCTTTATGAAAATGCACGTCACGAACTACTAAATGAAACCCAAAAACTTACAGTTTTTCATGATATTTGCAAATGGATGGAAAATATTTCTGGAAAATGATATCATTGTAAAAATTTTAGTTAATTGAGGGATCGTATGAAAGCAGAATTTTTGATTGATTATTGCCATCAAGACGACTGGCAGCCGCAAGTTGGTTTGCGGCAATCACCGATCGATATCCAAACATCTCTAATTGAAGACAATGTTGAAACACTTGAAGCGATACAAGTAAATTTTTCAGATAAAACTGCGACTTTTTTTAATAATGGTCAAAACTTACAACTATTGGGCGTGGGTGAAGCGATATTTAATAAGCGATTATTTCATTTTGTCCAAATGCACTTTCATTCTGATTCAGAGCACCGAATAGACGGGAAGGTCTTTCCGTTAGAAGGTCATTTTCTTTTCCAGTCTCCTAGTGGAGGTGTAGCAGTCATTGGGGTGTTTTATCAGCTTGGAAAATACAATTCCGATTTTGAAAACATCCTAAATCAGTATGACCAGCAAAAAGGTGAAGGCACTTTTTCTGTTGACGGATTGATTCCCGAAAACAAAAGCTACTATCATTACATCGGTTCTTTAACGACGCCACCATTGACTGAAGGCGTTGAGTGGTATGTCATGCAAAATAAACTAGAAGTATCAGCAGAACAGATTACACGCTTCATCGACATTCACGGGCGAAATAGTCGAGAATGCCAGCAAATCAATGAACGTAAAGTATTCAGCTATAACGAATAAAGAGGTTGTGTCAGAAGCTACTTCTGGAGCACCGTTTATTCGGAAAAAGGAGCTATGACAAGACTTTTGGTTCTTTCTCAAGTTTGGTTAAAGCCACAAAAAAGCAAGTACATTCGTACCTGCTTTTTTGTGGCTATTTGTACTGTTTAGATATTTCTCGTCTTATACTATAGTTAGAAAGAGGGT
>NZ_JAHLOS010000015.1 GCF_018917525.1 Enterococcus raffinosus | reverse complement strand
GGAGTCAATTCTAGAACATCACACAAGCACCAAGCAACTAAAGTGTTATTAAATTATCAAAGAACAAGAGAATAAAACTGGAGTGATTTATCACTCTAAAAAATATATTACGAGGAGAAGTACCATGGATAAATTCATGAAGATTATTGAAGAAAAACTTGTGCCGCCAATGTCTAAACTAGGGACACAACGGCATCTATTAGCCATTCGTAATGGTGTAGTGTCGACGTTGTCGCTCATTTTAATCGGTAGTTTCTTTCTTATTTTTGTAAATATTCCTTATAAACCATTAGCTGACTTATTAGCCCCATATAGCGCAACGATTGCTTTGCCATTTCGGATGACCATGGGCTTGATGGCGATCTATGCGACCTTTATCATGGGGTCTGATCTTGCCAAATCCTACAAGCTAGACCCAACAACAGGTGGGGTGTTGTCGCTAGGTGCATTTTTCATGCTGCAAATGCCTGTGAATGTGACCACGCCTGCTGACGCCCCATTAGGCTTTGTTTTACCGATGGCATCATTGGGAGCTTCTGGGATGTTCTCAGGAATCTTAGCAATGATCTTTTCTGTTGAAATTTATCGCTTTTTCACCAAAAAGAAAATCACGATCAAAATGCCCGAACAAGTACCACCAGCAGTTGCTCGGTCGTTTGAAGCCTTGATTCCAGGGGCAGTCGTTTTGATCACATTGTGGATCATCCGCGATATCATTGGTTTCGATGTGAATTCGGCTCTAATGGCTATGTTCAAACCAATTACTGGATTACTTGGAAACAACTTATTTGGTGCCTTATTGCCAATGTTCTTTATCCATTTATTGTGGTCGTTTGGGATTCACGGGATGAGTATTGTCGGCTCTGTTATCCGCCCAATTTGGCTAGTGATGCTAGACGACAATGCTAAAGCGTTAGCATCAGGAACATCTGCTACAGAGCTTCCTTATATCGCGCCGGAGCAATTTTATCAATGGACCGTGACGATTGGTGGGGCAGGTGCGACCATCGTTGTTGCCGCCTTATTCCTGTTCATTTGTAAATCAAAATTTCTAAAAGAAGTCGGACGCTTCACCTTGATTCCTGGGATTTTCAATATCAATGAACCAATGATGTTCGGAGCCCCAATGATCTTGAATCCATATATGTTCATTCCGTTTAATCTAGTTCCGTTAGTATTGACGACAATTTCCTATTCAGCGATTAAGTTGGGGATTGTCAACGGCTTTACAACATATCAAGCTTGGACGCTTCCAGCTCCGATTGGTGGGTTCTTGAGTGCCGGGAATGATTGGCGCGTTGTAGTCTTGATTGTTGTGAACCTGCTTGTTGCTGGAATTATCTACTATCCTTTCGTAAAAGCTTACGACAAGAAGATGGTCCAAGATGAGATGGCACAGGTAGAAGCAAGCGCTGCAGAATAAGTTTTAAAAGAGAGGGTGGGAAACGATGTACTGGATCGCTGTATTCACATTTTTCTTCATTGTATTAACTGTGAGTCAATTTTTATTAAATAAATTAAAAAAAGCAGGCATTCGAATTCATCGCTGGATTTGGGCATTCGCCTCATTTCTGATTATGATTCTTCCAAACGTTTTATTACCAAATTTATCTGAGCAGGTAAATATCTTCCTGTATGCATTGTGCGCAGTTTTTGCGGTCAATTTTATGATCGAGCAGAGAAAGTATGTAGAAGCGATGAATAGTCGATACCCTACTCAAGCAAAAACGAAATAGAGCTTAAATCAGGCAGTATGCTTTCTGCTTTTCGATTGATTAGAAAAAGATTCTAATGAAAAATAAACCGGAAACAAGTGACAACCGAGTCTTTCGGTTTTGCTTGCCTCCGGTTTTTTTGAATTCTTCTCTTAAATCACTGTTTTCTGCAATTCAGTAAAGCTTTCTACTGTTTTGATCTGCTCACTGCCTCGTTCCCAATGGTATTCTTTACAATCGTTGCCTGTTGCTCCCTTGACCATATTTTTAAAATGACCAACCTTATCCATATTATTCAAATGGAATCGTTTGTTGCCCCAGACGCCATAGATATCGTTAGCAGCTCCTGTTGCCTGCGGTTGATAATAAATAAACATACCAAACTCATTCCTTTCATTCGTTATTGTGCTGGTGTCAATGGTTTCTAATTTATTCGGATTTTGTTTTTTAATGGCATTGTAGGTAGGCACTAACATACTTAGATAGTGCTGGTACCCACTCGCGGCATAATCAGCCTTCGCACCGCCAACTCTGAACAAGCCTTTACAAAAATCCTCTATCGTACTTTCTCCTTCGACCTTATAAATCCCATTTCTATTAGACAAAAGAAAGGCATAGGCGCTGAAATAGTCATCCAAAGTATTGAAATGGACATAATACCCACCTTCATTTGCTGGTCGTGTACTCCCTCGTCGTATACGTATTCCTAAATCGGAAGGGACGGTGAAGGGCTCAGAAATTCCGCTCCAATTGTTATCAATACTCCCGACAATGGATATGTTGGGATCGCCCCAATGGCTTTCGATAAACATTTGGGCAATTAAAAAGCTTGGTTTCAGCTGATACTTTTTGGAATGTTGAATAATTCGTTTAATATTTTGTTCAGAAATAGATTTACCTGCGTTTACTAGTGAACCTAAGTTGTATTCTGCTGACATTGTCATCACCTCTTTATTATTATAGGGGGATAGAGGTACGGTTTTGTTGCCGGAAAAAGGACATCTCTCCATGCAGTTTCTTCTGGAAAATTGAAGACATACGTACAAAGCTCGTATTTCTACAATATAAATGAAGGGGTAATTGTATTGATTAGAGGAGAAAGGGTTTCTATTCTAATGAGGAAGGGCAAACCTCTTTGCCCTCTATTGTCGTTTGAAAGAGCACTTTAATTATGCGTCTGATATTGTATTTTATAACTGGTTTAGTTTGAATCGAAGATGGTTAAATGGTATGATTGAATTGAGTATATATCATATTTCGGAACTGTTAACTGTATACGAAGTAGTTTGCTTGGTTAAAAGGGGTGATTATATGAAAGCCGGATTGGATAATATTAAAAAGAATATTGATCATCTGGAAGCAAGTACAGATGACGCAAAGAGAAAACTTATCAAAGAAATGTCGGAAACACTCAACTCCAAAGAATTGGTCGAGGCGATTGAGTTTATGCAATCTCCGTTTTTTATGTATCACTTAAAAGATTTTATAGTGGAAGATAGATTGCCAACAAGCGATTCTCCTGAATTTATATTCTTACTACTTGCCGAAAAATACAACGGGAATATTACCAGAAAAGCAATGGACTCTGCGGGTATCAGTAAATATTCTCAAAAAAAATTTATCGAAAAGTATGAGTTGAAAGAAATCAATCCAGGTTACTATGTGTTTCCAAACAAAGCGATTGATGGGATTTTTCTTTTTCAGCAACAATATTCTAAGGCGGTCATTTCTCACGATACTGCGCTATATTATCATGGATTAAATGATGTCATTCCAAAAGGCACGCTCATGAGCATGCCTGAAAACTATAAGATTACACAACTTCATTCTAAGAACGATTCTGATAATGAGTTCAGGAAAACCTCTATCATTTCAGGCTCATCGAACAGGGATTACGAGACGGAGCAATCGGAGAATCTAGTTGTTGATTTTGGGTTGTCCCAAGGGCGTAAAGATGGAACGGCTGTTCTAGTGGAATATGAAGAGAACGATCCCATTGTTGTGATTCGGAATAATAACATTCCTCAAAGTCAAATCACTCAAAAGGAAACAATCTATCAAAATCCTGCGCGTGTGACCACGATGGAACGTTCAATTGTAGACGTACTAAAACCGAATATTGTTACAGAAGAGGAAGTTAAGGAAGTGGCACTAACTCGTTATTTTGAGTTTGAGAAAAGCAACAAAGTAAGGCTTCGAAGAATTGCGAATGAACAGAATGTTGGTAAGATACTTGATAATTATTTATGGAAGTTGAAACTTCATTAAGAAAAGGAGAGCGTATGAAAACAGATCGCTTACGTGATCTTATCAAAAATAAAGATCCTAAGATTAGCTTTGATGAGTACCGGATGCGTTATGCTGCGGAGAGATTTTTGATGAGAGTTCAACAAAGTAGTTATAGGGATCGATTAATATTAAAAGGCGGTTTTCTACTAGGGGTTATTTATCAAATAGAACAACGAACTACTAAGGATCTCGACATAATGGTTAAAGACTTTTATGCCACCCGTGATTCTGTTGAGCAGATGCTGAAGGAAATTGTGGCTATTGAGTTGGAGGATCTTCTTCATTTTGAGTTAGTGAATGTGCTGGACACTCAGAAAAATCGAATCTATGAAGGATATCGTGCGAAAATGAAAATGCATATGGATGGAAATACAGTATTTTTATTTGATTTAGATATCGGTGTTGGAGATGTCATTACACCAAAGCCTAATCATATAACTATTCCACTTATATTTAATGAGAAAAAAGGGGAAAAGAAATCTATCGCTATCTATTCCTATCCAATTGAAACGGTTTTAGCGGAGAAAATGGAAACAATCCCATCGCTTGGGAAGCAAAATTCAAGAATGAAGGATTTTTATGACATTCATCTTCTGTTAAATGATCCGGATCTTCCCCCGATAAATCAGCTGTACGAAGCGTTTTATAATACTTGGACTTTTCGACATAATGCTATTGATGAAGAAATATTTGATGATTGGCAATACACCCTTAATGTTTTATTGAATGATTCAACGCTAAAAAATCAAGTATGGGTGAATTATATACGAACAAGACCGTATGCTCAGATTGTGAGATGGGACGCGATAATTGCTCAGCTAACGTCTTATCTTATGGAGTTTAAGGCCAACTATTTAAAGAAAAAGCAAAATAAAAAGTAGAGAAAGCAACTGACCTAAAAGTTTTCTCACGAACAATAAAGGACAAGAAAAAACGATCATCGGTTTTCCTGTCCTTTTTTGATCTTTGTTAGTTTCATACATAGAAGTATACGATTACGTGCGAATGAAACTTATTTGAGAGCAGTATTTTCAAATCACTCTCCGCCAAATCCCCGAAACAAATAAACACCCAAAACCGCATTAAACCCCATCGCCGCAATCACACTGAACCGTTCAGGGATACCGAAGTATTGGCTCGGCACCACATTGATACCAATGGCTCCGGCGATCATAAGTAGAAGTGCAGCAGCGGCCCAGATTCCTAATGAACGATAGTGATTACTACGAAAGCTGCCAATCGTAATAGTCAGTAGGGACGTGATCGAAAGGACCACGACTAAGACGGTCACGACGACATGCATGACATCTTGGAAGGTTCCCGCAAAACCACTGTCAGTTAAGGGAAACATCGTATATCCCACCGCGGATAACCACATCATTACCGCAAACAGGTAGATTCCGATGCGTATGGATTTGCTCAATTTTCCTTGAATATAGACGCACACCAGCATGATACACACGACACTCCCAACGCTAGATAGGGACGAGAGCTGGTTCCATAAAATTCTGGAAGGGGAATTATCTGCGCTTAAGTCACTGACCGCCTGCGCCATCCAGTTGTATCCGGGATAAGCTAGCGGACTGAAAACCAACGCTGCGATGTAGGATAAGAAGCTAACCATGCCAAATACTCCTAGCCATTGAATTAGGCTTCTTTTTTTATCCATGGGCATTCGCTCCTGTCCGATAACATTCATTGAATTGGCGAATATGCTGCTCTAACAGTATCAACGCTTCCGGTTCTCTTTCTGGTTGCCGATCGCAAATCGTCAGCAGCAAATGAATCGGCGCGTAAAATTGCAATGCCATAATCTTAGGATCACTTGGCTGCATGACACCCGCTTGCGTCAGCATCGAAAACAGCATTCCTTGATAAGAAAGCGGATCGTCTGCGTATTGCTTCGTGAACATTGCGGCCAGCTCGCTGTTTTGAAACTGCTCGATCGTCAATAGTTTGCGGAAATTGGCGGCGTAATCATCATGTAAAAAGAAAGCAAAGAGCTTATTGCCGATCTCCACAAGCTGTTCTTCAGACATCGTTTCGAAAGCACCCGCATCTGTTTTACCATCGTGTCCATTCATCTGCAACGTCGCCATATTTGTTTCGTAACGAGTATTCATTGCTTGTACAACGGCATCGAATATTTCCTTTTTGTTCTTATAATGCTTATATAAAGACGGAGCCTTAATTCCGACTGCCTGTGCGATCTCTTCGACATTGACCGCATCGTAGCCCTTTTTAGCAAAAAGGTGAGAGGCTTCTGCGATGATTCGTTCTTTTGTAGAAAGGTTGCTCATGGTCTGCACTCCTTTTTGCTAATAGTTATTAGCTTTTCTTTCATCTTAGCTAAAAGTTATTAGCCTGTCAATTGAATTCATTTTTAGCCTATCGAAATAATCCCACGCCTTCAGCTTTTCTTTTTAGTAACCTCTGGTGTTGAGCTTGGAAAATGATTCTGGTACTTAAATCTCATGATTGAAATACTGTATAAAATTGAATGTTTAAAGATGTACAGTTTAACTAATTAAACGGTTATTTTTTAATTAGGAGCACTCCGTTTTGCGCCGCAATTCCAATTAAAAACCCAACAAATTATCCGAAAATTTCGCGGATAGTTTGTTGGGCTTTGTTGATTACTCAACCAGTTTTTGAATAGGGATATACATCTCGGTTAAATACTCATTTTCTGGCTGCCTTTCGTCGTTTAGATAATGGTAGTAAATACCACCGAGCGCTTCATAACCATTTTCAGGTATCCATTTCATAAGGGCTTCAAGTGTGGGATCTTGTTGTTCATAAGGCCCTCGATCAATTGTCACCGCGATTGTGCGAATCGGATGGGTCAGAGTATGCAACTCGTTCTGCGCTTTGAGAGGTTTCGGAGTGGCAAAACCGATTTCTACATCTAAAGCTTCCAGATCAACATTATGAAAGCAGACGATGGGTCCGCTGCTGGGGAATGCCTCGTTTTCTTCAATCAGCTTAAGAATTCTGCCGATGGCTTCTCCCATAAATTCTGCGTATTCTTCGAAAAAATTGATCGTTTTACGATGCGTCAGCATGTGCTGTTCAGGTAATTGTTTGACCATAATATCAGCTATTTTTGTCATGATAGAATCCTCTTTTCGGTTGTATTTAAAAGAAGCATAACAAATTCGTCGACGCTGGGCTTGTTCTCCAGTGCTCAGTTTGTTTTCAGTCCTAGGAATTGATACACCGAACAATTTCCTGTTGCTAAAATCTTACTGCTGAGCGGTTAACTTGGTCATTCATCACTGTTTAATAGAATCAGGAAGACTAGGCAGAGAAGTAATAAGTGAAAGCCATGACAAAGAGGTTGGCGCCATACTTTTCTTATGGAGGCACCAACGCCTCTTTGTTCTCTTGTTTTAAACCGCAATAGATTGGCTTTCATCTAAATCTTCGTCCTTTGGTAGGATGTCGTTGGGAAGGGAGTCCAAGATATCCTGAACACTGGGAATCTCGTATCCTTCAGGTTTTTCTTCTGACCAGGTCTTGCCGCCATCGGTTGAATACAGTGTCTTTCCGTCTTCAGATTGTTTAGTGATCACCGATTTCACGTTCTCTTCAAAGCCTTCAGGGGCTTGATCTGACCAAGTTTTCCCGCCATCCGTGGAATATTGAATTTTTCCATCGTTGATTTTCATGGAGACGCCGCCTTCAACGGGAACGGTAAAGCCGTTTTCGAGCCAGTCTTCGATTTCTGTTAGCGGATCTGACCAGGTTTTCCCTCCATCTTCAGAATATTTCCATTGATTTTCTTTTGGATCAAAGGTGGAGACTTTTTTCCCGTCAGTGCTTTTCCAAGTCAGCTTCCCATTTTTATCGACCGCCACACCATCAGGCTTTTTTTCCGTCCAGGTTTTTCCACCATCAGAGGAGAAGGTCCATTTCCCGTCTTCCTGCTTCATAATCGTACTGTTTCCCTTTTGGTCACTGAAGGGGAATTTAAAGGTGTTTTTAGCGGAGGTGATGGTTTCTGATTTGGAGTTTTGGTAGCGTAAACGTCCGTCTTCGTCTTCATAAATGCCATCGGGCGGTGTAGTGGACCATGAGAGACCTTCATCAGAAGAAAATTCCCAGCGTCCGTTGTTTCGTCGGATTTTGACATCATCTACCGTTGTTTTTTTGTTGCGTTTGCTTGGAAAGGTAACTTCTGTTTGACTATTGATCTTTGTTTCAGTTATAGCTTTTCCGATATTGTAGGAGACGACTGAAAGTCCGATCAATATCGCGAATACGACTACTCTTACTGTAAAAGGAATATCTCGTAGAATAGTGGACCAGGTTGTTTTAGTTGAGTTGTTGGGAATTTTCCTATTTTTCATATGCACGACCTCATTTCTATTTTATATAGTCACTATAATTGGTGAACCTATAACGAAGCTGTAATCGAAAAAAAGGTCTGATTTTTTATGAATAGTAATAAAAAGTCTATAGTATTTGTAAAAATTCTTTCATTACGTGTGTTATGTTTGGCGATTCAAGCTTCATTAGAGGTTCATCCTTTATAATTGAAAAGAGCATTGAGAAGGTTGGTCCGACTTTTTGCAGAAAAAGAGGAAGAAGGAGGACGTTAAATGAAACTTTTACTAGTTGAAGATGAAGCGATGTTAGCGGAAGCAACCGCTCAAATTTTAAAAAAGCAAGGCTACTTGGTTGATATCGCAGAAGAAGGCGAATATGGACTGGATTGTTTGCTTTCAGGCGTATACGATTTAGCGATTTTAGATATTATGCTGCCAAATAAAGACGGCTTGACGATTTTAAAGGAAGCAAGGGAGGCGGGGATTGATATTCCGATCCTGATGCTGACGGCAAAAGGCGAGTTGGATGATCGGGTTGACGGGCTGAATAGCGGGGCGGACGATTATTTGTGCAAACCATTCCAGTATCAGGAACTGCTGGCTCGTCTAAAGGCATTAGGCAGGCGAAAAGGCGAATTTAAAATCGATGGTCTGCTTTCCTTTGGTGATTTTGAACTGAATCCTTACAATTTACAGTTAAAGACGCAAATAAGAGAGCAGAATTTAACAAAAAAAGAAGCGAATATTTTGGAAATTCTAGTAGCCAATTACCCTCAATTGACATCAAAGGATCGAATGATTGAAAAGGTTTGGGGCTATGATTCGGAGGCTGAATACAATCATGTTGAGATGCATGTATCCCTTTTGAGAAAGAAGCTGCGCCAAGTAGAGAGTGTCGCTCAGATCAAGGTCGTTCGAAATTTAGGCTATCGCTTAGAATTTACGCAAGGTGAAGACGATGATTAAGCAATTTAGAAAACGCCTGATCGTAATGACGACTGGCTTTGTGACGCTTATCCTAGTTGCGGCCTTTGCGACGATTTTTCTAACGACCTATTTGAAGCAAAAATCGGATAATTATGAGAAATTGAACCAAGCCGAGCAGCTGCGGATCACGGGCGGCAAGGTCAGCTTCGATGAGAAGAACGCGGATACGATGGAAATTAGTCGTATCGTGACAGGGGCAGGCGTTTATTTCAACATGCTCGTAGACAAATCCGGCAAGCCATTTATGATAGATTCTGCTTTAGAGCTTTCGAAAAAGCAATACAATCAGGCCGCAAAATATGCCTGGAAAAATCGTGAGGGCGGGGTCATAAAAATGAACGGGCGGGAATGGCAATATATAGTTGCGCCTGCCATTGCCAATTTTGATTATGGCGATAGCGATCAAAATCAAGCTGATCAGAAGAAGGACGAAACGTATCTCATGCGCTTTTTAGATATTACCGATTCGAAAAAAAGCGTAGCTTCTCTGGGAACCACCTTGATCGTTGTCGGACTAGGATTGATCCTCTTTTTCTTTTTAGTGATTGTTTTCTTTACGAATCGCGCTTTACGACCGATGGAAGAGGCTTGGAAAAAGCAAAAGCAGTTTATCGCCGATGCTTCTCATGAACTGAAGACACCGCTGAGCATTGTTTCAACGAATGTTGATGTTCTATATGCGAGTCAGGAGGATCCTATCAAAGATCAGCTGAAATGGCTGGATAATATTTCTCGCGGCACGAAACGAATGAATGGACTCGTCAATAAATTGCTTACCGTAGCGAGGGCCGATAGCGGCTTTGAACAGCTGAACGTGTCGAATGTTCAAGTGGACCAGCTGCTTACCAATACGCTAGCCAATTATGAAACTAAATTCGAAGAGAAACAGGTGACAGTCAATAAAAATATGGCGAAAGTTATGATAAAAACGGATGAAATCTTACTTCAGCAGCTTTTCGATATTTTTATTGATAATGCCAGCAAATATACAAACGAAAAGGGTGTGCTAGATGTTTCGCTAGAAGCTAAAGGACGTGAGGGGATCATCATTTTTCAGAACACCGGTGATGGCATCTCCGAAGAAGATCTGCCCAAAATTTTTGATCGCTTTTACCGTACCAATGAGGTCCGTCAAAAATATGAGGGCAGCTATGGCTTAGGCTTATCCATTGCCCAAGGGATCATTGAGCAATTGGGTGGAACCATCAACGTCGAAAGCACAGTAAATGAGGTGACTAAGTTTACGATTTGTTTGCCTTTAAAGAAGCAATTCTCGACTAATAAATAACTATCCTGCATGTTTAGCAGACTTTGATTGAACACTCGCCTATAATTGGCGGGTGTTTTTGTTTTCAAAATCCAAGCATTAATCAATTTTCTTTTTTTTATCTGTCATCAGTGGTAGTTGATCAGAAAATATTCGGCCAATAATTTCAGTCAAACAGCCGAATAGTAATTCCTTTCATGAAAAAGTCTATTGATTATAGGTTCATTATAGTTAGGTATTGTATAGTAATTTTCACAATAGTAACTTTCACATCAGAGGCATTACAGAAATGGAGGTGAAAGAAATGCTGATGCGTTCTCTCGTACTGTCATTGATTCTCACCATAGTTGTTAACATGCTTTTTTCTGACCGACACAATGATACCAAATAGGAGATTGGAGTTGGGTGCTATTTTGATCCATTTTTAAAAGAAAAATTCGGACTCCGTTTTTCTTTTACATGTTCTATTAAATTACTACTTCAGCTACTATTTTAGTTAGTTTAATAGTGACAAATGCCCCATTTCTTTTCGCCAAGTAAACGGCGACGGACTATAAAGTTGAAAAGTCTATTCATTGGAACCGATGAATAGACTTTTTTGTGTCCAACCGACGACACGATGGACGATTCAAGGTTCATTATAGGTTGAATCGTTATAGTGGGAACACCACATTTGACCCATGTGGGTGAGGAAAACAATGTGAAGGGGGAGTCAGAAAATGAAAGAAATGATTTTAAAAACCAATGATCTTACAAAAAAATATTCTGGAGGCGCAGGTGTAAAGCAAATAAATATGACGTTGAGGAAGGGCGATATCTACGGTTTTATCGGTCAAAATGGAGCAGGAAAAACCACCCTTTTACGCCTGATCACCGGGCTGATCCATCCAACCAGCGGAGATCTCGAGCTTTTTGGGAGCAGCGAGGAACAGGCACTGATCCTGGCAAGAAAAAGAATTGGCGCCATGATTGAAACGCCGGCCTTTTTTCCTAAAATGACAGCGCGGGGAAATTTGGAGTATTACCGTATACAACGAGGAATCAAGAATCAAAACGAAATCGAACGTGTTCTGAAATTAGTCAATTTGGACGCGACCGGAAGCAAGCCGTTCAATCAATTTTCGCTTGGAATGAAGCAGCGTTTGGGACTGGCCTTAGCAATCATGGGAGAGCCAGAATTATTGATTCTAGATGAGCCGATAAACGGCTTGGACCCAACAGGAATGATCGAGTTTCGTGAAATCATCCGTCAGCTAAATCAGGAGAAGAACCTGACCATCCTGATTTCCAGCCATATCCTTTCAGAACTCACGCAAATAGCTACAAGGTATGGCGTTATTCATCACGGAGTGCTCATAAAAGAATTTTCCAAGGAGGAACTGGATAAAAATACCCAAGGATATATCTCCATGAAGGTCAGCAGCGCGGTAAAGGCTGGAGAAATTATTCAGTCCACAATCAACGCGGCACAAGTTGAGGTGCCTTCAACGGAGGAAGTTCGACTGTTTAACTTCTATCAGGATAGCTCACAGGTGATCGAGCTTTTGAGTGCCAACGGCATAAAAATCTATTCATCTAACGAAGTAAAAATAAATTTGGAAGACTATTTCATCCATCTAATCGGTGAAATAGCTTAAGGAGGCAGAGACCTATGGTAAATATAATAAAATCAGATATTTTTCGACTACGCAAAGGTGCCGCCGTTCGCAATGTCTTTCTGGCGGGCATCATCATTATCGTTATTACCGGCGTAAATATGGCAGGCTCCAGCAGCGGTGTTGGCGGTGTCGGAGTTCAAACCACTGCCAGTGCCGCGAGAGCCTTGCCTGGAAATGGCGCGGAATTCCTGCAGCAGATGCGTGATGATGGGCTCTTTCCCTTCTTTATTTTAGCCTTTGCTGTAGCTGTGCTGGGGGCGGAATATTCGACCGGAACGATTCGAAACAGCTTGTCCTATTTTGTTGATCGCAGGAAAGTATTCTTTGCAAAATGCATCACCGGATTCCTATGTTGTTTAGTTTATACCTGCTTGTGCTTGATCGTAAGCTTTATAGTGGGGACGCTTCTTTTTGGTTTCGGCGGCTTCAGTCTGACGCTGCTCATAAGAGTTCTTCTTCAGATTCTTTTGTCTATTCCGTTGTATCTCGGCATGGTCGCAATCGGAAATGGGCTGCTGGTTTTTACGAAGCGGACAAGTATCACTATTGCGACCTACTTGATCGGGTTGATTGTTTTTCCATCCTTCACGAATCAACTCTTTCAATTATTCCCAAAAGCAGAATGGCTGCAGCTTTGTGATCCATTATCGGCATTTTCTGTGTTATCAAGATTTTGGGAATTTCCCTTTGGAGCTGTTGGAATGATTCTCCTATTTTGTCTTCTCTTAGATGCACTTCTGCTGTTTGCAGGATCACAAATGTATGCGAACGCAGATATTGCGTAGCGGAAGTGAAATAAAAATCAAACGATTAAACTACTAAAAGGAGACTTTATGAAAACGATCAAAAAATCCATTATAGCGTTTCTTGTACTCTGCTTTGCATTAAGCTCAATCTTCTATGTGCTTATTATCAAGTATCAAATGTTAAATATGGCCTATTTATTGATGTGGTGTCCAGGAGTCGCTGCGATTATCGTAAAACGCATATATTATCGAAATGAGCCCCTTATTAATTTGCAGAAATTTAATCTGAAATACGTATTGTTAGGGATAGGCATTCCTTTTATCTATAGTCTTTTGTCATACAGCATCTATTTAATCATGCGTGGAAAAGGAGCATTCTCAAATGATTTTATCCGGACACTTATAAGCAATCCGCTAATCCTGCTTTTGTATGTCTCTCTCTTTTTTATCACTGCTTTAGGAGAGGAAATAGGTTGGCGCGGCCTCTTGAATCGTAAAATGTTCCAGCTTTTTGGCTATCGCAAAGGAGCCTTTCTAACAGGTTCTATCTGGGCGGTCTGGCATCTGCCGCTGATTCTCGCAGGCTATGTATCCGATATTCCGATCTGGTATCAGGTGCCAATTTATGTGATTCAATGTATTGCCATGTCCTACCCAATGTCGTATCTAAGTCTCAAATCAAAAAGCGTGTGGTCAGCAGCCTTCTTTCACTTTACCCACAACTTTGTCATTCAAGTCCTACTAGATCAATCAATTAACGGACCAAACAAACCGTATTTAGTCGGCGAAACTGGCGTACTGACTATTTTGATTTTATTGACTTTCTGTTTCATGTATGCCAAGAAACCCACTGATTCGCTGAAAGAGAATCAGCTATTTTAGCCCTTTAAAAGCAAAGAGCTATGTAGATTTGTTGATCATCTGCATAGCTCTTTTTGTGGATTGGTATGTCTTTTCCGGAATGGCTGTTATATCAGAACTATTTGGATCAACTAGTGTGAAATCAATTACTATCAATTTAAATCCAATTCAAATGAATCCCTGTTTTCCTTCAACTGATAGTGATAAATAGAGATAGGATCAAGGGAATAATCTTCAATTTTTTGAAGCTTCTCGTTTGATTAAATACTTGAGTCAGGCAGAATCGCAGCGGCTTCGTGATTTTCCAACATATCAATCATCACAACGAGTGTATCGACTTCGATGCAACGGGTACGAAGTCCTGTTTGCTCAAAAAATGCAAGAGTTGCTTGTCTGTAAGGACATTCCGGGTCTCGATTAATGACGATGGTTGAGGCGTGAAGAACCTGCTTATTTTGTTTTGATTTTATCCAGCTGATGGGTTCTTCTTTGATTCTTGTCCTAATGAACAATTTTTCCTCCAGTTTTTTATTAAGAATCATCACATCAAGCTGGTGATTTTTAAGCTGCTGGATCAACGTCGAAGAGGTATTTGTGAAAATAACGAGTTGTTCATCAAAAAAGTGATCCTGCAGATAATTTTTCGTGATGGTTTGAGTAGCGCCGACTCTGATTTTTTTTGGTACGGCAATGAAATTTTTCTCTAAGTCAGTGATGGTGCGTAGCAGGGCTTCGGCATAGGGCAGAAATTCCTCGCCATCTGTTGTTAGGGTCATGCCCTTATTCGTACGATGGAACAGTTTCTTTCCCGTTTCTTCCTCTAATTTTGCGACACGTTTACTGATGTTTGATTGCACGTATCCGAGGCTTTCTGCTGCTTTCATCGTGGACTTTAGATCAGCTACCTCTTTTAAAAATTTTGATATCGGTAAATTCCATGGGATCACCTCATTTGATATTCCTATTTGGAATAGTGCTTATCTGATTTAATCATTATACAGCTAAGAAGGGCACTTGTATAATTGAAGCCAGCAAGAAAGGAGCGGACAGCAATGAACGCAATGCAGTATAAAATCACTTTACCGAATGACTATGACATGACCATCATCCGTGAAAGAGTGGAGAATAACGGCTTTAAAACGGATGGTTTTCAGGATTTGTTATTAAAGGCCTACTTGGTTTTAGACAGTGAGACAAGAAAGGAATATGCGCCTTTGTATCTGTGGAAGCAGGAGGGCGGCATGAGTCGATTCATTTTTGAGGGCTTTTACGATAACATTTTGACGTCTTTTGGTTGGCAGCAGATCAATATCGCAGTGCCTCTTCAGGTCGAACTAGGAGAAGCGATTAAGAAGGCGAAGTTCGTTTTAGAAATTGAGCAGGATATTCCTCGTCAGGACAAGATGGCGGCTCCTGATTTTTCTTTGGAAAGAACCGCTGAAAGCGGTCGCGTGTTGGTGTACAATCCTGACAAATGGAAGTACGTTGAGTTTTATTTCTTCAGTGATTATCCAGAAAGTGTTTCTGGAGATGGGGTTGTGTATGAGCTATTACATTTATCGCTTTAGCTGTCACTTAAATGAGTACTTTTCTTCTTCGTTTTTCCTGCAGCCTTCACAGCTCTTATTGAGAATATTGGTGTATCCATGTATGATTAGGCTGGATGAAAAAAGTAAGGATCACAGTTAAACGGTGGTTCTTTTTTCAACAAATTGGATACAAGGAACAGAGGAGAAGGAATGGATAAGCAACAGCTGGAAGTTATTCGGGATAATTTCACATTTGAACAGCGCCTAAGTGATTATGAGGATTATTTTAAAGCCGCAGTTTTAGTACCGTTAATTGAAATTGAGGGAGAATTACACTTTTTGTTTGAAAAGCGGGCGGCAAACATTAAGCAAGGAGGAGAAATCTGTTTTCCTGGCGGGAAAATCGAAATAACTGATTCATCTTCTTTAGCGGCTGCCATACGAGAAACACAGGAGGAATTAGGCTGCGACCAGGAACAAATCACTGTTTTGGGCAGATTAAAAACCTTGATTCTAGCGAGTGGCGTGCTGATAAATCCCTATCTCGGTGTTTTGAATTGCTCCTTGAGTGAGCTAAAAACTGATCCACAAGAGGTTGACTCAATTTTTACTTTGCCAGTAGCTTCCTTTTTAGAAAGACAGCCTGACCGCTACGACTGTTTGGTTAAGGTGCATCCCTACGTCATTAATTCTGAAACAAACGTGCGAACAGACCTGTTGCCAGTCATCGATCTAGGATTGCCAGAGCGATATCAGGAACCGTGGGGCGATTCTATACAAAAGATTTATGCCTATCAAACGGAATCAGGGGTCATTTGGGGACTAACCGCAAAGGTCCTCTATGATTGTTTAACCGATATCCAAGAGCTGTTGTCAATTGAGGGATAGAAATTGTTGATTAAATTTCTTCAATTTAGCCGGTTAAAAGCCAGCCATGCTACAGCTAATAAAACGAAATAGCACACTCGATGAAAGGAGCAATCTCTTGGAAGAAAATCACTTAAAGAAAATGTGGCAAACCTACGGCAGTGAAAAACGTTTCAATTATGCGAGGATTCAGGATCGATTGGGTAAGGATTACCCCACCATGCGGTTTCGAGCAAATGAGCCGATCGTGATGCGCGGGGAGTTTCCAACGTACATCTATTTTATTTGCAGCGGCGTAGCTGTTGGGATTAGAGATTACGAGGACGGCAGTGAATACGATTATTTTCAACTGGATAAAACCAATGGCAGTGTGGGGCTCCTAGAAACCTTAGCGCAAAAGGAAGCGATTATCGCTACGATCACTTGTTTAACGGACGTAGAGGTGGTACGGGTGCCGTCAGCTACAGTCTATCAATGGATCATGCAGGATTTAGAGCTGCTGCGACTTAGTGCGAACCTTCTGGCAGATGATCTTTATCATCGCTCAGGCAGTGATGGATTCTTTTACCAGCTTCACGGTGTGGATCGTTTGCGCTATTATTTGGTACAGTATTACGATAGCCATTTGAAAAGCGGAGAACCTTTAGTTGAGGTACAGGAGTTTCGAGAAAAAATCGGCAACAAGCTTGGGATGAGCGTGCGGACAGTCGGTCGGGCCTTAAAAAAACTGCGGGAAAGTCAAGAAATCGTCAGCATAGATCGTAAAATCTACGTTGGACCAAAGGAAAGGCAACGACTGCAGCAGAACTTAACGCGCAGTTAAAATTCGATTATCTGCCACGAAGGGACACATGACCTTTCGTGGTCTTTTCATTTTCACTATACTAATGGCAACATGAAGGAAGCCCTTACAAAGCGAGGGCTTGCTTTCAAAAAAGAAGGAAAGTAGGAAGAGAGATGAAACGTGGATTAAGGTATGACTTCGGTCTGCAGGCATTGATGCTGATTCCAGTCGGTGTGTCCCTAAATGTTGTCGGGTACCAGCTATGTACGATATTAAAGCTTCCAGTTTTTATTGATCAGATTGGCACGTATCTAGTGGCGATGGTAGCAGGACCCTGGGTTGGAGTGATGACCGGTTTTTTAGGAAATGTGGTCAATGGAATGTTGAATCCGGTGGCGATCCCTTATGGTTTGGTTTCCATGAGTATTGGACTATTCGCTGGATATTTTTCTCGATTTAAATTTTTCAATCATTTGATTGGGATGATTGTTGCCTGTGGTGTATTGACGATTGTTTCAGCGGGAACAGCCGCAATTGTGACAGTGTTTATGTTTGGCGGCATCACCGGAGCGGGGACTGACCTTGTGACGGCGGCCTTTTTAGCAGCAGGGCGTCAGTTATGGGATTCGGTGTTTTCAACAAATATCATCACCGGAACCATCAATACAATTTTGAATTTTGCCATCAGTTATCTAGTCGTTAAGCGCATTCCACCGCGTTTCCTAGTTAAATTGAATTACGGCGCGACCTACATCAGTAAGGAGGTTTTGAAGCATGGCTAACCCGATCGGAAAATGGTATCCCTCCACAAAACTGATGATTGTGCTTACCATCATTATCATTAGTATGTTTTCAACGATTCCGCCGGTACAATATGTATTGTTTGGCGTAGCGCTGTTGTTGAGCCTTTGTTCAGGAAAAATTGGGCATTTTTTAACCACTTTCTTCAAATCGATCTTCATCATTGTGTTATTTATCTTTTTGGTTCAGGTATTTATTGTTAAGAATGAAGATAGTCAACCGATTTGGTGGTTTATCAGCTATTCACAAATAGGGCTGGACACAAGTATCGGCCTGTCCTCACGGATTGTCGCTATCAGCTCAATTATTATTTGGTTCTTCCAAGTAACGAGTGTGAAGGACATCGTTGCGGCATTGGAAAAGGCTCGAATCCCGAAGAAGGTCACCTTTGTAATTTCTGCTACGATCCAATTAGTGCCACAGATGACCAAGCTTTCGCAAACCATTACCGATGCGCAGCGTGCCAGAGGAATTGAAACAGAAGGTTCTGTGCTGGTGCGGATGAAGGCGTTTATTCCCATGATGGGACCATTGGTATTAACCTCGATCCAACAAACTGATGAACGTGTATTAACCTTGGAGGCTCGCGGCTTTTCTGCCCCCATTAAAAAGACCGCGTACTATTCCATGAAGAAAACGGCGTTGGATTATCTGATCGTAGTTGTTTGCTTGCTAGGCTTGGTCGCTTATTTTGTAGGAGGTCCGCTATGAATATCATTGAATTAAAGAATGTGAGCTATCAATACCCGTTAGATTTCGAGGCGATTATCAAGAATATCGATCTGACTATCGAACAGGGGAAGGTCTATGGATTGATCGGCAATAATCAAGCGGGGAAAACCACGCTTTGCAATATTATGCGGGGCTTTATTCCAGAAATGTTTCTAGGAAAGCTCTCGGGAAGTGTCACCTATAAATCAAAAGCGATTCAAGAATACAATATCGGCGCCTTGGCAGCGGAGATCGGCTATTCTTCGCAAAATCTCTTCACGCAAATTTCAGGAGTCAAGGACACCGTCGAAGAGGAAATCGCGTACGGTATGGAAAATATCGGTATTTCACCAGCGAAGATGAAGCAAAAGGTCCAAGAATTGATCGCCCTGTTCAAGCTAGAGGCGCTAAAGGAAAAAAATCCCTTCGAGCTATCTGGTGGACAAAAGCAACGAGTGGCATTGGCTTCAATCGTCGCGCTAGATCCAGATGTTGTTATCTTGGACGAACCGACATCCCAGCTAGATCCGCAGAGCACCGAAGAGGTCTTTGAGATTATCGCGATGCTGAAAAAACAAGGGAAAACGATTATTGTCGTAGAGCATAAGGTCGACCTTTTAGCGGAGTATTGTGACGAGATCATTTTATTGGAAAAGGGTCAACTCGTGAAAAAAGGTTCCGCCCATCAGGTATTAAGCGATCCGGAGATTATTAAGCATGGCGGTGCATTGCCGCAGGTATCGCTATTTTATTTGAAGCATTTAAAGCAAAATACTTCTGTCCCAATCACCATGGAAGAAGCAATAAAAAAATTGAAGGGAGGCGCTTTTCAATGAGCTTTTTAACCTTAGAAAATGTCAGCTTCAGTTATCCCAACGGCTTTGAGGCGACGCAGAATGTTTCTGTCGAGTTTCAATTAGGCGAAGCAGTGGCGATCATCGGGCAAAATGGTGCTGGAAAAACAACGACCGTCAAATTAATGAATGGGTTGTTGCGACCAACACAGGGACGTGTACTGATTGATGGCAAGGAAACCAAGGGCTTGACTACCGCACAAATGGCCAAACGAGTCGGCTATGTTTTCCAAAATCCCGACGACCAGATTTTCCAAGATAGTATTGAAAAGGAGATCGCCTTTGGCCCTAAGAAACAAAAATTGGCAGCCGAGATCGTTCAAACAAGAGTTCAAGAAGCCGCAGAAGCCTGTGGATTGCAGGATGTTTTACAGGAGCATCCCTACAATTTGCCCTATTCCAAACGAAAATTCATCACGATTGCTGCCGTAATGGCGATGGACCCAGAAGTAGTCATTTTAGATGAGCCAACAGCCGGACAGGATCGCGAGTCGACAGAGCTACTCGGTAAACTGATCCGACTCTTGACCGAAAAGAAGAAAACCGTTATTACCATCACCCATGATATGGAATTTGTAACCAAGGAGTTTCAGCGGGTATTAGTCTTCGCCGAAAAACAGCTGCAAAAGCAAGGCACTCCGCGAGAAATTTTCTGGGACGAGGAATTGCTGCAACGAAGTGCCTTAAAACAGCCCTACATCTGCCAATTAGCCAAAGCCCTTGATTACCAAAATGTCATGACGATGGCTGAGCTAGAAAAGAGGATCATTGCATGAAAAACCTTCTGATTGATTGCGATCCCGGACATGACGATGCTCTGGCGATCATGGCGGCACTCGCCAATCCAGAAAGCTTTAATATACTAGGAATTACCACCATCGGCGGGAACCAAACACTAAAAAAAGTGACTGAAAATGCCAAAAATATTTTAAGCTTTCTAAATGCAGATGTTCCATTGTCAACAGGTCAAGCAGGTCCTTTAGTCAAGCCGCTGCAAACCGCACCAGAAGCCCATGGAGATTCAGGGATGGACGGTCCCTATTTTGATGGTGCAGATTATCCAATTACATCAAGCAACGGCGTTCAATTTCTCACCGAAAAAATTCAAGCAAGTCAGGATAAGGTAACCCTTGTCGCCTTAGGACCATTGACCAATATCGCGCTCTTGATCAAAAACTATCCCGAAGTACTCCCGAAAATTGAGGAAATTTCTTTAATGGGCGGCGGCATTCATCACGGCAACCACACAGCGCTGGCAGAATTTAACATCTACGTCGATCCAGACGCCGCCGAGATCGTTTTTCAAAGCGGATTGCCGATCATTATGTCCGGCTTAGATGTAACGGAAAAAGCCGAGATCACGATAGAGGAAATCCATCAACTAAAAGATAAAGGGAGAGTCAGCCAGTTAGCCTATGAATTATTGTCCTTCTATAATCAATCTGGACGACAATTTGGCTTTATCAATTCGCCGATTCATGACCTGTGTGCGGTTGTCTATTTGTTAAAACCAGAGCTATTCACCGGCAGCTTCGCCGATATCCACGTCATTACCGATGATTCACCCGCACGCGGTTTAACCTATGGCGATTTTCGCAGAATCGCACCAGAACCGAAACAGACCCTTGTGTTAGAAGAGGTCGATCGGGAAGGGTTTGTGGATGTTTTAATGGAGGCACTTGTGAGATTGGATCAAGGGACCAGAGAGACTTACTAATAAAAGTACAAGCAATGGCGATCTTCTCGTATCTAATTGAGAAGGTCGCCATTTTTTATCATTCATGAATCCAAGCATGGATTGATTTTCGAAGAATATAGTATTCCATTGGGAAAATGATCGCTTTGTATAATATAGAGAATAAAAGCTATCCGTGTTATACTTTATTTGTATTTTCATATAATAATCGAGTGTAAACACCTCCATATTATACGTAAATGGTCGTTCGGTATAATATAGACTAGCTTTTTATTTCTTATTATATAAGGAGTTGATGAAATGGGAAGATCAGGAGATTTTATTCAAACAAGCGAAAAACATTCTTATAGGTATTTTTCACCCGCACCTTTACCTCCTAATCCCAAATTGGATATGAATGAGGTAAGTAATCAATTAGCAGACGCTATGGAAGCGTTGGGAAGATTGAACATGTTAAGTGAAATGATCCCTGATATGCCGATATTTCTTTATCAGTACATTCGCAAGGAAGCTGTTTTATCTTCTCAAATTGAGGGGACACAGGCTACTTTAGAAGACATTCTCGATCCCGAGATAGCAGAAAATACAGAAAAATTAGCAGATGTTGAGGAGATCGTCAATTATATTGCGGCGACAAACTATGCGCTAGAGTTGCAGAAAAAATTACCACTCTCATGTAGATTTTTAAGAGAAATCCATATGAAGCTGATGGAGGGAGTTAGAGGACAAGAGAAAAATCCTGGAGAATTTAGACATTCTCAAAATTGGATTGGGCCGCAAGGAAGTACCATCGCTACGGCTAAATATGTCCCGCCGACTGTGACAGTGATGGATGACGCCCTAAATGAGTTAGAAAAATATATCCACAGCTCTGATACTTTGCATCCTCTCATTCAAGCAGGCTTGATCCACTATCAATTTGAAACGATCCATCCATTCTTAGATGGGAATGGTCGAGTTGGCAGACTTCTAATTATTCTATTTCTTTTAGAAAAAAGGGTGATTCAGAAACCTATTCTGTATATTAGTCTCGAATTAAAGCGAAATCAGTACGAGTATTATGATCGCATGATGGCAGTCAGAAATACAGGAAATTATGAACAATGGATAAATTTCTTTTTGGAAGTAGTCACTCACACTGCACAGAACGCAGTGAATAAGATTGAACAGCTTTCGGATTTAATTATAGTTGATCGAGGGAAAATCATTAACGAGCACTATCGATCAGATACTGTTAAAAATATCTATGAGTTTTTACTGAGTCAACCTTTAGTGACTGTTAATGGATTAGTTGACTATTTTGACATAGGGTTTGTTACGATTAATAAAGCGATTAAGCAACTCGAAGGCTTGGGAATCGTCGTACAAACATCTCGGGGGAAAAGGAATCGTGTGTTTAGCTACAAGAGTTATTTAAAAATTTTGGAAGATGACACGCTGGTGTAAGCATCGGATAATTTTTTTGAGCTATAGTAAAAATTCATATGAATTTACTTCAAAGATACTATTAGTGCTATTTATTTTGTAATGAAAGAAACGGAAAGAGGGGTGTTTAGTGGTGGCTAAACTAGAAATTTTCATTGATGACAAGTTGAAGCGTGATGCCGAACAAATAATTGCTGAGTTAGGTCTCACACCCCAAACGGCGATTGTACTGTTTTATAATCAAATTGTAGAACAAGGAAAGGCCCCATTTTTGACTGAATTAGCAGAGAGAAATAAACGTACTTTGAGTATTCAAAAATTATCTGAAGAGTTGCCAATCAGAAGATTAGATACTGACGAAAAAATCAATGAATGGTTCAATGAAGATAAATGAGAGTGAAATTATCGATTATTTCACAACAGGTCAAAAAAGCCAACGATGCTCTTCTCAATAAGCTAGGAGAAGAGCGCCGTTTTCATTTTTATATATTCCCTATCTTAAACCCGCCACGTTTATCCTCAAAGGATTTAAGCAGCTCCGCTTTTTTAGGGTCACGAGACTTGTGTTCGTTCTTTTTGACTCTTGAAAGAGTAATCAAAGCAGCGGCTTGTTCTTTGTGTTCTTGGATAGAGGTATTTAGTATTTTTTCTTTGTCTATGTTAATCATTATAAGCTACCTCCTCAAGCGTTGTGAAATAGTTTCTTATTTCCATTATATAATAAAATCTCAAACATTTAAGTCAAAAAATCGCCAAATGACGGGGTCGGTCAAATTAGTAAAATTAATGATCTGAGAACTCCTATATTGAATAGGTTAGAGTTAAGAGTATTTTGTTCTGCTCTAACCTTTAAAAAGGTGGTTGATTTTTAAAAAGATCAAAAATGATAGTTAAGATATTGTTGCAAAATCAACACACATAGGAAAAAGTACTATACACTGTAATAAAACACTTGAGGAGGGTATATTATGGAAAAGATCTACAGAACAAAGTCATATGGTGATATGAGATTACAACTAGATACAGGTAAAGGGAAGCTTATCAGTAAAGGTCTTGAAATCAAAGCAAAAGTTGATTTGGATACGGGTAAAGTGAATCTTTTTCTTGATTTGGAAGAGTTAGAAGTATTGAGGAAAATTGAAACGGAAAATAATTAGATTGGTAATCGATAATGCTACTTATTTCTTTGAGTATCAGAGTTTATCACAAAGTGAATTAAGCAAAATAGGAAAAAATTAGTGAACGGTGTTGTCTATGGAAAACAGCACCGTTTGTCTTTTTCGATCCAAAGACAAATCAGAGTAAAATTCCCTAAAAGTTTGACATTGAGTACAAACATCTCTGGAATTATTGTAAAGTTGCGAATAGATGTTAAACTTCTCGCGAAAAATCAGTGAGTTTTTTGGAATGCTTACTTGCTGTATAATGAATTAGCGTAACGACTAAGTAGAAAGAAAAAAGTAAAATGGAAAGAATCCGTCTCTTATCCATTTTTCTTAAAGCGTTTCCCAAACTCAGTTTTTACATCAAAACAATTAAAGAATATAAAGATAAGAACAAAGCGGTAGGTAAAAGGGAAGAAAAGAATTTGAACTATCAAGTGTATCGGGATTTTTTTCGATTTCACCTCCCCAGCCACCAAAAAAAGTAAGAAAGGATAAGAGGAGAATTATATGGGTGTAAAATTAGAAGAATTGTTAAAGCTTCCTTCATTGAAAGAAGCGAAAGTAGTGAGTGGCGCGACGAATCTGAGTAATACCGTGACTTCTTTATCCTTTCTAGAAGTATCTGATATGTCGTTTTTCAACGAGAAAATTGGTCTGCCGGATGAGTATTATGCAGGAGAACTAGTCATCAGTTCCTTTTTTACAATCAAGGACGATGTTGAAAAGCAATGTGAAGCAATTCGCCGGCTGCACGGCTTGGGAGAACTTGGCATTATTCTGTATTATGTCGGCATTGTTTTAGATGACTTGGCGCAAGAGGTTATTGATGTGGCCGAGGAGCTGGGTTTTGTCATCATAAAAATGCCTGAGGATGATTATTCGTTACGATATAACGAAGTAATTGTTGAAGTGATGACCGAGCTGCTTAAACAAAAATCAACCGAGAATATTGTAAATGAAGTGTTAGAGAAGACTTCTTCTTTACCAGAGCATCTTAGAAATGTAGAAATGAGTTTAAAAGCTCTTTCGGACTTACTGAGGGCCAATATTATTTTGACTGATGATGAAGGGGAAATAATCAATCAAATAAGATGGCCAAGAAATTCAAAGCTAAATCTGGCAAATTTTTTGTTGAATGCTGAGCGAAATACTAATGCGCCAACAAAGAAAGAGAGCTGTTGGGTTTTCTCTAGAGAAATCTTTCATAAGGACAATGGTGTGTTGAATCTGTACTTAGTGAAGGAGCATGAATCTTTAACGCCAGCTGAATGTGAGCAGTCGGTGGAGCTGATTCAAGTCGCATTAAATCTGTGGGGGAAAAAGCATGGCGAAGTCAGTGAGCATGGACTGGTCAAGGCCATCTTGAATGATGAAAGCGAAAAAATGTATCGGTTGGCAAATAAACTGTCCATCGATGTGAAGAGCATCAATTTGATGTGGCTATTTCAACTGAAGAGTCCTGAGAAGGAAAAGGAGCTAAAAGCGGAGGTTCTTGACTACGTAACGAAGTATTATCACACAAGTATCGTCCAGCTTTTGGGTGATCAATTAATCGTATTGCTTGGGAATTACAGATACAACGACCAAGAGGTAACTCTGAGTGAAAACTTTTTAGGCAGCAGTCAGTTTCTGATGGAAATTGAGAGTCTGGCGGTTTGTCCCCGTTTGAGAAATACGACAGACGTTCGAAAAAATTATCAATTGATCAATAGCTTAAAAGAAGAGCTTTCGACCCTGTTTATCGGCAAAAAGCATTTTACAATCAGCGAAGTGCGCCAAGTTCAGCAAGCAATCGAGTACGTACGCTCTGGAGAAGTAAGAGTCGATGAGGTATTGAGAAACATCCAACCAATTATTGAAAATTCCGAGCAAATGCATACATTATGTACGTTTCTGCTAGATGCTGATGCCGATTATCAAAAATGCGGCGACTACCTATTTATCCATAAAAATACGGTAAAATATCGAATTAAGCGCATCAATGAACTGCTGGGCTGCGATGTGACGAGAATCTCTGATAGCTATGAATGTTCAATTACTTGTCTGGTCTATCGAATCGTTCGTCGTTCGAACACCTTATGATCGAAGAACTTGGCTGCCTGCACTATCCAATCTCTGCTGGATAGTGCAGGCAGCTCTATTTGTATTGTAAAAAAACAAAAAATATTCTCATTTATTTTTCATTTAGAAAAAGACATCTGCTTTTGCCTCACGTATAATCGGGATTTATACAAGGGGGGAACGATATGGAAGATAAAAATAAAACACAATCCTGGTACAGCTTAGCATTTATTTGGGGCGGTTCGATGGTCTGTGTTCCGAGTTTATTAATTGGCAGCACCTTAGTATCGGGAATGAGTTTGGGAAAAGCGTTATTAGTGGGCTTGATCGGATACGCGATTACAGTAGTCATTATGATCCTTCAAGGAACGCAAAGCGTGGATCTCCATAAACCGACCGTTCAAATTGCAAAGCAGGTTTTCGGCGAGGTCGGATCGCAACGAATCATATCCATTATTTTAGCGATTGCTTGCTTAGGATGGTTTGGCATCCAAACAAATGTTGCTGGAGCAGCCTTTGCTAATCTTTTGAATTTATACGGTATCCATATTTCTGTCCCCATTTCCTCAATCATATGGGGAATCATTATGCTTGTTACAGCAATTTATGGCATCCGTTTGATTCGTCTGATCAATTATATTGCGGTTCCGTATCTTGTCATTGTTTGTCTATATGGTCTGTTCGAAGCTCTTTCTTCTGGACAAGGCAGTCACCTTTTACAGACGTATCAGCCGACGAGTCAGCTTTCATTTTTTGACGGCTTGGCGGTAACGATCGGTTCATTTGCCTTAGGGGCAGTCATCGCTGGTGACTATTCGCAATTTTCAGGAAAACGTTCAGATGTGGTAAAAGCCGCAAGTGCTGGAATCATTCCGGCAGGCGTATTGATGATTGCCGTTGGAGCCATTTTAGCTATCGTCAATAAAACCTCTGATATTAGCAGTGTGTTCATGAATATTGGCTCACCGCTGATCGGAGGGATTGCACTCATTTTGGCGACTTGGAAAACCAACGTCATTAACGCGTTTTCGGGCGGCTTAGCCATTATTAACGTGTTTGGTATTTCAAAAGAAAAAGAAAAAGTCGCCGTAGCAATTGCTGGGGGTATCGGAACCTTGCTAGCAGTTGTGGGAATCTTAAATTATTTCGTGCCAATTATGTCCATCCTATCAGCGATGGTTCCGGCAGTTGCTGGAGTAATGATCGCCTCTTATTGGGTCGTTCAAAAAGGCGATTCATCAAAATGGGCACCCGTTTCAGGAGTTAATTGGCTGGGGATCATTTCCTGGTTAATCGGCGCGGTCATTGCAGTAATTCCTGTAGTGCTAGGCTTTTTCCCATCGCTGCCGCAATTTCCTAATCAGCCATTGATCGGAATCATTTTATCTTTTAGCTGTTATTTGATTGGAAACAAGCTTTTTATGAAAGAAACAAATGAATCAGCAATGCATACAAAAGAAGTGGAGGAATAACCATGCGTTATTTAAATGAAGAAGCAATTGAAAATATTGCCGTCGGAGCAGCGTTCTTAGGAACAGGCGGCGGCGGAGATCCCTATATTGGTAAAATGATGGCCCTCTCAGCGATCAAGGAACACGGTCCGGTACGTTTGATTTCTCCAGATGAGGTTCAGGATGACGACTTTTTTATTCCCTCAGCCATGATGGGTGCTCCTTCAGTATTGATCGAGAAATTTCCAAAAGGCGACGAGTTTCTTCGTGTTTTCCAGAAGCTGAGTCGTTATTTAGGGATTGAAAAAATTGCCGGAACATTCCCAATGGAGGCAGGCGGTGTGAATTCAATGATTCCCATCGTGGTGGCCGCGTCTCAAGGGATTCCGATTGTCGATTGTGATGGAATGGGCCGAGCGTTTCCGGAGCTGCAGATGACGACCTTCAATCTAGGCGGTGTCTCCTCGACGCCGATGGCTATCACGGATGAAAAAGGGAATATCGGGATTTCAGAAACAATCAGCAACAAGTGGACAGAGCGATTAGCCCGAGTACAAACGGTTGAGATGGGGGCTAGTTCATTGATCAGCATTTACCCAGCAACTGGACAACAATTAAAAGATCATGGTATTCACGGCATCGTAACACTGTCAGAGAAAATCGGGGAAGTAATCCGTAGCAACGGTTTAGAAGAGTCAAGCAAATTAGAAAAGCTGCTTAAATTAATCGATGGCCTAGAGCTGTTCCAAGGGAAGATGATGGATGTTATCCGTAAAGTGGAAGGCGGCTTTAACTTCGGGGAAGCAACTCTGGAAGGCTTGAATCAAGATGCAGGATCGACTATGAAGATCTATTTCCAAAATGAAAACCTGATTGCTGAAAAAGATGGTAGTGTTATCACCATGACGCCCGATCTGATCTGTATGGTTGACTTAGAAACCTTGATGCCCGTGACCACTGAGGCGTTAAAATATGGGAAAAGAATCCGCGTTTTGGCATTACCTTGTCATGAAAAATGGCAAACCGAAGAAGGCATCCAGACAGTTGGGCCACGTTATTTTGGCTACGACTTGGACTATATTCCGTTGAAGGAGTTAGCGGTAAAAGGGGGACAAAAGCATGTATAGAATTGGAATTGACGTAGGCGGGACCAATACGGATGCTGTGATCATTAATGAAAATTTAGAGCTTGTACATGGTGTTAAGGTCCCTACTAGTGGGGATATTCAAACAGGGATCGAAGCGGCTTTGCATAAGGTCATGGCTGAATCTCAGATTGAAGCAGGCAGTATCAGTCACGCGATGCTTGGTACCACTCAATGTACCAATGCGATCGTTGAACGAAAAAAACTATCGAAGGTCGGAGTGATTCGGCTGGGATATCCGGCCACAGCTTCTGTTAAACCCTTCACGGCTTGGCCAGAAGACATGATCGAATGTCTCGGAGAAAAATATGAACTATTACATGGCGGCTATGAATACGATGGTCAGATTTTGTCGGAATTGGATGAAGATGAAATCAAGACGGTGTTAGCTAATTGGCAGGGGGAAATTGAATCATTAGCGATTGTCGGCGTCTTTTCTTCGCTAAAAAACGATCAAGAGCTGCTTGTCGAAAAATGGGCAAAAGAACTACTGGGTGAATCCATTCCGATATCCTGCTCCTCACAAATTGGTTCTGTCGGACTGTTGGAAAGAGAGAATGCCACGATTTTGAATGCAGCGTTAGATAAGGTAATGGCGTTAACCAGCAGCGGTTTTGAACGTGCACTGAAAAGTGAAGGGATCAATGATGCTGAGATTTATCTCTGTCAAAACGATGGAACACTAATGTCGATTGAATACGCGAAACGCTTTCCTATTTTAACTATCGCCTGCGGCCCGACGAACAGTATTCGCGGAGCTTCTTATTTAGCTAGAATCACAAACGCCATCGTCTTGGACGTTGGTGGAACGACCTCCGATTTAGGCGTACTAGCAGATGGATTTCCGCGAGAATCGTCAATAGCGGTTGATGTTGGTGGGATTCGAACGAACTTCAGAATGCCGGACATCGTTTCGATTGGACTCGGTGGCGGAAGTATCGTTCGTGAGGTAGGCGATCAGGTTACCGTCGGACCAGATAGTGTTGGCTATAAGATTACTGAAGAAGCACGGGTATTTGGCGGAAAGCAATTAACGACCACCGATATCGCTGTACGTTTGGGCCTTGCCGATATTGGAGACAAAACACTAGTTGAAGATGTTCCGCTGGAGCTTGCCGAAAAAGCCTATGCAACGATCAAACAAATGACCGAAGAAGCGATTGATAAAATGAAAACCAGCTCCGGCGATGTGGATCTGATATTAGTCGGCGGTGGTGCAATCATCATTCCGCAAGAATTAGCCGGAGTAGCAAACGTTTATCACAATCCACATGGCGGCGTCGCCAATGCGATCGGAGCGTCCATTGCGCAAATAAGCGGGCAATACGAACAAATCTACATTTATACAAAACTATCAAGAGAAGATAGTATGAATGACGCTAAAGAAAAAGCGGCGCATCAAGCAAAATTGGCAGGGGCTATCGAAGAAACCATAGAGCTGGTTGAAGTCGAAGAAACCCCACTGGCCTACCACCCAGAAAATGCGACACGACTTCGAGTGAAAGTTGTAGGGAAGATGGAATAACTTATAAATGAAAATAGAGTCGATTTAGAAAATGAACTTTCTAAATCGGCTCTGTTTTTGTTTAATGACTCTGAAATTTTAAGATATTAAGAACTCTATAATAACTCGTTTTTTATGAATTTTGATTCTAATAGCGGTTATCAAGAACTTTAGCATAATTAGAAAAAAGCTGTTCATTTTATTCGTTGGTATGATAAAACAACACAATAATAAAAAATAGGGTAACAACGCAGTAGTGAAACTATTTTCACTTTTTGAATATGCGTCCAGATAACTCGAGCTTTATTTATTTTAAGCCTTCCCCATGATAAGTTTATTGTAAAAGTTGGAAGGGGTTACAAAGAATGAAAAAACTACTGTTTTCTCTATTGTTGTCTACTTTGATATTAGGATTTAAAACATTTGCTTCTGCCTCCGAAGTTGTTCCTGAAAAAGAAGGGTATACATTGGATTTCTCTGATGAGTTTAATGGTCCTACTTTAGACGAAACGAAATGGACAGATCGTTATCTAGAACATTGGTCGGATAATCCAGAGGATGCTAAAGCAAATTATCGATTTGAAGATGGAGCACTAATTGAGTCGGTTACAAAAGATCAGAAACCGTGGGCTCCGACACTTGATAAAGATAATTATGGTTACGGGACAAATGGAGTTAAGTCAAGTGCTATTCAGTCCTTTAATAAAAACTGGATTCATAATTTCAGTAACTCAAAAAATTTGATGTCTCCAATTGCTAAAGAAGACGAGATGCTGGGAGATGATAAAACTGGAGGATATGCTACTAAGTATGGTTACTTTGAAATACGCGCCAAGTTAAGTAAATCTCTGGGTGGAGGTCATCAAGCATGGTGGTTAGTTGGAATGCAAAATGATACTAACGACTGGAGCAATTCAAAGGAGACAGGTGAAATTGATATTATTGAAACATTTTTTGATTACAGTAAAAATGTGGTTCGGCCAATTGAAAACAAAGGTGTTTTGGAATCAAATTGGCAAAAGGGACTATGGCAAGTCTGTACATTCGGATGGAATGATCCATTTTTTTCAACCTCATGGACTGATAGTACAACGGAAACTTTAGGTGGTGGAGCAGCTGTGGTACCAGGGGAAGTAGGGTTAGATAGTTTAACGAATGATTATCACACGTATGGGTTGGATTGGCAACCAGGATCGCTAAAATTCTACTTTGATGGAAAATTATTCAGAACAATTAATCAATCTCCTGATTATCCCATGGGAATGATTTTAAATATATATACAGACTCCGGTTCAGGTAAACACGATGATAATTTTCCGAAAGAGTGGGCAATTGATTATGTACGAGTATATAAGAAAAATGGCGGCTATGAACTTCCAACTCAATCAATAAAAAATCGTGATACTAATCAACTTATGGCATTAGATGCAACTAGTGATAAAGTTGTTTTAATAGACAAAGAAGATGAGAAGTCGAAATGGCAATTGGTACCTAAAGGAGAATATTATTTGATAAAAAATATTCACAATGGTGAAATCTTGAATATTGAAAATCAAAAAGGGTATATAGAACATAGTGCTCTACAAGAGACTGCTTGGAGTGGACAATGGAAAATTGAAACGGTTGATGGTTATCAACGTTTTGTAAATCGATGGAAAAACGATCAAATTATTCATACCGAAAATAATCTTGGATATTTGGAAGTGGGGAAAATACATCCCGGAGCTTGGCGTAGTCAATGGTCACTTGAATAAGGATGATCATTTTTAGATACAAAGGTAAACAACTTGGTAATAGTAGTTTTTGATCTACTAAATATAAGGGATGGCATTCATGAAAAACTCCTTTAGTCTGATTATCAGACTAAAGGAGTTTTTGGCAAGAACAAAGAAAATTGAGGAGAATTAGAAAGTCGAAAATAACAGATTACATATTATAGATAAAGAGTAAAATAGTTAGTGCGCTAAAAAGTCTACTTGCTAAACCTATTGATCATAAAGATAAAGCGTGAAATTATTTAGTATATATTCCAATTAAGTATTCTATTAAGTTTAGAGAATTCCCAAAAAAGTAATTTAAATGCTGGTTTTCGTGATCAACACCTGTAGTTCCTCTATCAACAATAAACGAAAGATCACTTTGCTTTACATAACTAGACTTATCGGTTGCGGTTATGGCAATAACTTTTCCTCCATAATTTTTACATTCCTTCATTTTGATTAAGCCATGTCTATTTTCACCTGATTGAGAAAAAGTAATCAAAGTGTGAGGTGTTTCATCTGACACTAAACTGATTTCAACTCCTTCGAGATCAATTGCATATATTTTTTTGAGAAGAAGTTTTCGGTATGTGTAATCTACCAGAAATTGGCAAAAACCTTCGCCAAAAAGGTATATTTTTTTCGAAGAAAATGCATTTGAAAAACACTCATCGATAGTTTCCCAACTGTGTGAAGAACTAGCAAAGGGAAGATTATCGATTTGTTCGTTAGATTTGACAGAAAATTCTGTTTCCAGGAAAAAGATAAATTCTTTGAAATTTTTAAAACCAGCGCGTCTTGCTAGACGACTAATGGAGGATTGCGAAGTGAAATTCTGTTCTGCCACTTGCTTTATCGCTATGGGTCTTTTTTCCTCAATATCAACAATAATATTCTCGATGATTTTTTCATCATCATCTCTAAGATTACTATTCGGTAGTAATCGATTAAAATAGTAAATTTTCTTCATAATTACTCTCCTAGTGAAATTACTTTCAATAATCGAAAGAACAACCATCCTTTTTTCAAAGTGTTGTATGCGTTCTCTACGAAGTTTATACTACACTCATAAAGAAAGCAAATACAATTGTATGAAAGTAATTTCTTTTATGAAAGAGGTAAAGTTATGAAAAAAATAATTATCAATGCTGATGATTTTGGCTACTCGACTGCGGTAAATCTAGGTATTGTTGAAGCTTATAAGAATGGCGTATTAACATCTACCACATTAATGGCTAACATGCCAGGGTGTGATGAGGCTATCGAACTAGCAAAAGAAAATCCTGATCTAGGAGTAGGGGGGCATTTAGTGTTGACCTGCGGTACACCAATGACAGTAAATAGAACCTTAACCAGAGAAGATGGAAATTTTTTTAATCTAGCAGAATATAGACGTCATCGTAACAGGATGGATGCTGATGAGATTTTCAATGAATGGTGCAGACAGATTGATTATCTGAAGGAAAAGGGTGTTCCATTAACTCATCTTGATAGTCATCATCATGTGCATACATTTCCCGAAAATCATGAGATTACTAAGAAGATAGCCGAAAAATACCATATGTGTTTTCGAAATTCATACGGACTTGAGGAAAAGCTATCTCTTCCTTATCAAAAAGGAATCCACGGTTTCTTAGATTTAATGGATCACCCAGAGATTCGTGATCTTAAATTTACAGTGAAGGAACGACATGCGGAATGCTTTGAAGAAATCCAGTCCATTTTAGATTTAGTTCAGGAAGATGAAGTCACAGAATTAATGGTTCACCCGGCGTTTGTGGATGAAACATTGTATTTCAACTCTTCCTTCAATGTTCAACGTATCAAAGAAGTTACTTTATTATGTGATCCAATGTTTCGTGAGATTTTAGAAGAACAAAAAATAGCGTGTTGTCACTATGGAGATTTTCTTACTTTAGCGGAGTAAGTGGAAGCCTTTGTGTTGAAAGCAAATTAAAAGGAGACATATGAGATGAAAGAAAAATTTATGAGGTCTGCAAGTACTTTTTCTAAAGCAATCATTCAACCGGTTATGTTTATGGCGGTGACGGGGATCATTTTATCTGTTTGTGCGATTCTTAAATTAGACATGATGCCGACTTTTTCAAAAGATATTGGGAATTTTGTTTTCAATATTATGTCTAGTGGGATGATTGGTCAGTTAAGCGCCATTTTTTGTGTGGGAATTGCCGCAGCGTTAGCAAAGCCTAAATATAAAACAGATGCTGCCATACTTGGGATTATTACGTATCTGGTTTTCTTATACGGGAATAATGCTTGGTTAACAATAACTAATAGATTAGCAAAAGCTGGAGAACAAGGGCTGTATGGAACTGGTCAAGGGATGGTATTTGGAATTCAAGTCACAGATATGGGTGTCTTTTTAGGAATCTTACTAGGTGTTTTTGTTGGATTGATGGTTAACAAATTTGGAGAAATCAAACTTCACAAATATTTGTCTCCCTATTCAGGAACAAAATCTGCTTATATTTTGATTGTTTTTGCAACGATTCTATTTTCAATGGGGATTACTTATATTTGGCCAGCAGTGAACTCAGCGGTTGAAGCAACCGTTAAAACCACCACTACTGCAGGTTCTGTAGGATTCTTTTTCTATGGATTTTTGAATCGCTTGCTATTACCGTTGGGATTACATCACTTCTTGTGGATGCCGATCTTTTATACACCGCTTGGAGGAACTGCAGAAATTGCAGGGCATGCTTATAACGGTGCATTTAATATCTGGTTAGCGGAGTTAGGGAATGCAGGGTCTATTACAGCGATGCATCCATCTATCGGCTATCTAGCAAACTTCGGATCAATTTCTTTACCAATAGGGATTGCCTTTGCCCTTTGGAAAACCGCACGTATTGAAAATCGAAAAAAGGTAGCAGCGATCTTGATTCCGACGGTGACTACAGCATTTTTAGCAGGGGTAACCGAACCTTTAGAATTCCTCTTCTTATTCTTATCACCAATTTTATGGTTAGCACATTCAATCGTTTATGGATTAAGTATGCTAATAACGAATTTAGTGGGAATTAATATTCAATTCGATACCGGTATCAATATGATTATCAATAGCTTTGCCTTTCCAAGTCGATTAGGCCATCAATATTTGATTCCAATTGTTTTTGTACTAACTGCTGTACTGGAATACTTTGTATTTAAGACCTTAATTGTTAAATTAGATATTCCTACTTTGGGAAGAGAAAAGAAAGATACATCAATGGAAGCTGTAGTAATTGATGAAAATGCAGCATCCACCAGTTCAATTGATAGCGATTCAGAATTCGAACCACAAATTAAAAATATCGTAGCCGGCCTTGGTGGCACAGATAATATCGATAGCATTATCAACTGTTACACAAGACTTCGCGTAGATGTGAAAGATGCCGATAAAGTAAATATGCAAATCTTGAAAGAAAAAGTTCAAGCATCTGGAATTGTAGATAAAGGCAAACACATTCAAATAATTATTGGTGTCGGTGTCGAAGAAGAAAGGGAAAAGGTAGAGGCCTATATGGCTCATGAAAAGGCTGTAAAAATATAGGAGAAAATGGATTAATTGGAGGAAATAAAGATGGGAAACAAATTTGTAATGATCGGTGGAGGTTCAACTCAATCACCTGGAATTTTAGAAGTCTTGCGTAAGCGTGCAGAAGAATTACATTTAACGGATCTTGTTCTATATGATAATGACAAGGAACGAGTAGATCTTCTGGGTCAGTATACAAAAATGTATTACAGTGAAACTGGTTCAAGGGTGAATGTATCTTATACAACGGATATCGATGAGGCGCTGCAAGGAGCTGATTTCTTATTTATGCAAATACGTCCAGGCTTAAACAAGCAAAGAGCAATTGATGAGAAGATTTGTTTAAGAAATGGCGTGGTTGGGCAGGAAACCTGCGGACTTGGAGGCTTCTCGTTTGCAATGCGAGTAATTCCAGCAGTGTTGGAAATTATTCGCAAAGTAAAAGAAATTTGTCCGAATGCTTGGATTTTAAATTATACAAACCCCGAAGCTATACTGTCTGAAGCTATCTATCGTGAATTTCCAGACGCTAATGTACTATGTATTTGTGATATGCCGATTTCGATTGAAGGAGCGATTGCAAAATATTTTAATAAAAACTTGAGAGATTTAACGTTTAAATATTTTGGGTTGAATCATTTTGGCTGGTGGACCAATATTATTGATGAAAATGGAAAAGATTTACTTCCGGAGCTTCGTGAAGATGTTTTGTCTGGAAAAATTACGACGTTACTTATGTCGAATGAAGAGACCGAAGGAGATCAATATTGGATTGACACCTATAGACAAATGATCAGTCTGTTTAAACGTTTCCCGGAATATTTTCCTAATTGCTATTTACAATATTATTTAACACCAGATGAGATGATCGCTCATGATGATCCAAGTTTTACACGTGGAGATTATGTCATGCAAGGTCGTGAAAAAAGGATTTATGATGAATGTCGACGCGTGATTGCGGCAGGATCAGCCAAAGATTCATCCCTTCATGCAGGAGTACATGGGAATTATATTGTTGATATTGCCTATGCGATTATTCATAACACGAGAGAGCGTTTCACGGTAAACAAAAAGAATCATGGGGCGATTGCTAATTTTGATTCAGAAGCGGTAGTAGAGACTCCAGCATATGTTGGCTCAATGGGTGCAGAAACGATTAATATTGGAGAGATTCCTACTTTTCAAAAGGGATTAATGGAGATGCAAAAAGCTTACGAGAAAATGACGGTGGATGCAGCGTTATCAGGCTCTTATCAAATCGCTTTAGAAGCGGTCATGCTCAATAAAACAATTCCGAACTATACCGTTGGAAAAAAAGTATTGGATGAGTTGTATGAAGCAAACCGAGGTTTATGGCCAGAATTACGTTAATTATTTGTAGTGATTTCTTATGCAAACGAAATCCCTTGTATTGTTGTATGAGGTGGCTTATTCTATAAAACAAGAGGTGTTAAGCTCGGTTTTTCGAGTTTAGCGCCTCTTGTTGACTTATCCAGTCAATGCCTCAATGTATTAGCCGTAACAAGTCATTCAAACAAATGGTTCGATTGATACAACTGAATTCCAAAATTAGTAGTAGTTATTTTAACTTTAGATTGAAGACGATGAAATTTCAGATTTTAGTAAAGAAGTAATTTGTAGTAGAAATTAGCGCATAGTGTATACAACTCGAATAGATTAAACTTTAAAGACCAATCATCATAATCGGTGGTTGGTCTTATTTTTTTCATGTAATTTTGAATCTCAGAGTTCTCTATAGTAAATCTGAAAGCAGAAGAACTCGAACTGTATTAAAAATATCATTACTGAATTATCAAAGTACTAGTGAATTTTTTCGGAATTGGCAGAGGAGGGAGTCGTTACTTATTTTAATTTTATTTATTCTAATAGTTTATCAACAGATCAAGAGTATTTTATAGAGTGATGGCAAAACAACACAATAAAATTACAACTAATTACAAGCTATTTTTGTTATTTAATACACGCTTAATAAGCTATATGTTTTCTTGAACGGATTAATTTTTGTTAAGGGGGAGAACAAAAGATGAATTGAATAGCGATTAAAGGATGTAAACGCAGCCATTATATTCTAGGTAGGAGCTGAGGGAAATGATTGATAGTCAAGATTTATCTATTCTTCATGAGATTGCTTTTAGAAATCAAAGAAGTACAGCAGAATTAGAAAGAAAATTTTTACTAACAAGGAGGCAGATTACTTATTCTATAAAAAAGATAAACGAGCTGCTGGCTGAAGACAATCAAGAGTTGGTCAAGGTATCGAGCAGTGAACTCATTTTAAATCATACCGTTCAAAAATTCTTACAAAATTATTTACTGAAAATGGAATTTTTTTCAGATGTGTATCATTCGAAGGGAAATCGACAATTAATGATCTTACTAACGCTTTCTTGTTCATTGGACTATTTGTCGTTGGACCACTTAATTTTAATGTTGGATAGTAGTCGATCAACTGTTGTAAATGATCTGAAGGAGGTGAAACGAAGGCTCCAAAAAAATGATATCAACGTTGGATACACTCGAACAAAAGGGTATTTTATACAGGGCGATGAAGCAGATATAAGGTATTTGGTAATGAACACGGTAATTAACTTTCTGCATCAGGACAATGGAGAACTTTTTCTAGAAAGTTTCTTAAAAAAACAATTAGATATTGATTACTCGGAAATTGAAGACAAAATCTTAGAAGCGAGCGAAAAAAATAATATTTCTTTTTTTGAAAACAAACTCAAAGAATTTACCTATTGCTTCATTCTTTTGAGTCAGCGATTTAAATATGAACGACCTCAGAAGATGGTTAGTGATTTTATCGATCATCAATCGAACGAGTATCAGTTTAGTCTTCATGTCTGTAATTTTTTCCAAATAGAATTACCAGAGAATATTCTCTATATTTCTGCCTGGATTTTAGGATTGTCAGCTGGAAATATCGATAATAGAACATCAGATCAAGCCATGATTGTAAAAATCATTCAACGACTAATTGCACGATTTGAAAGCTTGTCAGGTATTCGTTTCTTAGATAAGGATGCTGTTACTCGCAGGTTGTATGAGCATTTTAGACCTAGCTATTATCGGATCTTTTATCACTTACCTATCGTTAATCCTTTAGCGAACAAAATACAAGAAGAGTATCCAGAAATGTATGCCCTAGTTAACGAAGCAATCCGGCCTTTACAACCGTTATTTGATAGAGAATTGCCAACAGATGAAATTGCTTTTTTAACTGTTCATTTTGCTGCATCGGCTTTTGACGAACAGGAAGAGCACGTAAAGAGAAATCGGGGATTGATTTTGTGTCCAAACGGCATTGGCACATCAATCATTTTACAAAAAGAATTAGAGTCCTTATTTCCTAGCATAGAGTTTATCGTGCGAGATTTTCGCAGAAAAATAGCTTTTGAAAGTTTTGATATTGTTTTTACGACGACGATCACCACGGACATGTTGAGTATGAAAATTCCATTTATTGTCGTAAATCCAATTATGACATCAAAAGAAAAATTTGAGTTGATTGGACGTGTGTATGAGATTCTAGACGATGAATCGTTACTAGACTCAAAACTTGCGGAGACACTTAAGGTAGTGAAAAAGTATGTGACGAGAGAACAATATGAAAAAATTGAAAATGAGCTGCTTATTCAAGCAGATGTCAATCATTCTAGAATCATCATCGAAGAAGGAGGTGAGTATCCGTTGTTAAGTGAAATTACCAATAAGGATCTTGTAAAACTACAGGTAGAGGCTACGAACTGGGAGGAAGCAATCCGTAAGTCTACAGATGTTTTAGTCAGTACAGGGGTTGCCACGCCTAGCTATATTGATGGAATGATTCAGACAACGAAAGAAACCGGCCCCTACATTGTCATTACTAAACACGTAGCTCTACCACATGCCCGACCTGAAGAAGGGGCGAGAAGAATCGGGATTAGTATTTCTACCTTAAAGACCCCTGTAGTTTTTGGTAACAAGGAAAATGATCCAGTGAAATATGTTTTTGGTTTAAGTGCCTTGGATAATCAGACTCATTTAACAGCCATGTCGGAGCTAGCAGAATTGCTGGATCAGGAAAGCTTCTATCAGGTATTGGATAATGCTACAGATCCGGAAGAGATTATCGCGTATATCAAACGTTTTGAGAAAGAGAGGATGTAGGAATGATAAAAAAAGCATTGATTGCCTGTAGAACAGGAATGGGGTCAAGTATGATGCTGAAAATCAAAGTGGATCAAGTGGTGAGAGCCAAGTCGTTTCCATTAGAGGTACAGCACAGCACTTTAGATGATGTGAAAAGCTTTAAAGGAGACGTATTGATCACAATGGCTGATGTAGCAGATGAATTAAAAGGGCAGGTTCCATATATTATCGGGATCAATAATTTGATGGACAAAAAGGAAATCGAGACGAAATTGCAGGCATTTTTTGATAGTCAGAAGTCATAAAAGGGGGAAAAACAATGGAAGTATTAAAGGTAGTGGTGTTTGACTTACTCGCTTCGGCACCAATTTTAGTTGGTATTATTGCCTTAACCGGGCTGTTATTGCAAAAGCAACCTGCCGATAAGGTCATTTCAGGCACATTAAAAACAATTGTTGGATTCTTAGTTTTTGGCGTTGGATCGGCAGCAGCAGTAACTTCCTTAGATAGCTTTCAAGCGTTGTTTGCGGAAGGTTTTGGGTTGAAGGGAGTTCTGCCATTAGCTGAGGCGGTAACTGCTTTAGCCCAAGATAAGTTCGGTACTACGGTTTCATTAGTCATGTTGATTGGGTTTTTGTGCAATTTACTAGTTGCTAAGTTTACACCATTAAAATATATCTTTTTAACAGGACAGCACAATCTTTATTTAGCCGCTTTATTGACAATTATGTTCAAAGCACTAGGAATGAGCAATTCGTTGACTATCGTATTGGGAGGAATCATTTTAGGGATTTGTGCAGGGGTATTTCCAGCCATTGCCCAACCATACATGCGAAAAGTCACTGGTGATGATGAACTGGCGATGGGACACTACGTAACAGTCGGTTATGCCCTCTCTGGATGGATTGGTTCAAAGGTCGGAAAACCGGAAGATAGTACTGAAAATTTAAACTTACCCGGCTGGTTAACGATGTTTAAGGATTATGTGGTAGGTGTCTCAATTACGATGATTATTTTCTTCTACATTGCGGCGATTGCTGCGGGAAAAGGAGCAGTAGAGGAATTATCTGGTGGAGTGAACTGGTTAGTCTATCCATTATTTCAGGGATTAGGCTTCTCGGCGGCACTTTATGTAATTATCACCGGAGTTCGACTGTTTCTGGGAGAAATCGTCAGCGCGTTTGTTGGGATCTCTGAAAAGCTCATTCCTAACGCACGCCCGGCTTTAGATTGTCCTGTGGTCTTTCCATTTGCTCCAACAGCGACTGTAATTGGTTTTTTAGCAGCCTATGCTGGTGGATTAGTCACCATGGTTATCATGGGGCTAATTGGAACAATCGTAATCATTCCAGTAGCAGTTCCATACTTTTTCATTGGCGCAACCGCAGGTGTCTTCGGTAATGCTACCGGCGGATGGAAAGGATGCGTGGTAGGCTCCTTTGTTGTCGGGATTTTAATTGCTGTTGGCCCAACATTAATTTACCCAATTATGGAAAATATTGGATTGACTGGGACATCTTTCCCAGAAACAGACTTTAACATTGTCGGACTACTAGTCTATTATATCGGACAATTATTACAAAGTGTATTTTAAATTTCAACTATCGCGAATTTAATGGAGGAAATCTAATGAATAAAATTGATCTAAAATCGGTTGCTACTATGAGAAATCTGGTTGTTGACAGCGTTGAAAATGCCAATCATGGTCACATGGGTGCACCCCTTGGTTCAGCACCTATGGGGTATGAACTATTTAGGCATCATATGAACCACAATCCTAAAAATCCTAAGTGGTTTAATCGAGATCGCTTTGTTTTAACTTCGGGTCATGGTTCGATGCTGTTGTATTCGTTGCTGCATTTATCCGGTTATGATTTATCAATGGATGATATTAAACAGTTTAGAAAACTAGACAGTAAGACGCCTGGACATCCAGAAGTCTTCCACACGCCAGGGGTTGAAGCAACAACAGGACCATTAGGGCAAGGTTTTTCAATGACAGTAGGAATGGCTATTGCTGAAGCACATTTAAGAGATCGGTTTAATAAAGAGGACTTTGATGTAGTAAATCACTTCACTTATACCGTATGTGGAGATGGCGATTTAGAAGAAGGGGTGGCATTAGAAGCGGCCGCTATTGCTGGAAAATTAGGACTTGGAAAATTAATTGTTCTTTATGATTCAAATGACATTACGTCAGATGGGCCATTAACGCAATCAGCCCATGAAGATATTCAAGAAAAATTCAGAGCAATGAACTGGCAAACGCTCTACGTTACTGATGGGAATAATTTAGATGAAATTTCCGCAGCAATCGAAGAAGCTCAAGCTGAAACGACGAAACCTACGCTAATTGAAGTAAAAACAATCATTGGATTCGGCTCAACCTTGCAGGGGACTGAGAAGATCCACAGCAACCCTGTCGGTGCCGAAGAAGCCAAGAAAATCAAAGAAGCAATCGGCTGGGAATATGACGATTTCTTTGTACCTACGGATGTAAAAACGAATTTTGATGAAATTGCTATTAATGGTGAAAACCTAGAAATGCAATGGAATGAATTAATGAACGAATATTCAAATGAGTATCCTGAATTGGCAGCAGAATTGAAAAAAGTGATTCAGGAGGAATTTGAAGTAACGGAAACTGCTTTGACACCATTTACAGAAGAAAAAATGGCAACAAGAACTGCTAGTGGAAAAATGTTGAACCGAATTTACAAAGATTTACCAATTTTAGTCGGAGGCTCTGCCGATCTAGCCTCTTCAAACAAGACAACAATAGAGGGACTACCATTTATGGATGAAGAAAATCATGAAGGTCCCAATATCTATTTTGGTGTTCGCGAATTTGCCATGGCTTCAATTTGTAACGGATTGACATTGCATGGTGGGTTAAGAGGGTATTGCGGAACTTTCTTAGTATTTTCTGACTATATGCGCTCTGCCATTCGTCATTCTGCGTTGATGGGTGTTCCTGTGACTTATATCATGACCCATGACAGTATACAAGTCGGGCAAGATGGACCAACTCATCAGCCAGTAGAACACTTAGTATCTTTAAGAGCGATGCCTAATCTAGTTGTTTACCGACCAGCGGATGCTAACGAAACAATCGTTGCATGGAAACTGGCAGCTCAATCTAAAGATCGTCCATTCCTAATCGCTCTCGGAAGACACGATGTACCGGTAATTGAAAATGTCAATTACGAAAATGCTGAAAAAGGCGGATACGTCCTATCTAAAGACTCAGAAAATCCAGATTTAATTCTAATTGCAAGTGGTTCTGAAGTTGAAATGGCATTGTTAGCAAAAGAACAGCTTAAACAGTATAAAGTAAACGTTGTTTCATTGCCTAGCTGGGAGCTATTTAATGCACAAAGCGAAGAATACAAAGAATCCGTGTTACCAACAAACGTTGATAACAAGTTATCAATTGAGTTGGGTTCAACAATTGGCTGGTCCAAATATGTAGGCGTCAATGGATCATCGATCGGCTTAGAGCAATTCGGAAAGTCCGCTCCTGCTGGAGATTTGTTGAAGGACTACAATTTTACAGTCGATCATATTATTGAAGAAGCTCAACGACTAATCGAAAAAAATAAATAGCTTGATTCAAGTTGAGACTGAAGAAAAAGTCTTAAGAATGACCAATCATTAAATCAGAGCCGAACGATCTTGCCCCTATCAATAACGATAGGGCTTGATTGTTCGGCTATTTTCCACGCAAAGTCAATCCATACTGCAAAGCCGCTTCAGGCTTTCAGTATGGACGCTTTTTTTATTGCACATTGTTCTCTTGGTCATCCTTATCAGGCAACTCTCCGACATCCCGTTCAAAAACTGCAGCCACGCGATCTTTAGACCGAAAACATGCGCGTTCTCTAAAATCGACCCGATCTCGTACAGAATCAAGGGGGGAGTCCAAATTAGGGCGACATTGATAGGCAGTGCGATGCCAACAACAGGAGCCAGTTTGTCTAAAGCTGCGGCGCAGATGATCGTTGAAAACGTAATGAACTTGGTAAATAGTCCGTAAAGATTGATAGAGGAGACCCACGTGTGGCTTTTCAGTGCTTTGGCATAGCCGGTAAAAAGGTCCAAACCAACCATTGTCAAGAAGACGCCCATGATAGGGACACTTCCGCCAAATAAATAGTTAACGAGGGTTCCTCCTGATAACATTGCTAAAAGAGTCATTTCAAATACCTTCTTTCAATTGATTTAATCAACACCTGCAGTTTCAATCGCAGGTGTCAGTATCCTACGCGAGATAGAATGGAGAGTAGCGTTTAAGTGCTAGATTCATGATTTGCTTGGTCATCTTTATTCCGCTGTTTTCGCCTGAACATTCGTTGAAGTAGGCCTTTTTTGTCATTTGCTTCTTTCCTCGTTGGCTGTTCAGTCAATCGTTTGGCAGGTGCAGGTGCAGTTACAGTTACTGGATGGGTGACAGGTTCATTCACTTCTAATGGTAATTGGGTTTTACTAAAAGGAATAACCGCCACAGGCAGCTGGAGCTGAACGTGTTCGGATTCCTTGTTTTTTTCTGGTACTTCAAAACAGCGAACCTCTTCACAGGTTGCTTCATAAAATGGTTGTGTTTGATCCACATCGATTTCATTTTTCAGGTCAAACAGCGTCGTTACTTTGGTAGAAACGAACTTTGCCATAACAACAGAATCAAATAGTTTTACGCCATCTTGTTCAAAAAGGTCTAAGGTCGTTAGTAATTCGCAAGCTTCTTTGATCTCTTGTGCCGACAAGCTTGTATCCACATCTTGATAGGTCCAGTTGTGCTTCTTTTGGTCACTCTTTAAAAAGGTCGTGACCAGTTTTGTAGACTCAGTAATCATTCTTCTTCTTTCCTCTCATTTATTTTTCTGTGTAGTTTTTTTCTTATCAAGTCTCTGTATTTTCTTCAGGGTGTACAAGTGAAACCAGTGAACGAGCGACAGACAAAACTTTCTTCACAAAATTTCGTAAAGGGAAGACCCTCATCGTTAGTCGTTTCCATTTCGGAGCTTCAAAATAATCCTGAAAAAAATAGAAAAAGCGTTTCATGGTGCGTGTTGCTTTGGTGTTCATAAACAAATAGCGGACAAGATCGCTGAGAATGTTCGCAAACTCCTGCGCACCAAGCTTAAAGCGGACGCGTAAAGCCATAATATATTTGATCGTCAAGCTGCTGTTTTGGGTTTCTTGGTAATAGGTCATAATTCGTGCCTCAAGTGTCTCGGGTTTTAGTGAAAAAATTTGTTGGTGCGTTAAAGTTAGTTCATTCATGGATTTTATCCTCCTAATTCGTTTTAAAGTTTTTTTGCAAAAAATCGTTCGATTCGAATGCCGTTGATAATTTTTTTAACTTGCTAAAGCAAGAATTGACATCCTTCTTAATAGAGAAGAGCGGCACGTCTACCGCGACTTCTCAAATTTTAGTCAAGTGATGATGCTACGGTTGTTCCTGTGTGTTATCGAAAATAATTGTTTCGTTTGTTTCCACATACTTCGCGCTTTCGACTGTATCGAAGAGATCTGCGCCATCTTTATGGAAAAGTTTGATCCCTGTTAGCCGTTGTAAAAGACTTTTGACTTCGCTTGGGGCCTTGTTAGGGTCTGGATTGTTCAAACTCTAGGTTTGGCTTTTTCCCAAGCTGGTTCTAAAGGTTGCGACAAGTTTTAACATTTAATTTCCTCCTTTCTTATTTGGTATAGCGTGATCGACTAGTTAGGATCACGCCGTCTAGGTTGCTGTTCTCTGGTGAAAGTTCTGTCAGGATAGCCCCCAGTTCTAGCACCGCTTGTTCGGTTGATTCATCGATGACGTTTTGGAAGTTCACCTTTCTTAATTTGTCTTCTCCTGCGTCGATCTGTACTTGTAATTTGTTGCCAATTTTTTGTTTCATGTTTTATTCCTCCGTTATAGTATTTCTATTTTTTTGTTCCGGCCGGTGACTTAACGATAAAGGGGAAACACAAACTTGGTCAAAACCGGCAAAAATACATTTTGGGGTCAAAATTGCACGAATTTTTGTTCTTTTTTTGAGAGGAATCGCATAGGAAAGAGATTTCGTTAAAAAAGCACCTCAAAAAACGTGCAATTTTCAGGGGCGAATGCAATTTTGCCCACTTTGACACATTTTATGTTTTATGCATGGAACAGGAATATTGGTTTGCCAGCTTTTATACTCAAAAACTCTTACAAAAAAAGTTTTAAAAAACTTATTGATTGCTCGTTTGACTTAATATTTCCTTAATAACTAGTAAGCAGGATGTTCTGTGAAAATAGGCAAAATAGCGGGGCTTTTTGTACATTTTGTCTAACAGTAAACACACAAATAACCCACTAGGAATCTCACAAATGAACTTTACAGTGGGTCTACTGGTTTATGATTGAGCGTCACTCTCTTGCTGTTTCAGCAAATAACTTACTTAAGTACTCCATTCACGTTGTAAGTAACATATGGGATAGATTGTCTTTTCGACTTGATCCATGAAACTATGTTTTTGAATAGGTAGAGAAACCGTCAATTGCTTTGAAACAGCACCGAGTTATTGAATAATCGAAAAAACGATGAGTCTGATGGAACGTCTTCAACGTATCTAACGTACTGCTGTCATAAATGGAACGCTGCTCCTCACGCAGAATCAATATTCCTAATTCGCAAGGTGCGGTTAAATAGCGGATGATCCTTAAGAAGCGTTGACTTCGTTTGCTGAGGAAATGGACAAGGAACAGGGAGGATTTCTTTTGCTAGCAAGGAACATGTGATATAGTAGGGCCTGTAAATTCGTGTCAGAATCTCAGCTCTACTTCCTGCTTTGTCAGGTCTAGTAGAATGACATACGTGGAGAGAAACAGACTCATTTTTCGGTTTTTGAAAAATGAATCCCTTAATACGAACTAGGATCTCAGTTTTACTTCCTGCTTTAGCAGGTCTAGTAGAATGACATACGTGGTGAGAATCAACTTCATTTTTCGGTTTTTAGAAAAATGAATTCCTTAATACGAACTAGGAGTGGAACGATGAAAACCTTAAAAGAACGGATCATCGCTGAAAGTAAGCAGCTTGGGATTGATAAAATCGGCTTTACAACAGCTGATCCTTTTGATTATATGGAGGAATCCTTGCTGGAGCAGCGCGCGCTGGGGCATACATCCGGCTTTGAACATCAAAACATCAAAGAACGGCTGTATCTAGAAGAAACCTTTGAAGATCCCAAAAGCATCATCGCGATTGCCTTGGCGTATCCGACAAAAATTCATGAAAAGGTTCCCCGTGATGAAAAACGCGGACAATTTGCCCGTGCTTCGTGGGGAACGGATTATCACAATATATTAGAAGAACGATTGACGAAGTTGATTGCCTTTATCAAAGAACAGGCGGAGACGGAACAGATTCAAGCGGAATGGCGATTTGCTCCGCAGGTCGATACAGGTGAGTTAGTGGATGTAGCAGTTGCGCAACGAGCGGGTCTGGGGTTTATCGGTCGCAACGGTTTACTGATCACGGAAGAATATGGCTCCTTCGTCTATCTTGGGGAGATCATCACGAATATCCAATTTGAACCCGACCAGCCAGTGCCAAACGGCTGCGGCGATTGCACACGTTGTATTACTGGCTGTCCAACCGGTGCCTTATTGGGAGACGGTCGGATGAACGCCAAAAAATGTCTTTCCTATCAGACCCAAACCAAAGGCATGATGCCGGAGGAATATCGAAAGAAAATGCGTAACGTGATCTACGGTTGCGATATTTGTCAGCTTGTCTGTCCGTATAACCGCGGCAAAGATTTTCATTTTCACGAAGAGATGGAACCCAAAATCGATGAGGTTCATCCAAAACTAGCACCGCTCCTCTCTATCTCAAATCGCGAATTCAAAGAACAATTCGGACACCTAGCCGGCTCTTGGCGCGGAAAAAAACCGTTGCAGCGCAATGCACTGATCGCCTTAGCTAATCTTGGCGGTAAAGAAGCACTGCCAGAAATCCAAGCCTGTCTACAGGATCAGCGACCAGTTATTCGAGGTACAGCTGTTTGGGCATTGGGGCAGTTGAGCAAGAAAGCGCCGGAGGAAACGATTGGTTTGTTGCAGAAATTGAAAGATACGGAGACTGATTCAGAGGTTTTGACCGAGATAGCAAATGTTTTGGAAAGGCTAAGTTAAGTAAAAAAAGATTGAACACGAGTTATTGGTGGGCTACCCGTCTCAGAGGTCTCTGATGCACTGATTACGGCTTGGTGGGATCGTGCGGTGGACATTATTCCAACTAGCAGCCAGTTTTGTAGGATAGGTTTATGAAAAGCAGATGGTCCAAGTATAAACTGAACGATTTTTTGAGATTGCTAATTATATTGGCGTCTCTTTTTTTTTCGATAAGGACTTAATATACATCAAATCACTCCAACAAACTCAACTACCCAATTTTTTAAAATGTTTCAAAAAAAACAATTTTTGTTATAGATGAAACATCTAGGCTGGATATTCAAAATGAATTATACTTAAAAAAAGGGCTACTCTAGGGGGATGTTCCATGAAAATATGGGCTCAGAAGGAATTGCTGCATTATGGTGAGTATCAGGTTGGGCGTATCATTATGGTTACTACTTTGAAGGGTGAAACGACACTTAAATTCAATGTCCTGAACAAGTCTGGAGACATTTTGTATAAGTTTAGACAAAATATGGCGGCAGATAATTTTGAAGTGATTGCCGAAGCGCTATCCTCGAATGATATAGAAGACATTCAGCAGATTTTTAGCAACAATGAGACTGAGTGGGGAGAGTGTAGTTTAGAGGACACGTTAGGTATTTTCGGATTGGAGCTAGTGGATAATTCTGAAATGCTGAAATATGGAAAAAGCGACAATGACACGGTGATCAGCTACTCCTTCTATTCAAGCACGGAGCAAACAGGAGCAGTTTCAAACAAACTAGAGTTTTTTGAAGAAGGAACTTCAGAGCAAGAAATCATCGGGACCTATTTAATGCCGAAGCTGTTGGCAAAAGAGGATTCGGATGTAATCAAGCTGAAGATAGTAGAAAATGGTGAACTAAAGTGTTATCGGATAACTTTGGAAGCAGCCTGAATATCAGAGTGCTTAGCGCTAATAAGGCATTTGTTTAGGCATTCCTTACCTATCTATACGGGAGTGGATTAAGGGGGGACCACTGAAACCGACCCAGAAGCCCTGACTGAGATAGCGAGCGTTTTGGAGCGGCTTGGTTGAGTTTAAAGGATCGAACACGAATCATGGTGTTCGGTCTTTTTTATTATGTTTTCAAAGTTCCTATAACTGAGAATCTTATCTGAAAAGAATCGGTAGTAAACAAGGAACACATGAATCTTTCTTGATGAATATAAAAACATTCATTGTACATTTATTAGAAGTTGATTTACAAGCAGAAAAATCAAAGATTAATGAAGCAAAAAATTAAACAGAAGCTTCAGGATTAAAGTGTCAACAACAATTATGAAGAGAGATAGATTTAGACAGATAAGACCTATTGTTACATTTAAACCCTCATGATATAATTTAGAGGGTTTAAATGTAATGTATAAGGGGGGATATCTTTGAAAGATAAACTATTTCAGCTATTAGAAAAGAGAGACGGGAATCTTTCAATGAGAGAGGCAAGAACTGAAGGAATTGCAGGGGCAACAGTCCAGCGTTTAGTAGAGACGGGAAAACTTGTACGAATTACTAGAGGGTATTATGTACTTGACGGACATGGAGTAGATGAACTGTATATGATTCAGTGTAGGTTTTCAAAGGGGGTATTCTCACATGAAACAGCCTTAGATTTGTATTCTCTTTCTACAAATATTCCTAAAAAAATTCATTTGTCAGTCCCTTCAAATTATCATATTCAGAGAAAATATTTAGAGGAAGAATTTGTACGTATCCATAAAGTTAAGGACAAAGTTTTTGATTTAGGAGTAATTGAAATTAACTCATATCAAGGGAATCCGATTCGAGTATACAATAAAGAAAGAACAATTTGTGATATGTGGAACCCTCGATATAATGCCACGTTTGAAACCAAGCTAGATGCCTTAAAAGACTATATGCGTGAAAAGGATCGCGATCCAATGAAATTGAGAGAATACAGGGAGAAATTGAATGTAGATCCGAGATTAGCTAATTATATGGAAGCTCTATATTGATGAAAGGATAATGATTATGACACCAACTCAGTTTTCAGCTAAAACCAGAAATGTTGCGAGAGAAACAGGATTGAATCCACAACTTGTGCAGCGTCACTACATGATGGATAAATTTTTAGAGAAAATCGCAGAGTCTTCTTATCAAGACGATTTTATTCTAAAAGGTGGTTTCTTATTGGGTTCGAAGTATGGAATCAATACAAGATCCACAATTGATATTGATACGACTATTCGAAGATTCAAAGCTACTGAAGAAAATATTTTAAAAGTGTTTAATGATTTAGTTAAACAGTCGACAAAGGAAGGAATAAAATTTGAGATTAAGAGTATTTCAGAAACAAGAGAGGCAGATTATTATCCTGGCTTCCAAGTGAAATTATTTGGCTATTTAGAAAATACACGTGTTCCCTTTAAAATGGATTTAACAACAGGAGACTCCATTTTACCTGAAGTAACAAAGCATAAACATAAGTTGATGTTTGAAGACAAAATAATAGAAATCCCAGCATATCCAATCGAACAAATAATCGCAGAAAAATTGAGCGCAACACTAAGTTTTGGAGTGGATAATTCACGAGCTAAAGATTTTTATGATTTATATACGATTCCTAAGTTAGAAGAGATTGATCAAAAATCATTATACAAAAGTGTGAGAAATACTTTTTCGAAAAGAGGAAACTTAGAGAAATTAGAATCATACTACGATAGATCCATGGAATCTATTGCTAATAGTACAGAATTAAAAGATCGATGGGATAAATATAAAAAAGAAAATCCGTTCGCTAAAGATATTTCCTATGATGAAACAGTGGATTCAATCAAACAGATTCTAAACGAATGTATCGAACAAGAAAAAATCTCAGACCAGCGAAAAAGATAACATCATTTTAATAAAATAGAGCGGTAATCATGATAAACAATGTCGTGCTAGTTGCCCGTTTAATGAAAGATCTAGATTTACGTATTATACCTGACGGGAATTCTATAGCAACCGTTACATTAGCAGCAAACAGAAATTTTACCAATTAGTCAGGAAATCGAGACGCTGATTTTATCAATTGTGTAATATGGCGAAAATGATCACTATTATTCAAGGAAGCTTTCGTATAAAATCGTGTTGGTGAAGAGGAATTCGAATAAAACTTAGTCCGATATGCGGCGCGTTCTGTGCGCCGCATATTTTTTAGTTCAATTCTTAGAAACGAAGTCATTTTGTTTAAAAATAAATCGTAATTGGGGTTTTTATATCGTGAAATCAGCTAGTCCTTATCGATTGTCTCATTGTATAATAATGACGGGAAAACTGTTGTTAAGGAGGATGAAAAGGTGACAGTAGAATATCAAAAAACACAATTAACTTATGGCGGGTATCGATCAGAACGCGCAATTTGGATCACGCTGTTGAACGGTCAAAGGGCATTAAAGTTCAATATACTAGACCGAAATAGAAACGTTTTATATAGAGTTGAACAAAAAAGCGATGCAGATGGAACGATCGATAGTAAGATTACTTACGAATCACTAACTGAAGAACAAAAAGAAGAAATTCAACAAATTCTTGAAAAAAATGAACCCCACTACAATTGGTGTGACGAAGAAATAGAAGAGGTATTGAGGTATTTTGGCTGTGAAATCGTGCTCTTAGATGAATTAGTGAGACATGCACGAAGGGACAATGAGATTGTGGTCAATTACGTCATTTTCTCAAGCTATGAAGAAGATGAAGAAGGAAATAAAATCGATGACCTATTTGAGATAGATTATTATGATGTCGGTACGATAACGAAAGCGGAGATCGAAAACGAGCTCGTTCAAAAACTCCTGAACCATAAGGAATGGGATATGATCGAAATGAAGATCATAGAAAACGGTCAGATTGATCATTATCTGTTGGAGTTTGAAGAGCGGGATGAGTGAAATTTTTGGGTGAAGGCTTCTTATTTCTGAATGACTATTTTGTTTTCAGTTGGGAATATCGAACAAATAGGCTTTTAGTCCTCGTTTGGTCCAACGAAATAACTCGTTCAAGATGAAATACCTAAGGTTCAGGAAGGTTTTCCCTATAGATAAAAATACTATGATACATTCATTTCGTATTAAAAATAATTAGAAGGAGCGTGTTATAACATGCAAAATATTAAAGAAATGAATGTTCAAGAAATGCAAAAAATTATCGGTGGTGGCAATGCTGATGTAAATTGTGCTATTAACACAGTAGGTGGAGCAGTAACCGGCGGCTTTGACGGAGGTGTCGTAGGATTTTTAGGCTCATGTGTTAAATGGGGATATAATAAAAAACCTCAACATGGTTGGCATTAATGTAATCTAATAGTCCATTCTATAGAATCACGCGAAGCTACTACTAGTTTTAATGTAGAAGACCCGCGGGAAATTAGTCCTTAGAAGATTAAGGATTTGGAAAGGAGCGGTAAAATGAAAAATAAACCGAGTGATTCTGCAATATTTTGGCGTTTTGGTGTAATAGGGATATTTTTATATAAAAAACTTCATGCTAAAAATCAGTGGAAGAAAAAGGGGTATATTTTTACTTGCTTTATGGGGGCTTTCTTTCTTTTTTTTACGTTCTTAGCAATTATCTTAGTTTCTAGTGTTAAGGGGAGTTTGAATTTTAATTTAAGATTAGTTATAGCAAGCCTAGTATTATTATGTTCAATAGGTTATGGCTGTTGGGCTGAATCATTCTTTCGAGGATGAATTACAGAGAAAAATATTTTTTATCCGTCTACACATGATGCAAACGTATTTAATTCGAAAAGTAACACCTTGTTAGAACGACTAAAGACTTTATCTGACTCAGAATAAAAATATCTACCCCAAAACAACTGAGTTGGGGTAGATATTTTTGTTGAGGCATTACTTTTACTGATGTATGCGGTAGAGCGACCAGCGCCAATTTTCTGGATACGTGCTGCTTTTACCAAATCAGTCAATCTTCTTTCGATTGTTTTCTGGCTTAGCTCAGGTGCTAAAATAACGATATCAGCTTTAGAAAGAGGCGTCAGCGAATGATTGAACAGTCTCTTTTTTTACCCCACTTTGCTTTATTCTATCCCGATTATTGCTTTTTAGGGTAGAAAATAGTCATTAAGAGTTCCGCTCACAATTACCAACTGTAGAAAAATTAGTGATTTTTCTGATTATACCAAAGCATCAATCTCTTGCTGCAAGTACAATTAAGCAATATTAGGAAACACTGAATCCTCAAAATGATCTTAAAAACACCAACTCTGAGGGAAAATGAAAACAATGTTAAGCCAATGTTTAGCAGACCATTTAATAGAGGGAATCTGCTTTTTTGATCAGATATTGTCATGAAATTCGCGAAGCTATTGTTGGTTTCTTTTATCTGACGAGTGCTAACATGAGCATAAATATCCTTTACTGAATAGATAAAAATTTGGGTGGATTGGGAGTATGAAATCAAATACTATTAAAGTGGCATAATATGATTCACTCCCAAAAAGCAAAAAAGTAAATAGTCGGTTTCCCAATCCCAAAATAATTTTGCCAAGTTGTGAGAAATGGAGATTTAACCTCTGATATAAGCTAAAATTTGCTAATGAGTCCCAGTTGTTTATCCTTGTTTCTTTTAGAGATGACTTCTGGGGGATGAATCATAATATTAAGAAAATAAAACCGATTTAGGATACAACAGGTTTCAATTTGTAGGATTAGTTAGTGAGTTTCCAAAATAACTGTTAATTTGGGATCAAACTGTCCAGGCTCTTCACCAACACTCATTGACGAAGAGCCCATTATTTGAACAAAAAAACAAAAAGAAAAAAAGGAAACGCCGAAGCATTTCTTTTCAGTGATTTAACGAAAACAACACGATTTGACTTAGAGCCAAAAAAATCGAAGAATCATTGGCAGTTTAATCTTTCCAACGGATCTTCGAGTAAGTATGAATTTTTCAGGTAATAAACTATTAAATACAAAATGCTGAACATATTTTAGTTGAAGTAATAATAGTAGCTTCATCTTTTACTTGTTCTGCGTTGTTGATGGTATCGGCAAATGTGAAGAAATAAAGCTTAGCGCTACATCCAGATACATTTTCATTAAAAAAATTTTGAACATTGTTCATGTAAAACCATTTTTTTAAACTCTTTTTACAATCTGGATTATCTGAATCTATATTTTTTAGGTGCAATAAAAAATGGTTTAAATCAGCCTTACATTCACAAATATCAATAGATAACTCTTCTTTATTTACATGAATCAAATCCACTAAATTATCACCATTACCAATTAGCACTTTTTCATCTTCTTGCGCATTTACACTGATAGATTTCCCTAAATCTTTGCTAGTCTTATAATAAATTTTGGGTTCATGAAAGAAGCGTCTTCTTTTACTTAATTTATTTTTTACAAACGGTGCAACTACAGAAAAATACACAAAAGCAACATATTCAACAAAATTACTTCTAAATCTTTTAAATTCCTCATAATTGAACTGATAGATTAAACTTAAAGTCCTCTTAAGTTTAACCATTCGCAAATATGCGTCAGAATCATCGCCATAAATTATTTTTCGTAATTCCAACTCTTCATCCATTCGAATTAATTCATTTCGTAATCTTTCACCGTTATCCTTATTCCTTTGAAAGAAAGAAAGCACAGTTTCAATTAAATCTGCGTCTTTGCTTAATAAAATTTTTTTTAGATTTATGTTATGAGCATTTTGAAGAACAGATACATAAAATTTATCTCTTTCTATTTCTTCAAATCTGATATTTTTCAACTCCATTTACTCAATAACCTCTAACTCATCAAAAAAATCCAATGGAATAGGGGGGACAGGAAAAACAGTACGGCTAAACATATTTGTCACGACTTCTCTTATATACGGGCCAGTATATCTTCCAACTTCTTTAGCTAAGTTGTTTTTGCTAATTTCGTCATTTGTATCCAAGTCATCATAAACGAAATCTAACTTAAAAATACAGTTCAATGATATATATATTCTTGGATCACTGTCGTTCAAATTCTTCAATTCCTCGCTGTCAATTTTTTGTTCCACAACAGCCAACTTGAACGACACATTTGTAGAATAAACATTATCTTCTTCAGTAAATTGAACAAGATTATTCAAATTGCATTCACCAATAATCGCTAGCTTGATATTATCCGAATCGTTACTAACTTCTTTATCTTCTATCGAAAATTGCTTCAGACTGATATTCGTAATCTCTTTTAGCATCATTATTCTCCTTATTTTTTTCTAATGTAGAAAAATATGAATAAGTATTTGATTCTGGAAATGAAATAGAAATATTACTCCATTTTTTACTATAGTTTTTGTTTAACCTAATAATATTTTTCGATAAAGATGTATAAATCTCATTCGTTATATCTAAAGTTTTTTCTACATCACGATCTTCCAAAGTAGAACTTTCAAAGTTTATTTTTCTCATGAAAACCTGAATTATTGCTTCAATTTCTTGTTTTTTATATCTTGTAAAAGTAGCATCTTTTAAAACAGATTTTAATTGAAGATACTGATCGCAATTAAAATCTTTATTTTCAAAACTCTCCTCGATAGATTTTAAATACATCTTATTGATTTCCATTTTTTCTTCATTCAAATCAGTTTGACTAATATATTTCTTTAATAATGATAGGTATTCAGAAAATTTTGAATTGAAAGCTTTCATCTGGTTTACTTCATAAAGCTCGAATGAATTCATAATTCTCCCTTCTTTCAACTTAATACTAGTATCATAATATCAATCTGTAGAGTTTGATTCAAGTTTTATATAAAAGTACTTTAGTAAAGTGTAGTTGGATGATATGTCAGCGAATTTATTCCCTTAAATAAGAGATGACTTGCTAGATTTGTTTGGCAATCTAAGTGAATCAAGAGCTAATTAACTGATTAGTAAGAAAAAATGATTGTGCTGCTTAGCAAAATAGTATGCGTGCTGAAAATCTGAATCATTTTTCAAAGGCTTGGAAAAATGATTTCATTCAAATGAGGTAGCTTTCAGTCCAACTTTTTGCAGTTATTCATAAATAATCGATAGTATTGTAAACCTGAATGATTCATACTTTTTAAGCTATAACACGCTCACCCGAAAATAGCGAGCAAAAGTTTGATTATTGCTTCAATTTTTATCAAATGGATTGTTTCTCGAAAAAATCGCTGGAAATGAATGACTTTGAGGAAAAAAGGGCGCACGAATCCCATGATGGATAAAATGGATTTTTTTTTGGGTAATTTTTAATCAATTCAATAAAGCGGAAAGGTCTGGAGGCGATGAAGTATCTGCCAAAACAAGTCATCGAAGACATTGGAGCTGGCGAGCAGTACACGAATGTTCCGCGCATGGGTCGTCACTTTCCCGGCAATATGAAACAGTTTGAAGCGGATCGTGGTGATCGTTTCTTAGCGTTCTGCTTCAGGGAACGTCAATTGCTTCATCAACTGGAAAAGATTATAGGCAATTCCACTTAATACCATGCGGCCCTCATTTTGAACAAACGTGATGTGATCGGTTTTATCAAAGAAGAATCCTTCCTTGATCTCCTTAATGTCATTTTCCATGATACCTCGATGTTGGTATATGGGAAAAATCGTTCTCGGAAACAGGTCTTCCAAATTCGTCACAAGAAATTCATGACGAAAAAGGTACGCACCTGCCGGATGCATCGGTTTTACAATCACTCGATGGGACGTTTCCAAGAGTCAGCTTGATAAGTCAGTTCATTCCATTGGACTTCCTGCTTAGTAAAATCGGTCTTATCGGAATAAAGCACATCCTTCTGCCAGACGTCGTGACTTTTGACTTGCCTTCATTCGGATCAGAAACTTTGCTTGGGATTCGTCACAGAGCTGGTAAATTTCTGGTGTCACCCCGTGAACCAGTAACTGGCGCTAGCAGGAAGCCCCATGATGACGCTCAAGGATCGGGCGCAGAAAATCCGCGGCTCCATTGGAGGTATAGACATTTTCCGGCCGCAATTGTGCAACAAGAAACAAGCGAGTCAATCCATCAAAAGCCAACAACGGATGATAACCCGTTGACCCGTAATGACCGTTATAAGCTGTCTGCTCTTGGTGACCAAAAGTATATCCGCATGAGTGGAACCTAAATCAATGACCATTTCGTGACGATTTAATTGCTCAATAAATGTTTCGCCTAACTGCGCATTCAGCGCATGAAAACTCTGGACAGTATTGGTATCCCACCATTGGATAAAACGAGAAAGGGTAGGTTGTGAAGCTAAGGCGTCTTTTCCCAGTGCTAAAGTAAAAATCGGATCGTTAATCAGGTGATCGCTGGCAGATTCAGACTTGTACCCTGCGATCACTTGAAACAACAGTTGCTTAAATAGGTCTTTTGTTGTGTGGGTCGCATATTTTCTAGGATCAGAAAAAAGACAGGTTTCTTCGATACGTGAATCAAAATCGATTCGATGGAGAAATTCTTGCACAAGCAGAAGGCCAGAATCAGAAGATAATTGACCGCCAGTATTAGAAATAGTGAGTTAGGGATTGAATTGTAATTTATTTTGGCGTAAAGTTGACATATAGAGCACTTTTTATTGTGATGTTTTTGTCGACTTAACAATAACACAGGAGGGCTCTTTTTTGTGCATCAAAAAGGTGAAAAGAAAAAACTCGAAGAACCATTGGCAGTTCTAGCTTTCCAAAGGACCTTCGAGTAAGTATGAATTTTTCAGGTATAAGATAAGAATTAAGTAATGGAAAAAAGGAATTATTGAAAAGATAGCATAGTAGAAACCTTTTAAAATCTTATTCAACTAGCATCTGTCAGGATTCAAATGCCATATATAGTAGTTCTCTTCCATCAACTTTAGTGTATAACTAAAACAAAAAATATTGAATTAAAAGGTTTTTTTGGGAGTGATGTTTGTATGGATAAAGCATTTTGTTCTCTAAAAATCGCTACACTGACGAATATTTGGACCTTCTCGAACAAGTATTAATAACAATTACCAACTTTTTATTTAAAATAAGATATTGATTTAAAACGGTCCGCATTAAGTCAGGTACAACTAGATGTTCAGAAAATCCTCAACATAATCTCAAAAAAAATCTTTTGTTCGCTTGACAGGCTAATCCGCTTTCAATAAAATGGACTCAGATATTTAATTAATCAAATAAAAAAGGCACTCTACATTCTGGCGGCGACCAGAATATAGAGCCTTGAAAAGTCAGCGCCAACTGACCAATCAAGTTGCCATAGTCAGTGTATCACACCGACCTCATTATTGTACCAAATTTAAGCTTTTTTTCTAGTCTTTTTTGTGGGGAAATTTCGAGGTGCGGTATACGTTTATTTCGCTATGTCAAAGGTATTGGGCAGACCACGCCCGATACCTTTTTTTGTGTTGCTTTGGCTCGCAATAGAAGTGAGCCGGCCTCTTAGTGAAATCGCTGACGTTTTATTTGAAATCATTACTTATCAGAAAGGGTGGGAATATGGTGGTTCTTCAGGTGTTGACGCATAATGTCGTGGTGGCTCGTGAAGGGAAAGGAGAGTGGGTCTTAGTGAAAAAGGGCATCGGGTTTGGCAAGAAGAAGGGAGACACGGTCGTTGCAACGAATCTTGAAAAGAAATACCGAAAAATTGAATAGTTCAACCATTTGGAGGGTGACTGTTAGGCAGGCTTGATCCATTTCACAAAAAGTGTGAGATGTGTCGGGCCTGCTTTTTTTGCTTTCTCCGATTGGTTGATGAAAAGGAGTTGGTTCTATCAAAAAAGGACTTATTTATGGAGTGATTACCTACACGATCTGGGGCTTTCTGCCGATTTTTTGGAAGCTTCTAGAAGGCATCGACTCGCTGGAGTTGTTGGCATACCGCATCATTTGGTCATTTATAGTGATGACATTGACGTGTCTTTGTTCTTTCAAAAAAGAGAGGCTGGTCCAGCAATTATTGGTGGTGTGGCGAGATGCTAAGGTGCGGCGGAATCTGTGTCTAGCGGCGCTTTCGATCGGCGGCAACTGGGGCGCGTTCATCTATTGTGTCGCCAGTGGTCAGACGACTAGTGCAAGCTTTGCTTATTTTTGTTCGCCGCTTTTTACGGTGTTCTTTGGGCGCTTTTTCTTCAAGGAACAGCTGAATGTCTGGCAGCGATTTGCGGTGGTGCTATTGATGGGAAGTATCTTCACCAAGCTGGTGGCAGGTGCGTCGTTATCCCTCGTGCCACTGTTGATGGCACTTTGTGTGGCTTATTATGGCGTGTTGGAAAAGCAGGGGGCATTAGATCCGATGTTTCGGATGTGGGTGGAGACGGTGATCTTATTACCGGTAGCGCTGGTGATCGTGTGGGTTACCAAGATGCCGTTGGTGTTGCCCATGTGGGAAGGCAATCTGTTATTGATGACCAGCGGCGCTGCGACAGCGTTGCCCTTGATTTTATTTATGGCTGCCAGTAAACGTCTGCCCCAGACGGTATTGGCGATCCTGCAGTATTTGAATCCTGCCTTGATGTTAGCGGTCTCGGTGTTTTTGTTTCGGGAGCCGTGGCATCTCAGCGATTTGTTGACCTATAGCTGGGTCGTGGCGGGAAGTATCGTATTTGTGATTGGACTTATGCAGCATTCTACTAACAAGGAGGACGAAAAACATGACAAAAGAAGAAGTACAACTGACGGCGTTTCAAATCATCAGCATCGCCGGTGATGCGATGGATGATTTTTATCAAGGGATGAACGCTTATCTTGAAGGAATCAATCTAGCCGCTGCGGTGGTGGCGATGAAGCGTGGACAGGAGCGCATGGCAGAAGTGCACAATATCCAAACAAAGCTGATCCAAGCAGAAGTCAATGAGGAAGAGGTGCCGTATTCTCTGGTCATGACCCATGCACAGGACCATCTTGCCAATGCGATCTCGTGGAGTCGGATGTGCCAGCTGCTGATTGAACAGATGGAACGTGAGGAGGTGGAAAGCTATGAGTAAACAATTACAGAAGTTCTCCAATGTCTTGGAAAAGCTCTTTGCACCTTTGGCGGCGAAGCTGGCGGGCAATCTTTATTTGCAAGTGATCGCCACATCCTTCATGACGATCCTGCCGTTGATTTTGATTGGCTCTTTTGCGTTGATCTTGTCACAGCCAATCGTGGATTATCATTTGCTATCCAAAACGGATGTCTTTTATCCCGTGATGAAGGGCTGGGCGCAGGCGGCGGAGGTCTACGGCTCGCACCTGAACTTCTTGTTTGGGGTGACACTAGGCAGTCAGGGTGTCTACCTGTCACTGGCGATCGCCTATAACTTGGCGCAAAAACGTCAGATGAATGTCTTTTTAACTATGCTGGTGGCACTGGTCTCCTTTTTAGTGGTGAATAGTCAATACGTGGAATGGAATTGGGACACAGCTTACTTTGGCGGAACAGGCCTCTTTTCAGCGATCATCACGACCTTTGCGGCGGTGGAGCTGTACCATCTGCTGGTGCGAAAACGCGTGGGGTATATCGCCTTTCCAGATACGGTGCCGGCATCGTTGAAGGAATCTATCGGAGCGTTGGTGCCATTAGCGGTGGTATTTTTGACGATGGTATTGATTCGCATGATCTTTGCGGAGGTCTTCGCGACATCAGTACCAAAACTATTAATGATGATCGGACAGCCGTTGAATCTGGCGGTGGATACGGTCTTCGGGGTCTCACTTGCTTCGGTGGTCTCGCAACTCGGCTGGTGGTTTGGCATCCATAGCAGTGCCATCTTGTCGGTGGTGGCGGTGCGACATTGGGACTGGTGTTGTTGATGCTGCGAAGCAAATCCATTCAGATTCGTACGGTGGGCAAGCTGGCGATCATTCCCGGAATCTTTGGGATCAACGAACCGGTGTTGTTTGGACTGCCGATCGTTTTGAACCCGATTTTCTTGATCCCGTTTCTATTGACCCAAGTGGTGAATATTTTCTTGTGTTACGGAGCGATGGCGGTAGGCTTGGTCAATCGTACACTGATCAATGTCAGCTCCACAGTGCCGGTGGGCGTGGGGCAATGGTTATCCAGCCTTGATTATCGGGCAGTGATCCTGACGGTGGTATGTATCGCCGCCAATATGCTGGTGTACTATCCGTTTTACAAATTGTTTGAAAAAGAGAAGCTGGCAGAAGAACAGCTGCCTTCAGAACAAAACCCAGAAGACGCAATCGAAGTTTACTAGAAAGAAAGGAAGAATGAACATGAACGTATTATTAGTTTGCCAAGCGGGGATGAGTACCGCGATCTTATGCAAAAAAATCAGTGAAGTAGCAGAAAAAGCCGGACAGTCCCTCCACATCGAAGCAGTAGGTCTGGAAAAGGTCGGTCCCAAATCCCACGAAAAACAGCTGGTGATGCTGGCACCTCAAGTCCGCTACGCAGTACCAAATGTCCGCAAAGAAGTACCCGCTGAGATCCCCATCATGGTGATCAACTCCACCGATTTCGGCTTGATGAATGCAGAAGGCGTTTATCAAAATATGATGACAGTAATGGAGAAACGCAAATGAAGGTATTAGTAGGATTCTTCAATTCAGAGAGCAATGAGCATACGCCAAAAACCATGAACAAAGAAAATTTTCTCTTTGCAGAAGGCAACGACATGATATCAAAGATGGGCATTCAGCCCATCTTTGATAATCAAGGTATCCAGCTAATCCCAGGTTTCTATGCAAATGGTCATCCTGGCGGCTTGATCGAACGAGAAGCGTTCGACTATATCCTAGAGCATTTTCTAGCTGCGGTGAAACAGCAGATACGTGAGATCGACGGCATTTATCTCTATCTGCATGGTGCCAGCAAGGTAATGAATCTGCCGGAAGGATCAGCGGAGTTTGTGATTTTACGAGAGATCCGTAAATTAGTAGGAGCATATCTGCCAATCGCCGTGGTGATGGACCCTCACGGCAATGTGACGGAAGAATTCGCGAAGATGACCAATCTGGTGACTTGCTACCGCCACTCGCCACATACAGATATTCAAGAAACATTCGACAAAACAGCGACCCTTTTCTGTGAAATCCTACAAGAACGCACACGAGTAATCCAGCCAGTCTGTCGCAAGCTGCCGATCATCGTAGGCGGCGAACGTTCGGTGTCTTCAGACGAACCAGTCCGTTCTATCAATCAAAAGCTCGATGAATTAGAACAAGACGAACGAATCCTCTGCGCTTCCTTTCATGTAGGCTATGTCCGCCATGACAGTGATCGCTTAGGCTGTGCCGTCACAATAGTACCAGCTGATCAACGCTATCGAAGCTACGCCCAAGAAAAAGCCGATGAACTATCCGACTTTATCCTGCGCCGACGGTATGAGTTTCACTATCACGGCAATTACGGAGAACTGGCACAGGTGTTAGCCGAGGTAGAGAATATGACGGAGAAACCAATCTTCATCACCGATTCAGGAGATAACTGCGGTGCCGGCAGCGATGGCTACAGTACAGTGATCCTGCGACACTTATTGAAGACACATCCCGATTGGCAGAAGCCCACCTTGATCGCAGGCATTATTGACGAAAAAGCAACCACTCAGCTAAATCAACACGCGTTAGGAGAGGCAGTGCAGTTTAAATTAGGAAAAGACCTCGACGAACGATCTAAAACAATATCACTAGAAGGAACGATCGTCTCAAAAGGAGTAGTCAGTCAAGATTACCAAGAAGACCCCATCACAGGATGCGTGATCGGTGTAAAATTAAAGCACTATCCCCTCACGGTGCTAGTGCAACGCGAATCAGTGAGCTTCACAGAACTAGCGCAATTTATGTGGGCAAATGTCTCCATAGAAGACTACGAAGTGATCATAGTAAAACAAGGCTATATTTCACCAGACTTCGACGCCTACGGAGCCCATTGTGTGATGGCTTTAACCGACGGCCCAACACAACAAGCAACAGAAAAGCTGGATTTTAAACAAATCCAGCGTCCAATGTTTCCTTATGATGAACTAGAATACGACTATACGACGAAGACTGATGGGGGATTTGAGTAACGAGTAATCACTAAAACTTAAAAGTATGGGTACTTCCTTCCGTGATTTGACAATTGATTGTTGAATTGCGGGAGGTTTTTTGTGATGGCTATGGGTTTACGAGCGAATATCGTCTCAAAATTCTTCAACTGTTATTTGGGTTGAATAACATTTCGTTTTCCGCGTTTCAAGGGGTCTTAGCTACAAGATTATTTAAATATATACTGGTAGAAATACTAATTTCAAATAAATAGCAGGAGAGATTCTATGAAAAAGAGATTCATGGGGTGACTATTTTTGTTGTCTTTATTCTTTTATAATAGATTTATGAAAGCGAACGCAAAGAGAGTTCTTTTCGGAATTGTCCGCTTAGCTAACGAGAAAAAATTAGTGTAATAGATACTGGATAGTAGGTGATATGATGAGAAAATATACAATAGCAAAAGTAATTAGTATTGATAATAGAGTTCCGATGGGCGCATCTAAGGCCTATTATGGTCATAGTGTGATTTTTCAAGATATTTCTAGTGGCACACTTTTACAGTGGGATACTAAAACGAAATTGAAATACGAAAAAGATGAGATAATCAATTTTACCTATGATGAATTAGATCAAGTAACACCTATGGACTTGTTCAATGAGGATGAGGAAAGAGTGGCTATCTCAAATCCAAGAAAAGTACAGTCCTTGGATTTGCTTCTAGGTAGAAATCCTGTTCAAACACGGACCGACTATTTCTTTGTTACGAGTGTTCGAACCATAGGAGAGAAGTCTTATGTGGTGCTGGTTGACAGCTATTTAGATCAAGCATTGTTTGAAACAGAAGAGCCGGAAAGTTTCAAAAAAGGGAACGTTGTCAAACTTAGGTATAAACAAACAACAAGTGCCACTGAGGCAGATGTGACAGAAGAGGACTTGCAGCATGTCGTTTATTATTTAGTGGATGTTGAAGTGAAGTACAATGTAAGTAATGAGAGAAATGTGAAGTTAAAAGATCGTAGATAAGGTTGTATTGGATTTGTAAGGATATTATTTCAGACTTAGAATCTAAGAAACATTATTACTTTAGATTGCGTCAGAAAGGACAAGACATGAATCGTTTCTTTATCCTATTAATAATAGTAGTGGGACTAGCTTTCATTTACAAATACCTTCTAAACCAATCGAAAGCGCCAACCGGTTGGGTAGGGAGTATCATGATGAAATTATGGAATAAAGTTTACTTGCCCATGGCAAAATGGTGCCTGTCATTCTTACCTGCAAAACAATTTCACCGCATTTTAGATATAAGCGTTGGCAATGGTGCAACCACGTACTACCTCAGTCAAAGATTTAAGGCCGAGACAATCATTGGAATAGATATTTCAGAAAAAGCTATCGAACAAGCAAAAAGATTAAACTCGAATAGCACGATTACGTTCGAAAAAGTAAATATCGAGAAAACAGATTACCCTTCAAATAGCTTTGACCTAATTTGTGCCTTTCAAAATCATTTTCATTGGAGCAATTTGCGAGGGAGTCTTTTAGAGATAAGAAGAATACTGACTGATGATGGTATTCTGCTCATTGGCTGTGAGTATTCTAAGGTTAAATACGTTTTGCCTAAGTTGAAGGAGCCGGATGTGTTTGGGGAGTATTTGGATGATGTTGGGTTGCGGTTGGTGCAGGTGGAACGGGAGCGGGATTGGGTGGTTTATGGGTTGGGAAGAGGGTTATGAAATTAGATTAACAATACTTTGGAGAAATGCATAACTAAATAATTTTGTGTGAGAGACTGCTGGATGTGTGCGTCTCTTTTTTTTGAATTTCAATGAAATGATAAATTATTTATAATAATATCTGTTATTATAGAATAGTAATGTGATAAAGGAGATTAAGTTATGATAAATACGAATATTTGTGATTGGGTTAAGAGACAACCCTACTGGGAACAACGTATAGGTAATGCGATACTCAAGGGAACTGAGCTTAGCGAACGAGACTTGGATGAAATTTATCTGTTGTTTAAAAGTGAAAACGGTTTAATCGGACAGAGGTTGGAAAGAAATCATTTGGAATTATTAGGAACTGTAAATCAAACTAATAGTAAGCAACAAGTTAAATTGAAAAGTATATCAAGTATAACAGGAGTAAACGCCTTGAGTCCAAATGAAACTTTAAAAATTGGGAATCAACTCACATTAATATACGGGGAGAACGGGAGTGGTAAATCAGGATATACTCGTTTATTTAATAATGCTTTCATTTCAAGAGGCGATAAGAGTATTTTACCTAATGTATTTGTTCGAAACAACAATGAAATTGGAGCAACTTTTAGTTTTGAAAATAAAGAGGGTATTTGTACGGATTTGTTTTTTCCAAATGATTTAGGACATGATAATTTCAAAAAAGTATCAGTTTTCGATACGGTTAGTGCAATGAATGATTTAACCAAAGAAACAGAGCTATCTTTTGCACCAATAGAGTTTAGTTTTTTTGATAGCTATATCCATTATTTTACCGAAATTAAATCCAGATTGAGAACGGAGATTGAATCAAAGAGTATTGATAACAATTTTATCGAATATTTTAGTAAGGAGACGGCGATAAAAAAGATTATCGAAAAATTAGATCATCAGACTGATATTAAGCAGTTAAGTGAGTTTGCAAAAGTTACTGAAAAAGACGAAGAAGAGTATAAAAGTAAACAAAAGAGGAAAGTTTTTCTTCTGGGCTTAAATATAAATGAAAAAATGCAAGAGTGTTTAAAGTTCGAAAAAAATTTGAATCTTTTAAAACAAAGAATTTCAGAGTTGAACAATAAATTCTCTAATACAAGAATAGAAAAGACAAAAGAATTAATTAACGAAAGAAACCGCCTGAAAGATCTTTCAGCTGAAGAAGGTATAGAGCAGCTAAAGGGAGAACATATCTATAATTTAGGTACAACTGAATGGAAGGAATTTATTCTTTCAGCCAAAACATATTATGAGTCTGTTAATGAAGAAATTGATCACTGTATTTTTTGTGGGCAGGATATTAAAAACACAGAAGTCATAGATAAATACTGGAGATATTTGAAAAGTGTGGCTGAGCAAAATCTAAAGAAAGCAGAATTGGATATTAAAAGAGTTGCCCAAGATTTTGCTAAACAAAACTTTCAACTACTAGTGCAAGAATCCAAGTTTGATGATTGGTTAAAGAAAAATGAGCCTGAGCTTCGTAAAGTTTTGATTGATGCCGAGGTAGAGTCTGATCAAATTAATAAGCAGCTTATTGATAACTTGGTATCTCTGGAATGGAAATCACTAGTGAATGAATATAGAGTTAGTACAGATTGTTTTGATGTTGCGTTTGAAGCACTCAAGAAAAATATTGAAGTTTTAAATGCCGAAAAAGTTGAAAAGGAATTGGTTGAAATTGATAAATACTTAGACTGGTATCAAGACAAATTACAGTTTGAGAAACTTTTTCCTAAAATCGAAAAATTTTTGAAAGATGTCAAATGGGTATTTTCTGCAAATCTTATCAATATGTCGACAGGTAGAATAACTATGTTTCAGAATAGGTTATTCAAACAATTTGTGACTAATGAATATATAGAAAGATTTTCTGAGGAATGTCAAAAATTAAATGCTGATTTTTCTGCTACGGTTAAACAAAGAGGTAGAAAAGGTACTACGTTAAAAAAACTCACAGTTAAAGGGAGAAAACCTGTTGAGATACTAAGCGAAGGAGAACAAAGATCAATATCTTTAGCAAATTTTCTCGCTGAAACAGCACTTAATGATGATAACGATTGTATCATACTAGATGATCCGGTATGCTCATTGGATTATAAACGAAGAGAATTAATCGCTAAAAGACTGGTCGAAGAGGCAAAAGAGAAACAGGTGGTCATACTTACACATGACATCACATTTTTGTTACTAGTTCAAGACCTTTGTCAGAAGCAAGAAATAGATTATTGCACAACAACAATTAGGAAGATTCAACAAAATTCTGGAATATTACAAAATTCACTTCCGTGGCTCAGCATGCCAGTAAAGAAACGACTTGGAAGTTTGCAGAATAAATTACAAGGTATTGAAAAACTGTATAAAGAAATTGTTCCATCAAATGTTGATAAGGTAGAAGATTATGAAAGGCAAGTAAAACTTTGGTGCGAAGAATTGAGGGAGACATGGGAACGGACTGTAGAAGAGATTCTCTTCAATAATTCACTTCAAAGGTTTAGTCCAGCGATACAAACACAACGTTTGAGAGACGCCCCATTTACTAGAGAACTTTATGAAGAGTTAGAAGCTGGTATGGTAAGTTGTTCAAACTGGGTTCATGATAGAGCCGGCGGATTAGGTGAAGGAGTCCCTAATCCTGAAGAATTGGGTTCATATTTAGCGAATTGCAGGGAATTTGTGAAGAGAAATAGACCGAAGTAATAGAATATAAATGTTCGTAAGGTTTTTATTGAGATGAGGTGTAAAATGTTTAAATATATTTGTCCTTTTGAAGGATTCAAAGATATACAGAGTTTGAAAGGTGAAAAGTATTCTATAGTAATAGACTCAAATATTTGTGTCTACTTAGAATCATATTTTGATCAACCATCGTCAATGATGAATAGATTTTTGAGTAATGATAAAGGTAAAGAAGTTGCATACTCATTGATTGAATTTTTAACAGAAATAAAGACTAATGAAAATTTGACAGTCGATTTCAGTGCAGCAATGGATGAGACATGTAGAGATTCAGTAACTAGAAGTTTGGATGCAAAAAAAATGTTCAGTAGGATAGACAAAATGTTGATTTTACTTGAAGAACTATCTTTATCAGAAGTCATTAACCCCAAAGGCTCATTTGAAAAGTATTTAACTAAAAATTCAGAAGCTGCTGTAAATTATATGGTAAACGATGAGGAGTTCAAATCCAGACAAAAAAAAGAAGATTCTCTTGCATTCAATACTTCATATTTGTATTGTCTAAAAATATTTGAACTTGAAAAGTCTAATATTTCAAGAGAAGAAAAGTTAAAAACTTTTTATGACTATATGAGAAATAATGTAGAGATTTTTTATCAGACACATCTAATTTATTCCATACTTCTGTGGGGTAATTTCAAAACAAGCGATGGGAAATCCTTTAAGAGAATTTATCATGGTGTTAATAAAAAAGGAAAGAAAAGTATGCTTAATGCTGCAATGGATTTATTTTTGGTAAATATCTATCAACAAGATTTAATTAAAAAGGGGAATAAGGTAATCTTTGCTACCAACGATCAGATTTTATCGGAAATAGTTTACAGATATAAATTAATTAAGGTAGTTAGTTTCAAAGATAGCGATGTTAGTAATGAAACAGTTTTTTCCTCATTTAGAATTAAAGATAGTGATCAATTTTCTAATTCTTTTGAGGATGCTTTGAAGAGTATTGAAGATGATACTCAAAGGAGAAAACAAGAACTCATTTTGAAACAAATTGATTTCTTTTCATCACAAAAAGATCGTGAAGAAATTAGACGAAAAGTAATTACTGAAATCGAAAAATATGAATGTGTATTAGGTTTCACGTAGATTGTTTTTTTCTATGTAAGTAAACTATGAAAAGGTTTATTAGTTTTTAAAGGACGCCTTATTTATTTTAAGGATAAAAGCTTTATTTTTATACGAAGATACCAAGAGGTTTATAAGATTATGAAGGGATTACCAATTAAACTGTGCAATTTTAAGTGGTGAAGATTTTTAAAATCCAAAGTTATTATTGAAATATATTAATAATGATTGAAATTGCCGTTTTACAAACTTATCATTATGGTAGTTGGATTAATTTAGTACAATTGAAATTCATTTTTCTTTTCTTAAATAAAAGCAATAATTATTTTATCTATGTATAGTAAAATTGATCTAACAGAAAGAATTTAGACTTTTTAGGTTGTCACAAAAATAATAAGCGATTTTTGTAGATATTATTGAGTTAATGAGTGTTCTTATATTATTTTGACAAGTTGGATGTTTGGGATTATTAAAGATATAATAGTTGTATGTATATGACTCAATAAAATTTTAAACAAGTTTTTAACCAAGCAAGCCTATTTTTTGCATTTTATTAGTAATTTGAAATGGCAATTTTTTACCTTTGTGAAGCGCACAATATATTGTAACCTTAACTAAAGATTAGCCAAAATGTGATAAGATATAAAAGAAAAATTATGATAAGTTTTTCCGGAGTGTAAAGTTCAACTTGAAATGGAGGAAAGGAGTAGAATGCTTAGTAAGCAAGTAAGTAAATTAATTTCTATATTCAGAATTTCATATATAATAAGCCAACCCAAGATAGTACTACTGTGTTGGTTTTTTGTATTAGTGAGACAGGTGATTTTGTGTGAGTGATGAAGTAATGATGATTAAAGGAGAGGCAGAGCGACTTGTAAAAAGCAAGAAACGTGTTCAAAAACATGGTGAGGTTTTTACGCCGCAACGAACTGTCAAAGATATGCTGAATTTGCCAGGGGTAAAAGAGGCTTGCGAAGAGCTACAAAAAACTTTTTTTGAGCCTTCAGCGGGTGAAGGTGCTTTCTTAGTAGAAGTTTTGGCTAGGAAAATGGCTATGGTTGCTCATGAATACAGTAAATCAATGGAACAATATGAAAATTTTTCTTTGTTGGCACTTTCTACTTTATATGGAGTAGAGTTACTAGAAGATAACGCTCAAACTTGCGTAATGAATATGTTCCAAGTATTTAACGACTTTTATCTTGAGCAAGCTCGAAAGCATGGTGAGCCAATAAAGAAGAAAGTTCAAGATAGTGCGAAGACTTTGATTTCAAAAAATATTAATCAGGGTGATTTTTTAACAAGAAAAACACCAGATGGCAAGCCAATAGTTTTTAGTGAATGGACACCTAAATTTTTGAGAAAAGGTCAAAAGAAAATCACTATTAATCGGACGGAGTATTCATTGGATGATATTTATATAGGTCTGAAACGTGATCCTGGAGAAGCCTACTCTACTCCTGTCATTGCGGAACAATTAAATTTGTTCTCATTCGACGATGATATCATTGAAGAGAAGATAAGTGTTCCTGTGTTACGTTACGTGGCAGTTCCTATTACAGAAGTTTATAAGGAAGAGATGGAGGAAGTTGATGACAACAGTAACTAAATCTAAAGCAAAATACTTCGATTTTCTACCAAAATATGGAGCTAAGCTAGAAAGTTTTCTTGGTATTCCCAATTTAGTTGATGCGATAAACACGTATCGTGCGATGGTTAATCAAATTCCTAATGAAGTTGCTATTGGAACAAGGCGTTATTCTGAAATTGCAGCAAGAAAAATTGCTTTAAATGTCGGGATTAATCAGTCTAATATGAATTATGTAAATGTACTTAGAGAACTCAAAAGAAGAGATAGTATCACAACGACTATAGCTGATTTATTTCATAAGTTACGAAAAAATGGTAACATTGCTGCTCATGAAAATGGAATCATTCCTGTTTCTGAGGCGGTAGAATCGTTAATTACTCTTGATAAATTACTTAGGGTATTTGCATATAATCTATCAAGTAATAAGTCATTCGACCCAGGGGTTGAAATTAATGATGAAATGTTTGTGGTTACTTATAATACCTTTGATCGTAAACTTATCTATATACAAAGCGCGAGAGATACTGATGGTACATGGAAAATGTATCAAGGACTGGAAAAGATTGGAGATGCATCAGTCCCAGAAGATTACGAGGCGGACTTTACTCCTAACAGTGAGTATCTTCGAAAACATGCTACTAAACGAATTAAGCAATATATGACTACTGCTGGAGTACCTTTTGTCGTTCACTGGGCTCAGTTAGCAGTAAATAACAAAAATCAATTTTTCCGAGATCATGATGTTCATGAAGTTTTAAAACGTTCAGGGTACAACCCTCAGACCATTGGAGAAGATGATGTAGGTAAGCCGAATGAGTGGTTTAATGTCACGGTTGATATTGCTAAAGAAGCTATTCAAGCGGTGAAAGATGGCAAGGGCAGTCTCAAATCAAAAACAGATGATTTTGATGAATTTCAAATTAATTTTAGACCAGAACAAAAAGATGCGATTAATCAAACAAAGAAAGTTTTCAAAACTAAGGATGAAATGCTTTGGAATGCAAAAATGCGTTTTGGCAAGACTTTATCTGCTTTGCAAGTAATCAAAGAGAGCGGATACAAGAAAGTTTTGATTATGACTCATAGACCAGTGGTTAGCGATGGTTGGTTCAATGATTTCAAGAAAATATTTACTGACGATTCGTATATTTATGGTTCAAGACAGCAAGGCGAAAGGATTAAAAATCTTGTAGATACTGACAAACCCTTTGTTTACTTCGCTAGTATTCAAGACCTACGTGGTTCTGAATGGGCAGGTGGAAAACAAGGTGATAAAAACCATGAGTTTCTTGCAATAGGTTGGGATCTTATTATTATTGATGAGGCTCATGAAGGCAACGAAACGGAATTGGCAAATAATGTAAAAGCTAAGTTGCGTGAGGAACATACCAAGGTGTTAGAACTTTCAGGAACTCCTTTTAATCTTTTTGATAAATACGATGATGATAATATCTTCACTTGGGATTATACAATGGAGCAAGAAGCAAAAGAACGGTGGTCTGTAGAGCATCCTAATGAACCAAATCCGTATGAAGGGTTACCTAAAGTATCGATGTACACCTTTGAAATTCCTAATAAGTTTGATTATTTTGATGAAAATAAGGCTTTTAACTTTCGTGAGTTCTTTAGGGTTAAAGAAGATGATGAAACAAAGCTCATTCATGAAGATGATGTTCGCAAATTTCTTGATTATATTACAACAAACGATGCTAAAACCAATTTTCCTTTTTCCAAACAAGAATTTAGAGAAAATCTTCGTCATACATTGTGGTTAATGCCAGGGGTTAAAGAAGCAAATGCTTTTGAACGTGTACTTGCCACTCACCCTGTATTTAAGGAATACAACATTGCAAACGTGGTAAAAACTGGTGATAGCGAACATGCTAGTGATTCAGATTTGCAGTTAGTGCGCAATGCAATTGGCGAGAATCCTGCTAAGTCTAAAACAATTACGTTAACAGTACGTAAACTTACCACAGGAGTAAATGTGCCAGAGTGGACAGGTGTATTTTTTCTTTCCAATACAGAAAGTCCAACCTCATACTTGCAAGCTGCATTCCGTGCACAGACCCCATTTAATCATGCTGAGCTCGGAGTGAAGAAAAATTGTTATATTTTTGATTTTGCACCAGACCGTGCTTTAAAGATTATGAGTGAAAGTGTTGGGCTTACTAGTAAGAAAGGTAAAGTTAATAGTTTAGAGCAAAAGAAAAAACTTGAAAACATGCTCAATTTCTTCCCTATATTGGGACAGCAAGGTAATACAATGAAGGAGTTTAGTGTTGATAGAATGCTCACTGCTTTAAAGAAAGCTTACGCAGAAAAGGCAGTCAATACTGGTTTTGAGGACACTTCACTTTATAACGATAACCTTTTGAATCTTGATCAAGTTGATCTTACAAAATTTGAAGAGTTGAAGAAAATTGTTGGTTCAAGTAAACCAACAAAACACAAAGACTTCATAGTTTCTGAAAATGGTATGGATATTGAAGAATACGAAAAGGGTTCTAAAGGAGAACGAAAAGAGAAAAAAGATCGTACACCAGAGGAACAAGCTGCAGTTGAAAAGATTAAAAAGTTAAGAGAGCAACGTACGAAGATGATTTCGGTACTTCGAGGAGTATCTATCCGAATTCCAATGATGATTTACGGGATGGATGTCGATATAAAAGATGAAATCACATTAGATATGTTCATAAATTTGGTAGATGAAAAATCTTGGAATGAATTTATGCCTATGGGTCTGACTAAAGAAAAATTCAAAGACTTTACCAAGTATTACGATGGTGAAGTCTTTGTAGAGGCGGGGCGTATTATTCGTCAGAAGGCAAAGTCATATGATGAGTTAGATGTTATTCCCCGTACGGAAAAGATTGCTAAATTATTCAGTTCATTTAAAAATCCGGATAAAGAAACAGTACTAACTCCTTGGCGTGTTGTGAATATGCACAGCATTAACACACTTGGTGGCTTGTCTTTCTTTGATAATGACTTCCAAAACAATACAATTGATGGTCAATTAGTTTATAGATGGGTTAACAATTTTAATACAAAGAAAATTTATACCGAAGAAACCACTTTCCTTGATATGAATTCTAAAACTGGCCTGTATCCATTATTTGTTGCAACTAGTTTATACCAAAAACTATTTGAGGAAATTAATAATCAAAAAGCTGGACGAGTTAATGGAGTTGAGCTTGTAGAATTATGGAAAAAAGTTTTGAAAAATAATGTTTATGCTGTTGCTAAAACACCGATGGCAAAAACTATTACTAAACGAACTTTAGCAGGATTCAAAGATTATTCTACAAATATCGAATATGTGGAAGACTTAACAAAACAACTGAAAGATTCAGTTGATGAAGGAGTTAATTTGATCAAGGAGGCGTTTCACGGAGTGAAATTCGATGTAATAATTTCAAATCCACCTTATCAGGAGATGGATGGGGGCGCACAAGCAAGTGCAAGTCCTATTTACCAAAATTTTGTTAAGGCAGGAAAAGAATTAAATCCAAGTTATATGACTCAAATCACACCTAGTCGTTGGTATGTGGGTGGGAAAGGTCTGGATGATTATCGTGATGAGATGTTAAATGATCCACATTTACGTGAGTTACACGACTGGTTGACTCCAGAGGATATTTTTCCTAAAACAAATATCCGTGGAGGAATATGCTATTTCTTATGGGACAAAAAGTATGACAATACAAAAAATCTGACACGTGTAGTAACGTATGAGGATAACAAAGTAATTGAAGATGTAATGAGATCTATGAAGATTGAAGGAGTGGATGTATTTGTCCGCGACAGTAAGGCAGTGAGTATTTTAAAGAAAATAATTACTTTAAACGGAGAATTGTTAAATGATAATTGGCTTTCTAAATTTACTTCGCCATTGAAGCCATTTGGTTTCCGCGGATACTTTATTAAAGATCCTAGGTTTCATGCTGACGTAGACGGGCTAAATGAACCAATAAAATGCTATGGTAAAGGTGTGATTGGTTATGTTGAGCGGGATGAAATAACAACTCGACAAGAGTGGATTAATGATTGGAAGGTATACACCGCTCGGGCAAACAATATTGGAACAGAGCTTAACGACGATAATTTAAATTCATTTGTTGGAGAACCAAGCTCGATATGTACCGAAACCTATATCGTACTTGGGGCAGAGCTCAAGTTAGACGAAGGATCGGCTACTAATTTGACAAAGTATCTAAAAACTAAGTTTGTCCGTTATTTACATGGTCTATCGAAAGGAAGTCAGGACGCAACAGCCAAAACTTATCGCTTCGTTCCTCTTCAAGATTTTTCTATTAAATCAGATATTGATTGGACTAAACCTGTGTCAGATTTAGATGCCCAACTTGTTAAAAAGTATGGAATAGATAAGGATGAAGCCAAACACATTGATAATAAAATTAAATCAATGTAGATCTTTGGAGAATGTAATATAAACCGTGTAAGTAACCATTAATCCTAGGCAGGTGGTTGCTTCGCGGTTTTTCTTTTTCTACAATAAGATCAAGAGGTGAGTACACGATGGCTAGAAAGAAAAGAAATATTGATGCCGAAAAGTTAGCTGAATCCATTCTGAATGCCTATCAACCTGAATCTGTCGATGACATGCAAGATGCTTTGAAAGATGTGTTTTGGTCCCTTATTTGAAAAAAAGCTTCAAGGAGAATTGAATAACCATTTAGGTTATGATGCCCATTCTAAAGAGCCTAAGGAACACGATAACCGTCGAAATGGCTATGGAAATAAAACGCTTAAAACCAGTTTTAGTGAAGTAGCTATTGATGGCTTCCTTTGAATCAGAGTTAATTCATAAGCGAAAACGAGATGTTTCCGACATCGAAGGGAAGGTTCTTTCCATGCATGCACGAGGAATGAGTCAACGAGATATTGCCGCAACCGTCGAAGATATTTATGACTTTGATATTTCCCATGAAATGATTTCAGATATCACTGACGCTATTCTTCCTGAATTGGAAGAATGGCAAGCCCGCCGCCCCCTAGCCAAATGCTATGCCTTTCTATTCATTGATTGTATGCATGTTACTTTACAAGAATTTTATGAAGCCAAAGAATATGCTGTATTCACCATTCTTGACTATGATCTCAAAGGAAATAAGGAAATTTTAAGTTTATGGTTAAATCAAACAGAATCTAAAAATCGCTGGATGCAAGTGTTCGATGAATTGAAAGCAGGTGATGTCGAAGAGGTCCTTTTCATTTCTATGGATGGGGTTTCTAGTCTTGAAGAAGGCGCAAAAGCGATCTTTCCATCGGTAATTGTTCAGCGTTGTATTGTTCATCTTGTTCGAAATGCATTGCGTTATATTCCAAGTAGGGACTATAAGGAAGTCTGCCGAGATATGAAAAAGTTCTACGGTACTTCGTCTCTAAACACTGCACATGCTGCTTTTGACAGTTTTCAAAATCGGTGGTCCCATTATTCTGGTGCTGTAGATGTCTGGAAACGGAATTTTGCACATATTGAACAATTATTTGATTATGGTAGTGCCATTCGAAAAATTATGTCCACTACCAATGCGGTTGAAAGTGTTCACTCTAGCTTCAGAAAAGTCACGAAAAAAGGAGCATTCTCTAATGAGAATGCACTCCTAAAACTACTTTATTTACGCACGAAAGAATTACACGCGAAGTGGTCGGGTGGTCAAATTCAAAACTGGGCTATGGTGCTTAATCAGTTAATGATCAACGAGACCTTCTCCTCTAGAATTGAAAAATATGCGATTTACCTTCCATAACAACGATAGGTTTATTTAACTATGTGTCCAATCAAAATTCATCTGACTTTAAAAATAGCCAAGAGAATTTAGGTTGTTAAAAACTCTTAACTATTTAACTTCCACAGTTTAGTTGACAAACCCGTTTTTGTCAAAATTTGCACGAAACTTCAAATTTTTGACCATCAGAAACAAGAATCGCAAGCGAATTAAATCGTTTGCCCCTCTTGTTTATTTCATTTATAGCGTCGCCTCATACTTCAACAAATACTCATGTTCTTCTTTAATCAGCTGTTTGATCTCATTGGAATCGTCGGCGCAAATATTCGGTATTTCCAGTGCAGTGGCTCCGCAATGGGCTTTTTTCTCTCCGCCTGGGTAGATATAGCTGTAAATATGTGTCTCGGGTTCACCGGCGCAATAGTCGCAAGTATTTTCGATACAGCCAGGGGTTTTGCTGGGATATTTTTCAATGTTGGCACGAACGATTTCAGCGAATTTCTCTGAGTAGTTGTTGCAAGCTGAATATCGTAGTGCGAAAAAGGGTGAGGCTTCTTTTTTCTTTCGAATGCCAATTTTCGCGATCTGCTTATTGTGCAAGCTATGCTTGAATGAGATATGCGAACGTTCTTTTTTCGGGTTATAACCGAGTTCAGATAGGTAAAGAACAATGTCTCGGTACACTGATCTGTCTTCATTCGTTAGTGTGAGTAAAAATGAATCGATCAGCTCTTTTTGCTTCTTGGTTTTCATTCATCATCCCTCCAATAGTAGGCGCTTTCCTTTTTTCGATGTGTTCAGTATAGCATGAGGAAAGAAATGGAACACTGGAAATAAGCAATTAACAGTTTGAAATTAGCGCTGTCTGTCACTCAACAAGTGCTCTTTTCAATAAATAATTATTATTAATAAATAATGATGTATTTTTAAGTTAATTTTGGTATAATCTAAGAATCTAATGAAAACCAGCGTTATTTGTAAACTTATACTCTCGTAAATTAAAGATAAAATTAATCGTTCTTAAGATAAGTAAATTTATTTTTTGCTACACAATGGCTTCACTAAAAGCTTCGAGTTGATGAAGATCGTTCGAATTAAGAATGCTTCTTTTCAGATAATAAAAGGGTTACTCAGTGGAGCGAGTGGGCTTTTTATTTGTCTGTTTTTCCTTTATTCATGCGGAAATAATCTATCGAAGCAGACAGGTTGCGTTCATTGTACTATTGCAAAGAACTAGGGTTCACATGAAACAGTTTATGGATATTTAGAAACTAGAACGAACGAGTAAACAACAACGCAAGTCTTTTCATCCCAAAAGTGTAGAAAATCGGTTCTATCCGAAATACAAAGGAAATGAGAATCGATTCATCTACCAATCATTACATGCTGCAAATAGGAGAGGTCACTTTGAAATTTTTAGAAATCATTGGATTGGCTATTGTCGTAGTAGCGTTAGGGTTGTGGGTTCTTTATTATACTCGTTGGGTAGCTTTCCGTAAGAAAAAGCAGAAAAAGAAAAAATAAGGGCACCATACAGACTGCATAAGCAGCTTCTGTAATTAAAAAACATAGGTGAAGGAGAGAATGGAATGAAAAGGCATTATATTCGCTGTTTGGCAGTACTTTCAATGATTGTTGGGGTGTGTCAATTTGGGGCAGCAGAAGGTTATGCGGAGGAATTATCGGCAACGGTTACGACAGAATACGCTTTATATGATTCCTTGTCGCCGGCAGAACAAAAGAATCTGATTACTGAGCAGCCAGAAGCAACAATTACGCATGACGAGGAAAACTTCCGCTTAATTTATCAGAAAAAAGCCGCAGAGCCAGTAAATCAAGCGAATAAAACTACTGAAGCAACCTTGCAGCAAACCACCCGGCAAACAAGTACACATCAGGTCCTGCAAAGTACCTATAAAACACTGCCGAAAACAGGGGAGCAGATGCAAAATAACATGATTACCTATTTCGGAATAATTTTTCTAGCTGCGGGTAGCCTGCTCTTGATTTGGAAACGCCGTCAAGCTAAAAAAGCACTGCTAGTATTAGTGCTTGTTGGAGGAACCGGGTTTACAAGTATTTCGGCAGCAGCAACCCTTGAATTACCCGCAGCGAAAACAGAAAAACTAGACAAGGGCAGTGCGTTTAAACCCGATACTTCCGTTTCAGGTTATGATTATCTAGGATATATTCACTCAACCAATGATCACAATTCATCAGTTATTCCTGAGAAAAAAGAAGGCACAGTGTTGGTACATTTTGTGGACGAAGAGGGCAACACACTCGCCCAAGCTGAGACGTTAACAGGAAATGTTGGCGAGCAATATAAGTCAGAAGCAAAGACGATTACCGGCTATATTTTAAAAGAAGTTCAAGGAAACGCAACCGGAAAATTCACTGATCAACAACAAGAAGTCACTTATGTGTATGCTAAGGAACCCGTCAAAGGAGCAGATGTTATTGTTCATTATGTTGACGAAGAAGGCAACATAATCGCTCCAGATGTGATGTTAACAGGAAGTATCGGCGAACAATATACGTCAGAGGAAAAAGCAATCGAAGGCTACCTTTTCAAAGAAGTTCAAGGAAACGCAACCGGCAAATTTACTGAGCAGCAACAGGAAGTCACCTATGTGTATGAAAAAGAAAAACAGTTAGGACGCGTAATCGTTGATTTCAGCGAAATAACTTCAAATATTGGTAGAAACTTCTATGTCTATATAGACGAAGAGGGGGTACCTATATGGACCAGCGTGAAGGCGGAAGGATTCTTCCTTTATGACACGAATTACTCTATACCAGATAATGGAAAGCTTGAACTTGATGGAGAAGTGGGTACCAAAGTGGTAGGTCCAAGTGGATTAAATCTGGAAGTTTCTGAATATCATCCATTGGGCATTGTTTATCTTGATTCAGAGGGAGTGAAGCAAGTAGCAGAGATTCCAGGTACTAGAGTTTCCTTCAACGAACAGGTACCTTTGAACTATACCGAGGAAAATCAAACGATCGTTTATCATATGTACGTTCCAAACTAGAAAATAGGCTACAGCGGCTTAGTGAATTTCGCTGTAGCCATTTTTTATTTTGTGATTGTCTCCCGCAAGTTTTTAGCAAATAAATATGGGAATGTCGACATTTGGCGATCTGTTCATCACAGAAACCGTTCTTCAAAGTAGTGCGCTAGTTCTTCAGCTTTTACTTAGAAGCATAATATTCTCATTCTGCAAAATAGAGTGATCGTACTATTTTTTCTTCTTTTTTTCTACCTTCAGATCGTCGTAGATAAAAATATTTTTGATAATTCGTAAAATAGGACGGATGGTTAGAAAGATCGAGCCTGCGAGGTAAAAGTACATGCCGATTCGATCGGGGATGGGGGTCAGGGCGGCTACACTGCCGAGGATGTAAAAGAAACCTGTCAGCAAATCAACAGCGAGTGAGAGAATCGTATATCTATTTTGAAAGTAGACACGGAAACGTCTTCCTTGTATTTCAATATCTTCTTCAAGAGTGGCTTCTACTTCATGGGCCTTGCGTTTTATTTTGGGCATGAGGGAAATCAAACCTTTCTGATTTTTTGTATAAAAGTTAATTGTACAATCGATTGTCGGAAAGGCTTACTATGTTGCTTGAATAAGGTGAAGGATTAGGGAATCTTAAGAGGAGAGCAGCAAACGATCTGAAAATTCGTCTGCTTCTTTTTGAAGCCAATGTAAATATCATTTTATATTGATTTGGATTGATAAAACACAGCGAAAGTAACGAAAAATCCTGGAAAGGCTTTCATTAATAAATAATTCGTGTTTTAATAATAATGATAATTATTATTTTATAGGAGGGAAAAAATGGAAAAGAAGCGATTCAAAATGTATAAGAAGAAAAAAACATGGGTTGTTGCACCAATTATCTTTTTGGGATTATTAGGTGCTTCTGCATTTGCGACAAATGATCAGGTTGCTTATGCAGATGAGGTGAACAAGGAGCAAATTGTTCAAGTGGTCGAACCCGAGCAGCCGATTGCGGCAGGAGACAGCGCTCCGACAACTGAGAATCAAGCAAATGATATGCAAGATGAAATCGTTGAAACAACACCTTCAACAGATGCCAGAGAACCTGCAGAACCAAGTAATCCTACTGAATCGGAAGGAACGAAGGATACGATTGAACAAGAAACTCCGACTGAAGATCAGGAAGAGACGAAACCAACTGATGAGGAAGAAGCAACTGATCCTGCTAAAGTCGATGATGAGCAAACAGAGGAAACAACGGTTCCTGATTCTACTGAAACAGTTGAAGCACCGGTTTTAGATAACACTCAGAAACAAGAAATACTGAAAGAGGAGCCGGCGAAAAAAAAGCCAGTAGCGACAACAACGCAAGCGGCTAAAGACACAGCTGCTGCTGCGCCAAAAGCCCAAACGAAAGCTGCTCCTGTTGCTACGATTGCGATTTATCGAGTATACAACCCGAATTCTGGGGAACATCTTCACACCATGAATTTGCATGAGAAAAATTACTTAGTCAAATTAGGCTGGCGTTATGAAGGAATCAGCATGCGGGTCCCTTTGACAGGTCGACAACTGTTTAGAATTTATAATCCAAATTCTGGTGAGCATTTTTATACCCTTGATGGTAAGGAAAGAGACAATTTAAAACGAGCTGGCTGGCGCTACGAAGGAATTGCGTGGCACACACCTTGGGCTGGCATGCCGATGTATCGCGTATTCAATCCAAATTCAAGAGGTGCAGGCTCTCATCATTACACGATGCTGCTGAGTGAGCGTAACATGCTGCTGAAGGCTGGCTGGAGAAACGAAGGGATCTCGTGGTACACACTAGGTGGTGCACAACCGATTGCACCTGTTCAGCGAACCTTGAACGTGCCTTATGTGAGCCAATATGTTCCTGTATTCAGTCCTTGGGGCTGTGCTGGCGCATCCATGACGATGCTGTTGAGATATAAAGGGAAGAATGTTGATCTGAAATATGTTCAAGATCATTTGCCGATGTATCCTAATGATAAAGGTGGTCAAAAGGGAGATGTGTATACCGGTGCTGGTTTCGGTTGGGTAATTACCCCAGGGTCGTTAGCGAATTATGCGAAGAAGTGGTATAAAAATGTTTCAAACATCAGTAACGTTAGTACACAAAACATTGTTGATCGGATTATCAATGGAAATCCTGTTTTGTATTATGGCTATTCTTCTTACCAAACAAATACGATTCGCAACCATTGCAAGGTCATTGCCGGATATAAGGATAATAAATTCTTAGTGTATGATCCGTTGTACTATAGCTCAAGCGCAAAGGCCGGATCAGGCGGTCCGAATAAAACCTATGATCGCGGTGCGATGGCTTGGGTCTCGATTACCGATTTTGCGAAGGAATGGGACGGTCGAGCAGTCGGGATTAGCTAAAAAAACAAAATGTAGAGCAATACAAATAGAGCAGCAAACGACCGATAATCGTCTGCTGCTCTATTTTCTATTCCGCTATTTCATATTTAATCACGCCGTTATGCTCGTAGTCTTCCAGCTTCACATCAGATAAGCGGCGTTCAAAGAAGGAGCGTTGGTTGCCATTCTCATCGAACTTATCTGGTAAGACAAGTGTTGGTTCGCTATCAGGGATTGGCTGAGACAATTGTTCCTTCAAAGCATCGATATGGCGATCGTAAACGTGAGCATCATCGATACACCAGTGCATCGTACCAAGCTCAAAGCCGAGCTGGTCAGCAATTAGGCGATGCAGGACCGCGTATTGGTAGGTGTTGAAGGGTTGGCCTAATGCCATGTCAGCGGAGCGCTGTTTGACATGCAGATCAAGAACACCATTATTGACCTTCCAATTGGTTGCCCAGACACAGGGTTCTAGGGTCATTTCGTCTAGATCATCGACATCCCACAGGCTAGTCATAATACGTCGAGAGCCGGGATTGTTTTCTAATTGATGCAACACGTATTCGACCTGATTAAGCTTTTCTTCATGGTCTGGCAGCTTGCGGCATTTTTTGGCTAATTGGTAGCCGTATGCTTTGCCGATGGTATTGTTGTCGTCAACCCATTCATTCCAGACTTTACAGTTATGCTCCTGCAGCCAAGTTACGTCGTTGGATAATTCTTGCCAGATCCATTCCAATTCAATCAAGGGTGTTTTTTGGAAGACACGTTTTGATTTTAAGATCGGAATGCCATCTGCTGGGGTGATCTTAAAGTTGACGCCTTGAATAAAACGAGTAGGAGCAGGGCTGCCATCGGCATATTTTGCCCGAACCAAGGCAGGGTCTTGATCCGTGCCGTTTTCAATAATATCCATGACGATGTCGCGGTAAATTTTGTCGAAGCCAGTATATTCAGTCACAAGAATTCTCCTCTTTTTTTTGCTTTTGTCTGAGTTTAACATATTTGCGGGATTTCGTGGATTAAAAATTCTTTAGATAACCGATGTGATTGGTAGGTCTCTTAGCTCGTTTGCGATTTACCATAGAAAAATCAAAATAATAAAGTCGAGGGATACTTTGAAAAAAATTAGTCACGACTAGCTTTATTTTTAAAAGGAGTACATAGGATAAAAATTTTGATTGGTTGTGAACAACAAATTTTAGTTGGACAGAACAGAAACATCCTTCTTGGCTATTTGAGAATTTAAGCGATTTCCTCACTCTCTATGATACAATTGAAACCGAATGGAATGAAGCTGAAGGAGCGGGTGAAGGAATGGAAAAGAAGTTGTTTTTCTTTGATATTGATGGGACATTGACGGACCGTAGTACAGGACAGGTGGTGCCTAGTGCGAAGCGGGCACTGGAGCTTTTAGAGGAAAATGGGCATTTTGTTTCGATCGCCACTGGACGCGCGCACTATAAGTGTCGCGGCTTATTGGAGGAGCTAGGCCTGGAAAACATGGTGTGCTCAGGCGGCATGGGTGTGGTGATTAAAAATAAATTGGTGAAGAATACACCGTTAGATAAAAAAGAAGCGTTGGCAGTGATTCACCAGGCAGAGGAACAAGGCATCGGTGTATTGATCGCGACGGATGACTCGGAGAAGGTCTATGCGAAAAATGATCTTTTTAGAGAACAGGTGGGGCCAAGACAGGAGCCGACAGACTATTTTATTGATCCAGCCTTCAACGTGGATGAAGCGGCGGATATTTTTAAGTTCTATTTGGCGTTACCGATGGAGCAGGATCACTTAATTCCTGAACCGATAAATTTTTCGAAGCTGCGTTTCGTGCCGGAATATACGATGTGTCAGCATGATAACAAAAAGCAGGGCATTCTCGATGTCTTGGATTATTTTGACAGACCAGTGCAGGATGTGGTGGTCTTTGGCGATGACGTGAATGATCTGGTGATGTTTGATAAGCGCTGGACGAGTATTGCGATGGGCAATGCAGTGGATGAACTGAAAGTGCAGGCGGATTATGTGACCGATCGCAATGTTGACGATGGAATCTATAATGCTTGTCTGAAGTTTGGCTGGATTTAACGAAAAATGATCGATAGAAAAGAGGGTGTGGGATGGAAAGTGCAGCGTTCTATAAGAAAGTCGAACAGCGTTTTGTCAAATGGGCGCAAGAGCAGTCGGATGTTCGTGTAGCTTATGTGGCCGGTTCGAGAGCACGGATTGATCATGGGGCCGATGAGTATTCCGATATGGATATCCAAATGTATGTGGATGATCCGAAGCGGTATCTTAATTCGAAGGATTGGATCGGAAATCTTGGTAAGTTGAACATAGCAATCCCATTCGAAAGTGGTGCTGGTTTGGAGTGGCTGTCCTTATTTGAAGGCGGCTTTCAAGTGGATTTTGTGATTACCTCGTACGCGAACTATCAAGCCGAGTTAGCTAAGAATGAGCCGTTTGACTGGTTTCGTCGTGGCGCACGAGTGCTGCTGGATAAGACAGGAGAGGCTCAACGGCTGATTCCTGAAAAATTTGAATGGCCAAAAGCTTCGCCAATCACGGCAGAGGCCTTCGATTATACAGTGAACACTTTTTGGTTTCTTGCCTTGTATTTGGGCAAACAGATTTTACGGAATGAATTATGGACTGTTAAGCTGCGGGATACCGAATGTAAACAGGTGCTGCTGCAGACGATCGAATGGTACGAGAAAATGGTCCATGGCGAAAATTATGATACATGGCATGCTGGTCGCTTTATCTACGAATGGGTAGATGAAGAGATCTTCCAGCAGTTGAATGGTGTATTTGGTCATTTTGATGCGGCAGACAGCTGGCGTGCGTTGCAGAAAACGATTATGCTGTATGAAGGGCTATCACGTAAGTTGGCGGAGCATTATCACTATCCTTACCCTGATGAGCTAGTAGCTGAAGTAAAGCAGTGGCTTGCGGCGCATGAGGAACTATAACCTGTTCTCTTTTTTTAGAACACGTAAAGATTTTGAATAAATAAAATTGAGTCATATATTGACAACGTTTTACTAATCAACTATGATTTATAGTGAAAATTAAATAAAAATGGATTGTTACTCTTTGAGGCATTACCATTCTCTTTGAAAAAGGAGGGTGTAGTGCGCGCTCAAAGAGTTTTTTTATTGGAAAGGCGGAAGAGTTAATGAAGATTATTAAGAAAATTAATAATAATGTCGCTGAAGCGATTGATGGCAATGGCAACCATTTGATTGCTTTTGGCAAAGGATTAGGATTTCCCAAAACGCCTTATGAGTTAACGGATTTGAACAAGATTACCATGACATTTTACAAGCTAAGCGAATATTTTGAAGGACTATTGAAGGAAATACCGGAGGAGATTTTGAATTTGAGTGCGGAGATTGTCAGCATGGCACAAGAGGAATTGAATGGGCAGCTGAATCCGACGTTGGTCTTTAGTTTGGCTGATCACATTCAGTTTTCCATTCAGCGTTTGACGACCTATAAAAATGTTCGAATGAATTATTCCTATGAGATTGCGCAGATGTATCCAAAGGAGAGCTTTCTGGCGGAAAAGGCCGTCAAAATGATTCAGGAGCAGACACATATCGTCTTGCCGAAAGGGGAATTGACGAGTATCACCATGCACTTTGTTAATAGTCAATCGGAATATAAAATTTCCCAGGAAGAAGTATTGATTGAAGAAATTATTCAGCAGACAACTTATTTAATCGAGCAGGATCTGCACATTGTGATCGATCGTGATGAGTTTAACTACAATCGTTTTTGTATGCACATGTTTTATTACTTGAAGCGGATGCGCAGCGGTGAAGAGCTGATTGGTCCTGGAATGGAGATGCTGGATTCGATCAAGGAGCAGCATCCGGAGATCTATCAGCTGGCACAAAAGGTTGGCACATTGATTGCGCAATTTTATGGCATTGAATCAAATGAAGATGAACTGGTCTATTTAATGATTCATATGAACCGATTATACGAAAAAAATGTAAGGAGAAAAAAAGATGACTAAATTTAATGAATTAGCACAAACGATCTTAGAAAATGTTGGCGGCAAAGAGAACATTTCAAATATGACCCACTGCATGACGCGTCTGCGTTTTAATCTGAAGGATCAAAGCAAAGTAAATGAAGAGAGCTTAAAGTCAACGACTGGTGTCTTAGGCGTTGTCCAATCTGGCGGACAATATCAGATCATCATTGGACAAACCGTAAATAAGGTCTACAATGTTTTGCTGGATCTGACTGACAGAGCACAGGAGCAGGAAGAAGTAGAAGCGAAGGAAGAAAAAGAGCCCTTTACTTTAAAGGGATTAGGAAATAAGGTTTTGGATTATTTGGCAGGAAGTCTAACACCGTTAATTCCTGTGCTGATTGCGGCCTCAATGTTCAAAATGGTCATGGCCGTTTTCGGACCATCCATGTTGAACTGGATTCATGAAGGCAGCTCTTTAGCTACGTTATTGACATTTGTCGGCGATGCGGGATTTTATTTCTTCCCGGTTTTCTTGGGGTATACTGCTGCGAAAAAATTTGGCGTTACGCCAGTTTTAGGGATGTTTTTAGGGGGCGTTCTGCTTCATCCGACGTTTACGCAAATCACGGCAGATGGAGCAGCTTTTGATATTCTCGGGATTCCCGTTGCTACACAGAATTATGCCAGCACAGTGCTTCCAATGATTCTCTCGATTTGGATCATGTCGTATGTAGAAAAATTCTTTAAGAAGGTGATTCCGTCTACTTTAGGAACAATCTTTACGCCAACATTGACGATGGTGGTCATGCTGCCAATCACGTTAATTGTCTTAGGACCTGCTGGATTTGTTGCGGGGGAACACATTAGTAAATTCTTATTGTCACTAGATGCGATTGGTGGATTCTAGGCTGTAGCAGTGATTGCGGCGTTATGGCAATTCTTGGTAATGACAGGCATGCACTTGCTGATGATCTCAACGATGATTACACTCTTTGCCCAAAACGGACAGGATTCACTGGTAACACCTGCGGCGATCATTTCCAGCATGTGTGTGGCGGGAATGTGTCTAGGCTCCTTCTTACGCTTACGCAATAAAAATGAAAAGGCGCTGGCCTTTAGTTTTCTAGCTGCTTGTTTAGTTGGCGGTGTGACTGAGCCAGGTGTTTATGGCTTAGGTGTGCGTTACAGAAAACCATTCATTGGACTGATGGCAGGAGGTCTAGCTGGTGGTCTTTATGCTGGATTGACAGGGGTGACTGCCTATACATTAATTCCAGTGGCGAATTTCGCCTGTTTGATTTCATTTGTAGGCGGGACCAATGCCAATATGATCAACGGCTTCATTGCTTGCGGGATCGGCTTTATCGTATCTGCGGCAGTGACTTATGTTTTAAGTATCAAGGAGGACGTAAAAGAAAATGACGAAGTACTCGAAGAAAGTCTTGTTTAGAGCCGATGACCTCGGTTATTCGGAAGCGGTCAATTATGGGATTGAAAAAGCGGTAAAGGAAGGCTTGATCCGGAGCGTGGGGGTCATGGTAAACATGCCGACCACAGCTCATGGAGTTGATTTGCTGAAAAATGAACCGATCGCCTTTAGCCAACACACCAATATCTGTGTTGGAAAACCATTGGCTGATCCTGAACAGATCCCTTCTTTGGTTGATGAGGAAGGCAATTTTAAATCCTCTAAAATGTATCGAGAGGCGACTGAAGATTTCGTTGTTTTTTCGGAGGTCATGTTAGAGATTGAAGCACAATATCAACGATTTTTAGAGCTGTTTGGCAGAAAACCGGATTATTTTGAAGGGCATGCGGTAACCAGTGCCAATTATTTTAAAGCGATGGAGCAATTCGCGGCGGAGCATGGATTGAAATATTCTGGATTGCCTCAAGGTCAAGGGCCGAATTCTTTGACGGAGGATGCCTTTATCGATGTGAATGGAACGAAGGTCTATCTGTATATGGAATCGATGCAGGCTGATTATGATCCTTATCGTACATTGGAAAAGCTGCTTGCCAATTTACATGACGATGGTGTGGATATGATGATTTTCCATCCAGGCTATTTAGATGATTATATTCTAAAGAATTCTTCATTATTGATTCCACGAACTGCCGAGGTGGCGTTTCTCACTGATCCAGCGGTTAAGGATCGTTTAGAGCAATTAAAGATTGAACTGATTTCGTATAAGGAAGTGTAGTGATGTTTTTTAAGAAGAAGAAAAAGCTAGATGCTTTTGTAACTGGTAAGGTTGCCCCTTTAACTGAAGTAAAGGATGAGGTTTTTTCAACGGGAATGATGGGTGAGGGCCTGGCTATTTACCCAGCTGCTGGACGGATCGTTTCGCCTGTTGATGGAGTAATAAAGGCGGCGAATCCGCAAATGCAGCACGCTATTGGACTGGAAACACAAGAGGGGATTGAATTATTGATCCATGTAGGGCTGGATACAGTCAGTCTCGCAAATGAAGGCTTTGAATTACTCGTAACTGAAGGTCAAAAGGTGAAGGCTGGCGAACTGCTGATGCGCTTTGATCGAAAGGTGATCTCTTCTGCGGGATTGGATGATGTAGTGATGCTGATCGTTACGAATCCAAAGGACTATCAGTTTGATTTTCAAACGGGCATCGAGGTAGTCGATGGAGAAGAAATTGGTACGTGGAAGTAAATGGATAGAAAACGGAGCTGCGACAGGATTTTTGGTTCTTTCTCAGGTTTGGTTATAGCCACAAAAAAGCAAGTACATTCGTACCTGCTTTTTTGTGGCTATTTGTACTATTTTGATATTTCCCGTCTTATACTATAGTTAGAAAGAGGGGCTTTAGAATGAACTACACCGAATTAACCCAGTGCTCTTTTTTGTTGGATGAAGACCATTTTATCTATGATACCTCGGAAGATTCTGAAACAGTCCATTTGTTCATTAAGTCAAAACCTCATGAATGTTCCTGTCCTACTTGTGGCACGTTGTGTCGAACCTTAACTGCGACATATCAACGAACACTTCAAGATACGCCAATCCATGGTAAACAAACATTTCTTCACGCCAACCTTTACAAATATAGTTGCTCAAATCCCGACTGCTCCAGACAGGTCTTTACTGAAGCTCTTCCTTTTGCCCGTTCTTCTCAAGTTCGAACCGATGCCCTCAATACCTTTATTTTAGGTGTGGCAATCTTTTTGAGCAATGAATGTGCTAGTAAAGTATTGGCTCTCTTAGGTGTCTCAGTGAGCAATGATACCATTCAACGACTGTATGATCGATTGATATTCGAAGATCGACCAAATGTCGAAGCAATAGGGATCGATGATGTAGCCATAAGAAAAGGGCAGACCTATGCCACAGCTATCTACGATATGCAAGACCATCAGCTGCTTGCCCTCCTTGAGGGACGAACAGCCGCTACATTAAAAGAATGGTTAGTCCACCATAAAAAAATTCAATTCGTAGCCCGCGATCGCGCCAACGTCTACGCTAAAGCCATTACTGACATCCTTCCCGATTGTGTACAAGTGGCTGATCGCTTTCATTTACTTCAAAATTTGATCACGCATCTAAAAGAAATTTTTTCCTCCCAGCTCCCCCAGACACTTTTCTTCCATGAAGGTCGCTTATTAGATCAAGAACCCAAGAAGGTTTACGTTGAAAGAACACCGGATTCAGTCTACTTAGCCAAGTTGTCTTACGATAATTCTGTTCCAAGAAATTCAGATGGTTCAGAGATCGTTTTTGATAATAAAAAACGCGATCTAAGTAGCCCGCAGTACCAAAAACAGGCGGAAAGTCGCCGAGAAAAACAACAGTTGATTCGTACCATTCAAACGTATTGGGCAGAAACAGAGAAAAAGGATCCTTTTCATTTAGCCCATCAATTTAACATTCATCCAATCACACTAAAGAAATATCTTCAAATGACAGAAGAAGACCTCTGTCAGATGGGTCAGCCGAGAAACTATAAAAAACGAAAAACAGTTATGGATGATTACTTAAATATTATTTTCAAAATGATGCAAGATGGTCACCCGGATGACATTATTTACTTTTATCTCCGATACAGCG